>NZ_MDSS02000037.1 GCF_001758425.2 Nesterenkonia sp. PF2B19 | reverse complement strand
GGTCTTCCAAGTGACCGGCAGGGTGGTCCGGGCGGTGCGGGCGGCGGTCAGCATCCCGGAGGCGACCTGTTCGCTGACTCCGAGGATGTGGGCGGTGTCTGTGGTGGCGGCCTCCCGCAGGGCGCGGCGGGTGTGATGGTCGACTTCGGCGGCGTCAGCTTCTCGGGCTCTGCGGTCTTGGTAGTCCAGCAGTCCGGTGAGGGCTTGGGCTTCGGTCTGTCGGGTGGTGATGATCAGTGCTCGGGCGTGGGAGAGTTCTGGTTCTTGGGCCAGGTGCGCGGCTCGGGCGGGCCAGAACACGGAGCCAGCATCACCAGAACCAGCAGCAGCGTGATCGGCACGAGAGTCGTCGCCGTGCTGGCTGTGCTGGTCTGGGTGCTGGTTCACCCCGTCCTGGTCCTCCATGTCTCCCACGCTATCCACCTCCTCTGACGTCTCTGCCGGGGTGCCCGTCTCTGCCGTCCCTGCGGGGGTGCCCGTCTCTGCCGCCCCTGCCGGGACGCTCTACCCGGCTGCCCTCTCGCGGGGATCCTGCCCCGGCTCCTCCTGGTGTTGCTCAGTCTTCCGGAACCCTCTGACACATCCCGGAGGAGCGGGACCAGCCGGCCAAAACGCACGGTCAGATCCGACCCCAGCCTCGGCCGCAGAACGACTCGAGCGGGGCCCCGACGATCTGTCGGCGACAATGGCGCCGACGTCGACGGGACCCCGCTCGAGGTGCCTCAGAGGTGAGATTCAGGCCAGGGCGGTCTCCAGCGGGAGCGCCTCCTCGCCCAGGGCGTGGGCCACCGGAGCGTGGGTGAGCCGTCCGTCGTGGACGTTCAGGCCGGCCGCCAGGTGCGGATCATCGGCCAGCGCCTGCTTCCAGCCCTTGTCCGCCAGGCGGAAGATATACGGCAGGGTGGCGTTGGTCAGGGCGGCGGTGGAGGTGTGGGGCACAGCGCCGGGCATGTTCGCCACGCAGTAGTAGATCTGCTCGCCGACGGGGAACGTCGGATCGGCGTGCGTGGTGGGGCGGGAGCCCTCGAAGCAGCCGCCCTGGTCGATGGCGATGTCCACCAGGACCGAGCCGGGCCGCATCTGGGAGACCATGTCCTTGGTCACGAGCTTGGGGGCGGAGGCACCCGGAATGAGCACCGAGCCGATCACCAGGTCTGCCGCGGCGACCTCCTCCGCGATGGTCAGGGTGTTCGAGGCCAGAGTGGTCAGCCCGCGGCCGGACATGGCAGAGAGCTCGCGCAGGCGGTCCAGGTTCAGGTCGATGACCGTCACGTCCGCGCCCATGCCATGAGCCGTGATGGCCGCCTGCTCGCCGGCCTTTCCGCCGCCGATGACGACGACCTTCGCCGGGCGTGCGCCGGGCACGCCACCGATCAGCAGCCCGGAGCCGCCCTGGGAATGCATCAGGTGGTAGGCGCCCACCTGTGCCGAGAGGCGCCCGGCCACCTCGCTCATCGGTGCCAGCAGCGGCAGGCCGGTGGGGCCGGTGACGGTCTCATACGCGATGGCGGTGACGCCGCGCTCCTTCAGGGCGGCGGCGCACGCCGGCTCCGCGGCCAGGTGCAGATACGTGAACAGCACCTGACCCTGACGCATGCGGGGGAACTCCTCGGGCTGCGGCTCCTTGACCTTCAGCACCAGCTCGGCCTGACCCCAGACGTCGTCGACGTCGGGCACCAGCTCGGCGCCGGCACCGCGGTAGTCCTCGTCGGAGAACCCTGAACCTTCCCCGGCCCCAGCTGGATCAGCACGGTGTGCCCGCGGCGGGTGAGGTCGACGGCGCCGGCAGGCGTCAGCGCCACGCGGAACTCGTTGTTCTTGACTTCGGTCGGGACTCCGATGATCATCTGGTCTCCTTGCTCCGCCTCCCTTGTGAGGCTGCGGTCGCTGGTGGTCTGGGCGGCGGAGTCGGGCTGAGGTGCGGCGCGGGAGTGGACCGGACGACGTCGTCGTCGGCTGATCCGGGCGCTGGTGCCGCAGTCCGCCGGCCTGGGGGAGGTGGCCCCGGGCTTCACAAGGTTATGGCCCGGCGTGAGGTCCTGCCAAGTGCCGGCGTCACCTGTCGACATGGTCCCTGGATCCGCGTCATTCCGGGGGAGAGGGCTCCGGCCACGTCGCGCACGCGTCAGTGTGGTCGGTGCGGCGGCGCCGTGTGGCAGGCTGTAGTCATGCTCGAAGGACTCGTCGCGGAAGGTGTCGCCACCGGGGTGGCCTTCGTCCTGCTGCTGGTCGCCATGGCCGGAGTGGTGCTCCCGGTGCTGCCGGGCAGTCTGCTGATCATCGTCACCCTCCTGGCGTGGGCGGTGCTGCTGGGAGGGCCTGCGGTCTGGACGGCTGCGGTGATCGGCATGGTGCTGGCCACGGCTGGCTGGGCGGCGTCCACGGTGCTCACCGGACGGGCGCTGCACCGTGAACGGATTCCCCGTGGCCCCATCCTCGTCGGCGTCGTGGCGGCCCTCGTCGGGATGGTCATGCTGCCTCCGTTGGGTCTCTTCCTCGGCTTCGCGTTGGGACTCTTCGGCGCCGAGTTCATCCGGCGCGACCGTGACTGGCAGGCTGCCGCGCAGGCCAGCCTTGCCGCGCTGCGTGCCATGGGGCTGGGCATCCTGGTGGAGTTCGGCCTCGCCGGCCTCGCAGTGTCCAGCTTTCTGATCGGGACGCTCGTCCACCTGCTCACCTGAGCAGGGCCGCGCCGACAGCGAGGGACACTATGGCGGAAACCCCTGTCGTTCGCCGCCCGACGCGACGCTCACCAGGGACGATGTCGGCGGAGTTCCGCTCGTCGTTCGGTTCCTTCAGGGTGTCGGACGGCACAGATGTGGGCTATCTTAGCTGTCTGGACACACGCTGGATCTCGCCGTGCGCGGCGCCGCCGACATGCGCGCGGCGTCCACGCCGAGTGATCGCCGGACGGAGGACGCTGTGGAGGCAGAGCGCGAGGAGGCCCCCGTGCGCGAGGGTGCCGACGCGCCAGAGCCGCATATCTCCTCGCCGGTGCTGATCCTCGCCGGCCCCTCTCCGGCGGTCTCCGAGCTGACGCAGCGCCTCAGAGGCCTGGACGTGAAGGTGCTCCACGCGCCCACCCCGGACTCGGCCCGGCACCTCATCACAGAGGAGCAGCCACAGCTTCTTGTGGTGGACGCCCGGTCCAGCCGACGGATCCCGGGGGTGGAAGAGACCGTGCCCGAGCTGCGTCGGCTCATGGAGGACGCCGCGGCCCTGGTGTGGTTCGACGCCGACGTGGAGTTCGCCGCGGTGACGGCGCTGTGCGAACCCGTGGACGACCACATGGCGTCTCGGATCGACGTCGAGGAGTCGCTGCGGCGTCTGCACTTCCTCACCGGGCGGCTGCCGGAGCGTCGCGAAGGTGAGCGGCTGGTGGTGGGAGACCTGCAGATGGACACCGCGGCACGCACCGTCCGGCGCGGAGAGAAGGACATCGACCTCTCCGACACCGAGTTCCGCCTGCTGCGGCTGCTGATGCGTCACGCCCGCACGGTGCTGCCGAAGACGGAGATCCTCCAGCAGGTGTGGGAGTACGAGTTCGCCGGCCAGGCGAACATCGTGGAGCTCTACATCTCGTATGTGCGGAAGAAGATCGAAGCGGACATGCCCCGCATGATCCACACGGTTCGCGGTGCGGGCTACGTCCTGCGTCCGGCTGAGCCCCCACGACCCGTCGACGGTCCATCCGACGGCCCGCCCGACGAGGAGGCGCGGGATGAAGCTGGAGGGGATGCTCAGGATGACGGCGCTCCGGCGAGGACGAGCGACCCCGACACCGCTGATTACTGATAAGTAGGTTCTGTGGCAGACTGGATGCCATGCATGTGATCTTCCGCACCCTCCTGACCCTGCTGCGCGCTCGTCGCCGCCCGCCGCTCTCGCCCTGGGAGACCTCCACGGTCACG
Source organism: Nesterenkonia sp. PF2B19 (assembly GCF_001758425.2). Lineage (GTDB taxonomy): Bacteria > Actinomycetota > Actinomycetes > Actinomycetales > Micrococcaceae > Nesterenkonia > Nesterenkonia aethiopica. The sequence continues at coordinate 32,254 of NZ_MDSS02000037.1, read as the reverse complement.
CTGCGCGCGCTGCCCACGGACATCGACATCGCCATGCACATCAACAACGGGCAGTACTTCTCGCTGTTCGACCTCGGCCGCTTCGACCTCATGGCGCGGGCAGGTCTATGGCGGCGTATGCGTGAGCTCGGGTGGTCGCCGGTGGTCCAGGCGGAGCAGATCACCTTCCGCAAGTCGGTCACCTTCCTGACCCGCTTCGAGATCCACACGCGCATGCTCGGCATGGATGAGAAGAGCATCTACTTCGAGCAGCGCGTCGTCGTCGACGGCGAGATCTACGTCCGCGCCCATATCGCTGCGCGACTGCTGTCCGGCTCCGGACCGGTGACCAACGAGCAGATCCTGGATGAGATCCGCGGCCTCGGTCATGAGACCCCCGCCGACCTGGACGTCGGCGAGGAGCTGCGCCGGTGGCGGGAGTCAGCGGCACTGCCTTCGAGCAGGAAGCCGGCGCCGAACGTGTGGTGAACCGCGGATCAGCTCTGACCAGGTGTCAGAGTGGTGTCATGCGGAATGTCTTCAGCATCGATCTCGGTCTTCTCCTGCTCCGCCTCGCGGCGGGCATCCTCCTGCTGGTCGGCGGCCTGCGCAAGGCCACCTGGCTCGGTGTGGACGGCTCGAGCGAGTATGTCGCCGGGCTCGCCGTCCCCTTCGCCGAACATCTCGGGGCTGCCATGGTGTTCACAGAGATCATCGGCGGCGCACTGCTGACGCTGGGGCTGATGACGCGGGTCGCGGCCGCTGTGCTCGCGCTGCTCTCGGGCATGGCGGCGTTCCTGCTGCTCGACCGAGGTACCGTCTTCGTCAGCGTGCACGGGTGGAATGAGCCGTTCCTGCTCCTCCTGGGCAACCCGGTGGAGTTCATGGTGCTCTACGCCGTCCTCGGGCTCGCCCTGGTCTTCACCGGGCCCGGTGCATTCAGCGTCGACGCCCCCGCCTGGCGGGCGATCCGCCGCCGCTGACCCCGCCGCTGATCCTGCCGGGGACGAGTGGGACCAGTCCGCGCTCAGTGCCTCCGGCTGAGCTGACCGCGTCGGTGTGCCGTCCAGACGGCCAGGGAGCCGGCCCCGAGGGCGGCGACTCCCAGTGCTCCGGCGGTGAGGGCATGCGGGGCGGCACCGGTCGAAGCCAGTCCGTCGCCGTCGTCCTCGTCGTCCGCTCCCGTCTCGCCAGCACCCGTCTCCTCTGCGGAGGGCTGCGTGGTGGCGCTGTCGCTGAGGTCGCGATCGGGCGCGCCGGGGACCAGGGGACGCGGGCTGAAGCTCGGGCGGTCCTCGACGCCGTCGTCCTCGCTGGACTCGCCCTCGCTGGACTCGTCGGCGCTGTCCTGGCCCGTCGGCCGGCCCTCCGGAGCGGGGTCCGGAGCCGACGGCGCCCCGGGGACCGAGGGCACTTCGGCAGGGCTGGGCGCGCTGGTGCGGTCCACCTCCTGCGTCGGGTCGGGGTCACTCTCCGGGCTGTCCTCCTGCCCGGGAGTCTCGTCCACGGCGTTCGGGTACAGCGTGAACGTGCTTGAGCAGCTGGCGGTGCGTCCGTCCTCGGCCTCCACCTGCACGGTGACGGTGTCCTGGGTGATCGAGGAGACCTCACGCTCCAGCAGATAGTGGACCGTCATGCCCTCATGCCAGGAGCTGCCTCCGCGGATTCCGGAGCTCACCGAGGTGATGCGGGCGTCAGAGGCGTTGACACTGACTTCGAAGGTCAGGACCTCTCCGGGGTAGCCGGTGGCCGAGGTGCAGGTGGCCTGCAGGTCCTCCGGGTCCGGACTCGGCTCAGGGGACGGCGTCCCCTCGTCCGTCTCGCCCGGATCCGGAGTGGGCTCGGGCTCGGGCGTGGGGTCCGGCTCCGGCGTCGTGCCGGGGTCGGTCGGCTCGACCGTGGACTCGTCGCCCGGCTCGTCAGGATCCTCGGACTCTGGGGCTTCGGACTCAGGTTCCTCGGACTCGGGTTCCTCGGACTCGGGGTCCTCAGACTCGGGATCCTCGGTCTCCGGGGTCCGGTCGTCTTCCTCCTCCCCGTCGGCCTCGTCATCCGTGGACTCGTCGCCTGCCTCCTCGGAGTCGGCGTCCTCGGAGTCGGCGTCCTCGGAGTCAGAGTCGGAATCGGTTCCTGAGTCGTCGTCTGAACCGGCGTCGTCCTGCGTCTCGTCCTCGTCGGGGGAGGCGGAACTGGAGGCGGCCTCGTTCTGGGACTCGCTGGGCTCGGGCTCCTGGCTGGAGGCGGCCGCAGGGCCGGCGCCGCACAGCAGCAGGACGCCTGCCAGGGCGCTCCCGCACAGTGCGGCAGTCAGGCGGGGATGCCGCCCGACGTCGGTTGCGTTGCTCACGCCGGATCACCTTTCACCCGGGGATGGGATGTCAGGGTCCACAGTCTACGCAGAATCACCACAGTTCCATAACGATTTGGTCACTGCCGCAGTCTGAGGCGTCTGAGCTGGGGCGATGCCTCTCCGACGTCGTCGCGCCCGGCGTGCCCTCTGGAGGAGCTCCCGGCAGGGCGGCCCTCTGGGACGCAGAGATGCCCGGGAAGATCACGGTGGCCGTGATCTTCCCGGGCATCGTCCCGGGCGCTGAGCCTCAGGTGCTGAGCGTCAGGTCAGGCGAGCCTCGGGGGAGGTGGTCAGCGCCGGGTCGTCCTGGGCGAGGTGCCCGATGACCGAGTCGATGGCCTCCATGACCGAACCGTCCAGGGTGACCCCGGCGGCGGCGACGTTCGAAGCGATCTGCTCCGGCCGGGAGGCCCCCACCAGCGCAGACGCCACATTCTGGTTCTGCAGGACCCACGCGATGGAGAGCTGGGCGAGCGTGAGCCCGAGCTCGTCGGCGATCGGCTTGAGCTTCTGCACCGCGTGCAGGATCTCGTCGTCCAGATACCGCTGGATGAACTGCGCACCACCCTGCTCGTCGGTGGCGCGGGATCCCTCCGGCAACGGCTGACCCGGTACGTACTTGCCGGTGAGTACGCCCTGGGCGATGGGCGACCAGACGATCTGGGAGATGCCCAGCTCCTCGGAGGTCGGCACGACGTCAGACTCGATGACGCGCCAGAGCATGTTGTACTGCGGCTGGTTCGAGATCAGCTGGAAGCCCAGCTCCTTGGCCAGGGCGTGGCCGGCGCGCAGCTGCTCCGCCGTCCACTCGCTGACGCCGATGTAGAGTGCCTTGCCCTGCCGGACGATGTCGGCGAACGCCTGCATCGTCTCCTCCAGCGGAGTCTCGACGTCGTAGCGGTGAGCCTGGTAGAGGTCCACATAGTCTGTGCCGAGACGGCTCAGGGAGCCGTCGATGGACTCCATGATGTGCTTCCGGGAGAGTCCAGTGTCGTTGTGTCCCTTGGGGCCCGTGGGGAAGTAGACCTTCGTGAAGATCTCCAGGGATTCGCGGCGCTGGCCGGCCAGCGCGTCGCCGAGGACCTGTTCTGCGACGGTGTTGGCATAGACGTCCGCAGTGTCGAAGGTGGTGATGCCGGCGTCGAGCGCGGCGTGCACGCACTGGGTCGCCATGTCGTTCTCGACCTGCGAGCCGTGGGTGATCCAATTGCCGTACGTGACTGATGAGACCTTGAGGCCGCTGTGGCCGAGATACCTGAACTCCATGCAGATCAGACTAGTCAGCCGGTGAGCCCCTGACCAGAGGCTCGCGGCGCAGTCACATGTGTCCTTCCAGGCATGATGCGATGCTCTCCGATGACGACGGCGGGCCGATCGTTCCAGGTGAGGCCTGCCTCTCCTGCGTGGTCAGCGCGGCTCCCGGTGGCTACAGTGGCATCAGAGGCGGCCCCGGCACCCGGCGGCCGCCAGAGATCCGAGACGAGGAGTGTTCTCACCATGGCACAGCTCACCGGCGCGCTCGAGGCGGCCTTCAACGACCAGGTCACTCTGGAGCTGGAGGCTTCGCTGGTCTACCGCCAGCTCGCCATCGAGATGGACATGCTCGACCTGCCCGGTATGGCGTCGTGGTTCCGGGCGCAGGCCGATGAGGAGGTCGTGCACGCCAATCGCTTCATCGATCACATGACCGACCGGGACGCCCACCCGCGCATCCAGGCGGTGCCTGCCGTCGCGGCGACCGCGGGCACGGTGCAGGAGGCCTTCGAGGCCTCGCTCGCGCATGAGCAGAAGGTCTCGGAGTCGATCCGGAACCTGTACCGGCTGGCGCAGCAGGAGGGTGACATCGACGCCCTGCCGCTGCTCAACTCCTTCATCGACGAGCAGCTCGAGGAGGAGGCCACCGTCTCCGAGCTGATCGGCAAGATCCGGCTGATCGGAGACGACGGCCCGGGACTGCTGAAGCTGGACGAGCAGCTGGGCGCCCGTCAGTCCGGCGGCACGGAGGCCGCGGAGTAGCCAGTCCGGTTCCGATGACGCAGGCGGGCGGGCCGCCGGTTCAGAACGGCGTGTCCGCTGTGTCGGGCGACTCCGCCCGCCGGGCGAGCTGCTGTTCGATGCCGTCGAGCAGCAGCCTCAGGCCGAAGTCAAAGCTCTCCTCCCAGGTGCCCGCGAAGGTGTCCTCCGAGAGGGAGGCCATCGTGGGGTAGCGGCCGGTGTCGAAGATCTCGTAGAGGAACGGTGCCTGGGCCTCCCAGAACTCCTCATCGGTCATGCCGCTCTCCGCGGCGGCGCGCTGGGAGAGGATCTCCTGCCGCACCGCGCCGGTGACGTAGGAGTCCAAAGCGACCACCACGTGCATCTTCTCCCGGTCGGAGAGCGGCAGGTCCTTCAGGCCCGTCATGATCAGCTCCATGTCGGCCACGCTGTTGGGTCCCAGCACGGGCCGTGTCCAGTTGACCTGCAGCAGCCACGGGTGCGCCAGGTACTGCTGCCGTCCGCCGTGGCCGACCCCCTCCAGTCCGACGCGCCACCCGGCATCGAAGGTGGTGCGGCGCAGATGCGTGGGTCCGCTGACCGCGTCCAGCATGAGATTCAGCAGCTCAGTCTTGGAGGGGACGTATCGGTAGAGGGACATGGTGCCGACGTCGAGCCGCTGGGCCAGCTTCCGCATGGACAGGGCGTCGAGGCCCTCGGAGTCGGCAAGGCCGATCGCGGTGCGGACGATCTGCTCCAGCGTCAGCGTCGGCTTCGGGCCCTTCTTGGGATCCGGCAGGCCGTACCAGAGCAGCTGCAGGCTCTTCCGGACAGGATTCTCAGCATTCATGGTGGCCTCAGCCTAACCGCCCTTGATGACTGCGCACGGCGTACGCTACATTTGTTGCGTTCAGTGTACGAAGAAGGGGTGGCGTGGGATGACGGCACAGGAGCTCGCCGTGGAGACCGTGGGTCTTACGAAGCGATACAAGGACAAGGTGGCGCTCGACGGCGTCGACCTGGCTGTGCCCCGTGGGACGGTGCACGGGCTGCTCGGCCCCAACGGGGCGGGAAAGACGACCACGGTCCGGGTGCTGGCCACCCTGACGGATCCCGACGGCGGCGAGGCCCGGGTGGCCGGGCATGACGTCGTCGCTCAGCCACGCGAGGTGCGCCGCAGCATCGGTCTGACCGGACAGCAGACCGCGGTGGACGACCTGATGACCGCCCGGCAGAACCTGACGATGTTCGGTCGACTGTTCCGGCTCAGCAAGGCTGACGCGCGCCGGCGGGCGGACGAGCTGCTGGAGATCTTCGGACTCACCGAGGCCGCCGGTCGCTCTCCCAAGAAGTTCTCCGGCGGGATGCGGCGGCGGCTGGACCTCGCGGCGTCGATGATCCTGGCGCCGCAGGTGATGTTCCTCGACGAACCCACCACGGGCCTCGACCCCGCCGGGCGCCGGGAGGTGTGGGAGGCGGTGCGGAACCTCACCTCCCAGGGGACCACCGTTCTGCTGACCACGCACTATCTGGACGAAGCGGACAAGCTGTGCGACCGGATCAGCCTGATCGACCACGGACGGAACATCATCGAGGACACACCGGCCGGGCTCAAGCGTCGGATCGGGGACGAGCGGCTCGACGTCGTCGCGGTCGATCCCGCCGACCTGGCCGGGCTGGCCGAGCTCGTCCGGCAGGCGACCGGCGCAGACCCCGCCCTGGACGAGGACGCCGCGACGCTCAGCGTCCCGGTGCCCGACGGCGTGGCCGCCCTGACCACCGTGGCGGTGGAGATCAGAGCCCAGGGCATCGAGGTCGCCGACATCGGTCTGCGCCGCCCCACGCTGGATGAGGCATTCCTGCACCTGACCTCCCGAACGGGTGCCGCACAGGAGGAGACCCGATGACGACGACGACTCACCACGACGGCCGCCGCAACGGACGCACTGGCAGACACTCCCTCGGCTCCGCGACGGCCCCGACGGCCCAGCCCGGCGCCGGGCTGCTCTGGGCGGCCCGTGACTGCTGGACGATCGTCCTGCAGGAGTTCACCCACCTGGTGCGCCAGCCCAGCACCTTCGCCTGGCAGATCGGCTTCCCGGTGGTGATGGTGCTGATGTTCGTCTACGTCTTCGGTTCCGCCATGGACGTGACCGGGCAGGGCGCGGGGGAGGGGTATGTGGACTTCGCCATGCCAGGGATGTTCGCCATGACCATGGCCTTCGGCTTCATGGACACCGCCTATGCGGTCACCCACAACAAGGAGAAGGGGTTCATGGACCGCTTCCGGTCCATGCCCATGGCCTCCTCGGCACCCGTCACCGGGCGGGCGGTCTCGGATGTGATCCGCGCGGCGATCGACCTGGCCGTCATCGTCGGGGTCGCCCTGCTGATCGGGTGGCGCGCCGGCGGCAGCTCGGGGCCACGCTGCTGGCGTTCGCGCTGCTGCTGTGGCTGCGCCTCGCACTGATCTTCGTCGGCATCTACCTGGGGCTGTGCATCCGGAACACGGAGACCGCGGGCATGCTGTTCGCCGTGGCCTTCCCTCTGGGGTTCATCTCCTCGGTGTTCGCCCCGCCGGAGATGATGCCCGGCTGGCTCGGGGCCATCGCGGCCTGGAACCCGGTGTCCTCGACGGCGGCCGCCATCCGCGAGCTCTTCGAGACCCCGGGGATGCAGCATCTGGAGCCCGCCTACTGGATCGACGGCCATGCCGTGGCCGGTGCCGTGATCTGGCCGGCGGTGATCATGCTGATCTTCCTGCCGCTGGCGGTCCGGCAGTTCAAGAACCTCAGCCGCTGAGGCTCAGCCTCGTGTGTCGGCCTCGCCGCCGCGGATGAGGCGCTCGAGGGCCTGATGCATGTGATCGTCGATCGCGCGGAGGACGGCGGCCTCGTCGCCGTCGGCGATCGCGTCGGCGATGCGGCGGTGCTCGTCCACCTGGTCCTCGGGATCGTAGTAGGTCCCCTCCAGGGCGGTGAGGCACATCCGGGTCTCCACCATGAGCGTCTCGTGCATCCGGCGCAGCCGAGCGCTGCCGGAGGCGGTGACCAGCTCCTCATGGAAGTCGAAGTCCGCATCCGAGAGGGCACTGAGGTCCCCGGCGGTCGCCGCCCGACGCATCGCGGTGCAGGTCGCGCGCAGCAGGGCGACGGCGCGGGGCGTCGTCTCCGTGGCGGCGTCACGCACGATCTTCAGCGCCGCCGCCGATTCCACGGCGGTGCGCGCCACGTAGAGATCGCGGATCTCCTCGGCGTCGAGCTCCTTGACGAAGAGTCCGCGATTCGGCTCCGCGCGCAGCAGGCCCTCCTGCACGAGGCGCTGCATGGCCTCACGCAGGGGGCCGCGGCTGACCCCGAAGGCCGCCGAGAGTCGAGCCTCGGAGAGCTGGCTGCCGGCGGGCAGGGAGCCGTCCATGATGCCTTCCCGCAGCTGCCGGGTGATCAGCGACGCCGTGGACTCCTTGTTCACGGGGGTGAATCGGCCGGCGGATCGGGCTGCGGTGGCGGGCATCGTGGCTCCAGCGGGGTGAGGGTCGGATGGTGCGCGGTGCGGTGAGACCAGTGTGGTGAGAGGGGGATCACAGGATCCGTGGATTGTCGACAATGATGATACCGCCGGGCCTCAGTCCTCGGGCCAGTCGACGGCGTCGCCCCAGGATTCGGCGCTGACGTCGGCCCCGCCCCCTCCGGGTGCGGCCGGTCGGTCCGGGACGCTCAGGGCGTTCGGGTCGCCCAAGACGTTCGGGTCGCCCAAGCAGCCCAGCTGCGGCAGGACCGGCATCGGCCGTCCGGTGAGCCGCAGGCCCTCCCAGACGGTGACCTGGTTGGCGGTCAGCACGGGCTTGCCGAGCGACTCCTCGAGGTCCGGGATCCACCGCAGCGAGTGCATGGCGGTGTCCGGCACCAGCATCGCCTCGGCCTGCGGCACATCGACGGCGCGGATCATCGCCACCACGTCCTCCCTGCCCATCAGGCCCACCTCGGCGGCGGTGAAGATCCCGTGGGAGGCGAAGGCGACGACGTCGACGCCCGCGCGCCCCAGGAGGTCCTGGAAGTGCTCGGCCAGGTCGGCAGGATAGGACGCCGCCACGGCGACCCGGCGCACTCCCAGGGTCTGCAGAGCGTGCAGGTAGGCCAGCGAGGTCGACGACGTCGGCACCCCCGCGGCCTGCTCCAGCGTCCGGGTCTGGTCGTGGGTGCCGTCGAACCCGTAGACGAAGCTGCCCGAGGTGCAGGCCCACATGAGGGCCTCCACGGGATGCTCGGCCAGCAGGCGCTGGGCCCCCTCGGCGAGCCGGGCGGGCGACCCGGTGTCCAGCAGGGCCTGGGTGGTGTGCTCATCCACCCCGATGGTGGTGTGGGTCACCGGGAGCCGGACCGCTCCGCCGCAGGCCTCCTCGAAGGCCGGATAGTCGTCCTCCGCGGCATGGCCCGGATATAGGATCCCCACCGTCGGGTTCTCGGGGCGGCCTGGGATCGGTATCTGCTGTCGCGTGTCGACGAACTCGTCGACGTCGGTGATCGCGTGGGTCTCCAGCAGGTGGTCGCTCATGGCGCCTCCTTCGTCAGGCTCGGGGGAGCAGGTTCCAGTGAGGCCAGCGCGTGGCCCGGGCCGCGATACGGCAGTCCGAAGTGCCGCAGCACGGTCCAGATGGTGGCCTGGTTCGCCGAGATCACCGGCTTTCCCAGATCCTGCTCCAGCTGGTCCAGCACCGAGGCGGTGGGCAGGTTCGTGCAGGACACCACGACGGCGTCCGCCTGGTCCGAGCCCGCCTGCCGCACCAGCTGGTAGGTCCGTTCGGCGGGGACCTCCCAGATGCGGCCGTTCAGCCCCAGATTGGAGCTGCTCATGAGGTGGACCCCCGCTTCGGCGAAGAATGCGGCGAACTGGGCGGTGATGGCGTCGTCGTACGGGGTGGCCGCGGCGATGGTGCGGGCGCCCAAGGCGCGCACCGCGGCCAGCAGGGCGCCTGAGGTGGTGAAGCTGGGGGCTCCGCCGGCGGCGGCCATGGCGCGCAGCAGGGTGCGCTCACCCGAGAGGCCCCGGACGAAGCTGCCGGAGGTGCAGGCGTAGACATAGCCGGAGGGGACCACGGCGGAGACCGCCCGGACGCATTCGGCGATGGCCTTCGGGCGGGAGATCGCCCGCGCCTGCTTGACCGTGACGGCCAGCGACTCATGCCGGGTGCGGGTGAACAGCAGGTCCAGCTGTTCGGCGCCCCGCTCATCATGGGTGAAGGCTCGCAGCTCGCGGTCCAGGGCCATGTCATAGGGGACGACGACGCCGACCGCCGGCATCTGCCGGCCCGATCCTGCGTCCTCGGGCTGCGGGTGGCCCTCCGGGACGAGTCCCGGCGCGATTCCGGGAGCGCCGGCCAGGGGGAGGTCCGAGCTCAGATCCGAGGGGACTGCGGCCGGGTCTGCGGGAGGTTCGGGGTGATCGGGGAGAGTCGTCCGGACGCGTCCGGAGGAGGGGGTGAGCGCCATGGCCGCTCCAATCTGAGACGGTGCGATCAGCTCCTACAAGATTGTTGACAATCTTCGTGAGGTCTCCCTAGCATAGCGGCACGGGCCCCGCCCCGGGAAGACCCCGGGGAGAGTCCCCTGCGGCCATCCGGAGGTCCACGTCAGACGGCTTCCCGGCGGGCCGCACGACCATCTGAGCGCAGGTGCCGGATCGCAGGATCACGGACCCGCGGAGCATGCTCAGCACGCCGCTGGAGGAAGCGAGGTGACGGATGGCGGAGTCCCTGCCGGTCATCACCGTCCTGTGTCCCGACGACGACGTCCCGCACGCCGTGCCCCCGGGCCTGGATGAGCTGCAGGACCGGGCGGAGATCCGCACCGCCACCGCCGCCGATCTCGCCGATGCCCTGCCCGGGGCCGACGCGCTCTTCCTGTGGGACTTCTTCTCACGCGCCGTCTCTGAGGCCTGGCACGCCGCCGACTCCCTGGACTGGATCCACGTGGCCGCCGCCGGCGTGGACAAGCTGATGTTCGACGAGCTGGCGGACTCGGACGTCGTCGTCACCAACGCCCAGGGGATCTTCGACCGGCCCATCGCCGAGTACGTGCTCGGCGCGGTGCTGGCCCGCGCCAAGGACATGCCCGGCAGTCTGCGCCGTCAGCAGCGCAGGACCTGGGAGCATCGCGAGACCCAGCGCGTCGGAGGGCTCACCGCCCTGGTCATCGGCACCGGCGCCATCGGCCGGGAGATCGCCGCCCTGCTGCGCGCCGTCGACGTCGAGGTCTTCGCCGCAGGACGCACGGCACGCGAGCAGGACCCCGACTTCGGCACCGTGGTCGCCAGCGACGACCTCGCCGCCCACATCGGCGCGGCCGACATCGTCGTCAACGCCGCCCCGCTGACCCCGCAGACCACTGGTCTGCTGGACGCCGAGGTCCTCGCCGCCGCCGCCGAGGGAGCCCATCTGATCAACATCGGCCGTGGAGAGACCCTGGACGAGGCAGCCCTGGTGGACGCCCTGGAGGACGGGCCCCTCGGGTTCGCCACCCTCGACGTCTTCGACCAGGAGCCGCTGCCCCAGGACTCGCCGCTGTGGGACCGCGAGGACGTGCTGATCTCCGCCCACATGTCCGGAGACGTCATCGGCTGGCGCGACGCGCTCGCTGAGCAGTTCCTGGACAACGCGCGCCGCTGGCTCGACGGCGAGGAGCTGCACAACGTCGTCGACAAGCACAAGGGGTACGTGCCCCGCCCCCAGTCCTGACACGGCCCGGGGCCGCCCGGACACGACGTCGCCCACCACCGGCACACAGGAGGTCACCATGACGGAGACTCGGACCACGCGCAGCCTCGCGGAGCTCACCGCCGCCGAGCTCATCGCAGGCTACCGGGCCGGGGAGTTCACCCCGGTGGACGCCACGGAGGCGGTGCTGGAGCAGATCGCCCGGCACGACGACGCCCTCAACGCCTTCGTGCTTGTGGACCCCGAGTCCGCCCGGGCCTCCGCGGAGGCCTCCGCGCGCCGCTGGCAGACCGGCGAGACGCTCGGCCCCGGCGACGGCGTGCCGACCTCCATCAAGGACATGTTCCTCACCCGCGGGTGGCCGACGTTCAAGGGCTCCACGCTCATCGGGGAGGACGGCCCGTGGGACGTGGACGCTCCCTGCGTGGCGCGGCTCCGAGAGGTCGGCGCGGTGCTGGTCGGGAAGACGACCACCCCGGAGTTCGCCTGGAAGGGCACCACGGACAGCATCCGCTGCGGCGCCACCGGCAACCCGTGGGACCCGTCCACCACGGCGGGCGGCCTCCTCCGAGGTGCCTCGGCGGCCGTCGGCGCCGGCATGGCCCCCTGGGCGGTGGGCACCGATGCCGGCGGGTCGGTGCGCATACCCGGCCTCGTTCACGGGGACGGTCGCGCTGAAGGGCACCTATGGGCAGGTGCCGATGTACCCGGCCTCGCCCTTCGGGACGCTGGCCCATGCCGGTCCGATGACGCGCACCGTCACCGACGCGGCGCTGCTGATGGACATCATCGCCGGCTTCGACGCCCGCGACTGGGCGGCGCTCCCCAGCCCTGTCGGCTCGTACCTCGACGGACTCGAGGACGGGGTCGCCGGACTGCGCATCGCCTACTCCCGGACCCTCGGGTTCGGGGAGAACGACCCAGAGGTGGAACGGCTGGTCACCGAGGCCGTCGGGGTGCTCGAGGGTGCCGGCGCAGTGGTGGAGGAGGTCGATCCCGGCTTTGAGGACCCGGTGGAGGACTTCCACATCCTCTGGTTCACCGGGGCCGCCAAGGTGCTGGAGGCCTTCGGGCCCGGTGCGGTGGACCATGTGGACCCGGGCCTGCGTGCCGGCATCGAGCAGTACGGCGACGCCAGCGCCCTGGACTATCTGGGTGCCACGGCGACCCGGATGGATCTGGGCGTGCGCATGGGGACCTTCCACGAGCGCTATGACCTGCTGGTCACCCCGACGATGCCGATCACGGCCTTCGACAAGACCCGTCAGGCGCCTGACGGGTGGCCCTCTGATCTGTGGACCTCCTGGACCCCCTACACCTATCCGTTCAACATGACCCAGCAGCCGGCGGCGTCGGTGCCCTGCGGAGTGGCCGCCGACGGCCTGCCGGTGGGGCTGCAGATCGTCGGGGCCCGCACCCAGGACCGCCTGGTACTGCGTGCCGCCCGGGCCTATGAGAAGGCCTCCGGGGAGCGGTTCGTCCGTCCGGTGGAGCCCGCAGTTCTGGGAGCCTGAGACGAGGACCGGTACGAGCCGCAGAAGGAGGCGAGGAGCACCATGGCCCGCTACATCAGCCTGACTCTGACCACCCGGGGCGTGAGCTGCACGGCCCGCCTGCTCGACGACGTCGCGCCCCGCACCTGTGCGGCGGTGTGGGAGGCGCTCCCGCTGGACGGACAGGTCTACCACGGCAAGTACGCCCGCAACGAGATCTACGCCCTGCTGCCGGTCTTCTCCGCGCAGGACCCGGGCAAGGAGAACACCACCGTCACTCCCATCCCCGGGGACGTGTGCTGGTTCCACTTCGACGCTGACGACCTCGGCAACCCCGGCTACGGCTACGAGGCCTCCGCCGGAGTGCGGGATCGCCCGGAGCTCATCGACCTCGCCCTGTTCTATGGGCGGAACAACCTGCTCATCAACGGGGACCAGGGGTGGGTGCCGGGCAACGTGTTCGCCACCGTGGTGGACGGGCTGGACGTGATGGCCGAGGCCTGCCAGTCGATCTGGATGGACGGGGCCCGCGGCGAGTTTCTGGCCTTCGCCCGTGCCGGGGAGGACTGATCCAGCCGCCGAGCGGCCCGCGGTCCGGTAGGTTCGGACCCGCGCGGCGAAAGGAGACGACGACGTGACCTCGACTGTGCCATCCGACGCCGAAGCCCGGGCGGGAGACGCCTCCGCCGGCGCCGAGGTCGCCGCCCGCGCCTGCGACGCGCCGGCGTCAGTCGGGTCGACGACTCCGCCCTGGCCCGCGGCATGTACTCCTCCGACGCCAGCCTCTACCGGGTGGTGCCCCAGGTGGTGGCCCGGCCCCAGCATGTGGACGAGCTCCACGCCGTCCAGGAGGTCTCCCGGGCCACGGGGGTGCCGGTCACCCTGCGCGGTGCCGGCACCTCGATCGCCGGCAACGCCGTGGGCCCCGGCCTCGTCGTCGACACCCGGGACCTGGACCGCATCCTGGAGATCGACCCGGAGGCCACCGCACCGCCCGGGTGGAGCCCGGAGTGGTGCACGCCCGGCTGCAGCGGCCGCCGCCGGCCACGGGCTGCGCTTCGGCCCCGACCCCTCCACCCACACGCGGTGCACGATCGGCGGGATGATCGGCAACAACGCCTGCGGCTCCCGGGCGCTGGGCTACGGGCGCACCGCGGACAACGTGGAGGCCGCCACCGTGCTGTTCGGCAACGGGGAGGTCGGCACCTTCGGCGCCGGCCTCGCCTCGTCTGGCTCCACCGCGGAGCAGCTGCTGCGCCTGGTGGAGACGGACCTGGGCCATGTGCGCACCCACTTCGGCCGTTTCGACCGGCAGGTCAGCGGCTACTCGCTGGAGCACCTGCTGCCGGAGAACCGCGGGCGCATCGACCGCTTCCTGGTCGGCACCGAGGGCACGCTGGGCACGGTCCTGGAGGCCACCGTGAACCTGGTGGCCGACCATCCGCACCGGCTGCTCATCGTGCTGGGCTACCACTCGGTGGCCGAGGCCGCCGACGCCGTGCCGCAGCTGCTCGCCGCGGCGCCGGGCCGACTCATCGCCTGCGAAGGCATGGACTCCCGGCTGGTGGCGCTGGTCCGTGGGGCCGGAAGACAGGTGCCGCCCCTGCCGGAGGGCCAGAGCTGGCTGTTCGTGGAGGCTGCCGGGGACGACGCCGACGACGTCATCGCCACCGTCCGGGCGGCCTCCGGCTGCGTGGACTCCGCCCTGATCGACGACGCCGTCCAGGCCGCCGCCCTGTGGCGCATCCGGGAGGACGGCGCCGGGTTGGCCGGGATCAGTCTGGACACCCCCGCGCACTCCGGTTGGGAGGACGCCGCCGTTCCGCCCGAGCATCTGGGTGCCTGGATGCGCGAGTTCGAGGAGCTCATGGTCGACTTCGGCCTGCAGGGCTACCCGTACGGGCATTTCGGGGACGGCTGCATCCACTGCCGGATCGACTTCCCCTTCACCCACGGGGACCCCGGCAGCACGAGAGTGTTCGCGGAGTTCATGCGTACCTGCGCGGAACGTCTGGCCGCCTATGGGGGCTCGCTGTCCGGGGAGCACGGCGACGGCCGGGTGCGTTCCGAGCTGCTGCCGTACATGTATGACCAGACCTCCCTGGACCTGTTCGCCCGCGCCAAGCGGATCTGCGACCCGGAGAACCTGCTGAACCCCGGGATCATCACCGATCCCGCCCCGCACACCGAGGACCTGCGACCCACCCAGGCCACCCGGGAGCTGCCCTGGCCGGGGATGCGGCACACTCACGACGCGGGTGACTTCGGCGCGGCCGTGCACCGCTGCTCGGGGGTCGGGAAGTGCGTGGCGCCGACGACGCCGTCGGTCATGTGCCCCTCCTATCTGGCGACCAAGGAGGAGAAGGACTCCACCCGGGGGCGAGGCCGCATCCTCCAGGAGGCCCTGGACGGCAGTCTGGTGCACGGGCTCGCGGACCCGGCCGTGCATGAGGCCCTCGATCTGTGCCTGTCCTGCAAGGGATGCGCCTCGGACTGCCCGGCCGGGGTGGACATGGCCGCCTATAAGTCCGAGGCGCTGTACCAGACCTACGACGTCGGGGGGACGGCCCGCCCCGACGGCTCCGGGCGACGTCGGCGGCTGCGTCCGCGCTCCCATTACATCCTGGGGCGGATGCCGTTCTGGGCACGACTGGCCTCCCCGGTGGCGCCGCTGGTCAACGCGATGATGAAGGTCCCGCCTCTGGCGGCCGTGGCGAAGTGGACCGCCGGCATCGACCGGCGTCGGGACGTCCCGGCCTTCGCGCATCAGACGCTGCGCCGGGCCGCCGCTCGGCGGGAGCAGGGAGGCGGATCTCGCTCCGCCCCGGACGTCTGGGTGTGGGCGGACTCCTTCACGGACCATTTCTTCCCGCAGTCCGGCCTCGCGGCCCTGGAGTTCCTGCGGTCCCAGGGCCTGGAGGTGCAGGTGCTGCAGCGCAAGGGCTGCTGCGGGCTGCCGTGGATCACCACCGGCCAGCTGGACCAGGCCCGTCGGTTGGTGGACGAGGCCGTGGATGCGCTGCTGGACCCGGTGGAGTCCGGCGTGCCGGTGATCGGACTGGAGCCCTCCTGCACGGCCACACTGCGCAGCGACCTGGTGCAGCTCTCCCATCGGCCCGAGGCCCGGACCGTGGCGGACGGGGTGCTGACCTTCGCGGAGCTGGTGCATCGGCTCGTGGACGAGGGCCGGATCCAGCTGCCGGACCTCAGCGGTGTGCGGGTCGTGGCGCAGCCGCACTGCCACCAGCGCGCCGTCATCGGGTGGCGGGCGGATCAGGCGCTGCTGGAGCAGGCCGGCGCCCAGGTGACTGCGGTGCCCGGCTGCTGCGGCCTGGCCGGCAACTTCGGCGTGGAGGCCGGCCACTACGAGGTCAGCGTGGCGGTGGCCGAGACGCATGTGCTGCCTGCGGTCCGCGACGCGTTCCCCGACGACGGCGCCTCCGCCGGGGAGACCGTCGTCCTGGCCGACGGCATGTCCTGCCGCATCCAGCTCGACGACCTTGCCGACGTCGAGGCCATCCATCTGGCCGAGCTGTTGGCCCGGCGGGCCGAGTGAGGCTGGCATCTCGTGCGGCGTGATGAGATCGCCTCTCAATAAACATATTGCAATGTCTTGATATATCTGGTGAGGTGGAGATGTGCGTGACGATCAGGGCCTCTCGGAGGCTGCCCAGCTGTTCAAGGTGCTCGGCAATGAGTCGAGGCTGCGGCTGCTGCGGCTGCTCGGCGAGGCGCCCCTGACGGTGGGGGAGCTGGTCGCTGCGACCGGACTGTCCCAGCCGCTGGTCTCGCAGCACCTGCGCTCCTTGAAGGATGCAGGGCTGGTGACCCCCGATCGCCGAGGGCAGAGTGTGAGCTACCAGCTGGCAGACGAGCACGTGTCTCACATCGTCGACGACGCCGTCGCGCACGCCCAGGAGCCAGACACCACGAGATCGGCCGACTGACGGCCGGAAGGGCCAGCGATGAGCGACCACAAGACAGCAGAGCACACAGTTGACGAGCACCAGCACGGCGAGGGCTGCGGGCACGAGGCGGTCCAGCATGAGGACCACGTGGACTACGTCCACGACGGTCACCGGCACGCCGAGCATGGTGACCACTACGACGAGCACTGACTCGACAGGCACTGAATCCACAGGCCCAGCACGCTGGGTCATCTGCGAAGCCCGGATCGCTCCTGCGGTCCGGGCTTCGTCCTGCCTCACGCGCGTGAACCCCGATCATTCAGCCGTCCCTGCATGCATCGTCTCTCCGTGAGAGATCGTCGCCGGATTGAGGGGCGATTCCTCACAGAGAGACGATCTTCCGGGAGGGCTGGGTCGATACACTCGCCCGGAGCGCGGGAAGCACCGTCCTCTGCAGCACCACCCCGCCCAGCCTGCCCAGCCCGCCCAGCCTGCCCAGCCTGCCCGGAAGGCCCTCATGTCGGACCAGCGCATCGTCCTCACCGAGGAGTTCTCCGACGCCCTCGCGCGCCTCGAGGCCGGGGAGTCGATGTTCCTCACCGGCAAGGCGGGCACCGGCAAGTCGACGCTGATCCGGGAGTTCCTGCGGCGCTGCGAGACGGGGTCGGCCGCGCAGAGGACGCAGCCCGCCGAGGACTGGGCGAGTGAGGATTGGGTGAGTGAGGACTGGGCGAGCGAGACGGCCCTGACCGACGACGTCCCCTCCGGCCGTGCCGTCGTCGTCGCCGCCCCCACCGGCATCGCCGCGCTGAACGTCGGTGGCTACACGATCCATCGGCTCTTCGGCTTCCACCCGCAGATCACGCTGGAGGAGATCCGCCACGGCCGGTACTACCCCGGCCGCTTCGCCGGGACCCTGAAGGCCCTGGACACTCTCATCATCGACGAGGCCTCCATGGTGCGCGCCGACCTCTTCGACCAGCTGGTCGCCGCGCTCGAGCGCTTCGGCCCGCGCCCCGGGCAGCGGCTGGGCGGGGTCCAGCTGGTGCTCGTGGGCGACCTGCTGCAGCTGCCGCCGGTGGTCACCGAGTCCGAGCGCGTCCGCTTCGAGACCCGCTATGAGACCCCCTACTTCTTCTCGGCCGACAGCTGGAGGGCAGAGGACTTCCCGACCGTCTCACTGACCACCGTGTTCCGGCAGCTCGGCGATGACCGCCTCACCGCGGTGCTGAACTCCATCCGGGAAGGCGTGCTGCTGGGCACCGCCCGGGAGGACCTCAACCGGCATGTGGACCCGGAGTTCGAGCCGCCCGAGGGTGAATTCTGGCTGACTCTGGCCACCACCAACCGGATCGCTGAGTCCCGGAATCGACGTCGTCTGGAGCGGCTCCCCGGCCCGGAGCACGCCTGCCGGGCGGTGCTGCGCGGCGAGCAGGACGGCTTCGACCGGCCCGTGGAGGAGCGGCTGGTCTTCGCAGTCGGCGCGCAGATCATGTTCCTCACCAATGATCCCCTGGGCCGCTGGGTCAACGGCACGCTCGGCCATGTGGTGGAGGTGGGGGTCGACGACGACGGCGAGCCACGGGTCGGTGTGGTGCTGCGGGATGGAGCCCGGGTCGACGTCGGCCCGCACACCTGGGACATCACCCGCCCCGAGGTCCACGGCGGCACCCTCACCCACCTGGTGGTGGGCACCTACACCCAGCTGCCCTTCAAACTGGCCTGGGCGATCACCGTGCACAAGAGCCAGGGGCAGACGGCCGACCGCCTGGTGGTGGACCTCTCCGGCGGTACCTTCTCCTACGGGCAGCTCTACGTGGCGCTGAGCCGGGTCACCTCGCTGTCCGGCCTGGTGCTCACCCGGCCAGTGTTCCCGAAGGACATGAAGACCGACCGGAGGATCCTGCGTTTCCTGCGCGGCGGCGCCTCCGCGGAGGAACGGCGGCCGCGCTGCGCGCTCGCGGTGCTCACCATCGGGGAGGAGGGGCGCATGTCCCGGCCGCGACCCGTCGAGCTGGCGGTTGCCTTCGAGGACGGCACGGCACTGTCCACCCTGGTCAACCCGCAGCGCGACCTCGGGGACGCACGGACCGCCTACGAGATCGCCACCGCGGACGTCCTGCTCGCCCCGACCCTCGCGGAGGCTTGGGCGGTGCTCTCCCCGGCGCTCGCTGGCCATGTCCCGGTGGCCGAGGACGTGGACCGCACATTGGGGCTGATCGACTTCGAGCTCAAGCGGCTCGGGCACGTGGAACCCATGCCTTTCGGCGCGGAGGCGCCGCGACGCCGTCGGGCCGGGCCGCCGCGGCGGGCCGTGGAGGCGGCCCGTGCGGTGCTGGAGGATCTGCGGCAGGCCGAGGCCCAGGATCCGGAGGTGGTGGACCGCACGGCCACGGTGTTCGAGCCCTCGGAGGACACGGTGCAGGCCGCGGGCCACCTGCTGACCCGCGACCCGGCGACGCCCTCGCCCTCCCTCGAGGAGATGCCCGGACTCGGCGCCCTGCTGGGGGTCAGCCGGCAGGCGGGTGGGATCCTGCTGGGGGAGGAGCTTGTCGTCGGGGACGACGACGCCGACTCCTGGCATGCGGCCGCCCGGCAGACCGTGGCCGACCAGCTCACCGCTGCGGCCGCGCGGGCCCAGCTGACCGACGAGGTGGCCAGGCGCCTGGAGCGGGCCGGCCGGCTGCTGGGCCGCGAGCTCGTGGCTCCCGAGAGGCTCGCCGCGACGGTGGGGTCACGAGAGGCTCCGGACGAGCTGCTGCAGCCTGGCACGCGCATCTGCTTCACCGGGGAGGCGGTCTCCGCTGACGGTCGGCTGTGGTCCCGCGACCAGATGACCGCGCTCGCCGCCGATCGAGGCCTCGCCCCGGTCGCGACCGTCACCAAGACGCGCTGCGACGTCCTGGTGGTGGCCGAGCTGGGGACCCAGTCGGGCAAGGCCCGCAAGGCCCAGGAGTACGGCAAGCCCGTGCTGGCTGCCGAGCAGTTCTTCACCTGGGCCGGCGTGCGCTGAGCAGTCAGGAGCGGGCGGGGCTCAGCGGCGGCCCAGCTGGGCGATCGCCACGCCGACCAGGCAGGTCGTCCCGCCGATGATCGCCAACACGGTGGGCACCTCGCCGGAGGCGACCGCGGACATCAGCACCGCCACGGCGGGCACTGCGAGGGAGCAGGCGGCCAGACGTCCCGTCGGCATCCGGGTCTGGGCGAAGGCCCACAGCCAGAATCCCAGCGCGGTGGCGCCCACTCCCATGAATGCCGCCCCGCCGACGGCGGCGGCCGGTGCGTCCTGCAGCTCGGCCCACGTCTGCCCCGCGAACGGCAGGACTGCCAGGGTGCCCGCCACGCAGCCCAGCCAGACGATGGTCAGCGGATCCGTGTCCGGGAGCACGGCCCGCTGCAGCAGCATGGCGACGGCGTAGACGGCGGCGGCCACCAGTGCCAGCACCACTCCCAGCAGGGAGATCCGTCCGTCCCCGGCGGCCAGGGTGATCACCGCGATGCCCGCCAGAGCCACGGCCATCCCGGCGAACAGGGAGCGCGGCCAACCCTCCCGGAAGAACAGGCCGGCTCCTGCGGCCACCAGCACCGGCGAGAGGTTCACGACCATCGCCATGGTGCCGGCGTCGAGAAGATGGCCTGCGTGGTTGAGGACCACGGTGTAGGCGGCGAACCACAGCACGCCGTAGAGAGCGATGACCAACAGCGCCCGCGGGCCGGGCATCCTCAGGGTGTGCCGACGCAGCAGGATCACCAGCACCGTGAGCGCGGCGACGCCGGCCAGCAGTCGGATCAGCGCCAGCGGGCCGGGGGAGAACACCGGGGCCACCCACCGGATGATCACGAAAGGGGAGGCCCACAGCACCACGGTGGTGGCGACGGCGGCCGGGGCTGCCAGCCGGGTCCGGAGTGTGCCGGATGGCCGGTGCGTCGGGGACTCCGCGGCGCGTGCCGTCGGTGCATTCATCAGGCGGGTCATGGGGATGATCCTTCCGCGCCGGAATCGACAGCACAAGCGAACATCTCTGGATGATCGTTCAGCAGCGCTTTATGATGCAGGGATGATCGATCTGATCCGGCTTCGGACCTTCCGCGCGGTGCTCGCCGCAGGCTCCGTCCACGCGGCCGCAGAGAGCCTCGGCTATACGCCGTCAGCGGTGAGCCAGCAGCTGCAGGCCCTGCAGAAGGACACCGGTCTCGAACTCTTCACCCGCAACGGGCGCGGACTGGCGCCCACCGGGGTGGCGCGACGCTTCGCCGAGGAGGCAGATCGCCTGCTCGGGCAGGCCGCTCGGCTGGAGGCCCTCGCGGTGGATCTGCGGGAGGGGCGGACCGGTTCTCTGGTGATCTCGCACATCGCTTCGGTGGGGGTGACCTGGATCCCGTCCGTCGTCGCGGCGCTCTCCGACGAGTTCCGGGATCTCCGCCTGGACCTGCGGCTCTGGGAGGCGGTGCAGGGGCGTGACGACGACGTCGACGTCGAGATCTGCGTGGCCCACCGTGACCTGCCGGCCCGGCCGGGCTTCGACGTCGAGGCGCTGCTCACCGAGCCCTATGTGGCGGTGGTGCCCAGGGACCATCCGCTCGCGGGGCGGCAGGCGGTGGATCTGGAGGAGCTCGCCGTCGAGCGCTGGGTGGACAACGATCTGACGCTGGGCACGTGCCGGCTGATCCTGCTGGAGGCGTGTGCGGCGGCGGGCTTCACGCCCGGCTTCCAGTATGAGACCCAGGACTACGGCGCCGCGGTGGCGCTGGTCGCGGCGGGGGTGGGGATCACGGTGATGCCGCGGCTGAGCTTCTCCTCGGTGCGGGCCGATCCGGCGCAGGTGGTCGCCGTCGAGCTGGGCGGGACCGCACTGCGTCGCACCATCGTGCTGCGCACCCGAGGCAGTCTGTGCGAGTCGCCGGCGGTCGGCACGGTGCGCCATGTGCTGCGCGGCCTCGCCGGGCGGGCTGGGGTGACGCCTCTCCGCGATGTTACTGTGTAGTCACTATCGTTCTGAGAGGGAGATCACATCATGCCTGAAGCTGTCATCGTGTCCGTGGCCCGCTCGCCCATCGGAAGGGCCCGCAAGGGATCCCTGGTGGATCTGCGCGCCGACGACATGACCGCCCAGATGGTCCAGGCCGGCCTGGCCCAGGTTCCGGAGCTCGACCCCCGCGACATCGACGACCTCATGCTCGGCTGCGGTCTCCCCGGCGGAGAGCAGGGATTCAATCTGGCCCGCATCGTCGCCGTGCTCGCCGGCATGGACCACCTGCCGGGCACCACCGTCAACCGGTACTGCTCCTCCAGCCTGCAGACCACCCGCATGGCCTTCCATGCCATCAAGGCAGGGGAGGGGGAGGTCTTCGTCTCTGCCGGCGTCGAGGCCGTCAGCCGGTTCGCCCAGGGCACCTCGGACTGGATCCCCGGTGCCGAGCTGGAGAACCCCCGCTTCGCCGAGGCCACGGCTCGCACCGCGAAGGCCGCCGAAGGGGGGACCACCTGGCACGACCCGCGGGAAGACGGTGCTCTGCCCGACGCCTACATCTCCATGGGGCAGACCGCAGAGAACGTCGCCCAGCACACCGGAGTCTCCCGCGCCGAGCAGGACGAGTTCGCCCAGCTCAGCCAGAACCGCGCCGAGAAGGCCATCGCCGAGGGGTTCTTCGCCCGCGAGATCACCCCGCTCGCCCTGCCCGACGGCGGCACCGTCGACGCCGACGACAGCCCCCGCCCCGGTGTCACCGCTGAGGCGCTGTCCGGGCTGGACCCGGTGTTCCGGCCCGACGGCACCGTCACCGCCGGCAACGCCTGCCCGCTCACCGACGGCGCCGCCGCACTGGTCATCATGAGCGACGCCAAGGCGCGCGAGCTCGGCCTGACCCCGCTGGCGCGGATCGTCTCCACCGGGGTGTCCGGGCTGTCCCCGGAGATCATGGGACTCGGGCCGGTGGAGGCCAGTCGTCAGGCGCTGGGCCGCGCCGGCCTGAGCATCGACGACGTCGACCTGGTGGAGATCAACGAAGCCTTCGCCGCGCAGGTCATCCCCTCCGCCAAGGAGCTCGGCGTGCCGTGGGAGAAGCTCAACGTCCACGGTGGCGCGATCGCCGTGGGGCACCCCTTCGGCATGACCGGGGCGCGCATCACCGCGACCCTGCTCAACGGTCTGCGCAGCACCGACGGTCAGTACGGTCTGGAGACCATGTGCGTCGGAGGCGGCCAGGGTATGGCGATGGTCCTCGAGCGACTGAGCTGAGGTCGGGTCGGCAGCCCGTGATCGCCGGCGTGCCGGGGATGTGATCCTGCACGCCTCGCTTTGCCGAGACGCCGTCGGCGGGCTACTATGGACAGTCGCAAGCCGTGCTGTGCTGTGCTCACGTGTGCCCGAGGGGTGCAGGACCCGAGATGCTCAGGTCCTCGCCCGGAGGAAGGACGGGGCTCGGCTCCGGAAAGCAGCCCGGTGGATTGTGAAGCCTGGATTCCAGCGCACCACAAGACAAGCACCACCGTCTTTCGTCCACGATGTGAAGGCACTTCGGTTGGATCTCACCCAGCCTGGTCCGTCCTCGTAAGTCACGGTGTCATAGCTGGTGGCGGGACTCGGCTCAACGACTGCACGGCCATCCTGGGTCTGACCTGGGAGAACTGTGTGCTCGCGGGCTCCGCCCGGAGATATTTTCGTACTTATGTTGGAGGAGTGATCATGGCAGCACGTTGCCAGGTAACCGGAGTGGGGCCGCAGTTCGGCCACAGCATCTCCCACTCGCACCGCCGCACCAAGCGGCGGTTCGACCCGAACATCCAGAAGAAGCGTTACTGGGTGCCCTCGCTGGGGCGTCACGTCACGCTGACCCTGTCCGTGAAGGGCATCAAGACCATCGATGCCCGCGGCATCGACGCCGTCGTCGCCGAGCTGATTGAGAAGGGTGAGAAGCTCTAATGGCCAAGGACAAGGACGTACGTCCCATCATCAAGCTGAAGTCGACGGCCGGCACCGGGTTCACCTATGTGACCCGGAAGAACCGCCGTAACAACCCCGACCGCATCGTGCTGAAGAAGTACGACCCGGTCGTCCGCAAGCACGTCGACTTCCGAGAGGAGCGCTGATCATGGCCAAGAAGTCCAAGATCGCAAAGAACGAGCAGCGCAAGGTCATCGTCGAGCGCTACGCCGAGAAGCGCGCTCAGCTCAAGAAGACCCTCGTGGACCCGAACGCTTCCGACGAGGAGCGCGAGGCCGCCCGCGTGGGCCTGCAGAAGCTGCCCCGTGACGCCAGCCCGATCCGAGTCCGGAACCGCGACTCCATCGACGGCCGTCCGCGCGGCACCTTCCAGAAGTTCGGCATCTCCCGCATCCGTTTCCGCAACATGGCGCACAACGGCGAGCTGCCCGGCATCACCAAGTCGTCCTGGTGACGACGCATCCGTGATCAGCATCGGCTGATCCGGACCGCTGATAGGGGCGGGACCACCTTCGGGTGGTCCCGCCCCTGTCATGTCTGCCCAGGGTCACCCTCAGGCCTCGATGAGGTGCACCAGCAGCGCCTGGGCGGGCCACAGCGGCTGATTGAACCTGTGGACATGGATGAGATCTGCTGCGGCGAGATGTCCAGTGAAGACCACGTGGGACAGTGACAGCTGGGCTGGATTTCTGGTGATGCGCTGACGAGGGGGAGAGCAAGCATTCGCAGGTCATGAGACGAGATGCGGTCCACATTGGGCGTAGGAATGCTGCGCGTGGCGTGCGTCCATGGAGCTTCACGTCTTGTTGTGGATCACTCGATGTCCTACGATGTCATCAATCCGGCCGGCGTGATTTCCCGCTGCCCGGAGGCTGACTGTGAGGAGCTGAGTCCATGACCACTGTCCGACGGCGTCCGCTCGAGCCGGTCCGGGCTGCTGCGCCCGGTGCTCCGCTTGTCGCCATGGATGTGGGTCAGACCAGCACCAAGGTTCTGATCCGTGACGTCTTCAGGTCCGAGCGGCGATTCCGGCTCGGCGGCGTGCAGACTGACCGCCCGTTGGTGCCGCAGCTGCGAGTCCTCATCGCCCACGCCCTCAATGAGCTGGGAGAGGACGCGGTCGTCGCTCTTGGGGTCACCGGCCTCACACGCCCCGACGCGGATGCCGGCCTGCTGTTGGAGCTTCCCGGGGACCTCGACGCTCGTGAAGTTCGCCTGGCGCATGATTCGGTGACCTCCGCCCTCGGTGCGCTGGGTGCTTCCTGCGGAGCAGTCGTCGCAGCGGGCACCGGTACCGTCGCCCTCGGCGTGGGGCGGGTGCGGGTGGCCCGCGTCGATGGCTGGGGCAACATCATGGGCGATGCAGGCAGCGCCTATTGGATCGGCCGAGCTGCGCTGGACGCGGCGATGCGCGACCACGACGGGCGCGGTCCGTCGACGGCCTTCCGGGAAGTGGCCGCTGCACGATGGCCGGACCTGGAGAGCGCCTACGTGCAGCTGCAGAACGACCCGGAGCGGGTGAGCACGGTGGCATCCTTCGCCGCAGAGGTGTCCCGACTCGCTGAATCGGACGCCGTCTGCGCTGAGATCTGCGCGCAGGCCGGCCGCGAGCTCGCCCATACCGCCGGGACGGCCCTGCGTCGCGTGGAGGAGCCACAGGGGGACGATCCCACCCAGGTGGCAGCCATCGGAGGAGTCTTCGTCTCCCCTGCAGTTCTCCGCGCATTCCGGGGCTGCCTGGCGGACACGGTGCCCCAGGCGCGACTGCTCAGCCCGGAGGTCGATGGTGTGGAGGGCTCCGCACTCATGGCCGAGCTGCCGGAGGGCCACCCGTTGCGCGATCTCATCTCCGTCGCCCGGCGCCAGGAGTCTGCGTCATGACGCTGCTGAGGATCGACAACCGGTGCATGCCCTACGACTGGGGCTCTCCCGGACGGATCTCTGCTCTGCTGGGGCGTCCTGGTGTGGCAGGCCGTGAGGCCGAGCTATGGCTGGGCGCCCACCCGAAGGCCCCCAGCCGGATCCTCGATGACTCTCGATGGAGCGACGTCCACGAGTGGGAGCAGAGCACAGGATCTCATCTGCAGTTCCTCCTGAAGATCCTGGCCGCCGACAGGCCGCTCTCACTGCAGGCTCATCCCTCTGCCGCTGAGGCAGAGGTGGGCTTCTCCCGGGAGGAGGCTGCCGGCATCCCGATCGACGCCGCGCACCGGAACTACCGTGACCCCCGGCCGAAGCCGGAGATGATCGTCGCCCTCGAGGACGGCTTCCAGGCGCTCTGCGGATTCCAGGAGACCGCGCAGATCCTCGGCATCGTCGACGCCGTCATCGACCCGGGTCCCCCGGGAGCATGAGGCGGCGGAGCAGGAGACGCCGGGGCACGTGCAGGCGCTGAGCCGCTGGCGAGCGCACCTCCAGCAGGTCGACGACGGTCGGACGCACCTCGGGGCGGTGGTCGCCTGGCTGCTCACCGCGGAGGAGGCCGCCGGAGTCGTGCCGGCCCTGCTGGCCGCCGAGGCGGCGCCGCGGTCCGTCGACGCCGAGGAGCTCGCCCCGTGGGACCTCATCCGTCGCCTGCAGGCCGCTCACCCCGGGGATCCGGGGATCGCCGTGGCGGTGATGCTCCACCACCTGACCCTGCGGGCGGGGGAGTCGCTGTGGCTGCCGGCCGGCGTCCTCCACGCCTACGTGCAGGGCCTCGGCGTGGAGCTCATGGGTCCCAGCGACAACGTGCTGCGCGGCGGACTGACCACCAAACACCTCGACGTCGCGGAGCTGCTCCGCATCGCAGACCTCACGCCGGGGCGGCCCCGCCCCACCGCTCCCATGCCCTTGGAGGAGCATCTGCTGGCCCACCGCCCGGAGGGACAGGAGCAGGCGCCCTTCGAGCTGATGGAGATCACCGGGGACACGGAGGTCGCGACCCCGGGACCCAGCGTGCTGATCGTCCTCGACGGGACGTTCACCGTCTCGTCGCCGACGAGCGGTCCCCGCACTGCCGGCCGCGGAGCCCAGCTGCTCCACACCGACCCCGGCCGGCTGCGGCTCCGCGGTGCCGGGCGTGCTTTCCTCGCGAAGCTGCGCGGCTGAGCCGGCGAGCGCGCGTGCCGGCCCTCAGCTCACGCCGAGCTCGGTGAGCACGGTGTGCAGACGGACGTCGAACTCGTCGGCCGCGTTGGCCGGCATACGGTCCACCGGCCACCAGGCGACGTCCTCGCTCTCCTCGCTGACCACGATGCGCGCGTCCCGTGGGGCGATCGCCGCATAGCCGACGTCCCAGTGGGCGGTGCAGTGGGAGAATCCGGAGCCCAGCGGGTGCACGTTGAGGTCCACCGGCGTGCGGCGCAGGGGCCGCAGGGTGGTCAGGCCGCTCTCCTCGGCGGCTTCCCGGAAGGCGGCCTCCGGCACGGAGTCGTCGGCGTCCTCGATGTGGCCGCCCAGCTGCACCCAGAACCGGCCCTTGCCGTGGAAGCACAGCAGCACCTGGGTGAGCGTGTCGTCGAAGATGAAGCAGCTGGCGGTGAGGTGCTCGGGCCGCGGCCGACGGCGGAAGGCCTCATCGCCCTGTGCCGCCAGGTCCACGTAGTCCTGCTGGAGACGGCGCTGGGCGGGCGAGACCGGCGTCCAGCCGCGCAGGTCCTCCAGGAACCCCGCGGCGATCGGGGAGAGCGTGCGGGCAGAGGCGGTCGGGGGGCTCTCTCCGGTCGGCATGCCTGCCAGAGTATCCTCACCCCTCGGCATCGGACCAGACGACCTCGAAGCGCTCCATGAGCACCTCCATGTCGGGGCTGAAGCTGCGACCGGCGGCCGCGCAGACGCGCTCCCAGAAGCGTCGATGCTCAGTGCGCCAATGCGCCAGGCTGCGGTCGCCCTCGCCCTCCGCCCAGGCGTGGTCGGCGTCGACGTCGGTGAAGCCGGCCAGCGCGAGGCCGGTGGTCCGTACGATCACCCGAGGGTCGCCGTCGCCGTCGCAGAACACCGTGTGGGCGCCGATCCCGGGTGGGGCCTCACCCTCCCAGACGTATTCGGACAGCAGACTGGCGGTGGCGGTCTTGTGCCCCGCGCGCACCAGGTCCAGCAGCTCGTCGGCCAGCTCGGCATGGTCACCGAACTGATCGACCAGGAAGTCAGGGCTCGCGGACGCGGCCGCCGGGTGGACCTGCGCGTACTGGTCCCAGAGGGCGCGGGCGGCCTCGTGGTCAGGGGCGGCGAGGGGACGGCTGGCCTGCGGAGAGTTCATGCTCCCAATTCAACACCTTCCCCACCACCAGCATCGGAATCGACGCGTGGCGGATTCACTGCCGCTGGCCGACGGAATCGGCGCCTGAGCGGCAGTGAATCGCCACTGGACGGGGAGAGTGCGGAAGGGCGCGGCTCGACCGTCGCCCGGCCCTCAGGCCGGCTCGACCACCACCAGGAGGTCGCCGCCGTCGACCTGCTGCACGCCGTTGAGCACGGTGCGGGCCACGGTGCCGCCCACCGGGGTGGTGATCGCGGCCTCCATCTTCATCGCCTCGATGGTGGCGATGTTCTGTCCCGGCTCCACGGTCTGGCCCTCCTCCACGAGCAGGGAGACGGCTCCGGCGAAGGGCGCGGCGACCTGGCCGGGGACCGCGGCGTCGGCCTTCTCCGCGGTGTGCACGGTGGCCTCCACGGACTCGTCGCGGACCACGAGGGGCCGGGGCTGGCCGTTGAGCGCGCAGATCACGGTGCGCAGGCCCTTCTCGTCCGGCTCGGAGACGGACTGCAGGGTCACCAGCAGCCGGACGCCCTTGCCCAGGGAGATGGTGTGCTCCTCGCCGCGGCGCAGACCGTAGAGGAAGTCCCGGGTGTGCAGGACCATCACGTCCCCGTAGGCGTCGCGGGCGGCCTCGTAGTCCCGGGTCGGGCCCGGGAACAGCAGCCGGTTCAGCGTGGCCTGGCGGGTCGCGGAGTCCCCGGCCAGCCCGGCCCGGTCCTCGTCGGTGAGATCCTCGTCCAGCGGACGGACGGTGCGGCCTTCCAGCGCCTTGGAGCGGAACGGCTCGGGCCAGCCGCCGGGCGGGTCGCCCAGCTGTCCGGCCAGGAACTGGATGACCGAGTCCGGCAGGTCGAAGCTCTGCGGCGCCGCCTCGAACTCAGCGGGATCCACCCCCATGCCCACCAGCTGCAGCGCCAGGTCACCGACCACCTTCGACGACGGCGTCACCTTCACCAGCCGGCCCAGCATCGTGTCCGCGGCGTGGTACATGTCCTCGATGTCCTCGAAGCGCTCACCCAGTCCCAGCGCGATGGCCTGCTGCCGCAGGTTCGAGAGCTGGCCGCCGGGGATCTCGTGGCGGTAGACGCGTCCCGTGGGGCTGGGCAGCCCGGACTCGAAGGGCTTGTAGATGGCGCGCACCGCCTCCCAGTAGGGCTCCAGCGAGGCCACGGCCTCCAGCCCCAGGCCGGTGTCGCGCTCGGTGTGCTCCAGCGCGGCCACCAGCGCGGAGGCCGGCGGCTGAGAGGTGGTGGCGGCCATGGAGGAGGTGGCGACGACGACGGCGTCGACCCCGGCCTCCGCGGCGGCCAGCAGGGTGGCCAGCTGGCCGCCGGCGGTGTCATGGGTGTGCAGGTGCACCGGCACGTCGAAGCGTTCCCGCAGCGCCGTGACCAGGGTGCGGGCAGCGGCCGGCCGGAGCAGCCCGGCCATGTCCTTGATGGCCAGGATGTGCGCCCCGGCGTCCACCATGCGCTGGGCCAGACCCAGGTAGTAGTCCAGCGTGTAGAGATCCTCGGCCGGGTCGGAGAGGTCGCCGGTGTAGCACAGGGCGGCCTCGGCCACGGCGGTGCCGGTCTTGCGCACCGCGGCGATGGCCGGGGCGATCTGGTCGACGTCGTTGAGGGCGTCGAAGATCCGGAAGATGTCCACCCCGGTCTCGGCGGCCTCGGCGACGAACGCGTCGGTGACCTCCAACGGGTAGGGGGTGTACCCGACCGTGTTGCGGCCGCGCAGCAGCATCTGGATGGGGATGTTGGGCATCTCCGCCCGCAGCAGCGCCAGTCGGCGCCACGGGTCCTCGGAGAGGAAGCGCAGGGCGACGTCGTAGGTCGCCCCGCCCCAGGCCTCGACGGAGAGCAGCCCGGGCACCACATGGGACAGCGCCGGAGCGGCGGCCAGCAGATCCCGGTGCGCACCGGGTGGCCAGCAGCGACTGGTGGGCGTCACGGAAGGTGGTGTCGGTGACGGCCAGGGCGGTCTGGGCGCGCAGGGCCTGGGCGAAGCCCTCGGGGCCCTGCTCCAGCAGGACGTCCCGCCAGCCGGCGGGCCGGGGGTGCGACGACGGCCCGTCGAAGGGGCTGCGGTCCGGCTCGTCCCGCTTGTCCCCGGGGAAGCGGGGCAGCTTGTCCCGCGGGTCGATGCCGTCCACCCGCGGGCCGTGCGGCTGGTTGACGGTGGTGTCGGCCAGGTACTGCAGCACCTTGGTGCCGCGGTCCTTGGAGCGGTTGACCTTGGCGAGCTCGGGGCGCTTGTCGATGAAGTCGGTGGCCAGGTCCCCGGCGAGGAACTGCTCGTCGTCGAGCACGTTCTTCAGGAACGGGATGTTCGTGGCCACGCCGCGGATGCGGAATTCGGCCAGCGCGCGGCGGGCCCGGCGGATCGCGGTCAGCCGGTCCCGCCCCCGGCTGGTGAGCTTGACCAGCATGGAGTCGAAGTGCGGGCTGATCTCGGCGCCGGTGTAGACGGTGCCGCCGTCGAGCCGGATGCCGGAGCCGCCGGCCGAGCGGTAGACGGTCACGGTGCCGATGTCCGGGCGGAAGTCGTTGGCCGGGTCCTCGGTGGTGATGCGGCACTGCATCGCGGAGCCGCGCACCCGCAGGTCCTCCTGCCGGATGCCCAGATCCTCCAGGGTCTCCCCGGCGGCGATGCGCAACTGCGCGGTGACGAGGTCGACGTCGGTGATCTCCTCGGTGACGGTGTGCTCCACCTGGATGCGCGGGTTCATCTCGATGAACACGTGCTGGCCCGCGCGCTCGCCGGCGGTGTCCACCAGGAACTCCACGGTGCCGGCGTTGCGGTAGCCCATGGCCTTCGCGAAGGCGACGGCGTCGCGGAACAGAGCCTGCCGGATCTCATCGTCGAGCTCGGGGGCCGGAGCGATCTCCACCACCTTCTGGTGGCGGCGCTGGATGGAGCAGTCCCGTTCGAACAGGTGGACCACATTGCCCTCACCGTCGGCGAGGATCTGCACCTCCACGTGGCGGGGCCGCACCACGGCCTGCTCCAGGAAGACGGTGGCGTTGCCGAAGGCGGTCTCGGCCTCGCGCATGGCCGCGCCCAGGGCGTCGGGCAACTCCTCGCGGGTCTCCACCCGGCGCATGCCCCGGCCGCCGCCGCCGGCGACGGCCTTCACGAAGATGGGGAAGCCGATCTTCTCAGCCTGGGCGATGAGCGCCTCGGGGTCGTCAGAGGGGTCGGAGCTCTCCAGGACCGGCACCCCGGCCGCGCGGGCGGCACGCAGGGCACGGATCTTGTCCCCCGTGGACTCCAGGACGTCGGCAGGAGGGCCGACGAAGGCGATGCCGGCCTCCTCAGCGGCGCGGGCGAGGTGGGGATTCTCGGACAGGAAGCCGTAGCCGGGGTAGATGGCGTCGGCGCCGGACTCGCGGGCCACCCGCACGATCTCGTCGACGTCGAGGTAGGCGCGGACGGGGTGTCCCTCCTCGCCGATGCGGTAGGCCTCGTCGGCCTTCTGTCGGTGGAAGGAGTTGCGGTCCTCATGCGGGTAGACGGCGACGGTGCCGGCGCCGAGCTCGTTGGCCGCGCGCAGGGCGCGGATGGCGATCTCACCGCGGTTGGCCACCAGAATCTTGGAGAACATCCGTTGTCGCGTTCCTCTCAGTTGCGGCCACACGTCATTGTGCGGCCTGTCAGAAGCTCTGCGGACGGGCGTGCCGGAGTCCCTGGTGTGCGCGCCCTCCGCATCGGGCGACGCTGCCCGGTCCGGAACTGCTGGGTGCGCGCGGGACCCTCGGCTCCACAGCCAGGGGTACAGCGCAGTGAGCACAGAATACCGGCCACAGCGACGCGCGCCACGTGGGGCGCGTCACATAATGACAGGTGGTCGCCCCTCCGGCCGGGCCGCAGCGGGTGCGGGCGGGGGCGTTGAGGCGGTCACCGGGTCTCGTGGCCGTCGCCGGAGCGACTGCTCGACAGGTCGCAGGAGGTGTCGTCAGATGTCCGGACCAGGGCGGACTCGACCTGCACAGGGGGCCGTGAGCCTGGAAAATCACTGTGAATCGCCCGGAATCATGCGGTTCTGGGCGTGACGGCGTGGTAGGTTGCCGTTCTGAAAGCCCCGGCAACGGGGACTGACGCCGAACCAGTCCAGGAGGACACACTATGGCTATGAACCGCAGCGAGCTCGTCGCAGCCGTCGCAGAGAAGTCCGGCAACTCCCAGGCCGCCGTCAACGGCGTGCTGGACGCGGTATTCGAGGTCTTCACCTCCCAGGTCTCCGCTGGCGAGAAGGTGACCATCCCCGGCTGGCTGGCTGTGGAGCGCACCAAGCGCGCCGCTCGCACCGGTCGCAACCCGCAGACCGGCGAGACGATCGAGATCCCCGAGGGCTTCTCAGTCAAGCTGACCGCCGGCTCCAAGCTGAAGGCCGCCGCTTCCGGCAAGTGAGCAGCCACAGCCTCACAGGCCTGCGACGTCGGCCCTCGACCCGCCTCTCGGCGGGCGGGGGCCGACGTCGTCTCCGGAGGCCTCGTGCCGGGGCAGGACCCGCGCCGTCATACCTGCTCCGTTGATTTCTACGGCGCGTAGAATTATGGCTGGCACGGTCGATCCGACCGGATGGACCGGACAGGGAGGTGCACCATGGCCGCAGCCCGCGGCTCAGCGGCGCCTCCACGCCTGGCCCGCGGCTCCC
>NZ_MDSS02000036.1 GCF_001758425.2 Nesterenkonia sp. PF2B19 | reverse complement strand
CGCCCGCCGTGCCGGCACCGCTGGGGCCGCCCACCACCAGAAGTCCGCAGACCCCCGGGAGGTCTTCGGGCCGGGAAGGACGCCAAGAGCTCGGGCGCACTGGCGGCCGGGCTGGCCGGTGCCTCCGTCGCCGGAATCACCGGCTCGGCCTCGCTCGACGACGGCGACGGTGCGGGATCGGCCGACACGCCCCCGACGCCGGCGCCCTTCGACGTCGACGCCACCTGAGCCGGGTCCGTCAGCTCACGGTCCGTCATCCGGTGGTCCCTCCGCCGGTGCCGGGTCCGCCGGCGCTCCCTCAGGTCGGACTCGAAACCTCTGAGGACACGTCCCTCTGACGCGCCTATCGTGTGGTCCACACCTTCAGCGGAGGGCGTCACACCGCTGGACGAGGCGAGGCCGGGAGGACCACATGGGTGAGGCGACGACGGAACGACGATTCATCAAGTCCCTGGGAAGTCTGGAGACGTTCTTCCTCGGATTCGGCGCGATGATCGGCTTCGGCTGGATCGTGCTGACCGGAGATTGGCTGAACAGCGCCGGCACGTTCGGCGCTGTGAGCGCCTTCGTCATCGGCGGGATCATCATGGCACTGGTCGGGCTGGTCTATTCCGAGCTGGTCTCGGCGATGCCCCTGGCCGGCGGGGAGCACAACTACCTGCTGCGAGGCTTCGACCCGCGGTTGGCGCTGCTCGGCTCCTGGGGCATCGTGGGTGGCTACATCACCGTCGTCGCCTTCGAGGCGGTGGCCATCCCTCGTACGGTGGCCTACATCTTCCCGCAGGTGCATCAGATCCCGCTGTGGACGATCGCCGATTCCCAGGTGCACCTGACCTGGGCGCTCATCGGATCCGGCACCGCGGTGCTGCTGACCTGGCTGAACATCCGCGGCATCAAGCCGGCCAGCCTCTTCCAGACCTCGGTGATCATCTTCGTGGTGGTGGTGGCCGTGGTCATGCTGGCCGCCGCGATCTTCGGCGGGGAGCCCTCCCATGCGGAGCCTCTGTTCACCGGGGGCGGGGCCGGCATCATCGCCGTGCTGGTGATGGTGCCCTTCCTCTTCGTCGGCTTCGACGTCATCCCGCAGTCCGCGGAGGAGGTCAACCTTCCGGCCCGGAAGATCGGCCGCCTGGTGGTCGTCTCGGTGCTCGCCGCGGCCGCGTTCTACATCCTGATCGTGCTGACCACCTCGGTGGCGCTGCCGGCCACTGAGATGGGCGATTTCGATCTCGCGACCGCCGACGCCATGGCGGTGCTCATGGGCTCCCAGTTCTGGGGGAACCTGGTGGTGGCCGGAGGCCTCGCGGGTCTGCTGACCTCCTGGAACGCGTTCCTCATCGGCGCCTCCCGGCTCATCTGGGCCATGGCGAACTCGGGCATGCTGCCTGCATGGTTCGCCGTGCTGCACCGCCGCAACGGCACCCCGGTCAACGCGCTGCTGTTCATCGGCGGGATCTCGGTGATCGCCCCGTTCTTCGGTGAGGTGATGCTCGTCTGGCTGGTGGACTCCGGGTCGCCGAGCATCGTGATCACCTACCTGCTGGTCGCCCTGGTGTTCCTGGTGCTGCGCCGCCGCGAGCCGGACATGCCTCGGCCCATGAAGGTCGGCAGCGGCTCGCAGGCCGCAGGGACGGCCGTCGGCGTGGCCGCCGTCGCGTCCTCCGCGCTGATGCTGATCCTCTACCTGCCGGGCATGCCGGCGTTCCTGGAGCCCCAGCCCTGGATCATGTTCGGGCTGTGGTGGCTGCTGGGCATCACCTTCATGCTCCGCCTGCCCGGCGGGGTGACGCCCGGGCCCCGGGCGGAGGAGGACCTGCTGGCCGCCCTCGCCGCCCGGCGTCGTCGCCGCTCCGGCTGAGCGCCGGACGGATCAGATGGCCTTCAGGCTCAGCTTGCCGGCGCTGCGGGCCCTGAGCAGCTGCACCCCCAGCACGGCGATCACCAGGGCCACGCCGATCACGTCGTAGAGGACGTCGGCGGAGAGCATCATCACCGCGCCGACGGCCAGCACGAGGCGCAGATACCAGGCCATGACCACCATGAAGTGGCCCTCCAGCGCGACACCCAGCAGCAGCACCGCCACCAGGGCGGAGGCGACCACCGTCACTCCGGTGAGCAGGTCGACGTCGCGCAGCAGCAGGTCCGGGTTGTAGACGAACATGTAGGGGATCACGAAGCCGGCAGAGGCCAGCTTGAAGGCCGCCCCGCCGGTGGCCATGGGCTTGCCCCCGCTGATGCCAGAGGCGGCGAAGGCCGCCAGCGCCACCGGTGGGGTGATGTTCGCGAACAGGCCGAAGTAGAAGACGAACAGGTGGGCCACCAGGGGCTCCACCCCGAGCGTCGTCAGCGCAGGGGCTGCCATGGTGGCGGTGACGATGTAGGCCGGGATCGAGGGCAGTCCCATGCCGAGGACCAGGCAGGCCAGCATCGTCATCACCAACGTCCAGAACAGCACCCCGCCGGAGAGTTGCACGATCGCCGAGGCCAGCGTCACCCCGAATCCGGAGATCGTCACCACGCCCACGATCACGCCCACCGAGGCGCAGGCCACCGCGACGCCGAGGGCCGACCGGGTGCCGTCCTCCAACGCCTGGAGGACGTCCCGCAGACTCATCCGGCTGGTGCGCCGCAGCATGGCCACGGCGATGGTCACCAGGATGGTCAGGAACGCCGAGTACAGGATGGTGCGCCCGGAGAAGAACAGCATGTAGAGCAGGAACGCCAGCGGGATCAGCAGGTGGCCGCGGTCCTTGAGGACGCCCAGCACATCCGGCAGGTTCTCCTTGGCGATGCCCTGCAGCCCCATCCGGGTGGCCCGCAGGTGGATCTGTGCGATCAGGCTGACGTAGTACAGCAGGGCCGGGACGATGGCCGCCAGGGCCACGGTGGTGTAGGGGACGCCGATGGTCTCGGCCATGATGAAGGCCGCCGCACCCATGATCGGTGGGAGCACCTGGCCGCCGACGGAGGCGCTGGACTCCACAGCCCCGGCGAAGTTGCGGCTGTAGCCGATCTTCTTCATCAGCGGGATGGTGAACGCCCCGGTGGAGACTACGTTGGCGATGGCCGAGCCGTTGATCGAGCCCATGAACCCGGAGGCCAGGGTGGCGACCTTCGCGGGGCCGCCACGGCCCTGTCCGGCGATCGCCAGCGCGAGGTCGTTGAACATCTGGCTCATCCCGGACTTCGCCAGGAAGGCGCCGAAGAGGATGAACAGGAAGATGTAGGTCGAGGAGACGCCGATGGCGGTGCCGAAGATCCCCTCGGTGGTGGTGTAGAACTGGTCGGCCAGGGTGTTCCAGTCGTAGCCGCGGTGCCGCAGGAGTCCGGGCAGCTCGCGCCCGTAGAGTCCGAAGAGCACGAACAGCAGCGCCAGGATGGGCAGTGCCCAGCCGGTCACGCGGCGGGCGGCCTCCAGCACCAGCACCACCAGCAGGGTGGCCACCACGATGTCACTGGTGGTGAACCGTCCTGCCTGGAGCACGATCTGCTCGTAGTTGCTCCACATGTACCAGGCGGGCACCAGCGAGAGCAGCGCCAGGGCGGCATCCGGGATCCGCCACCACGCGGCCTGGGCCTTCCGGGAGGGCGGGTAGAGCATGAAGACCAGGAACAGGATCAGGCTGACGTGCAGCGACCGGTGGATCAGGGTGGGCGGCGCGCCGAAGTAGGCCGTGTAGAGGTGGTAGACGGCGGTGAAGATCGCCACCGCGCTGATCAGCAGCGCCAGGGGACGCCAGCGGGTCTGTCGGACTCGGGACTCGGCGTCGTACTTCGCGGCGGCCTCCGCGGCCTCCTGCTCGCGGGCGCGGCGCTCCTCCTCCGAGTCGGGGATGACCTCCAGGGTGCCGTCCGCGCTGATCGGCAGCTCTGTCGCGTCGGCGGAGGAGTCGTGCCGGACACCGCCCGGTGGACGCTCCGGGCCTGTCTCGCCGTCGTCGGAGGTCTTCTTCTCCCTGATCATGCTGGCCTCAGTTCTACGGGTTCATTGTCGGGAAGCTGCAGGGGGTCGAGGAGGTCGGTGTCCTCGTCGATGCCGATGCGGTAGTCCACCCGGTGCGAGTGGATCCAGCGGATCGCCTCGAAGGGGCGGTCGATCTCGGTGATGACCACCCTGCCGTCCTCCAGGGTGACCACGCCTTCGTCCAGGGGCATGCCGGCGCCGTACTCCTGGAACTCGGTGCGCACCAGCAGCAGCCCGTCGGCCTCGACGCGATAGCTGTCGGTCCACCGGGAGCGCTCGATGGAATGGACCCAGGAGTGGGTGACGACCGCTCCGGTCTCCACCGGCCAGGAGGCGTAGACCTCCTGCGTGCGCTGGTGACGGCAGATGAGCCGACGCTCCGAGCCGCAGGCGGTCAGCGCCGCCAGCACGCTCGGTGCGGCGATGACGACGGCGGCCGCCCCACCGACTCGGGTGAGCAGCCGCCGTCGAGTCATGGCCGGGGCGCGGACGAGCCGGTGCGGACCGAGCTCCCTCGCGCCCGAGCCGAGGTCACTCGTCGTCGCCCTCGTCCTCAGCGTCGTCCTCAGCGTCGTCCTCAGCTGCGTCGTCAGCGTCATCAGCGTCGCCGTCCTCCGCGTCCTCGGCGCCGGTGTCCACACCCTGCTCCTCGAAGTACTGGGCGGCTCCGGGGTGCAGCGGGATGACCAGGCCGTCGGTGGCGGTCTCGAGCGTGATGTTCTCCGCCTCGGCGTGGGAGGCGTGGATGCGGTCGATGTTGTCGAACAGGGCGGCGGTGATGTCGTAGACCGCCTCCTCGCTCAGCTCCGAGGACGCCAGCAGGTGGTTGGTGACGCTGACGGTCTCCACGTCCTCCTCGTCCTGGTAGGTGCCCGCCGGGATGACGCTCTCGCCGAAGAACTCGTACTCGCTGAGCAGGTTCTCCCGGCCTTCCCCGTCGATCGGGACGGTGATGAAGTCCGTGTTGGTGGCGAGCTCGGTCAGCGACGGGTTCGGCAGACCCGAGGTGGCGAAGAGGGCGTCGATGTGTCCGTTGGCCATCTGGTCGGTGGCCTCCGCGTAGGACAGGTAGTCCTCGTTGATGTCGTCATAGGACATGTCGTAGGCGCCCAGGACCATCTGCGCGTTCAGCTCCACGCCCGAGCCGACGTCACCGACGGCCACATTGGCACCGGCGAGGTCCTCCACCGACTCGATGCCCGCGCCGTCCCGCGCGATGAGCTGCACGGTGTTCGGGTACATCGTCATGATCGCGAGCAGACCATCGCGGGGGTCGTCCTCGAACGGACCGGTGCCCTCGAGGGCCTGCACGGTGGCATCCCCCATGGTGAAGGCGATCTCGGCGTTGCCGTCGGTGAGCAGGTTGATGTTCTCCGCCGAGGCGCCGGTGGCCTGCACAGAGGTGTCGGCGCCGAGCTCGTCCGCGAGCAGGTCCGCCATCGTGGCGCCGATCTGGTAGTACACCCCGGAGGAGCCTCCGGTGGCGATCGTCAGGAAGTCGGCGTCCTGGCTGCCGACGTCCTCGCCGCCCTCGGCCGCGGAGTCGCCGTCGTCGCCGCAGGCGGTGAGCAGCAGGGCGGAGGCCGCCAGGACGGCGCCGGCCGTCCGGGCTCGAGGATAGGTGCGGGTCATGGTGTTCTCCCTCGTGGATCTACGGTGCTGGTGCAGGTGCGCAGCACGACGTCCTGTGATGCACAGCACCATCCTAGGCGAGAGGGGTCACCGGAGCAGGGATGACGAGCCGACGCTGTCGGCGCGGAAGGAGGCGGCGGCTCAGGCCGGGCCGAACGGCAGTCGACGTTCCGTCAGGCTCCGGGGCCGCTGGGCGAGCGCGGAGGCGATGCTGCGCAGCGCCGTGCCGGCGGGGGAGTCGGGTGCGGAGAGGACGGCGGGGGCGCCGTCGTCGCCGGCCTGGCGCAGGCCCGTGTCCAGGGGGACGCTGCCCAGCAGCGGAATCTCTCGCCCCAGCTGGTCGGAGAGCCGGTCGGCGACGATCTGCCCGCCGCCGCTGCCGAACAGGTCCAGGGTGCTGCCGTCCGGCAGCGTCATGGGTCCCATGTTCTCCACGACGCCGGCGACCTTCTGCTCGGTCTGGGTGCTGAGCGCCCCCGCCCGCTCGGCGATGGAGGAGGCGGCGGCCTGCGGGGTGGTCACCACCAGCAGCTCGGAGCCGGGCAGCAGCTGCGCCACAGAGATCGCGATGTCCCCGGTGCCCGGCGGGAGGTCCAGCAGCAGGACGTCCAGGTCGCCGAAGTGCACGTCGGTGAGGAACTGCTCCACGGCGCGGTGGAGCATGGGGCCCCGCCAGGCCACCGCCTGGTTGCCGTCCAGGAACATGCCGATGGAGATGGTCTTCACCCCGTGCGCCACCGGTGGCAGGATCATCTCGTCCAGGCGGGTGGGCCTGTCCGTGATGCCCATCAGGTCCGGCACCGAGAAGCCGTGGATGTCGGCGTCGATCAGCCCGACCTTCAGACCCTGGTCGGCCAGGGCACAGGCCAGGTTCACCGTCACCGTGGACTTGCCGACCCCGCCTTTGCCCGACGCCACCGCGTAGACCCGGGTGAGGCTCTCCGGTTGGGCGAACCGGTTGATGCGTCCGGACTCGCCGCCGCGCAGCTGCTCCTTGAGCTCGGCGCGCTCCTGCGGGGTCATCACGTCCAGCTCGACGGAGGCCGTGGTCACGCCCTCGGCGCGCACCGCGGCGGCGGTGACGTCGTCCACGATGCGGCTGCGCATCGGGCAGCCCTCGATGGTCAGCTTGATGTGGATCCGCGCGGCACCTTCGCCGTCCACGGAGATGTCGCCGACCATGCCCAGCTGGGTGATCGGCAGCCGGATCTCCGGGTCCAGGACCTCGGAGAGTCGGGTGCGGATGCGCTCGGTGACGGGGGAATCAGACACCCGCCCAGTCTAGGGGCGCGGGCCGGGTCGCGTCAGGCGTGCCGATGGTCCCGGCGGCTCGGGGCGGGCATACTGGGCGACTATGGAGGAGAGCAGGGCGCATCCGTTGCGCGGTGACCAGGAGCAGGCCTTCGAAGAGTCCTGCCGCTCGGCGATCGAGCGCCTCTCCGAGGCGGTGGACCTGGTGCTGATCCACAATGAGCGTGAGGTCCGCGGAGATCAGCCTCGCCGCGTGCTCAACCCCATGATCGTCCTGCTGGCCTTCTCCGCGCTGGAACGTCAGCTCGTGGATCTGCACCACCTGGGCCGGGGCCGGCAGTGGCACGGGCCCGGCACTGCGCGGACCCCGCACGGCCGATCGGTGTTCGCAGCGGAGGGCGACGATGGCTGGCGCGCGATCCTGGCGGGTCTGACACGGTCGAGGCTGCCGGAGGAGCTGCGGGTGAGGGTCTTCTCCGGGTGGCGAGGTCGGTCACCGCAGGGCCCGAGGCTTGTCACGGGTGCTCTGGGCGCCGACGGTTCGCCCGGTGACCTGGATGAGGAGCTGCGGCGGTGGCGCACCACGCGCAACGGGATCGCCCACCATTGCCTGCCGCAGCAGATGGCCCACGACGACCACCTGGTGCCCCTCTCGGATGCGGCCACGGAGCGCACGACCACGATCCAGGCCGGTGCCGCGCGGGCATGCCTGGCCACGATGGTCCAACTGGTGGACCAGATCACCGTCCATGTGGCCGCGGCGGCGGACTTCCCTGCCGACGCCGTGCCGAGACCGCCCGGCTGGTGGTTTGCCGACGATCCGCCGCAGCGCGTCCGCGGAGTGAGGGATCCGGGACGGCTGTGGGGTCCGCATGACCTCCCGCGCGGGCTCGTCCACCAGCTGGGGCGCTGAGCGCCGCACAGGTGCGCCCTGTGCGAACTCACAGCCGGACGAGGACCGACCGCGTCCGGGACGGGGCAGAATGGTGGCATGGCGACCAATGCTCCGATGACATCCCCCCAGAACAGCGGGCTGCCCCGCGGTGAGCTCCTGGGCCGTTACCGGTCCTATGAGGATGCCCA
The DNA here is from genome assembly GCF_001758425.2 of Nesterenkonia sp. PF2B19. Lineage (GTDB taxonomy): Bacteria > Actinomycetota > Actinomycetes > Actinomycetales > Micrococcaceae > Nesterenkonia > Nesterenkonia aethiopica. The sequence goes on along the minus strand of NZ_MDSS02000036.1, from coordinate 28,758 downwards.
AAAGGTGGTGGACCACCTGGCCGCCGCCGACGGCTTCGACATCAAGGCGCTCTCCATCGTGGGCAACGACCTGCGGACCGTCGAGCACATCCGCACCCGGCTGTCCTATCCGCGGGTGGCCGGCGCCGGTGCGGCGCAGGGCGCCATGTTCGGGGCGTTCATCGGACTGCTCATCGTGCTGTTCAGCCCGGAGTCCGGTCTTCCGGACCTGCTGCTGGCGGTCCTGCTGGGCATGGCGATCTGGATGATCGTCGGGGTGATCAGCTACGCGATCCGCAAGGGGCGGCGGGACTTCGCCTCGTCGTCGCAGCTGGTGGCGACCACCTTCGACGTCGTCTGTGACTTTTCCGTGGCCCACCGGGCGCGGCAGCTCGTCCCCGGCGCGGGAGTGCGCGGCGTGACCGCCTATGACGACCCCACATCCCAGCCCTTGGCACCGAACCAGCAGTCGCCGGACCAGCAGTCGCCGAACCAGCAGCCGGTGAGCCAGCAGCCGTCGGCGGGTGCCGACGTCGCGTCCCCGGCCGCGGGTGCTCCGGAGGGCACCAGCGATCCTGCTCAGCAGGGCGGCGCCTCGGCGGCGCAGCCTCGCGCGGGCTACGACGACCTTCCTGACGGCAGGCCCCGGTTCGGCGTCCGTGTGGACCAGCAGCCCGTGCAGGAGCAGCGTTCCCCGGAACAGCCCGTGCAGGAGCAGCGTTCCCCGGAACAGCCGGCGCAGGAACAGCCGGCGCAGGAACAGCCGGGCGACGACCGCTCTGCGGCTGACGGGGCACAGGAGGGCCGGCCCCAGGAGTCAGACCGTCAGTGATCGGCGAACAGGGCCTCAGGCCTCAGCGCCGCGCCGCCCGGTGATGGCCTGCCAGAGGAACGCCACGATCACGCCGCCGCCGATGGCGAACAGCCAGGTGCCGAGGTCGAAGAAGGCATCGTTGACGTTGACGCCGAAGATGGCGGAGGCGATGAATCCGCCGACCAGTGCGCCCAGCACACCGGTGATGAGTGCGGCGATCCACCCTCCGGGCTGCTGGCCGGGCAGGATGGCACGAGCGATGGCGCCCGCGATGAGACCGAGGACGAGCCAGCCGATGATGCTCATGGGAGCCTCCTAGGGAAGTCGACGGGACCTGTCTGGTCCGTGCCGTCAGGATAGGACCGGCCCACGGCGTCTGAACAGCCATGGCGAGCTCGTGTCCTCGATCGAGGAGTCACTTTCCGGCGACTCGGGCCCTGGGTGACGCGCGTCAGTGCCGCGGTGCGTGCCGGAGAATGACCCCCGGATCAGTCAGGCAGCCCGGATCGGTCGGACGGGCCATGACGGACCGCGCCGACACCGCCCCTGCGTAGACGGTCCCGGGCGAATAAGAGCCCCGGGTGCCGATTCATCATGGCACCCGGGGCTCTGTTCACGTGACAGGGGCCGGGGGGATCGTCCGCCGCCCGTGTCCGCCGGAGGGCGGGCCTCAGCGCTCCCAGATCCCGCGCATCCACGCCTCCACGTCCTCGGCGGTCCGGGGGAGCGCGGCCGAGAGGTTCTCGGCACCGTCGGCGGTGACCAGCACGTCGTCCTCGATCCGTACCCCGATGCCGCGGTACTCCTCGGGCACCGCGAGGTCCTCGGCCTTGAAGTACAGGCCGGGCTCGATGGTGAACACCATGCCCTCTTCGAGGACGCCGTCCAGGTAGAGCTCCCGCTTGGCCTGGGCGCAGTCGTGCACGTCCAGTCCCAGATGGTGGGAGGTGCCGTGCGGCATCCACCGGCGGTGGTGCTGACCCTCCTCGGACAGGGCCTCCTCGAGACTCACCGGCAGCAGTCCCCAGGAGTCCAGGTGCTCGGCGAGCACGCGCACGGCGGTCTGGTGGATCTCGCGGAAGCGGATGCCCGGCCGGACCACCTCGAAGGCGGCGTCGGCGGCGGCCAGCACGGCCTCGTAGACCCGCCGCTGCACCTCGCTGAAGCTGCCGCTCACCGGCAGGGTGCGGGTGATGTCTGCGGTGTAGAGGGAGTCGGCCTCCACGCCGGCGTCCAGCAGCAGAAGGTCGCCCTCGCGCACCTCGCCGGTGTTGCGGATCCAGTGCAGCACGGTCGCGTTGTTGCCGGAGGCCGCGATCGTGTCATAGCCGAGGTCGTTGCCCTCCAGGCGGGCCCGGGCGAAGAACGCCCCCTCCACCACGCGCTCGCCGCGGCTGTGGCCCACCGCGCGGGGCAGTGCGGCGACGACGTCGTGGAAGCCGGCGATCGTGGAGGCCACCGAAGTGCGCAGCTGCTCCACCTCCCAGTCGTCCTTGACCAGCCGCAGTGCGGAGAGGTGCTCGGCGAGCTCGGCGTCCAGCGAGTCGGAGGCCTCCAGGTCCACGCCGGTGTTGATGCGGGAGGTGTCCACCAGGGCGTCGACGTTGAGGTCCACCTCCCGCAGCAGCCGGATCCGGGTGCCGCCGATCTCCACGGCGCCGGCGTTCTTGGTCACGGCCACCTCCAGTTCGGAGAGGTCGGCGGTGCGCAGGCCCAGGCGCTGGCGGAACTCGTCGAGCCCCGGGCGCGGGCCGATCCAGAACTCGCCGTGGCGGGCGTCGGCGTAGAACTCCTCGGAGTCCCGGCCGGCCATGGGCTTGAAGTACAGCGTGCACTCGTGGTGGCCGCCGTCATCGCCGGCACCCTCGTCCACGGGCTCGAACACCAGGACCGCATCCGGCTCGTGGTCGACCCCCAGCCCGGTGAGGTGGGCGAAGGCCGAATGCGGGCGGAAGCGGTAGTCGGTGTCGTTGGAGCGGACCTTCAGCGGTCCCGCCGGAAGGACCAGCCGTTCCCCGGCGAAGGCTTCGGAGACCCGACGTCGGCGCTGTGCCGCGTGGTCGGCAACGGCGTCACGGTCGTGTCGGACGTCCTCGGCCGGCGCCCAGGAGGACGCCATGAACTCGCGGAACGCGTCGGAGGTGGGGCGCTGGGACCGGTTGGAGCCCCGGTCCTCGAGCGGCTGGTCGGCGGACTCGTCCGCCGTCGTCGACGGCGCCTCGCCGGGCGCCCGAGTGGAAGAAGCATGATTCTGCGAACTGAGCATGGACACCAGTGTTCCACTTAACGGCGGCCGCTCCCACCGTGGACGAGGCCACTCACCCTCTGTGGCGGATACAGTGAGTCCATGGGCGTCGACCTCCACACGCATTCGTACTGCTCCGACGGCACACAGTCCCCGGCAGACGTCGTGGCCACCGCGGCGCGGGCAGGCCTCGACGGGCTGGCGCTGACCGACCATGACACCACGGTCGGCTGGGCCGAGGCGATGCGTGCCGCCCAGGAGCACGGGATCCTGTTGATCCCCGGCATGGAGATCACCACGCTGACTGATGATCGCATCAGCGTCCACATGCTCAGCTATCTGCACGATCCGCACCACGAAGGCCTCGCCCGGGCCATCCGCGACGCCCGGACCGGACGGGTGACGCGGGCCCAACGCATGGCCGAGCGCCTCAGCGTCGACTTCCCCTTGAGCTGGGATGATGTGCTGGAGCAGGTCGCCGACGGCGCCACGGTGGGGCGGCCTCATCTGGCGGACGCTCTCGTGGCCATCGGTGCGGTGGCCGACCGGCAGGAGGCCTTCGATCGGCTCCTGTTCCGCGGATCCCCGTACTACGTCAGCCAGGAGAACATGCACCCGACCACGGCGATCCGGCTGGTCCGGGAGGCCGGGGGAGTCCCGGTGATCGCCCACTCGATGGCCTCGACGCGGGGGCGGACGGTGTCGATGGATCAGCTGGAGGAGATGATCGAGGTCGGACTGGCCGGCGTGGAGGTCTGGCACCGGGACAATCCGCCCGACGGCCGACGCATCCTGCTGGACCTGGCGCGGCGGCACGACCTGCTGACCACCGGCTCCTCGGACTATCACGGCGCGGGAAAACCGAACCTCATCGGAGAGAACTCCACCGACCTGGACACGGTCGCGGAACTGCTGGACCTGGCCACCGGCTCTCCGGCGTACGGACGCCTTCCCGGCGTGTGAGTCCCGGCCCTCAGCTCGGCGCCGTCGCCGGGCGGGCGGGGCGTCCGCGTCGACGGGCACAGGTGTCACGCGGGGAGGGCGCGGTTCCGTACACTGGGTGTCCATGACACAGGACGCGACCACCTCCGAGCCGAGCACTCCGCAGCGCGCCAAGCGGATGCCGCGCGAGCAGCGTCGACGCCAGCTGCTGGACTGTGCGCTGCAGGTCTTCGTGGCCAAGGGGTACCACGCGGCGTCGATGGATGACATCGCCGACGTCGCCCAGGTCTCCAAACCGGTGCTCTATCAGCACTTCCCGGGCAAGCACGAGCTCTTCCTGGACCTGCTGGACACGCACCTGGCGCAGCTGGAGCGGATGATCACGGAGGCGCTGGGGTCCACCGAGGACAACAAGGAGCGCGTCTCGGCCACCATGACGGCCTTCTACGAGTTCATCTCGCGGGAGGACGAGGCCTATCGGCTGCTGTTCACCTCCGGGATGGACAACGATGAGGCCGTCGAGACCCGCATGGAACGCTTCCATGACAATGTGGCCGCCGCCATCGCGGAGGTCATCGCGGACGACACGGGCCAGCCCATGGCGGAGGCCACCCTGCTGGGGCACGGGCTCATCGGCATGATCACCTCGGCGGCCCGTCACTGGAGCCGGCTCTCGGAGCGTCCGGACCTGGACGTCTCCTCGCAGCTGACGTCCCGTTTGGCTTGGCGCGGAATCTCGGGCTTCCCCAAGGAGCCCGACGCCGGCACGCCGGCACAGTAGGTAGTATCGGAGCGGCACAGATCGCGCCGAGCCGAAGGAGTGGCATGGAAGTTCGTATCGGAGTCCAGAACGTCTCCCGCGAGATCGTCATCGAGACCGACGCCTCAGCGGAGGACGTCGAGAAGACGGTGGCTGACGCGGTGGAGAACGCCAAGCCGCTGCTGACCCTCACCGACCGCCGTGAGAAGAAGATCGTGGTGCCGGTCGCCAGCATCGGGTATGTGGAGATCGGCTCCGACACCAAGCAGACTGTCGGCTTCGCCGCAGTCGCCGAATGAAAGAATCTATGACTGAACAGACAGCTGAATCGGCCGAAGGCACCGTGCAGGTCGACGGCGGCGAGACCGCCGAGCCCACGGTGACCTTCGCCGACTTCAACGTCCGCCCCGAGATCGTCGAGGCGCTCGCTGAGAAGGGGATCATCACACCGTTCCCCATCCAGGCGGAGACGCTGCCGATCGCCCTGGGCGGCTATGACATCATCGGGCAGGCCAAGACCGGAACGGGCAAGACCCTCGGCTTCGGCATACCCGCCATCCAGCGCGTGACCGCGCCCCACGACCCCGGCTTCGACGAGATGCCCTCCCCGGGCGCCCCGCAGGCGCTGGTGGTCGCCCCCACCCGTGAGCTCGCCGTCCAGGTGGCCGAAGACATCAAGGTCGCCGGCGCCAAGCGCGGCGTGCGGGTCGCCACCATCTACGGCGGACGGGCCTATGAGCCGCAGATCGAGGAGCTGCAGCGCGGCGTCGAGATCGTCGTCGGCACCCCCGGGCGGCTCATCGACCTGCACCGGCAGCGCCACCTGAAACTGAAGAACGTCAACATCGTGGTCCTGGACGAGGCCGACGAGATGCTCGACCTGGGTTTCCTGCCCGACGTGGAGACGATCCTCGGCGCGCTGCCGGCCGTGCGCCAGACGATGCTGTTCTCGGCGACCATGCCGGGTCCGGTCGTCGCCATGGCGCGGCGCTACATGACCAAGCCGACGCACATCAGCGCCGCCGACCCTGCCGACGAGGGGGTCACCAAGAAGGACATCCGTCAGGTCGTCTACCGGGCCCACCACCTGGACAAGGACGAGGTCGTGGCCCGCATCCTGCAGGCCGAGGGCCGAGGACGCACGATCATCTTCACCCGCACCAAGCGGCAGGCCGACAAGCTCTCCACCGAGCTCATCGCCCGCGGCTTCGCAGCCGGCGCCATCCACGGTGACCTGGGCCAGGGTGCGCGGGAGCAGGCGCTGCGGGCGTTCCGCAACGAGAAGATCGACGTGCTCGTCGCCACCGATGTCGCCGCCCGCGGCATCGACGTCACCGACGTCACCCATGTCATCAACCTCAACGCTCCCGACGACGAGAAGACCTACCTCCACCGGATCGGCCGGACCGGCCGGGCCGGGCAGAAGGGCACCGCGGTGACCTTCGTGGACTGGGAGGACGTCCCGCGCTGGAAGCTGATCAACCGCGCGCTGGACCTCGGCATCGACGAGCCGGTGGAGACCTACTCCTCCTCGCCGCACCTGTTCACCGACCTCGACATCCCGAAGGGGACCAAGGGGCGGCTGCCGCGGCACAAGCGATCGAAGACGGGCCTGGGCGACGAGCGTCTCGAGGACCTCGGAGGTCCCTCGGCGAAGAAGGAGCGGGGTGGCTCCCGCGAGGGTCGCGGCTCCCGCTCCGGCTCTCGGGGCGAGGGGGGTTCGCGGGGCGAGGGCGGCTCTCGGGGCGGTCGGTCGCGGTCGCGTCGCCGATCGGACTCCGCAGGCGGGCAGGATCAGCAGAGTCAGCAGAGTCAGCAGAGTCAGCAGAGCTCCGGCGGTGCCTCCTCTGCCGAGGGCGGCTCGGGCGGCTCGGGCTGGCCAGCGTCGCCGTCGTCGTCGCCGCCGCTCCGGGTCGGGCTCCGGCTCGACGGCAGGCTCCGCGGACTGAGCTCCCGCGGGCCGGTGCGGACCTGGAGATGACGACCTTCGCCGTGGACGGTCCGTCGCTCGTGCTCGAGGGCGAGAACCTCGAGCACCTGCGGCGGCTCCCCGACGGGGCCTTCGCGATGATCTACCTGGACCCGCCCTTCAACACGGGGCGGGCCCAGCGGTCGGTCCGCACGACCTCCGTCCGGCGGCACGACGGCGGCGGACGGGTGGGGTTCGCCGGTCGCAGCTACGACACCTTCCGTGAGCTGCTGGCCGCCTACGACGACTCCTTCCCGGACTACTGGGACTTTCTGGAGCCTCGACTGCTCGAGGCCTGGCGTCTGCTGGATGACACCGGGACCCTGTACCTGCACCTGGACTATCGCGAGGTGCACTACGCGAAGGTCATGTGCGATGCGATCTTCGGCCGCGACTGCTTCCTCAATGAGATCGTCTGGGCCTATGACTATGGTGCCCGGACGAAGAAGCGCTGGCCGACCAAGCACGAGACGATCCTGGTCTATGTCAAGGATCCTCAGCGCTACCACTTCGACTCCGCCGAGGTCGATCGCGAACCGTACATGGCTCCGGGCCTGGTGACCCCGGAGAAGGCCGCCCGGGGCAAGCTGCCCACCGACGTCTGGTGGCACACCATCGTCTCGCCCACGGGTCGGGAGAAGACCGGCTATCCCACGCAGAAGCCCGTGGGGCTCGTACGCCGCATGGTGCAGGCCTCCTCCCGACCGGGCGACTGGGTGCTGGACTTCTTTGCGGGCTCGGGCACGCTGGGGGCCGCCGCTGCGGAGACCGGCCGCCGGTTCGTCTGCATCGACTCCTCACCGCAGGCGGTCGACGTCATGGCCCGGCGTCTGGGCGACCACGCCGAGGTCCACCGGGCGGATCCTCCGTCTGCTGCGTCGGCTGACATCGAGGGCCAGCGTGAGGGTGCTGCGTCATGATCGAGTTCGACCATGTCACCAAGACCTACCCGGACGGCACGACGGCGGTCCGGGACTTCAGCCTGACGGTCCCCTCCCACACCACCACGGTGCTGCTGGGGTCCTCCGGATGCGGCAAGACCACCCTGCTGCGAATGGTCAATCGGATGGTGGAGCCGACCTCAGGTGAGGTCCGCATCGATGGGGAGACGGTGTCCTCGCGACCGCCGGTGCAGCTGAGGCGCAGCATCGGCTATGTCATGCAGCACTCCGGGCTCATGCCGCACCGCCGGGTGGTGGACAACATCGCCACCGTTCCGCGTCTCAATGGTGTCTCCCGGGGTGCCGCGCAGGAGCGGGCTCGTGACCTGATGGAGTTGGTGGACCTGGCCCCCGAGCTGGCACGTCGATACCCGGCCCAGCTCTCCGGAGGGCAGCAGCAGCGGGTCGGCGTGGCGCGCGCCCTGGCCGACGACCCCAACATCCTGCTCATGGACGAGCCCTTCGGCGCGGTGGACCCGCTGGTCCGGGTGGAGCTGCAGTCCCAGTTGAGGCGCCTGCAGGTTCAGCTGCGCAAGACCATCATCTTCGTCACCCATGACATCGACGAGGCACTCGCCCTGGGGGATCAGATCGTCGTGCTGCGCAGCGGCGGGGAGGTGGCCCAGATCGGCACGCCCCGGGAGCTGGTGGAGGAGCCCGCCGACGCCTTCGTCTCCCGATTCCTGGGGCTGCAGGACGGACGGCGGCGGCTGCATGCCTCCCCGCGGGTCGGCGGCGGCTGGACGGTCGTCGACGACACCGGGAGACCGGTCGGGCTGATCGAGGGAGAGGACGGCACGGAGCCTGCGGCCCCGTCGCCAGAAGGTTGCTGATGGACTGGGCCCTGGCGAACCTGCCGCGCATCCTGAGCCTGACGGTCGACCATCTGCTGCTCAGCCTTCCCGCCGTCGCAGCGGCGTTCCTGCTGGCCCTTCCGTTGGGGCGTGTCGCCGATCGGCTCGGACGCCTGCGTGAGCCTCTCCTGGGCTCGGCGGGTCTGCTCTATGCGATTCCGTCGCTGCCGCTGTTCATCGTCCTGCCGATCCTCATCGGGACCGGGGTGCGGGACGCTCTCAATGTGATCGTCGCGCTCACGCTGTTCGGTCTGGCGCTGATGGTCCGTTCCGCCGCGGATGCCTTCGGCGCGGTCTCCCAGGACGTCCGGCTGGCCGCGGTCGCGGTCGGGCAGTCCCGCTGGGGCGCCTTCCTCACAGTGGAGCTGCCTCTGGCCGGGCCTGCGCTGCTGGCGGGGCTGCGGGTGGTCTCCGTGAGCACCATCAGTCTGGTCAGCGTCTCCGCGGTCCTGGGTGTGGCGAGCCTCGGCTCCCTGTTCACCGACGGGTTCCAGCGTGGCATCGTGCCGTCCATCGCCGCCGGCATCATCATGACCGTGCTGCTCGCCGTCGTCGTGGACCTGCTGCTGGTGGGCCTGGGCCGGCTGGCGATGCCCTGGCAGCGTACCCAGGCGAGGCGGGCCGGCTCATGACCCATCTGATGGAGGCGCTGCAGTGGGTCCTCAGCGCCGAGTCCTGGGCGGGTCCGGGTGGTCTCGGAGTCCGCACGGCCGAGCACCTCTGGTACACCCTGCTGGCGCTGGTGCTGTCCACGGCGATCGCCCTTCCTGCCGGGCTGGTCATCGGCCACACCGGGCGGGGCCGGGCGCTGGCCGTGCTCTCCACCGGGGCCGCCCGTGCTCTGCCGACCCTGGGGATCATCACCTTGGCCGGCCTCGCGGTGGGGATCGGGCTGAAGGCCCCGATGATCGCCTTCGTGGTCCTGGCGGTGCCCTCGATCATCGCCGGCGCCTATTCGGGGGTGGAGGCGGTGGACCGCCGCGTGGTCGACGCCGCGCGCGCCCAGGGGCTCAGCCCGTGGCAGGTGCTGGTGACCGTGGAGGTGCCGCTGGGGCTGCGGCTGATCCTGGGCGGGGTGCGTCTGGCAACCCTGCAGGTCATCGCCACCGCCACCCTGGCCGCCTACGTGGGGGCCGGGGGACTGGGGCGGCCGCTGTTCCTGGGCCTGCGCAACCATGACTATGCCATGATGCTGGGAGCGTCCCTCGTGGTCATCGCCGTGGCGATCCTCGTCGACGCCCTGTTCATCGCAGCCCTACGGATTCTCAGGAGGATCCCCGGGATCCACTGAGCTCCAGGAGAGGATGGTCCCCGTGTCCTGCTCGAGCCCCGCCCCCGGCCGTCTCGGCCGTCCTGCCCTCGTCTCCGCCGCCCTGCTGGGACTTGCCGCGCTGGCTCTCAGCGCCTGCGGGGCCGAGGATCCCTTGGCGGACGGGGGAGACGACGACGCCGGCGCCGAGGGCGGCGCGCTGGTGGTCGGCTCCCAGCAGTACTACTCGAACACCATCATCGCGGAGCTCTACGCCCAGCGGCTCGAGGCGGGCGGCCACGAGGTGGACCGGCAGTTCGACATCGGCCAGCGCGAGGTCTACATGCCGGAGCTGGAGGCCGGGGACATCGACGTGTTCCCCGAATATGCCGGGAACCTGCTGCAGTACGTGGACGCGGAGGCTGAGGCCTCCGACCTGGAGGAGATCCTCGCCGGACTGGAGCAGAGCCTCCCGGAGGGGATCAGCGCCCTGGAGCCGGCGGAGGCCACCGATCAGGACAGCTTCGTGGTGACCGCGGAGTTCGCACAGGAGCATCAGCTGCGCAGCGTCGGTGACCTTGCGAACGTGGATGAGGATCTGCGGATCGCGGCGAACTCGGAGTTCGAGACTCGTCCCTACGGCCCTGAGGGTCTGCAGGAGGTCTACGGGGTGGAGGTCACCCTGGTCCCGGTGGAGGACTCCGGTGGGCCGCTGACCGTGCAGGCGCTGCTCGACGGGGACGTTCAGGTGGCCGACATCTATTCCGCCGATCCAGCCATCGAGGAGAACGGCCTCGTCATGCTGGAGGACCCGGAGGATCTGGTGCTGCCGCAGAACATCCTCCCGCTGGTCTCCGACTCTGTGGGGGACGACGCCGCGGCGCTCATCGAGGAGGTCACGGCCGAACTGACGCAGGAGGAGCTCAACGGGCTCAACGCCGTCAGTGTGGACGACCAGGCGTCGGCCGCCGACGTCGCCGCCGACTGGCTGGCGGAGAAGGGCCTCGACGAGGCCTGAGCCGCGGAGCAGGGCCCGGCCTCGCCGGGGAGTCGATGGCGCGTGTCTGCGGGAGGTCTCACTCCGTCGCGCAACTCATATGAACACATGAACATAGATGACGACATATGACGTGGAATCTTCGTTTTCCGTCTGGCGTCCAGTAGCGTGGTGCTCACACCAGCAACCATCCAGAGCGGCTGAGAGATCTGGCTCGACGACGCCGCAGCAACCCGGGAGAGCCGGGTGCTAACGCCAGGAGCGATGGAGGAGCATGAGCACTGACGTGTCCGCCGTGTCCGCCCGCCGGCCGAAGAAGCGCCCGAACGGGCAGTGGAAGGTCGACGGCACCGAGCCGCTGAACCACAATGAAGAGTTCAAGCAGGCCGACAACGGGCTGAACGTCCGGGAGCGCATCGAGACGATCTACTCGAAGCAGGGCTTCGACTCGATCGACCCGGACGACCTCCGCGGCCGCTTTCGCTGGTGGGGCCTCTACACCCAGCGTCGCCCCGGCGTGCCGGCCGGGGCCCACAACTCGCTGCCGCCCGAAGAGGTGGACGACAAGTTCTTCATGCTGCGGGTCCGCATCGACGGCGGCGCCCTCACCACCGAGCAGCTGCGTGTCATCGGGGAGATCTCCCGAGACTTCGCCCGGGACACCGCCGATGTGACCGACCGGCAGAACATCCAGCTGCACTGGGTGGCCGTGGAGGACGTCCCGGAGATCTGGCGCCGCCTCGAAGCAGTCGGCCTGGGCACCACCGAGGCCTGCGGAGACACCCCCCGAGTGATCCTGGGCTCCCCGGTGGCCGGCATCGCCGCCGATGAGATCATCGACCCCACCCCTGTCATCCAGGAGATCGCTCGGCTCTACATCGGCGATCCCGAGCTCGCGAACCTGCCGCGGAAGTACAAGTCGGCGATCACCGGACACCCCAGCCAGGACGTGGTCCACGAGATCAACGACTTCGCCCTGGTGGGCGTCGTGCACCCGGAGCATGGCCCCGGCTACGACCTGTGGGTCGGCGGCGGGCTCTCCACCAACGCCCGGCTGGCCGAGCGACTGGGAGTCTTCGTCCGCCAGGAGGAGGCCGCCGAGGTCTGGCATGCCGTCACCCAGACCTTCCGCGACTACGGGTTCCGTCGCCTGCGCAACAAGGCCCGGCTGAAGTTCCTGCTGGCCGAATGGGGGCCGGAGAGGTTCCGCCAGGTCATCGAGGACGAGTACCTGGGCCGTACGCTCACCGACGGGCCGGCCCCGTCCGCCCCGGACACTCCCGGGGACCACGTCGGCGTGCACCGGCAGAAGGACGGCCGGTGCTACATCGGCGTCACCCCCACCGTGGGTCGGGTCTCCGGGACGCTGCTGATCGAGCTGGCGGACCTGCTGGAGCGTCACGGCTCCCACCGTCTGCGCACCACGCCGCACCAGAAGCTCGTGGTCCTCGACATCGCCGAAGACGACGTCGAGACGGTCTGTGCCGCCTTGGCCGAGCTGGGGCTGGATCCCCGGCCCAGCGTCTTCCGGCGCTCCACCATCGCGTGCACCGGCATCGAATTCTGCAAGCTGGCCATCGTGGAGACCAAGACCACGGCGGCCCGGACCATCGATGCCTTGGAGGAGCGGCTGGCCGACGTCGCCGAGCAGATGCCGGAGCGGCTCACCCTGCACATCAACGGCTGCCCCAACTCCTGCGCCCGCATCCAGACCGCGGACATCGGGCTGAAGGGGCAGCTGCTGCCCGACGCCGACGGGGAGAAGACCCCCGGCTTCCAGGTCCACCTGGGCGGCGGGCTCACCTTCGTGGACCGCGATGAGGCCGGTCTCGGCCGGACTGTGCGAGGGCTGAAGGTCACGGCGGAGGAGCTCGTGGACTACGTGGAGCTGCTGGTCCGCCGGTACCTGGACGGCCGACAGACGGGGGAGACCTTCGCCCAGTGGAGCCACCGGGTGGACGATTCCGAGCTGCAGAAGAGAGAGGTCGAGCTGGTATGAGCGCCGCGACCGACACCGCCCTCACCCAGGAGCTGCGCGCCCTGGCCGAGCCGCGCCGAGGAGCTCGGCTGGGACGCCCCCGCCGAGGAGGTGATCGGCTGGGCGGCACGGCATGTGGACACCGCCGACGTCGCCGTCGCCTGCTCCATGGCCGACGCCGTCCTGCCGGCGCTGGTCGCGGAGCAGCTGCCCGGTGTGGACGTGCTGTTCCTGGAGACCGGCTATCACTTCACCGAGACGCTGGCCGCCCGGAATGAGGTCGCCCGTCGTCTCGACGTCACCGTCGTCGACGTCACTCCGAAGCTGACCGTGGCGGAGCAGGACGCCGAGTACGGCAAGGACCTGTTCGGCAGGGACCCGGCCGCCTGCTGCCGGATGCGCAAGATGGAGCCTCTCGGGGAGGCGCTGAGCGGCTACAAGCTCTGGTTCACCGGAGTGCGCCGGGATGAGGCGCCCACCCGCGTGGACACGCCGCTGGTCACCTTCGACGAGCTCCACGGACTCATCAAGGTCAACCCGGTCGCCCCCTGGACCTTCGACGACCTGGTCGACCACTCGAACCGCCATGACCTCCCGGTCAACCTGCTGCTGCAGAACGGCTATCCGTCCATCGGGTGCCGACCCTGCACCCAGAAGGTCGCCCCGGGGGAGGACCCCCGCTCCGGACGCTGGGCCGGCAGCGGCAAGGTCGAATGCGGCATCCACACCACCACCGCCACAGGAGCCTGAGATGACCACCGCCACCGCCGCGGCCCCACGGGCCGCCGACGTCGTCGACCTCGCCGGCCAGTCCGCGCTGGCCCGCCTGGAGGCCGAGTCCATCCACATCATCCGGGAGGTCGTCGCCGAGTTCGATCGGCCGGCCATGCTGTTCTCCGGCGGCAAGGACTCCGTGGTCATGCTGCACCTGGCCGCCAAGGCGTTCTGGCCCGGGAGGATCCCCTTCCCGGTGGTGCACATCGACACCGGTCACAACTTCGAGGAGGTCCTGGACTTCCGTGACCGCACCGTGGAGCGCCTCGGCCTGGAGCTGGTGGTCGGCAGCGTCCAAGAGCTCATCGACGCCGGCGAGCTCACCGAACGCGCCGACGGCACCCGCAACCCGCTGCAGACGGTGCCGCTGCTGCGCACCATCGCGCAGCGCCGCTTCGACGCCGTCTTCGGCGCGCCCGGCGGGACGAGGACCGGGCCCGGGCCAAGGAACGCATCCTCTCGCTGCGCGACGAGTTCGGCCAGTGGGATCCGCGCAGCCAGCGCCCCGAGCTGTGGAACCTCTACAACGGACGCCACCGGCCGGGCCAGCACGTGCGGGCCTTTCCGATCAGCAACTGGACCGAGCTGGACGTGTGGCGCTACATCGCCGCCGAGGACATCGAGCTGCCTCCGCTGTACTACGCCCACGACCGCGAGGTCTTCCACCGTGACGGCATGATCCGGGCCGTGGGTCCGCACAGCCGACCCACCGCGGCGGAGCCCACCGAGGTGCTGCGCGTGCGCTACCGCACCGTCGGTGACATGTCCTGCACCGGGGCGGTGCTCTCTGAGGCCGCGGACAACACCGCGGTGCTCCACGAGGTGGCCGCCGCCACCATCACCGAACGCGGCGCGACCCGCGCCGACGACAGGCTCTCCGAGGCCGCCATGGAGGACCGCAAGAAGGACGGATACTTCTGATGACCGCCACACTGTTCCGGCTGGCCACCGCCGGCAGCGTCGACGACGGCAAGTCCACTCTGGTGGGCCGCCTCCTCCACGACGCCCAGGCCATCCTGTCCGACCAGCTCGACGCCGTCGCCCGCTCCTCCAAGGAACGGGGCTTCGGCGACGACGGCGCGGAGCTCGACCTCGCCCTGCTGACCGACGGCCTGCGCGCCGAACGGGAGCAGGGGATCACCATCGATGTGGCCTACCGCTACTTCGCCACCGATCGGCGCAGCTTCGTGCTGGCCGACTGCCCCGGGCACGTCCAGTACACCCGCAACACCGTCACCGGCACCTCCACCGCGGATGCCGTGGTGCTGCTGGTGGACGTCCGACACGGCGTGGTGGAGCAGACCCGCCGCCATCTGGCGGTCGCCCACCTGCTGCGGGTGGAGCACGTGATCATCGCGGTCAACAAGATCGACGCGGTGGACTACCGGGAGGACGCCTTCCGGACCGTGGAGGCCGACGTCGCCCGCATCGCGGCCGAGCTGCAGGCCGACGACGGGGGAGGCTCCGGCGCCACCGCACCGATCGTGGTGCCGGTCTCCGCCCTGCGCGGAGACAACGTGGTCGCCCCGTCCGCCCACACCCCGTGGTACGACGGCGAGGCGCTGCTGCCCATCCTGGAGCAGCTGCCGGACGCCGACCACGCCCGCCGCCGCACCGAACCGCTGCGGCTGCCCGTGCAGACCGTCATCCGGCCGCACTCGGAGTTCCGCGGCTACGCCGGGCAGATCGTCTCCGGGTCGTTGGCAGCCGGAGATGAGGTGCTCATCCAGCCCGGCGGCCACCGCACCACGGTGAGCGCAGTCCACCGCACGGCTCTGCAGGCGCGTGCCGCCGGTGAGGAGGCCGCCGCCGAGGGAACGGGCACCGTGGACGCTGCTGACCGGGCCGCCGCGCCCGAGTCCGTGGTGGTGGAGCTCCAGGACCAGTTCGACGTCGCCCGCGGCCACCTGCTGGCCGCGCGGAGGCGCCGCCGTCGAGCAGCGACGAGCTGACCCTGTCCCTGGCCTGGCTGGGCGACGGGGCGCTGACCGACGGTGCCCGGGTGCTGGTCAAGCACGGCACCGAGACGGTCAAGGCACTGGTCAGCGAGGTGACCGACCGGCTCGACCTGGCCAGCCTGACCTCCCGGCCCGCGGACCAGCTGGTGCTCAACGACATCGGCACCGTGACCGTGCGGCTGGCCCGTGCCCTGCCTGTGGACGACTACGCCGTGGCCAAGCGCACCGGCGCGGTGCTGCTGATCCACCCGGAGAGCGGAGACACTCTCGCCGCGGGCATGGTGCGCCTGCCCGCCGCTGCGGACACCGAGGCCCAGGACGACGACGCCTGGTTGGCGGAGTGAGCCATGGGCCGCGTCCGCATCACCGCTGAGCAGACCACGGCCCCTGACGGCCGGGTGCTCACCCGGGCCCCCGGCCCGCGCCGGCTGCTCGCCGTCGTCGTCGGGGCCGGCACGGCCCTGCTGGTGGGCAGCACGGCCGTGCTGGCCACCACCTGGCCGCAGGAGGACGATGAGCCCGAGGCAGTCTCGGCCGAGGAGCTCTACGCCGGTGACCAGCGGGCTGAGGAGCTGCGGCTGGGCTACTTCCCCAACGTCACCCACGCACCGGCCCTGGTGGGGCTGCAGGAGGACCTGTTCGCCGAGCACCTGCACGGCACGGCGTTCCATGCAGAGACCTTCACCGCCGGTCCGGCCGCGCTGGAGGCGCTCACCGCGGGGGCGGTGGACGCCGCCTTCATCGGTCCGAACCCGGCCATCCACTCCTACGCGCAGTCCGGCGGGGAGAGTGTGGTCGTGGTCTCCGGTGCCGCCAGCGGGGGAGTGCAGCTGATCGTCCGGGAGGGCATCGACTCTCCGGAGGACCTGGTGGGACGCGAGCTGGCGACGCCGCAGCTGGGCGGCACCCAGGATGTGGCCGCCCGTGTGTGGCTTCACGAGCAGGGCCTCACCGATGAGGTGGACATCACCCCCACGGACAACCCGCAGGTGCTGCGGCTCTTCGAGCAGGGTCGCGTCGACGCCGCCTGGGTGCCCGAGCCCTGGGCCTCCCGGCTGGTGGAGCAGGCCGGCGGTCAGGTGCTGGTGGACGAGCGCGAGCTCTGGCCCGACGGAGAGTTCCCCACCACGGTGCTGGCGGTCAACCGCGAGTACGCCGAGGCCCACCCGCAGACGGTCAAGGACCTCGCCGCGGCCACCGACGCGGCGGTGGCCTGGCTGCAGACCTCCGAGGAGGCTGAGGTCCACAGCACGCTCAATGCGCAGCTGAGTGAGGACGTGGGCCTGGAGCTGCCTGAACCGGTGCTCACCCGGGCACTGGCCCACGTGACGTTCACGACCGACCCGGTGGCCTCGGCCTTCCCCCAGCTGGTGGAGGACTCCGTGACTGCCGGGACCGGGCACGACGTCGCCCTCGACGGGCTCGTGGTCCCCGCGCCGGTGGAGCCCGGCTCACCTGAGCCGACTGATGATTCTGAGCCGAGTGATGACTCTGAGCCGAGTGATGACTCCGCGCAGACCGATGATGACGGCGTCCCGAGCGCCGGACAGGAGGACCGATGAACGAGGCCGTGGTGTTCGACACCGTGGACAAGTCCTTCGCTGAGGGCCCCGAGGTGCTCTCGGAGGTCAGCTTCGACATCGCTGAGGGCGAGTTCGTCTGCCTGCTGGGCGCCTCCGGGTGCGGCAAGTCCACTCTGCTGAGCATGATCGCTCAGCTGGAGCGGCCCACCGGCGGCGCCATCGAGGTCACGGAGGGCGGGGCGGCCTTCATGTTCCAGGACGCCTCCCTGTTCCCGTGGCTGACCGCTGAGCAGAACATCATGCTCGCCCTGCGACTGGCCGAGGGGCGCTGCCAGATCCGCCAGCGCAAGGTCCGCCGCCAGCGGGCCGCCGAGCTGCTGGATCTGGTGCGGCTCTCCGAGCACGCCCACCGCCGCCCGCACGAGCTCTCCGGGGGCATGCGGCAGCGCGTGGCGCTCGCCCGAGCCCTGGCCCAGGAGCGGCCCGTGCTGCTCATGGACGAGCCCTTCGGCGCCCTGGACGCCATCACCCGGTCGCTGCTCCATGAGGAGCTGCTGCGCATCTGGCGGACCACCGGGCGCACCATCGTCTTCGTCACCCACTCGGTGGACGAGGCCGTGCACCTGGGCCAGCGCGTGCTGCTGCTGTCCTCCCGCCCCGGGCGGATCATCGGGGAATGGGAGGTCGCCGAGGAGGACCGTGAGGGAGCCCGTCGCGCCGTGCTGGTCGACGAGATCACCGAGCGGCTGCGGAACGAGGTGGGACGCCATGGTGGCGACACCCACTGAGGAGCACACGCGCCCCGACCCGGATCGCCAAGCTCCTGAGCAGGTCGAGCTGCTCCGACACGCGTCCTCGACCGGCTCAGGCCGTGGCCGGGGAGACGACGTCGCCGACCTCTCCCGCGGGCTCGACGCACTGGAGACAGCCGGGGGAGCGCCCCGACGGCGACTCGATCCTCAGTCGGTGCTGCTGCCGGTGGCCGCGCTCGCCGTCGTCGTCATCGCCTGGCAGCTCTATGTGATGACGGGGCACCGGCGCACGGACATGGTGCCCGGGCCGATCGACGTCGCCGGGACCGCCTGGGAGCTGTGGCGGACCGGTGCGTTCTGGGAGGCCGTCAGCACGTCCCTGGGCCGCGGTCTGGCGGGGTTCGCGCTGAGCATCCTCATCGCGACTCCCATCGGCTGATCATCGCCCAGGTGCGGATGCTGCGCCAGGCCTTCGGACCGCTGATCTCCGGGCTGCAGGTGCTGCCCTCGGTGGCCTGGGTGCCCGCGGCGGTCATCTGGTTCGGCCTGACCGACGCGACGGTGTACTTCGTGATCTTCATGGGCGCCATCCCTTCGGTGGTCAACGGCCTCATCGCCGGTGTCCGGCAGGTCCCGCCGCAGCACCACCGGGTGGGACGGGTGCTGGGGGCGAACCGCTGGCAGATGACCACCCGCATCCTGCTGCCGGCCATCCTGCCCTCCTATGTGGGCGGACTTCGCCAGGGGTGGGCGTTCTCCTGGCGCTCGCTGATGGCCGCCGAGATCATCGCCACCGGAGGCTCCATGGGCTTCGGGCTGGGCACGCTGCTGGACCAGGGGAGGGCGCTGGCCGACATGTCGGTGGTGCTGACCGCGGTGCTGATCATCCTGCTGGTGGGGGTGGTCGTGGAGCTGCTGGTCTTCGCCCCCATCGAACGCCGGCTGCTGACGACGAGAGGACTGTTGGAATCATGACTGAGCACACCACCCCGCGCACCGGGCACGTCGCCCTCATCGGCGGAGGACCCGCGCAGCCGGATCTGATCACCCACCGGGGTCACGAGCTGCTCATGGCCGCCGACGTCGTGGTGGCCGACCGGCTCGGCCCCCGTGGGCTGCTCGACGAGCTGCGCGAGGACGTCGAGGTGATCGACGTCGGCAAGACGCCCGGGCGGCACACCGCCACCCAGGACGAGATCAACGCCCTGCTCGTGGACCGGGCGAGCCGCGGACTGCGCGTGGCCCGGCTCAAGGGCGGCGACCCCTATGTGCTCGGCCGCGGCTCCGAGGAGCGCGAGCACTGCCGACGCCACGGCATCACCGTGGAGGTGGTCCCCGGGATCACCTCGGCGGTGGGGGTGCCGGCGGAGGCCGGGATCCCGTTGACGCACCGGGGTCTGTCCCGCGGCTTCACCGTGATCACCGGACACGACGACCTCGACGTCGTCCCGCGCTCCGAGCAGCACACCCTCGTCATCCTCATGGGCGTCTCCACCTTGCGGCGCACCGCCACGCAGCTGATGGTCAACGGGCACGACGCCTCCACACCGGTGGCGATCATCGAATCCGGAGGCATGGAGGACCAGCGGGTGACCCTGTCCCGGCTGCACGCCGTCGCCGACGTGGCGGCCCGGCGCCAGGTCGCCAACCCGGCGGTGATCGTCGTCGGCGCCGTGGTGACGCTGGCCGACGACTGGCCGCAGCAGCTCGACACCGCCACACCCGCCGCCCCCGCCGCGGCGGCCCTGACCTCCCTCTGACGAATCGAAGGACTGACACCACTATGAGCACTGACATCACGCATCGCATCGCCGTGGTCGGCGCCGGCCCCGCCGGGGTCTACGCCGCCGACATCATCGCCCGCTCCGAGCAGGGCGAGCACATCGCGATCGACCTCTTCGACCGGTACCCGGCGCCCTTCGGGCTGATCCGCTACGGCGTGGCCCCGGACCACCCGCGCATCAAGGGCATCATCAAGGCCCTGCACAAGGTCATGGACCGCGGCGGGATCCGCTTCATCGGCAACGTGGACTACGGCACGGACATCACCCTGGCCGAGCTGCAGCAGCACTACGACGCCGTCATCTTCTCCACCGGCGCGATCGATGACGCCGCCCTGAACATCGAGGGCATCGACCTCAAGGGCTCCTTCGGGGCCGCGGACTTCGTCTCCTGGTACGACGGGCACCCGGACTACCCCCGCGAGTGGCCGTTGGAGGCGAAGGAGATCGCCGTCATCGGCAACGGCAACGTGGCCCTGGACGTGGCCCGGGTGCTGTCCAAGCACGCCGATGACCTGCTGACCACCGAGATCCCGGACAACGTCTACCAGGGGCTGGCGGCCTCGCCGGTGACCGATGTGCACGTCTTCGGACGTCGTGGGCCCGCCCAGGTGAAGTTCACCCCGCTGGAGCTGCGCGAGCTGGCCCACAGCCGTGACGTCGACATCGTGCTGCACGCGGAGGACTTCGAGTTCGACGAGGCCTCGGACGAGGCGATCAAGTCCAACAACCAGGTCAAGACCATGGTCAACACGCTCACCAACTGGCTGGTGGAGCAGGAGGAGCGCGACGAGGACCCGCAGCGGCAGCCGGCCTCCCGTCGGCTGCACCTGCACTTCCTGCATTCCCCCGTGGAGATCGTCTCCGGTGAGGGGGAGCGTGAGGGGCACGTGGACGCGATCCGGTTGGAGCGTCAGGAGCTGGACGGCACCGGCAACGTCCGCGGCACCGGCGAGATCCTGGAGTACCCGGTCCAGGCGGTCTACCGTGCGGTGGGCTACTTCGGCTCCCCGCTGGCGGACATCCCCTTCGACGCCGACCGCGGCGTGATCCCGCATGATGCCGGGCGTGTCCTCGGAGAGGACGGGACGCCGCTGCCGGGGGTCTACACCACCGGCTGGATCAAGCGAGGGCCGGTCGGGCTGATCGGCCACACCAAGGGTGACGCCCTCGAGACGGTGGGCTGCCTGCTGGAGGATCTGCCCTCTCTGCCGGGGCGCGGAGCTGCCGACGGCGCGGCCGAGGCGGGCGACGTCGTCGAGCTCCTGGAGTCCCGCGGGGTGCAGACCACCTCCTGGGAGGGCTGGCTGCAGCTCGACGAGCACGAGCGTGCCCTGGGCGAGCAGTTCGGGGAGCTGCCGGACGGCACGACCCGTGAGCGGGTGAAGGTCGTGGAGCGCGACGAGATGGTCGGCGTCTCCCGGCAGGGCAGCGCCGTGCGCGTCTGAGCCGGTCCTGCCTCCTGGCGTTGAGCTGGTGCGTTCGGGCGGAAACGTCAGTGGGTGATCGTGGTCTGCTGGTACAGCGCCAGCCGGGGGTGGTCGCCGATGAGGCGGTATGTGCTGGACATCAGGGCGATGAACGGGGGCTCGCCGGTGCGGGTGGCCCGGGCTCGGTACACCAGGGCCGCACAGTCTGAGCCCAGCGGGATCAGGTCCGCATCTGAGATCTCGTAGGTGTCCCAGGCGGGCGCCGCATCGAGGGAGCGCACGACGTCGTCACGGCCCAGCACCATGCCGTTGACCAGGACCATGCGCCCCTCGGGGGTCATCAGTTCGCCGTAGAACGCGCCGCCTCGGTTCTCGCACAGGGCGGTCCAGCCGTCGTGCTCCAGGGTCAGCAGGGTTGACAGATCGAGCATGAGGGCACGGTAGCAACTGCGGCGATGCTGAGAACACCCTGCGCCACCGAGGGTGTCTGCGCCGGCACCCGCGCTGAGTTGGTCTGGAGTTGTGGGTACTCGCCTCGATCGAGTCGAGTACCCACAACTCCAGACCAACTCACGAGAGGGAGAGGGCGAGCGGACAGGAGGGCGAGCGGACAGGACGGCGAGAAGGCGACAGGGGCGGGCTCCAGGGAGCCGTGGTCAGGACGCCTGGGCCTGGGTCAGCCGCTGCGCGACCTCCAGGCGCTCCACGGCGAACTCGCCGGGGCGGTGATGGGGGCAGAAGCCGCCGTCGGGGACCTTCTGCAGGTGGGCGGCCATCTGGGCCAGCTCCGCCGGGGTGAACTCCTCGGCGCGACGGCGCTTGGCGGGCTGCTCCCGCTCGGGCCGCTCCCGCGGCTCGACCTCCAGCCCGAAGATGTCCTGCAGGGCCTGCACGTAGTCCTCGGTCCGGCCCTCGGCCGCCAGCTCCCGGGCACGGACGGTGGGGGTGTGGAGCAGCTTGCGCACGATCCGCCGCACCGCGAACTCGACCTCCTCGGCCGCGGCGGTGCAGCCATGCTGCTTCCGGACCTTCTCCATCTCCGCGTCCAGGACGGACTGGGTGTGGCGGCGCAGGGCCACGATGGCGTCGTCTGCGCTGCGTTGCTGCCGCTCGGTCAGGTACTCCTGGACGGCGGCGTCCACCACCTCGCGAGCCTGCTCCAGCGAGTCCTCGGTCTCCGCCGGGGCGGCCATCTTCACCGACTCCAGAGTGATGAGCTCGACGCCGGGCAGGTCGGCGACCTCAGGGGTGAAGTCATGGGACAGGGCCAGGTCGATGACGGTGAGGTCCTTCTCCCGGCCCTCGGGTCCCATGCCGGCCAGCGTCCGGATCTCCTGGGCGGTGATCTGCCGGTTCCCGCCGGAGCAGCCGATGATCACATCCGCCGCGGAGAAGGCCTCGGAGAGCTCCTCCATCTTCAGTGCCCGGGCTGCGGCGCCGCGCTCGGCCACGAACTGCTCGGCGCGGCCGGATCCGGAGAACACGGCGATGTCGCGCACGCCGCGCTCCTGCAGCTGGGCCAGGGAGGTCCCGGCGTAGGCGCCGGTGCCGATCAGCACCACGGAGGCGTCGCGGTAGAACGCGGCACCATCGCCGCGCATGTCCCCGGCGATGTCCAGGGACACCGAGACGATGGACCGGCCGCGGGAGCCCAGCGCGGTGCGCGCTCCCACGTCCTTGGCCGTCCGGGTGGCCGTCTCGAACAGGCGGGTGAGGTTCCCGGAGACGGTCCCGGCGTTCTGCGCGTCGGCCAGAGACTTGCGGACCTGGCCGGCGATCTCGCGTTCGCCGATGACGGCCGAGTCCAGCCCGGCGCCGACCTGGAAGAGGTGGCTGACGGCGTCGTCCTCCACCAGCGTGCGGAAGGTGGAGGCGATGGTGTCACGGTCCACGCCGGAGGTCTCGGCGACGGCGTCGATGAGCTCCTCACGACTGGCTTCCAGAGCGGCCGGATCGTCCGAGGAGGCCTCGGCGTAGATCTCCAGACGGTTGCAGGTCGCCAGCGTCACGGCAGGCACATCGACAGAACCGGCCACATCGGCCGCTCCTGAGCTGAGGATGCCGACGGTCTCGAGATCGAGGTCGGCGTGGGTAGCCACGAGGGAGAACAGAGTCACGACAGGCTCAATTCTACAACCCGTCGTAGAAAGAGGCAGAATTGGGGGCATGGCTTCTGAAACATTCTCCGGCATGGCCGCCTCCTCGCCGATGACCGCGCCCGTGCGGACCTCCGCGGTCCGCCGCGCTCAGGCGCAGGCTCAGGCCGGCGACGTCCTGCCCGCCGACCACCCGCTGACCGGCGGCGTCACCGCGGAATCCCCGCTGCTGGTGGAGTATCGCGGCGGACGCGACGCCGCCGGAGACCCCGCGCGGCCTGGCCGCCGCCCCGTGTGTTCATGCGTCAGGCCGGCCGCTCGCTGCCGGAGTACCGCGCCCTGCGGGAAGGCACCTCCATGCTGGACGCCTGCCTGGACCCGGAGATGGCGGCAGAGATCACACTGCAGCCGGTGCGTCGCCACGACGTCGACGCGGCGATCTTCTTCTCCGACATCGTCATTCCGCTGCGCCTGGCCGGCATCGACGTGGAGATCGTGCCCAACGTGGGCCCGGTGCTGGCCCACCCGGTGCGCACCCGCGCCGATGTGGAGGCCCTCCCGCAGCTTGACGACGACGCCTTCGCGCCCATCACCGAGGCGGTGGCCCGGACCGTGGAGCAGCTGGGCTCCACTCCGCTGATCGGCTTCGCCGGAGCACCGTTCACGCTGGCC
Organism: Nesterenkonia sp. PF2B19; assembly: GCF_001758425.2. Taxonomy (GTDB): domain Bacteria; phylum Actinomycetota; class Actinomycetes; order Actinomycetales; family Micrococcaceae; genus Nesterenkonia; species Nesterenkonia aethiopica. The sequence continues at coordinate 5,044 of NZ_MDSS02000036.1, read as the reverse complement.
GCCTACATGGTGGAGGGGCGGCCCTCCCGGGATCACCTGGGCCCGCGCACCATGATGCACGCCGACCCCGAGACCTGGGACGCCCTGGCCTCCTGGGCCGCCGACGTCTCCGGCCGTTTCATGCGCGCCCAGCTGATGGCCGGGGCCTCCGCCGCGCAGCTCTTCGACTCCTGGGCCGGTTCTCTGGGCCGGGACGACTACGCCGCCCACGTGCAGAAGCACTCCGCCGCCGCGTTCTCCCACGTCGCCGGACTGGGCGCCCCGCTGATCCACTTCGGCACCGGCACCGGCGAGATCCTGGACCTGATGAAGGAGGCCGGGGCGGACGTCGTGGGCATCGACTATCGGGTGAACCTGGCCGAGGCCACGCGCCGCCTGGGTGCGCAGACCCCGCTGCAGGGCAACATCGACCCGGCGCTGCTGACCGCCGACTGGGACGTCCTCGAGGCCCATGTGCGCGACGTCGTCGCCGCCGGCTCGGGTGCGGCCGGGCATGTGCTCAACCTGGGCCACGGAGTGCCGCCGAGCACGGACCCGGAGGTCCTGACCCGCGTGGTCTCGCTGATCCATTCGATCTCTCCGGCGGAGATCGAGCCGACGCGCGCATGAGCCGCTCCGTCGCCGTCGTCGGGGGAGGGATCGCCGGCCTGGTGGTCGCCTGGGATCTGCTCCGCGGCGGCTGGCAGGTGACGCTGTTGGAGGCGGAGCCGCGTCTGGGCGGAGCCATCGGCACCCACCGGCTGGGTGGGATCGAGGTCGACGCCGGCGCGGAGGCCTTCGCCACGCGTTCGCCCGCCGTGCCGCGGCTCGTCGAAGAGCTCGGCCTGGGTGAGCAGGTCATCGCGCCGACGCCGGACGGTGCCTGGCTGCAGCTGCCGGATCTGGCCGCGCCGCTGCCTGCCACGGGGATCCTGGGCATCCCGGCCGACCCGTTGGCCGACGACGTGGTGCGCATCCTCGGGTGTGAGGCCGCGGAACGCGCCTCCGCCGATCTCACGGAGCCCGTGGAGGCATGGCGGCACCGGGAGGACATCACCGTCGGTGAGCTGGTCCTCGACCGGATGGGGCCCGAGGTGCTGGAGCGGCTGGTCACCCCCATCGTCTCCGGGGTCCATTCGGCCCGTCCGGAGGAGCTCGACGTCGGCAACGCGGCAGCCCGGGCTGGTCGAGGCGATGCTGCGGGAGGGGTCCCTGGCCCGCGGGGTGGCCGCGGTGCGTGCGCAGGCACCGCCGGGGTCTGCGGTGAATTCGCTGCACGGCGGGATGGCCACGCTCATCCGGGCGCTGGAGCAGCAGCTGCGAGCCGGTGGGGCGGACATCCGCCTGCGGGAGCCTGTCACCGCGCTCGCCGGGCTGCGCGCCGCCCATGATCATGTGGTCCTCGCCGTGGACGCTCCGGCCGCCGCACGCCTGGTGGAGCCTGTTCTGGGCCCGATCGCAGCCGAGGACGCCGACGCCGACGTGCCGGGCGGCTCTGGATCCGGATCCGGATTCGGAGCCGGAACGCCGGAGCCTCGCGGCCGCGGCGTCGCCCTGGTCTCGATGCTCCTGGACGCCCCGGAGCTGGACGGGCGCCCGCGGGGCACCGGCATGCTGGTGGCCCCGGGCGTCGACGGCGTCGGGGCGAAGGCGATGACGCATGTCTCGGCGAAATGGCCGTGGGTGGCGGAGGCGCTGGGCGCCGGCCGGCATCTGGTGCGCCTGTCCTACGGACGGGTGACCGACGCCCCCGGCTCCGGAGCGCTGGGGATGCACTCGAGCGACGCGGAGCTGCTGGCTGCCGCCAGGTCCGACGTCGGCACGCTGTGCGGAATCGGTGGACTCGGGGATCGGGTCGCGGAGGCTGATGTGGTGCGCTGGGAGAAGGCGCTGCCGCAGGCCACGGCCGGGCATGCCCGGCGCATTCGGGGGATGCGCGGCGAGCTGGCCGGCTCCGCGGTGAGCGTGGTGGGCAGCTGGTTCTCTGGGACCGGTCTGGCCCGGGTGGTGCCGGATGCGCGCGCGACCGCCGCTGAGATTCTCGCCACATGAGACTCGCCACATGAGACCGGGTCCGTCTGTCACGGACCACAGATTTTCTACATAATGTAGAAGAACGATCGCGCGCCGTGTCAGGCCCTCCCGATAGGGTTGGGGCGGCGCCGAGAAGCAGGAGGAGAGCATGAGCTACGGCCGCAACGCGCAGAGGACCCCGGAAGAGGTCAACAGCTCGGGCAAGGACTGGTACACCCTGTACACGGTCTTCGCCCGCACGGACAGCTCGGCGGAGGCCGTCCGCGGCCCGCAGGCCGGCACCGAACAGATCGCCCCGCGGGCCCGGGAGTTCGACGACGCCGTCGCCGCCCTGGCCGAGGACGAGGTCGTCCTGCGCGGCGTGTACGACGTCTCCGGGATGCGTGCCGACGCCGATGTGATGACGTGGTTGACCGCCCACTCCGCCGAGGCCCTGCAGGCGGCGCTGCGCCGTCTGCACCGCACCGGGCTGCTGGGCTCCTCCCGCATCGTGTTCTCGGCGATGGGCGTGCACCGCACCGCGGAGTTCGCCCGCAGCCACGTGCCGGCCTTCACCCTCGGCGTGGAGGCCGAGGACTGGCTGGTCGTCTACCCCTTCAACCGGTCCTACGACTGGTACCTCATGGACCCGAAGAAGCGCGGCACCATGCTGCGCGAGCACGGCATGCTGGGCCAAGAGTTCCCCTCCGTGCTGGCCAACACCACCAGCGCCTTCGCCCTGAACGACTGGGAGTGGCTGCTCGGCCTGGAGTCGCCGCACCTGACCGACCTCGTGGACATGATGCGTCGTCTGCGCGAGTCGGAGACCCGATACCACGTCCGGGACGAGACTCCGTTCTACACCGGACGCCGCCTGAAGAGCACTGACGAGATTGCTGAGGTTCTCATCTGACATGACCACCGCACCTGAGAGCATCCCCCAGGCCCCCGCCGAGGGCGAGCGCGCCGTCTACGACGCCGTCCTGCTGGCCAGCTTCGGCGGTCCGGAGGGTCAGGACGACGTCATCCCGTTCCTGCGCAACGTCACCGCCGGCCGCGGGATCCCGGACGAGCGCCTCGAGGAGGTCGCCACCCACTACCGCGCCAACGGCGGCGTGAGCCCGATCAACGAGCAGAACCGCCAGCTCAAGAGCGCGCTGGAGGAGGAGCTCGCTGAGCGCGGGATCGACGTCCCGATGTACTGGGGCAACCGCAACTGGGACCCCTACTTCACCGACACCTTCCGCCAGATGCACGACGCGGGCCACCGTCGCGTGCTGGTGCTGGTGACCTCCGCCTACGCCGGGTACTCCAGCAACGACCAGTACCTGGAGGACTTCGAGCGGACGCTGAAGGACACCGGGCTGGAGGGCGAGCTGACCCTGGTGAAGGTCCGTCAGTTCTTCTATGACAAGGCCTTCACTCATCCCAACGCCGAGTTCCTGGCTGCCGGCGTCAAGGACGTCCGGGCCCAGCTGGAGGCGGGTGGGAAGCCCGAGGGCCGCATCAAGGTCCTCTTCGTGACCCACTCGATCCCCACGGCGGTGGCGGAACGGCAGGGTCCGGCCCGGATCAAGGAGATCTTCGGCACCGACGTCTACACCGCCCAGCACCAGGCCCTGGCCGACCACCTCATGGACTCCGTGGAGGAGGCCGCCGGGCTGGACCACCAGGTGGTGTTCCAGTCCCGGTCCGGCGACCCGCGCACTCCGTGGCTGGAGCCGGACATCAATGACCAGATCGAGGAGGACGCGGAGTCCTACGCCGGTGTGGTGGTGATGCCCTTCGGGTTCATCTCCGACCACATGGAGGTGATCTGGGACCTCGACACCGAGGCCAAGGAGACCGCCGAGGAGCACGGCCTGGCCTTCCACCGGGCGCCGACCACCGGTGTGCACCCGGCGTTCGTCTCCGGTCTGGTGGACATCCTGGGGGAGTACATGCTCGACGCCGAGGGCCGTCCGCTGGCCGCCGGCGAGCAGACCGTGCCCGGTGACTGGAGCGACCTCACCGGCGACGGCGGCTGGGGCACCCCGCTGGAGGAGCCCTCGGCCTGAGAGGATGGTCCCGGCACCACGCCGTGGCCGCTGCCGGAACAGGCAGCACCGATCCGCCGCGGAGGCCTCCGCTCCACCGGGAGCGGAGGCCCTCGCCGCATGATCCGCAGGAGGACGAGTGATGGAACAGTTCCGCGTCGGCACCCGAGGCAGTCGGCTGGCGATGACCCAGACCACCACGGTGGCCCAGGCGCTGAGCGACTCCTCCGGGCTGGGCCATGAGCTCATCACGGTGCGCACCGACGGGGACATCCTGACCGGTCCGCTGGCCCAGATGGGCGGCACCGGCGTCTTCGCCTCCGCGCTGCGCCAGGCCCTGTTCGACCGCACCTGTGACGTGGCCGTCCATTCGCTGAAGGACCTTCCGGCCAAGGACCTCGACGGGCTGAGCATCGCCGCCGTGCCCGTGCGGGAGGACGTTCGTGACGCGCTCTGCTCCGCCGGGGACGCGCCGCTGAGCGCACTGCCCGACGGGGCGAAGGTCGGCACCGGCTCCCCGCGCCGTGCCGCCCAGCTGCTGGCAGCCCGCCCCGACCTGCAGATCGTGGACATCCGCGGCAACGTCGGCACCCGGCTGGCGCGGGTGCGGGGCCGGGAGGAGGCCGGGGAGGTCTCCACCCAGGCGCCTGACGCCGCCCGGGGTGACCTCTACCGCCGTCGTGCTCGCCGGCGCCGGCCTGCGCCGGCTCGGGTTGGAGCACCACATCTCCGAGCTGCTGGACCCGGGGTCATGCTGCCGGCCCCCGGCCAGGGGCGCTCGCCGTGGAGGTCCGCGCCGAGACGCCGTCGGCCAGCGCCGTTGGCCATGGCGCTGCAGGCCTACGACGACGCCGCCGCCCGCCTGGAGACCACCGCCGAGCGGGCGCTGCTGGCCCGGCTCAACGCCGGATGCTCCGCACCGATCGGCGGGCTCGCCCGCTTCTCCGAGGACACCGACGGGCCCGCCGTGCTGCAGCTGCGCGCGTGGTGTGCGCACCGACGGCTCGGCCGTGCAG
>NZ_MDSS02000035.1 GCF_001758425.2 Nesterenkonia sp. PF2B19 | reverse complement strand
CTCGCACCGCCCAGCAGGCCGCGGAGGCCACCGCAGAGCTCACCGCCCGGCTCGGCCGCTCCCGGGTGCTGGGCGAGAAGTCCCGCGGCACCCCTGACCCCGGGGCGGTCTCCTTCGGCATGCTCGCCGCCGACGTCGCCTCCTGGCTCGAGGCCCGCTGATGGGACTGGCCGCGACGTCGTCGTGCTGGATCGGCACCAGCTGGAAGATGACCAAGACCCTCGCCGAGGCGCGCCATTACACGGCCGGACTCGCCGAGACTGTCCAGGCCCGCCCGGAGCTGACCGACGCTGTGCAGGCATTCGTCATCCCGCCGCACACCGCGCTGGCCGAGGTGGACCGGCAGCTGCAGCACGTCCAGGCCCAGGTGCTGCTGGGTGCCCAGAATGCCCACTGGGAGGACGCCGGCGCCTGGACCGGTGAGATCTCCGTGCCGCAGGCCGCCGACGCCGGGGCCCGGCTGATCGAGATCGGACACTCCGAGCGGCGCGAGCACTTCGGCGAGACGGTGGAGACCACCGCGCTGAAGGTCCGCGCCGCGCTGCGCCACGGGCTGCGGCCCCTGCTGTGCGTCGGCGAGCCCGCTGCGGTCCGGGACGTCGGTGACGCCGAGGAGTTCATCCTCGCCCAGGTGCGCGGGGCGCTCGCCGGACTGGACTCCGCCCAGCTGGCGCGGGTGCTGGTGGCTTATGAGCCCATCTGGGCCATCGGCGAGCACGGCAGGCCCGCCACGGTGCAGGAGCTCTCCGCACCCTTCGCCGCCCTGGACCGTGCCTATGGCGCCCAGGTGGAGGCGGTGCTCTACGGCGGCTCGGTGAACCAGGACAATGCGGCTGAGCTGCTGGGGATCCCCGGGGTGGACGGACTGTTCGTCGGCCGCTCGGCCTGGGGGTTGGACGGGTACCTGGAGCTGCTGGAGATCGGGGCCTCCCATGGGCGGGCCCATCGTGGCAGGCTGGACGGATGAGCTCCATGACGCTGGATGAACTGCTCGAGCCCGGATCCACGCTGCGCAAGGTCGCCGACGGCGCCACGTGGACGGAGGGGCCCTGCTGGGTGCCGGACGCCGGCGTCGTGCGCTGGTCTGACATCCCCGGGAACCGCATCCTGCAGTACGACCCCGCCACGGGGAAGGCCTCCGTGCATCGTGACGAGGTCGAGTTCACCAACGGGCGGACCCTGCGCCCCGACGGCGCGGTGGTGCAGTGCTCCCACGGCTCCGCCGGGTGGAGGTGGAGGCCTCGGGGCAGCAGGGTCCGGGGGTCACTCCGGTGGTGGAGCGCTGGGCCGGCGGGCGGTTCAACTCGCCCAACGACGTCGTTGTGGCCTCCGACGGGGCGGTCTGGTTCACCGATCCGCCGTACGGCATCGTCAACCCGGAGGAGGGTCACCCTGGGGAGATGGAGTACGGCGGCTGCTACGTGTTCCGCGTGGACCCGCACACCGGGGAGGCCCAGCCGATGGTCACGGAGATGGGAGACCCCAACGGGTTGGCGCTCTCCCCCGACGAGTCGGTGCTCTACGTCAGCGACACCCTCGCCGCCCGGAAGCCGGGAGAGGGGAACCCGCACCATGTGCGCGCCTACCCGGTGATCCGTGATGGAGAGGCCGCCCGGACCGGTCGGGCGGTGCGCTGCGGGGAGGGCTGGACGCTGTTCGAGATCGCCGAGGGCGTGCCGGACGGCATCCGGGTGGACGTGGACGGGCGCATCTGGAGCTCCGCCGGGGACGGGGTGCACCTGTACTCGCCGTCCGGCGAGCATCTGGGGCACCTGCCGGTGCCGGAGGTGGTGTCGAACCTGTGCTTCGGCGGCCCGGACGGGCTCGACCTCTACATCACCGCCACCACGGGGCTGTACCACCAGCGGGTCACCGTCCGCGATGCGGCCTGGCGCGTGCCAACCCTGACGAGCGTCTGCCGTGGTTCGGCTATCCCTCCACCACGCCGCCGTGGGTGGCGGTGCTGACCGCGCTGGGCGCCGCTCTGCTGGTCCTGGGCGTCAGCAGCCTCGCCTCCGCCACGGATTCGCTGGTGATTCCGGCGCTGTTCATCGTCATGCTCTGCTCCGTCCTGCTGATCTCTAGGCGCCACAACCGCCAGGTGCGGAATCGGCGGTTCGCCGCGTGAGCGGCCCCGGCCTCACCCGCGACGACGTCCGGGCCGCCGTCGAGGCGGAATACCGAGCCGACCCGCTGAGTGAGATCTCCTGGGACGACCAGTATCCGCAGCGCCTCCTGCCCGGCGGAGGCTCGGAGCCGCCCGAGGACGCGTATTCCCGGGTCAGCGAGCCAGAGAGGTACAGGATCGTGGGCGCACGAGCCCGGGCCTGGGAGCGTGCGCTGGAGCGTCTGGGTCTCGGCGACGCCGTGCCGACCATAGCGCCAACCACAGCGCCGGCCACCGTTCCGACGGCAGTGCTGACCGCGGTGCCGGCGTCCTGGACTTTCCGGCCGGAGCAGCCGCAGGTGCGTCTCATCGTGCCCCGGCGCTCGGACGCCCAGCCGCTGGTCCTGGTCACCGGCGCGCTGGAGGGCGTGGGGGAGACCGTCGTCGCCGTCGGGATGGGCGACGCCCGAGGAGGCTCTGAACCGGTGCTTCTGGGCTGGGAGCCGGACCGCGGCTGCGACGCCTGCGACTCCGGCTCCGCAGATCTGCTGGCGGCCGTCGATCAGGAGATCCTCACGGTGGTCGGCGGGGCGGTGCATGTCAGCGGCGGAGGGGGTCGCCGTCGTTGGGTCGCCTGGACCACTCCAGGTGGTCACCGCGCCAGCGGACGGCGCATACCCCGCGACGTCGACGGCATTCTGACGGACGCCCGCGCGGGTCGGGTGCGTCGCGGGTGGCAGGTGCTGTGCGGGGAGTCCTGGTGGGGCGGCTCGGTAGGCTGAGCCCATGCCGCCAGCGTTGCCCCGGATCCTCGCCGACGACGTCGTCGCCGTGCGGTGGGGGCGGCTGTACTTCGCGCTCCAAGCCCTCGGCGGAGCGCTCTGGTGGGCGGGTGTCTTCACCGTCCCGGGGGTGCGTGGGTCCACGCTCGGTGGACTGGACCCCGTGATCGTCGGGATCCTGGACGTGCCGCTGTTCGTGATCGCCTCAGCGCTGGTGGCCGCCGGACTGCGGCCGCTGATCTGGGTGGCTGTCCCCTGGACGGTGCTGGTGACCGCCGCGATGGTCGGGTATGCCTCGATCACCGGTCAGGCGGGCTGGGGTGCGCTGATCATGTTCGCGGCCGCCGGCGGCTCGCTGGGAGCCGGGGTGGTGCTGCACCTCGGTCGGCTTCCCGCTGAGATGCTGCTGCGCGGGCCTTTCCGTTTCCGGGCCGCCCGGGCTTCGAGCCGCGGCCGGCTGGTGGGGCAGACGTTCGCTCAGCTGGCCGTCTTCTGGTTGCTGTTCCTGGTGCTGCTGCCCGGGGTCATCCTGTGGTGCGAGCGCCGGTGGGGTGTGGGGATCGAGCTGCCGGGCGCCGTCGTCGTGGTGGGTGCTGTGGTCCTTCTCGGGGCGAGCCTGCTGGTCGGCTCCTGGCTGGTGGTCCTCTATGCGGTGGCCGGCTCGCTGATCTGGAACACCCTGGTCCGACCGCTCGAGGAGGAGGATCTCGCAGCCCGGTTCGGGGCGGAGTTCGAGGAGTATCGCCGCGGGGTAGGTGTGTGGCTGCCGCGGTGGGAGAGCCTGAGGGCGTGCGCCTGAGCAAGAAATCGTCTCCCGGTGAGAGATCGTCCCTGTATTGAGGGGCGATCTCTCATGGAGAGACGATCTTCCGTGCTGTGCGGGCGCCCGAGCCTCCCGTGCACTCTGTGAGAGCGTGACCATCCCTGTCGCTGTGCACATCACCCTCGACGCCGCCCCCCGTGTCCGCCTGTGACCTGTGGCGCTTGACACCCTCGTGCGCGGTATTTAGTCTTGCGGAAAGACGAAATATGGATCACACTCCGGTGGCACCCCCCGGGGCATCCGTCGCGGCACCGGCGACGACGCTCCCGCCGCCGCGCCGAGCACACCGCCGACCGCACCGTCGTCGGAGTGCTCGGAGGCGCCGGCGTCCACCACCTCGCACCGAAGGGAAAGGACCCCTCATGAGCCGCAGAACACCGCTCCGCATCGCCACCGCAGGCGTCGCGGCCACCTCTCTGCTCGCCCTCTCCGCCTGCGGCGGAGGGAGCGGCGGAGACGGCGCCGACGCCTGGATCCTCACCGGCGGCGGCTGGCCCACGATCGCCGAGGACTTCGACCGCTGGAACGAGCAGGCCGAGGACGGCGAACAGATCTCCGTGGAGGAGTTCGAGAACGACGCCTACAAGGAACGCATCCGCACCGTGGTCGGCTCCGGCGAGGCACCCACGCTGATCATGTCCTGGACCGGGGGCGCGCTGAACGAGTACGTCGCCCAGGACCGCGTGGTGGACCTCACCGAGCAGGTCGGCGAGCTCGAGTCCCGCGTGCACGAGTCCGTCTGGCAGAACGGCGAGGTCGACGGCGCCCAGTATGCGGTGCCGATGAACGACGTCCAGCCGGTGGTCATGTACTACAACCAGGAGCTCTTCGACGAGGTCGGACTCGAGGTCCCGCAGACCTGGTCCGAGGTCGAGGAGGCCATCGAGGTCTTCAACGAGCACGACGTCACCCCGTTCTCGCTGGCCGGCGGCTCCGTCTGGCCGGCGCTGATGTGGCTGCAGTACCTCACCGACCGCCACGGCGGCGAGGAGGTCTTCCAGGCCGTGGTCGACGGCGAGGCGGAGGCCTGGAGCGACGAGTCCATCCTGTTCGCGCTGGAGACCATCCAGGAGCTGGCCACTGAGGGCGGCTTCGACGCCGACACCTTCACCGGAGTCGACGCCGGCCAGAACGAGGACGCGCGCCTGCTCGCCGACGGCGAGGCCGCCATGCTGCTGCAGGCTCGTGGTCTATGCGACCGTGCACTCGGACTTCCCCGACTTCGCGGAGTCCGGGAACTTCGGCTTCGCCGAGTTCCCCGTCCTGGAGGACGGCGCTGGGGACCCCAGCAACATCGTGGGCAACCCGGCCAACTTCTGGTCGGTCTCCGCCGACGCCTCCGAGGAGGAGCAGCAGGTCGCCCTGGACTACATCACCGAGCACCTTTACAACGAGGACACCGTCCAGACCATGGTCGAAGGCGGCGGTCTGCCCCCGCTGAACGACATCGACGACGTCATCGCCGAGACCGAGGACGCCGACTTCCTGCAGTTCGCCGACGAGATCGTCGCCGGGGCGAACCACTTCCAGCTCTCCTGGGACCAGGCGGTGGCGCCTGAAGTGGCCCAGCCGCTGATGGAGAACCTAGAGAACATCCTCCTGGGGACCATCACCCCGGAAGAGTTCGCCGAGAACATGAACGCCTACCAGGACTGAGCCCACCAGCATCATGACTCAGACCGCTTCCCCCGTCCGCCGTGGCGGGACCACCGGGCGGCGCCAGAAGGGACCTTCGTTCCTCATGGCGCTGCCCGCGGTCCTGTTCTTCGGCGTCTTCGCCCTCATCCCGCTGGCCGGCGTGGTGGTCCTGTCCTTCATGAGCTGGGACGGCCTCGGTTCTCCCAGCTTCGTCGGACTGGACAATTGGTTCCGGATCCTGGAGCGCGACCACACGCACAACGCTCTGTGGCTGACCTTCGTCTTCGTGACCGTCTCGTTCATCTTCCAGGCACCGGTCGCGCTGCTGCTGGGTGTCTTCATGGCCGGCGCGCAGAAGTACCGAGCCTTCCTGTCGGTGCTGTTCTTCCTGCCGCTGCTGTTCTCCTCGGTGGCGGTCGGCCTGACGTTCCAGGCGCTGTTCAGCCCGAACTACGGGATCAGTACGGCCCTGCCCTTCGACTGGCTGCCGGCTCAATGGCTCGGGAACCCGGACATCGCCCTCTACGTGGTGATCTTCGTGGTGGGATGGTGCTTCGTCCCCTTCCACTCGCTGCTCTACCAGGCCGGCGTCCGTCAGATCCCCGCCTCCCTGTACGAGGCGGCCACCATCGACGGCGCCGGGCGGGTGCGGCAGTTCTTCTCCATCACGCTGCCCCAGCTGCGCTACACCGCGATCACCTCCTCCACGCTGATGCTGGTGGGCTCGCTGACCTACTTCGACCTGGTGTTCGTGCTGACCCAGGGCGGCCCCGGCAGCGCCACCAGGATCCTGCCGCTGGACATGTACATCACCGGCTTCCGCAACTTCGACATGGGCGGCGCCTCGGTGATCGCCGTGATCCTGGTCGCCGTCGGACTGACCCTCTCCCTGGCGCTGAACAAGATCTCCGGATCCAGCCGTATGGAGAGTGACAAGGCAGGTATGGGATGAGCACCGAGACCGTGAAGACCCCCGAACGCGCCGCCGAGAAGGTCGTCACCCCCGCAGGGCGCCCGACGCCGAACCGCCGCAAAGCGCGCAAGCCCACCGAGCGTCCCAACGTGCTGGCGGGGATCTCCGGCTGGCTCTGGCTGGCCGTGATCATCCTGCCGATCTACTTCATCGTCATCACGGCATTCCGTGACCGTTCTGACCTGGCACAGTCGAACCCGCTGGTGCCGTCGACGGAGCCGACGCTGGGCAACTTCGTCCGGGTCATCGAGAACGACTTCTTCCACTTCTTCCTCAACTCGGTGATCGTCACCCTGGCCACCGTCGCCGTGGTGCTGGCCGTCTCGCTGATGGCCTCCTACTACATCGTGCGCTCGGTCAGCGCCGGCGGGCAGCGGCTGTTCAGCGTGATCCTGCTGGGCATCGCGATCCCGGTGCAGGCCACGATCATCCCGGTGTACTACCTGATCCGGCAGCTGGGTCTGTATGACACCCTGTGGGCGCTGATCCTGCCGCAGATCGCCTTCGCGATCCCGCTGAGCGTGCTGATCATCGTCAACTTCGTCCGGGACATCCCGGCGGAGCTGTTCGAGTCCATGCGGATGGACGGCGCCGGGGAGTGGAAGATCCTGTGGAACCTGGTGGTGCCGATGTCGATCCCCGCGCTGATGACCGTGGGCATCTACCAGGCGCTGCAGGTGTGGAACGGGTTCCTGTTCCCGCTGATCCTCACCCAGTCACGTGACGTGCGCGTGCTGCCGCTGTCCCTGTGGGAGTACCAGGGCCAGTTCGCCATCGACGTGCCCGCCACTCTGGCCGCCGTCGTGCTCTCGGCGGTGCCGCTGCTGGTGGCCTACATCCTGGGTCGCCGGTACATCGTCGCCGGCCTGACCGCCGGCTTCGGCAAGTGATCTGACCTCCCGCGCCCTCGACCCCGACGATCTTCCCGAAGGAGCTCCCATGAGCGACGTGACCACCCAGAACGCCCCTGCCGTGGACCGGATCACCGGCCCGTGGAACGACGCCTCGCTGCCGGTCGCCGAGCGGGTCGAGGCGCTGCTGGCGCAGATGACCCTGGAGGAGAAGGTCTCCCAGCTGGGCTCCCACTGGGAGATGCGCGAGGACGAGGAGGCCCAGGGGGAGGTCGCCCCCATGGAGGACGCCATGTCCGCCGGGAAGCTGCCCTTCGCGCAGGAGATCGTCGACGGCGAGGGCCACCTGACCCGCACCTACGGCACCGTGGCGCTGACCGTCCCCGAGGGGGCGAAGGACCTGCGCGAACGGCAGGCCGCCGTGGTGGCCGCCAACCGTTTCGGCATCCCCGCGATCGCCCATGAGGAATGCCTCACCGGTTTCACCGCCTACCAGGCGACCGTCTACCCGACCTCTCTGGCCTGGGGCGCGACCTTCGACCCCGAGCTCATCGAGGAGATGGCCGCCGCCATCGGGCGGGACATGGCCGCCGTCGGCGTCCACCAGGGGCTCTCGCCGGTGCTCGACGTCGTCCGGGACGCCCGATGGGGCCGGGTGGAGGAGACCATCGGCGAGGACCCGTATGTGATCGGGACCCTGGGCACCGCCTATGTGAAGGGGCTGCAGCGGGCAGGGATCATCGCCACGCTGAAGCACTTCGCCGGTTACGCCGCCTCCCGGGCGGCGCGGAACCACGCCCCGGTGCATCTGGGCCCTCGTGAGCTGGAGGACCTGATTCTGGTGCCCTTCGAGATGGCGGTCCGTGAGGGGCAGGTCGGTTCGGTGATGAACTCCTACGCCGACATCGACGGAGAGGCCCCCGCCGCCTCCACGCGGCTGCTCACCGAGGTGCTGCGCGATCGGTGGGGCTTCGAGGGCACCGTGGTCGCCGACTACTGGTCCGTGGCCTTCCTCGAGAAGATGCACCGTGTGGCCGAAGACCAGGCGGAGGCGGCGCGCCTGGCCGTGAGCGCCGGGCTCGACGTGGAGCTGCCGCACACCGGCGGCTACCGCACTCTGGCCCAGCAGGTGCGCGACGGGAAGCTCGACGAGGCCGTCCTCGACCGCTCCGTGCGCCGGGTGCTGCGCCAGAAGATCGAGCTCGGCCTGCTCGACGCCGCCGAGGGTGAGGCCTATGAGCCTGCCGTGGACGAGAGCATCGACCTGGACTCCCCGGCGAACCGTGCCCTGGCGCGGAAGGTCGCCGAGCGTTCGCTGGTGCTGCTGGCCAACGACGGCGTCCTGCCGGCTCAGCCGCAGTCCCTGGCCGGCAGGCGGATCGCCGTCGTCGGGCCTTCCGCGGACGAGCCGCGCACCATGATGGGCTGCTACTCGTTCCCCAACCATGTGCTGGCCAAGTACCCCGCCGGGACCTTCCCGCACCAGGGGATCGGCGTGCCGATGCCCACGATCCTCGCCGCGCTGCGCGAGGCCTACGACGGCGCCGAGATCACCTATGCCGCCGGCGCCCCGATCGTGGAGCATGACACCTCCGGCATCGCCGCGGCCGCACGGGCCGCGGCGGAGTCCGACCTGGCCGTGGTGACGGTGGGCGACATCGCCGGCATGTTCGGCGCGGGCACCTCGGGTGAGGGCTGCGATGTGGAGGACCTGCGGCTGCCCGGCGCCCAGCACGAGCTGGTGGAGGCCGTGCTGGACGCCGCTGAGGCCTCCGGGACTCCTGTGGTGCTGGTGGTGGTCTCCGGACGCCCCTACGCGCTGGGCGGCCTGGCCCAGCGGTGCTCGGCGATCGTGCAGGCCTTCTTCCCCGGTGAGGAGGGCGCCCCCGCCCTGGCCGGGCTGCTCACCGGCTCAGTGGAGCCCAGCGGGCGACTGCCGATCGGCGTGCCCGCGCATCCGGGCGGCCAGCCGGCGGGCTACATCGCCGCCCCGCTGGGCCAGAACAGCAGGGGGTGTCCAACCTGGACCCGACACCGCTGTATCCCTTCGGCCACGGGCTGAGCTACTCCACTGTGGAGTACCGGGACCTGCGCCTGTCCGCGGAGGAGATCGCCGTCGACGGCACGGTGGAGGCCACCGTCACCGTCGCCAACACCGGGGAGCGTCCGGTGGATGAGGTCGTGCAGCTCTACGTGGGCGACCCGGTGGCCCAGGTGGCCCGCCCGGTCCGGCAGCTGGTCGGCTATGCGCGGGCCGCCCTGCAGCCCGGGGAGACCCGCGAGGTGACCTTCACCCTCCATGCCGACAGGTTCTCCTTCACCGGTGTGCAGCTGCGCCGGATCGTGGAGCCGGGACGCATCGACCTGTGGTCCGGACCCTCCGCCGGGGATCTGCCCCTGGAGGCCTCCGTGCGGCTGACCGGTGAGATCCGCGAGGTCGGCGAGGGACGGGTGCTGACAACCCCGGCCCTCGTGAGCTGACCGGGCCGCCTCGCGTCATAGCGTCTGCGGAACCCCATCGGATGACCGTGGCCCCGCGTCGGGCTTAGGATGCGGGCACGAGCAGTCGACTGCGGGCACCCGTGCCCGCCGCGAAAGGAGTTCCCGATGGCAGAAGACCAGTACTCCGACTACACCGTGCCGGGTCTGGCCCGCGAGAACGGACATGAGATCGCCGGCCTGCTCCAGGTCCGGCTCCACGCTCTGAACGATCTGCAGCTGGCCCTCAAGCATGTCCACTGGAACGTGACCGGGCCGCACTTCATCGCCGTCCACGAGATGCTCGACCCCCAGGTCGACGTCGTCCGTGGCTTCGTGGACGAGACCGCCGAGCGCATCGCGACCCTGGGCGGCAGTCCCAGCGGCCGCACCGGTGAGCTCGTGGCCCGCCGCCACTGGGAGGACTACCCGCTCGGCAAAGCCGACTCCATGGCCCACCTGGCGGAGCTGGACACCGTCTACACCGGGGTCATCGAGGACCACCGTGACGTCCTCGCCAAGGCCGGGCAGGTCGACCCCATCACCGAGGACATGCTCATCGGCCAGGTCAAGGAGCTGGAGCTGTTCCAGTGGTTCATCCGTTCCCACCTGGAGCGCGCCGGTTCCTGAGCCTTGCGGGTCCTGAGCCTTGCCGGCCCTCCGGGGGCGGGCTTCAGTCCCGCTGGGCGATGAGCCCCTGCCGCGAGGCGTAGGCCTCGCGCACCTGGGGGGTCGGCTCCGCGGTGAAGGTGTGGACCGCCGAGGTGGTCCACGACGGCGGCTCCTGGGCCCCGGAGAGCACCCAGGCGGCCTGGCGGGCCGCGCCGTCGGCCACATACTCGCCGGGCTCGGGCACCTGCACCTGCCGGCCCAGCACCGCCGGAGCGATCTGCTGCACGGCCGCCGAACGGGCAGCCCCGCCGATCAGCTTCACCGACTCCACCGGGACGCCCAGGGCCGTCATGGCCTCCAGTCCGTCCGCCAGCCCGCACAGCAGGCCCTCCACGGCGGCGCGGGCCACGTCCTGCGGGTTCATCGAGGCCAGGGACAGCCCGATGAACGAGCCGGTGGCCCGGGGCAGGTTCGGGGTCCGCTCACCCTCCAGGTACGGGATCAGGGTCAGCCCGTTCGCGCCCGGCTCCGCGGCCAGCGCCAGCTCGGCCAGCCCGGCGTGGTCCACGCCCAGCATCCGGGCCGCGCCGTCCAGCACGCGGGAGCCGTTGAGGGTGACCGCCAAGGGCAGGAACTGGCCGGTGGCGTCGGCGAAGCCGGTGACCATCCCGGTGGGGTCCTGGATGGGCCCCGGCGAGATCGCGGAGACCACCCCGGAGGTGCCGATGCTGATCGCCACGTCCCCGGGCCGCATGCCCAGTCCCAGGGCGGCGGCGGCGTTGTCCCCGGCGCCCGGGCCGAGCACCAGGTGGCCCCATCCCCGGGAGGCGTCGCCCGTGGCGGCCTGCTCATTCGCCGTCACCACCCGCGGCAGCACGATGCTGCGGGCCTGATCCTCGGAGATCCGCAGGGCGCGGGCCAGCAGGTCATAGCGGTACTGGCCGGCCGCCGGGTCGTAGTACCCGGTGCCGGAGGCGTCGGAGCGGTCGGTGGTCAGGTCGCGGATGTCGGAGGAGCCGGAGAGCCGCCAGGTCAGCCAGTCGTGGGGGAGGGCGACGGCGGCCACGCGCCGGGCGTCTCGGGCTCCGCGTCGGCCAGCCAGCGCAGCTTGGTCACCGTCAGCGACGCCACAGGCACCGAGCCGGTGGCCGCCGTCCAGGCGGCGGCGCCGTCGGTCCCTCCGCCGAGCTCCTCGATCAGGGTCGCTGCGGCATCGGCGCTGCGGGTGTCGTTCCACAGCAGCGCGTCTCGGATGACCTGCCCGTCGGCGTCGAGGGCCACCAGGCCGTGCTGCTGGCCGCCCACCGCGGCGGCGGCGTCGACGGCGAGCCCGCCGGCCTGCTCGAGCGCCTCCAGCAGCGCCTCCCACCAGGCGGAGGGGGCCACTTCGGTGCCCTCCGGGTGCTTGGCGGAGCCGCTGCGGACTTCGGCGCCGGTCTCGGCGTCGCGGATGATGACCTTGCAGGACTGGGTCGAGGAATCGATTCCGGCCACGAGAGTGGGCACCGGGGTCTCCTTCGTCAGGTGATGGGGGCGGAATGGCGTCGGGGCCAGTGTAGTGAGGCTGGTGAGTCAGGTCACCGGACAGATGAGTCCGGAGGACCCACCTGGCGTCGGGCTGCTGCGCGACGCCGGGCGGATCCTCCGGACTCATGCTCGCCGCCGGGAGGCGGGTGACGCGGGCGGTGCGTCAGCCGATGAGGTGACGCAGCGCCAGCTGGTTGAGCTTCACGAAGCCGAAGTTCCGCTGCGCGGCGGCCTCCGGGTCGAAGTCCTCATAGGTGGACCGGTCGGCCAGCAGGTCGGCCACCGTCTCGCCCTCGGCCAGGGTGGACTCGCCCAGCTCGAAGACGCCGGCGGTCCGGAAGGCCTCCTGGACCTCCGGGTCCTCGCGGTAGGCCTTCGCCTTCTCGGCGAGCAGGGTGACCATCTCGACGTTGGCCTTCGCGGAGTCCCAGATGCCGTCCACGTAGTCGGTGCGGGAAGGCTTGTAGTCGAAGTGCAGCCAGCCGTCGTAGCGCGGCCCGCCGTTGGGGAAGCCGTTGACCAGCAGGTCCACGGTGAAGAAGGCGCTGATGAGGTCGCCGTGGCCGAAGACCAGGTCCTGGTCGTACTTGATGGAGCGCTGGCCGTTGAGGTCGATGTGGAACAGCTTGCCGGCCCACAGCGCCTGGGCGATGCCGTGGGTGAAGTTCAGCCCGGCCATCTGCTCGTGGCCGGTCTCCGGGTTCAGGCCGACGATGTCGCCGTTGTCCAGCTGGGCGATCAGGCCCAGGGCGTGGCCGATGGTGGGAAGGAAGATGTCGCCGCGGGGCTCGTTGGGCTTGGGCTCCAGCGCGATGCGCAGGTCGTAGCCCTTCTCCTTGATGTAGGCGGCGATGGTGTCGATGCCCTCGGCGTAGCGCGCGTGCGCGGCGTGGAGGTCCTTGGCGTTGTCATACTCGGAGCCCTCGCGGCCGCCCCACATGACGAAGGTCTCGGCGCCGAACTCGGCGGCCCGGTCCACGTTGCGCAGCAGCTTGCGCAGGCCGAAGCGGCGGATGGAGCGGTCGTTGGAGGTCAGGCCGCCGTCCTTGAACACCGGGTGGCCGAAGGTGTTGGTGGTGACCATCTCGACCTTCAGGCCCACCTCGTCGGCGACGTCCTTGAAGCGGGTGAACCACTTCTCCCGCTCGGCCTCGTCGGTGCCGAAGGGGGCGACGTCGTCGTCATGGAAGGTGACGCCGGAGGCGCCGGCCTCCTTGAGCTTCGGCAGGTACTCCCACGGCTCGAAGGCCGGGCGGGAGGCGGAGCCGAACTGGTCCTGGGCGGTCCAGCCCACGGTCCAGAGGCCGAAGGAGAATTTGTGGTCCTGAGGGGTGGTCATGGGGTCCTCCTGAGGGAAAGGGAGTGGGTGAGCACGTAGGGTGGGTGCAGACTTGTGACCCGGCACTCATTTTGTATCTAGATAAAACATAAATCCTATGGAGGCTAAGATCAAGTCCGTGACGGATCCGACACGCAGCCCCACCCCGCCCCCAGGGCCCGGCCACGTCTCGGGCGCGGGCCCCACCGGCCGCCTGGGCGGCTTCGGCCCTGGCCCTGTCGCCCGCCTGGGACGGCGCGGCATCAGCCGCGGCCTCACCGGCAACGGCGCTCCTCAGGAGGATCTCGACGCCGGCTCCGGCCGTCGCGAGAGACCCCCTCATCACCGTGCGCAGCGCCCCGGAGCTCGCCAGGAGACCCTGCGCGAGTCCAACCTGCTGCTCATCACCGAGGAGATCTTCTCCGCCGCGGAGCCGCCGTCGCGCGCCGACCTGTCCATCCGCACCGGCATGACCCGCTCCACGGTCTCCCGCCTGGTGGACGACCTGCTCGCCGCGGGCATCGTGCGCGAGGGCTCGCCGATCGTCGGGGGCACCCGCGGGCGCCCCGCCGTCCCGCTGCACCCGGCGCGCGGCACCCTCGCCGGCCTGGGCGTGGAGATCAACGTGGACTTCATGGCCGCCCGCGTCCTGGACCTCACCGGCACCGCGTTGGCGGAGGAGCTCATCGAAGGCGACTTCTCCGCCTCCGACCCTCAGGAGGTCATCCCGCAGATCGGCGAGATGGCGCTGCGTGTGGCCCGGCAGGCCGCCGAGGCCGGTGCCCGTGTGGTGGGCACCGTCATGGCGCTGCCCGGCCTGGTGACCGCCGAGGAGGACCACCTGATGCTGGCGCCGAACCTCGGGTGGCGCGACGTCGACGTCCCCCGCCTGATGTGCCGGTCCCTGGGCGGCCCGGAGCGGCTGTCCCAGCTGCCTGAGGGCAGCCCCCGGCTCGCCGAGTTCGGAGACTTCTTCGTGATCGCCAACGAGGCCAAGCTCGCCGCGCTGGCCGTGGCTCAGGAGTTCAGCGCCCGCGAGCAGGAGGAGCAGACCTTCTTCTACGTCTCCGCTCAGATGGGCATCGGCGCCGCCGTGGTCATCGACGGGATCGTCGACGCCGGCCCCCGCGGCTGGGCCGGGGAGATCGGCCACGTCGCCGTCGAGCCCGGCGGCGCAGTGCGGCTGCGGGTCCTCCGGCTGTCTGGAGGTGTTCGCCGGCAAGCGCGCGCTGCTGGAGGCGGCGGGCCTGGAGCCTGATGCCGATGCCGAGACGCTCGTGGCGCTCACCGAATGGGAGGACGAGCCCGGCGAACGGGCCCGCCAGGCCATCGACCGTGCCGGCTGGGCGCTCGGCGTCGCGCTCTCCGGGGCCGTGAACCTGCTGGACGTGGACGACATCGTCCTCGGCGGAGAGTTCGGGCCGCTGGCTGACCTGCTGCGGCCGCGCATCGAGCAGGAGCTGCGCCAGCGCGTGCTCGCCGCCCGATGGAGCCGGTTCCGGGTGCGGGAGACCTCCATCCGCCTCTCACCGGCCACCACCGGCGGGGCGCTGCGTGCGCTGCGCGCGTGGTGGACGAGCCGCTCCGCTGGGTGCCCCAGGCCACCTGAGGGCCAGCCGCGCCCTGGAGTGGACTGGTGCGCCGAGCGGCAGGGGCTCCGTCGTCGGGGTCCGGCGGCTCAGTCGCGGTGCATGACCTCGATGCTGTAGCCCACCCGGTGCCACTGGCCCGGCGCCAGATACACGACGTCCTCGCCGGAGTTGAACGCATCCGGCGGGCAGGTCATGGGCTCCACGGCGACGCCGGCTCGGTCCATCCGCTCCCCGGTGTAGATCTGCGCCCAGGGGGTGTCAGCGATCATCCGGACCACGAAGCCCGTGGGCCCGTGCACCAGCTCCGCGGTCCATCCCTCCTCCGGGAAGCCCGTGTAGGCGTGGTCGATGGAGCGGCCCACCAGCAGCGGTCCGCCGGTGAGGTCCAGGTCACCTGAGACGGTCTCCCGGGAGCCGACCTTGCCCGCGCGGTCGAGGGAGACCACCGTGTGGGCGGGCAGCTTCAGCCGGCACTCGTCCAGCGGGGCGGATCCTGCCCGCAGATAGGGGTGGAAGCCGGCTCCGTAGAGCGCGGGCGCGGCGTTCGCGGCCTCGAAGGAGTCGGCGTCGTCGTCCCCACCCGGGGCCACCGGCTGGCGGGCCATCAGGGTGGCGGCGAGGCCGACGTCGGAGGACACACGGTAGAACAGCACGAACTCCAGCGTGAACGGGTAGCCTTCGCTGGCCTCCAGGACGGTGCGCAGCTCAACGCCGGACTCCTCCTGCTTGACCACCTCGAAGGGGGCGTCCAGCAGGAGGCCGTGCAGCGCCGCGCCGGTCTCCTCCTCGGTGACGGGCAGCTCGTAGAGGGACTCGTCATGGACGTAGGTGGCACCCGAGACCCGGTTCGGCCACGGAGCCAGCACCGCTCCGGCGAAGGAGCCCTCAGCCTGCGCTGCCGGCACCACGATCTCGTCCTGCTCGTGGCGCAGGCTCAGCAGCTGCCCACCCCGCAGGCCGATCTCCGCGGCGTACCCGCCGCCGGTGATCGTCACGCTGCTCAGCGACTCGTCCATGTGTCCTCCCGTGGTCCCCAGCCGGTGCTGGCCCGGCCATCCGCGGCGGAACGTCGTGCGACGTCCCTCTTCCGTTCATCCGTCATTCTGCCTGTCCTGGCACGATCCGGCATAATGGACCATTCCCCTGTGAGCTGAACCATGCCACACCAGGAGACGGACCACACTCGAGACATTACAGGCAGCGATATGAACTCAAGCATCCGAACCGATGACACCACCGACTTCTCCATCCCCGCGGCGGGCCTGGGTGGGACGTTCGTCCACCAGCAGGGCCGGGCGATGGTCTGCCTCGACGTCGACGGCACATTGGTCAATCATGATGGTCACATGTCCGAGGCCGTTCGGCAGGCGGGACGCGCCGTCGTCGCCGACGGCCACACCGTGGTGGTGTCCACCGGGAGGTCGCTGCCGGCCACGCTGCCGATCGTCGAGATGCTCGGCGTCACGCACGGCTATGCGGTGTGCAGCAACGGGGGCGTGACGGTCAGGATCGATCTGGAACAGTCCGAGGGCTACGAGGTCATCGACCGCCGGATCTTCGACCCCGCACCCGCCCTGGACGCTCTGCAGGAGCGGCTGCCCAATGCGAAGTACGCCATCGAGACCTCGGAGGGCACGTTCCTGTCCACCGAGCGGTTCCAGGACATGTCCTTCGGCCTGCAGGCCCAGGGCACCAGCCTGCGGCAGATGCGCCGGGCCGAGGCGGTGCGCCTGGTGGTCAACTCCGACGACTCCACCGCCGACGAGTTCGCCGCCGCGGTGGAGGGGATCGGGCTGCAGGGTGTGACCTATTCGGTGGGCTGGTCCGCCTGGTTGGACATCGCCGCCGCCGGCGTCACCAAGGCCTCTTCGCTGGAATGGCTGCGCGGCAAGCTCGACGCACCTCTGGAGGCCACGGTGGCCTGCGGGGACGGCCGCAATGACATCGAGATGCTCGCCTGGGCCGCCCGCGGGGTGGCGATGGGCCAGGCCCCCGAGGAGGTCAAGGCCGTCGCGGACGAGGTCACCGGCCATGTGGACGAGGACGGCCTGGTGGACGTGCTCACCAGCATCCTGGAGGACTGATCCTCCGTGCTGCGTCGAGCTCGGAGATCTTGTCGCTGAACCTCGCGTGAGTGCCCGTATTCCGCCCACGGCACCGGAGCCGATGTGGTGGGGCGGGCGAGGTGGAACGGGGGTGCCGTGGGGCGTCAGCGCAGGTGCTCACCGAGGCGCTCCAGGGCCGCGACGCCGACCAGGTCGCCGCGCAGCAGCGGCAGGGTGTCGACGACGGCGCCGGGCACCCGACGTCCCAGCTCGTCGAGGTGCCGCTGCTCCTGGTCCCGACGTGCGGCCAGGAAGTCGCCGGCGTCACGGGGCGCGAGCCGATTCACCACGAAGCCCCCGACGTCGACCCCGGTCTCGGTCAGCTGGGCGTGCAGCTCCACGGACTCCAGCACCGGCAGCCGCTCGGCGGTCAGCACGATCACGAAGCTGCACCGGGAGGCGTCGGACAGGACCTGCCGCATCGCCTCGAAGCGGTTCCGACGGCGGGTGAGCACCTGACGGATCCGGCGGTCGCGCGCCGCGGCCGAGGACCCGTCCGGGGCGTCGTCGCCGTCCAGGGCGCGCACCGCGGCGCCGAACCGCTCAGCCCTGGTGCGCCGATCCAGCAGCCCCTCGGTCCAGGCGGTCATGATCTCCGGCAGAGCCATCAGCCGGGCGGTGTGGCCGGAGGGCGCGGTGTCGAAGACGATGAGGTCGTGGTCCTCGCCGTGATCCTGCAGCAGGGCCGCGATCCGCTCCAGGATGGCGGCCTCATGGGTGCCCGGAGAGCGGGCGGCGAGCCGCAGATGCTTGTCCACCTCTCCGTGCAGATGCGCCGGCATCATGCTCCGCAGCGTCTCTCCCACGTCGGCCAGATGCGCGGCCGTGGTGGCCTCCGGGTCGATCTCCACGCCGTCCAGGCGAGCCGGACGGACTTCCGGAGGGGCGCCGCAGTCCTCCCAGAGCGTGACGACCTCATCGCCGACCTCCCGCTCCCACAGGTGTCCGAGATTATGCGCCGGGTCCGTGGAGACCACCAGGACACGGGCGCCCTGCTGGGTGCCCTGTCGCGCTGCACCCTGCGGGGCGCTGTGCTGGGCCCTGTGCAGCGCCGTCGTGGAGGCCACCGCCGTCTTCCCGACCCCGCCCTTGCCGCCGATGAACAGCACGCGGCGATCCCGGGCGAGGTCGAGCAGCATCCGAGGCGTCCTTCCAGTGGTCAGGGCTGTGTGGTCAGGGCTGTGCGGTCAGGGGTGCAGGGCGAGCCGCGGTCCGATCAGCAGCAGGCCAGCTGCTCCTCGAACGGGGAGCGGTCCATCCCCATCCGCAGATGCCACTGGTGCATCCGGTCCAGCATCTCCGGCAGCAGCTCCAACGTGGTGCCGGAGGCAGGGTTGGGCACGCCCAGCGCCTCGGAGAGTACCAGCATCATGAACAGGTCCTCCTCGTCGCGCTGGGCGCGCGCGAACGTGCGCCGGTACGGGGCCACGTAGAACTCCCGCAGCCCCGCTTCGACCCCGCGCAGCCGGGCCCGCAGCCCCGCCAGGAGCGTCACCGGTCCAGCGGCAGCCGCTGCTCGGGGGTGAGAGCGACGTCGTCCTCCGGCTCCCTCTCCCCGCGGCGTGCCTGCCCCATGGCGATGACGGCCTCGACCAGCACCCACAGGGCCGCCACGATGATCACCACGTCCAGGGTGAACAGCAGCCACTCGCCGTCGGCGAAGAGGTCGAACAGCTGCACCAGCGCCGCGTAGATCGTCATGGCCAGCACGAAGACCGCCGGGACCAGCACCGGCAGGAACGGGCGGCCCTTCCGGATCAGGATCACGGTCAGGATGGTCAGCGTCAGGCCGGCGAGCAGCTGGTTGGTGGTGCCGAACAGCGGCCAGATGGTCAGGCCGCCCGCGCCGTCCGCGCCCTGGGAGAACGTCAGCGCCGCGCAGATGACGATGACGATCGCCGTCGCCGGGCCCGTGCCGATCCGCACTCCGGCGATCTGCCCGATCTCCTGCACCACGAATCGCTTCAGGCGCACCCCGGTGTCCAAGGTGGTGGCGGCGAAGAGCACCGTCATCGTGGCCAGGATGGTGGCGGACAGACCGGCCGGCAGGCCCAGTCCGGAGTTGATGATGGAGGCCCCACCCTCCACGAAGGCGGGAACGCCGCCGGCGCCGAAGGACTCGTAGACCTCCTCCCACTGAGCGATGGTCTGGAAGCCCGCCGTGGTGGCGATGATCGCCCCCAGGGCCAGCAGACCCTCGCCGACCGCGCCGAAGTAGCCCACGAACCGGGCGTCGGTCTCGCGGTCCAGCTGCTTGGCGCTGGTGCCGGAGGAGACGATCCCATGGAACCCGGAGATCGCCCCGCAGGCGATGGTGACGAACAGCAGCGGCACGATGCCCGGCGTCCCCTCAGGGACATGCTGGTTGTAGGCCGGGGCGACCACCGTGGGGGTGGCCAGCAGCACGGCGCCGTAGATGATGCCCAGGCCGATGAACAGCTGGATGCCGTTGATGAAGTCCCGCGGCTGCAGCAGCACCCACACGGGCAGCAGCGAGGCGATGGCCGCGTAGACGAACAGCAGCACGATCCACTGGCCCTCCGGGGCCAGGCCCATGAACTGTTCGGGCAGCTCCACCGGGTAGCGGTCCCCGACGAGGATCAGCCCGTAGAGCGCGACGACGCCCACCGAGCTGATCGCCACGAGGTTCCAGCGCAGCCGGTAGATCGCCTGCCCCACCAGCAGGGCGACGATGAGCGCGCCCCAGGTGGGGATCACTGCCGTGGGCTGGGAGACCAGCAGGCCGGAGATCACCACGGCGAACGCGGCGATGACCATCAGCAGCAGCAGGAAGATGACCACCAGGAACAGGTTGCGCCCCCGGTTGCCGATGTAGGTGCCGGACAGCGCCCCCATGGAGCGGCCCTTGTTGCGGGCCGAGGCCCACAGGGCGCCGAAGTCGTGCATGCCGGCGATGAACACGGTGCCGATGGTCACCCACAGGAAGGCGGGCAGCCAGCCCCAGATCACCGCGACCGCCGGACCCACGATGGGTGCCGCTCCGGCCACGGAGGTGAAGTGGTGGCCCCACAGGACATACCTGTTGGTGGGGAGGAAGTCCACGCCGTCGCGGAACTCATGCGACGGCGTCTTGAACTCCGCATTGAGCTTGTAGACCTTCTTGGCCAGGAACCTGGAGTACAGGAAGTACCCGGCCAGCATCATCGTCACACCGATGACGGCCAGGATGAGTGCATTGGGCCCGTCCATGATCTCCCTACTCTCTCTCGGGCAGGCTCCACACTGAGCCCCCGGGACACGATGCCAGTGATGCCTGACATGCTACTCGCGTGAGACCCCCGTCACGGTGACCTCAGGCCGCAGGGCCTGTCCTGAGGCGCTGACTCGATCTACCCTGGCTGAGGAGGAGGGACGCCGCCCCGGCCCCGCCGGGGCGAGGAGGCGCCGAACGCCTGGAGCGCGGCGCCGCATGCCGGAGACCGACCCCGAGACACCCCTGTGAGAGGTGCCTGACATGACCCAGCATCCCCCTGTCCCCGAGAAGCGGTCGTCCGAGGCTCATACCCCGGGGCCTCGAACCATCGGGACCCCGCCGACCCCCAGCTCGGTGCAGAACCCGCTGCCGCGCGCGACGCCGGCCGAGACGCTGCAGATCCTCGCCGAGGTGCTCACCCCCATGGCGGCGAAGGGGCCGATCACGCGACGGCCCGGCGTCGTGGCCGCCGTCGAACGGCTCGACCTGGAGGGCCGTGCGGTGCGCCGGGTGCAGGCGCTGGCGGAGAAGTACGGCCGAGGACCTCTGCTGGTGCCGCTGCCCGGCCGGCCGCTGGCGCTGGTGCTGGACCCGGAGCATGTGCACCGGATCCTGGACCGCACCCCGGAGCCGTTCGCCGCCGCGGAGACCCTCAAGCGCCATGCCTTGCAGCACTTCCAGCCGGGGGTCTCACTGATCTCCCACGGCGGGGACCGGGCGGTGCGGCGTCGGCTCAACGAAGCGGTCCTCGAACCGGAGCATCCGGTGCATCGGATGGCGGAGTCCTTCCTTCCTGTGGTCCACCAAGAGGCCGACCAGATGCTCGCCGAGGCCGACGACGACGGCGGCGCCCTCGACTGGGAGCGGTTCAGCAGCGCGTGGTTCCGGATCGTGCGGCGGCTGGTGCTCGGTGACTTCGCCCGCGACGACGAGGAGCTGACCACGCTGCTGGACGAGCTGCGTGAGCGCGGGAACCTCGCCTTCCTGCGTCCGGTGGACGACGAGGCTCGGGAAGACTTCCTGGACCGGATCCGCGACGCGTTGGACCGTGCCGAGCCCGGCAGCCTGGCCGCCGTCATGGCGCAGGCCCAGGAGCAGGACGCGGACGGGGCCCTGGATGCCGACGGCGGCCGACCGGAGCACCAGGTGCCGCAGTGGCTCTTCGCCTTCGACCCCGCCGGCATGGCCACGTTCCGGGCGCTGGCGCTGCTGGCCTCGCATCCGGCGCGGCTGCGCAGCGTGCGCCTGCAGGCCGAGGACGAATCCGGCGGGGGAGTGGCCCGACTGGAGCTGCTCCGCGCCACGGTGCTGGAGGCTCTGCGCCTGTGGCCCACCACCCCGCTGATCCTGCGCGAGACCACCATGGAGGTGGAGTTCGAGCACGGGATCATGCCCGCCGGCGTCTCGGTGCTGATCTTCGCGCCCTACTTCCACCGTGACGAGCGGAACCTGGACTTCGCCCACCGCTTCGCCCCGGAGGTCTGGGAGGAGGGGCTGCGTCGGGACGCGCAGGGAGACCCGCAGCGGGACGCCGACGGGGAGGCCTGGCCGCTGATGCCGTTCAGCCTGGGGACGGGCATCTGTCCGGGGCGGCAGCTGGTGCTGCTGGTGACCTCCAGCCTGCTGGCCCGGGTGCTGGAGAGCCGCGAAGTGGACCTGCTCTCGCACAGCCTGGGGCGGGAGAAGGAGATGCCGTCCCTGCTGGACCCCTATCGGCTGAGGTTCCGGCTCTCTGAGCGGTGATGCTGGACGGTGAGGCTGAGCGGTGAGGCAGGATGGGGGGGGATGTCTCGCTTCAGCATCCGCTCCGATGACTCCGCCCAGTCCCTGGAGGAGATCTGGCCCCCGTTCGGGCTCCGCATCGACACCCCGCGGCTCGCCCTGCGCGTGATCCGGGAGACCGACTTCCCGGACTACGTGGCCGCCGCGACCTCCGGTGTGACGCGGACCGAACGGAACCCCTTCGCGCATGCCTGGAACGAGAAGTCGCCCGAGGAGCTGGTGCGTGCGTCGCTGCCCTGGCTGTGGTCCAGTCGGGAGAAGATCGGGCCGACGTCCTGGCTGCTGATGCTGGGCGTGTTCCTCAAGCCCGAGGCCGCCGCTGACGACGGCGCTGACGGCGCCCCTGCCGCTGACGGTGCCGCCGGCGTCGTGCGTGACGGGGAGCGGCTGATCGGCATGCAGGACTGCGGCGCTGAGCACTGGCCGGTGCTGCGGACCGTCACGTCCGGCAGCTGGCTGCGCGCCGATGCGCAGGGGAACGGCTACGGCCGGGAGATGCGCGCCGGCATGCTGCTCTGGGCGTTCGACCACTTCGGGGCCGAGTACGCGGCCTCCGGGGCCTATGAGTGGAACGAGCGCTCGCGGCGGGTGTCGCTCGGGCTCGGCTACCAGGTGGTGGGACGCAGCCGCGTGCCGGACGCCCACGCGGAGCAGGCGCAGTGGCATGACGACTACCGGCTGCCGGCCGCCGATCTGGTGCGCCCGGACTGGGAGGTCCAGGTCCAGGGGTCGGACCGGCTGCGGGCGTTCTTCGACGGCTGAGCCGTGCGCAGAGGATCGGGCGCGCCGTGCGCAGAAGATCGTCTCTCCATGAGAGATCGCCGCTCTATGTCGAGACGATCTCTCACAGAGGGACGATCTGTGGCGGATGTGGCAGAGGGATGCGGCAGGATGAGGATGTGCAGACATCCAGTGACTCGTCCGTCCGGACCTCTCCCGCCCCGCGGCCCGTGCGCGCACCGGCGACGTCGGCCCGCCCGGTCAGCGTCTCCCGGGACTGGGTGCGTCGCGCCGTCGTGGCCGCGCAGCGGATCCCTCCCGTCGACGGCGCCGACGCCGGCCTGCGGGACAGCGGCTTCGCCACCGATGCCGCCGACGTGCTGCGGGACATCGGCCTGATCCAACTCGACCCACTGATGCGGGTCTCCACCGCCCAGCGGCTCACCTGCCTGACCCGTCTGCCCCGCACGCACCGGGCCGACGACGTCGACGGCTCCCTGTGGCCACAGGGACGTGTGGCCGCCTTCGAGTCCTTCACCAAGGTGGCCTGCGTCTTTCCGATCGAGGACTGGCCGTTGCTGCGGCTGCGGAGAGAGCGTCAGGCCGCCGGGCATCGTCGGGAGATGCCGGTCGCGATGGTGGAGCAGATCCGCCAGGTCGTCTCCGAGGCGGGGCGCGGCGTGCAGATCGGCGCCATCGAGTCGCAGGTGGGCGACGGTGAGCGGACCACCGGTTGGAACTGGACGCAGGTCAAGGTCGTCGCCGAGCTGATGGTCCGCACCGGGGAGCTGGTGATCACCGCCCGGGACGGCACCACCCGGCTGTTCGACCTCCCCCAGCGGGCTCTGCCCGCCCAGGTGCGGGAGGCCGCGGAGCTGCCCGATGACGAGCTGCGTGCCGCCCTGGCCCGCCGTGCCGCAGCCAACCTGGCGGTGATGACCCGGGCGGACTTCGCCCACCACTACCACCTCACCGCCGAGGACGCTGCGGCTGGCATCGCGCTCGCTGGGCTCGTACCCCTGGAGGTCGAGGAGGTCGAGGGGTGGGATGCCCGGCACGAGGCGTACTGCCTGCCGGAGCTTCTCGACGGTGAGCTGCCCGACCCCACGGCCCAGGGCGTGCTGCCTGGACCGGCCGCGCATGCCGCGCACACCGCCGTCGAGTAGGTGACGGCGTGGGCGGGGCCCGTCAGCAGTGGGGCGTACCGCGGGAGGCGCGGCTCATCGGCCCCTTCGACCCGCTGCTGCGTGACCGTGGCCGGGCGCGCCGGGTGTTCGGCTTCGACTACCTCTTCGAGGCCTATGTCCCGCGGGCGAAGCGGGTGTACGGGCACTATGTGATGGGCGTGCTCTCCGGCGGGAGGATGATCGGCCGGGTGGACATCCAGCGGGTGGGCGCTGAGCTGCGCATCAACGGGGCGTTCCCGGAGTCCGGCGTGCCGCGTCGGGTCCTGCTGCCGCGGGTCCGCGGCGCTGGGAAGACGCTGGCTCGGCAGCTGGTCGCGGAGCTGGTGATGCCGGACTCGTGATGCCGGGCTCGTGATACCTAGTGGGTGATGCGGCCGAGGCTTCAGGCGGGGCTCCGGACGGGGCTCCGGGCTCTCCGCCCTGGCCGAGTTGGTCGGACGTTGTGGAAACTCGAGTCGATCGAGCCGAGTTGTGGATATCTGGGACCCATTCGGCGGCACATACGGCGCCGCGCGTGAGGACTTAGAGCGTGAGGGCTCAGAGCGTGAGCGTGAACAGCTCGCAGGTGGTGTCGTAGTAGCGGTCGGTGGTGCCCTGGTGGACCATCCCGATCCGTGCGGCGACCCGCTGTGAGGCCAGATTTCGCGGATGGGTCACCGCGACCACCTCCGTGAGCCCGTGGCGCCGGGCGTGGGCCAGCAGGGCGCGCGCCGCCTCGGTGGCGTAGCCGTGGCCCCAGGCGTCGGGGTGCAGGTGCCAGCCGATCTCGGTGTCCTGGGCGAGGCCTGCCTGGGCGCGGGTGTCGGCCAGGCGGACGGACCAGGGGATGGGCTTGAGCAGGGCGAACCCGAGCGGCCGTCGGCCTTCCACCGTCTCGACCAGCCAGATCCCTGCCGCTCGTCCGGCTGCGGCCCGGTACCGGTGGATGCGGGCCAGGGCCTGCTCCTGGGTGGTCTCCACCCAGTCGGTGGTGCCGATGAACTCGGTCACCTCCGGGCGGGCGTACAGGTCCTGGACGAATGCGGCGTCGTCCTCCGTCACGGCGCGCAGTCGCAGTCGCGTGCTCAGCAGTGTCGGCAGGTCCGGGGGTGTCACCACTCCAGCGTAGCGCGCATCACATCTACTACACTGCGTAGAAATTCCATGCCGTTGTCGTCGCACCCCATCGAATGAGGACCCATGCCCGCGCAGCTTCAGCCCGCACGATCTTCCGCCCGCGCCCTGCGATGGGCTGGAGCGGGGATCCTGATCGCTCTGATCCTCGCCGTCGTGCTGATCTCGGTGCTGGGTGGCGGCGATGATGCTCCCGAAGACGACGCTCCCGAGGGCGGCGCCCCCGGCGGCGACATGGCCGGGCACGACGCCGATGCCGACGAGGCGTCAGAGGCCCGGATGGAGCACATCCACGGCCTGGGGGTCGACCCGTCAGACGGTGCGCTGCTGATCGCCACCCACTATGGGCTCTTCCGGATGGGTGACGCCGCCCCGGAGCGGGTCTCCGAGGTCCAGGACTTCATGGGCTTCACCGTGGTGGACGAGGATCGGCTGCTGGCCTCCGGCCATCCGGGCCAGGGGCAGGACGCGCCGTCGAACCTGGGGCTCATCGAATCCACCGACGGCGGCGCCACCTGGGAGGAGGTCTCCCTCGGCGGGGAGGCGGACTTCCATGGGCTCGACGCCGTGGGGGAGCGCGTCTACGGGGTGGACTCCACCAGCGGCGGCCAGCTGATGGTCAGCGACGACGGCGGCGAGACTTGGGAGTCCCCGGACGTTCCCGCGATGGCCGGCGTCGCCGTGGACCCCCGCGACCCGGACACCCTGCTGGTCACGACCCCGGATGGGCCGATGCTCAGCACCGACGGCGGGCAGAGCGTCACGGCCCTGGAGGATGCTCCGCTGCTGCTGATCGCCGACTGGGCCGCCGACGGCACCCTCTATGCCCTGGACCCGGCCGCGGGGCTGCACCGCAGCGACGACGACGGCGCCACCTGGGACGAGGTTCCAGGGTCCGCGGAGCTGCCGGAGGGCTACCCGGAGGCGGTCCATGGCGTGGACGCGGATGAGCTGTGGGTGGCCGTCGAGGGGGCCGTGCTGCACAGCACCGACGGCGGAGAGAGCTTCGAGACCGTCCACGCCGAGTGAGCCGAGCGTCTCACGGGATAGGGTCATAGGAGACCTGAGCGACGTCGAGGGGAAAGCGGAGTCTCGTGTGATGGACGACCGAAACCGAGACCGCCGCCTGCCGGACATGGGAGGCAACGGCGGACGCCCCATGTTCGCCGACCCGAAGACGATCCTGCTCGGCGGCGTGATCCTGGCTGTGGTGCTCGCCGTCTCCCTGATCATCAGTTCCTGACCCCATCCTGGTGAGAGGGTGCGTTTCGGCCGGGCGGCGCGAGGGCTGCAGGTGCCGGCGTCGTCGTGCGCGCACCCCGCCCCGGTGATCTGTGTACGCTGGCTTCGAGCAATCCACGTCTTTCCCAAGGAGGCCCCCTGTGTCGCTGACCCGCGATGTGACCATCGAGATCCCCGCCGGCTCCCGGGTGAAGTACGAGATCGACCACGAGACCCACCGTCTCCGCCTCGACCGCGTGCTGTTCACCCCGATGCAGTACCCGACCCACTACGGCTACTTCGACGACACCCTCGGTGAGGACGGCGACCCGCTGGACGCCCTGGTCTACATCCCCGGCGTCGACCTGATCCCCGGCGTGGTCGTGGAGGCCCGCCCGATCGGGGTGCTGAACATGACCGACGACGGCGGCGGCGACGCCAAGCTGGTCTGCGTCCCCGACGACAAGCGCTTCGACCACATCCAGGAGCTGGAGGACCTCGGCGAGTTCCTCAAGGAGGAGATCGAGCACTTCTTCACCCGCTACAAGGACCTCGAGCCCGGCAAGTGGGTCAAGATCGAGGGCTGGGAGGGCCGCGAGGCCGCCGAGGCGGAGCTGCAGCGGTCCATCGAGCGCTACGGCAAGTGACCCCGGCGCACTGACCCCGGCTCAGCCGAGCTGATCCGCCGCCCTCCCGAGGCGGTCCACACGACGACGTCGTCGTCGCCTGCCCCAGGCGGCGCGCCGTCGTCGGGCGCGGGGAGCAGCTGCGGCACCGCCGACGCCCAGCCACCTGTGGTGTGATGGATCCATGGAGCACACTGCCGCTGAGTCCTCTCCCGCCGACCTGCTCATCGCCTGGGACGTCGCCGAACGGTCCGCCGCACGGCTGGTGCCCCCTGGGCCGCGGCTGGGCGCCCGTGAGGCGGCAGCCGAGGTGCGCCGCGCTGCGCCGAGCGGCATGGGAGAGCGTGGAGCACGTCCACCGGATCACCGAGCTGGAGGCGGCGGCCGGCCTGGGCGCCGGCTCCGAAGCGGGCAACTCGGACACGTTCATCGTGGACCGCGCCACCTGGGCCAAGGCCAACGCCGCCTCGTTCCGGCGACTGCTCACGCCCGCTCTGGAGGAGGCGGTGGCGGCGAAGCCGGAGATGCTGCGTCCCGGCAGCACCAGCCAGGTCCTCGGCTCCGGTGTGGCCGGCTCTGAGCTGGGGGCAGTGCTGGGCTTCCTCTCCGCCAATGTGCTGGGCCAGTTCGACCCCTTCGCCCCCGACGGCGGCCGGCTCATGCTGGTGGCCCCCAATGTGGTGATGATCCGGCAGGAGCTGCACCTGGAGCCCGAGGACTTCCGTCTGTGGGTGTGCCTGCACGAGCAGACCCACCGGGTGCAGTTCGCCGCCGCGCCCTGGCTGCCGGAGCATCTGCTCGGGCTGATCGGGACGCTCTCCAGCTCCACCCTGGGGGCGGCGGACTCGATGGGCGAGCGGCTGGCCGAGGCGCTGCGCCACCTGAAGGAGGAGCTGCAGCGCGGCCGTGCCGCGGCCGGGACGCAGGATGACGGTGCGGGACACGACGGTGCGGGTGCTGACGGGGACTCCGACGACGAGGGCCCCGGACCGCAGCGCAACCGACTCATCGAACTCATCGGCAGCGAGGAGGCCCGCGAGGCGTACTCGCAGATCACCGCCGTGATGAGCCTGCTCGAAGGCCACGCCAACCACGTCATGGACGCCGTCGACTCCTCCATCGTGCCCTCGGTGAAGACCATCCGTCGGCGGTTCCAGGAGCGCGGCAAGCACCGCAGCGTCCTGGAGCGCTGGGTGCGTCGGCTGCTGCAGCTGGACGTGAAGGCCCGCCAGTACACCGACGGGCAGCGCTTCGTCGGCCACGTGGTGGAGGCTGTCGGCATGGCCCGGTTCAATCAGATCTGGACCAGCGCCGAGCACCTGCCCACGGAGGAGGAGCTGCACGACCCCGACCGTTGGATCACCCGCATGGGATTCGACGCCGACTCCGAGGGCTGAGATGGCCGCGCTGCCCCCGGTGGTCGGTGCGGCCCGCCGCGCCGTCGCAGAGATGCTGGACCCCGACCGGCCGAACCTGGTCGCCTGCTCCGGCGGGGCCGACTCGTTGGCGCTCGCGGTGGCCGCAGCGCACCCCCACCGTCGCGGGGACGCGACCGTGGGCGCAGAACGTCGTGGACCACCGGCTGCACCCGGACAGCGCGGCGGTCACCGCCGCCGCAGTGGACCAGCTGCGCGGGCTGGGCCTGGAGCCCGTGCTGAGCTGACGTCGACGTCGACCCGGACTCTCCGCAGGGCCCGGAGCCGCCGCCCGGAGGGCCCGCTACGAGGCCTTCTCCCGGGCGATGGCCCAGACCGGCGCGTCACGGGTGTTGCTGGCGCACACCCGTGACGATCAGGCCGAGCAGGTGCTGCTGGGGCTGGCCCGCGGCTCGGGCACCCGATCGTTGGCGGGCATGCCCGCGGTGCGCGGCCCCTTTCGGCGTCCCCTGCTGGGGCTCGGTCGGGAGGACACCGAGGCGATCTGCCGGTGGGCCTCGCTGACCCCGTGGCAGGACCCCGCGAACAGCGACCCCCAGCTGCTGCGCTCCCGGGTGCGCACCGAGATCCTCCCGCTGCTGGAGGAACGGCTGACGCCCGGGGTGCGCCAGGCCCTGGCACGCACGGCGCAGATCGCGGCCGAGGACGCCGACCTGCTGGACGCCCAGGCCCAGGATCTCTTCTCCCAGCTGATGGAGGACCCCGACGACGTGGGCCGGCTGCGCCTGCCGCTGGACCGGCTGGCGGAAGCCCCTGCGGCGCTGCGGCGGCGAGTGATCGCGCTGGCCGTGGTGGCCGCCGGCGGGGCGGCGCCGTCCTTCGAGAGGCTGAGGGCGGTGGAGTCCCTGCTGGCCCGGCAGGGGTCGGCGGGGCCCATCCAGCTGGAGGGGCACGTCGCGGCCCACCGGGGCACGCACGATTCGCCCGACTATGGAAAACTGGTCCTCGTTCCTCGGGGTGCCGCCGCGCCGGAGTCCTGAGGGCCCGGCACTGCGCCGGAGAAGCCTACTGCCGTCCGGGCGCATCGCCCGGCACCTGCCCAGACTGAGGAGCGCATCAGCACTCATGGACGCCCAGGACGTCACTGCAGACCTGACCGAGGTCCTCTACACCAAGGAAGAGATCGACGCGCGCGTCAAGGAGCTCGCCGCGCAGATCGATCGGGACTACGAGGGCAAGGACATCTTGCTCGTGGGTGTGCTGAAGGGGGCGTGCATGGTCATGGCCGACCTGTCGCGCGCCCTGACCAGCCACGTCACCATGGACTGGATGGCGGTGTCCTCCTACGGGTCCGGCACCAAGTCCTCCGGTGTCGTCCGCATCCTCAAGGACCTCGATGCCGACCTGATGGGCCGTCATGTGCTCATCGCCGAGGACATCATCGACTCCGGACTCACCCTGTCCTGGCTGAAGTCCAACCTGGAGTCCCGCGGGCCGGCCTCGGTGGAGATCTGCACCCTGCTGCGCAAGCCGGAGGCTGTGAAGGTGGACATCGACGTCAAGTACGTGGGCATGGACATTCCCAACAAGTTCGTGGTCGGCTACGGCCTGGACTTCGCAGAGAAGTACCGCAACCTGGACTGCGTGGGCATCCTGGCCCCGCACGTCTATCAGTGACGCGCTGAGCCTGGGGCTGCGAGCCCGTAGACTGGCAGGCGGATCACGCCGCACCACGGGTCCCTCCGGGCGGCTGCCGGCTGCGGCGTGATGCGCATTCTGCTGTCGAACGGGTGAGGTGAGCTGTGGCGTCGTCGGAGACGCGGTCGCCCGGCTCCGGGTCCGGCCTGGGAGTCGGATCAGGCTCGGTGCGGCCGGTCAGCAAGGCGGCCGCGGCCTATGCCTCGTTGCGCAAGAGCATCCGGGTCGGTGACCTGGAGCCTGGGGAGCGGGTCACCCTCAAGCGGCTCTCCGAGCATCTGGGGATGAGCCTGACGCCGGTGCGGGAAGCGCTGAGCCGGCTCGAGTCCGAGGGGTTCGTGGTCCACGACCCCCACCGAGGGACCTCCATCGCCGAACTGACGCCGGCACGCATCGAGCAGGTGTACCGGCTGCGGGGCGTCTTGGAGCCGATGGCCGTCCGTCTGGCGGGAGAGCGGGCGACGCCGGCCGACATCGACCGGCTGCGGGAACTCGTCCTCGCCTGCGACGAGGCCACCACCCCGCTGGAGGTGGTGGAGAACAACGAGGATCTGCACCTGGCCATCTACCGGCTCAGCGGAGACTCCCTGCTGCTGGGGTTCATCGATCAGCTCTGGGCCGGCATGCCCTACCCCTCGTTGGGGCTCTACGGCTCCCAGTCCCGGGTGAGCCAGTCCTCCCAGGAGCATCACCGCATCGTGGAGGCGATGGCGGAGGGACGGCTCGACGACGCCGCAGAGACGATGCGCCTGCACATCGATCACGGCCGCGCGGCCGCCCTGAAGAACCTCGACGCGGACTGAGCGCCGGGGTCGGGGGCCGCCCGTGTCATGGGCTCCTTCC
Source organism: Nesterenkonia sp. PF2B19 (assembly GCF_001758425.2). GTDB lineage: Bacteria > Actinomycetota > Actinomycetes > Actinomycetales > Micrococcaceae > Nesterenkonia > Nesterenkonia aethiopica. The sequence continues at coordinate 6,917 of NZ_MDSS02000035.1, read as the reverse complement.
CGTGGCGCTCTCCCGTGGGTCCCTCCTGTTCCTCCTCACGTGACGTCCTCTCATTGAGGAGTCACTTTCCGGCACATCTCCCTCCAGGTGACGCGCGTCAGCCCCATGAGGTGCAGGGGAAAGTGACTCCTGGATGCGCATCGAGCCTCCGGATGCCCGTTCTGAGGGTGATTCCGCGCACTGTGTTGATATTTTATAAAGTGCAGACTAGTGTCATGGCCGTCACAGTGTGTGAGATGCATGACAGGAGCGCGCGAGCACGGCCATCCATCCGTGGGGCCGGGCTGCGGGAGCGCTCATGACGATGGGGAGACATCCATGGACCAGACGCCGCAGTCGACACGGCCGTCGACGCCGCAGTCGACACCGCTGACCTCCGATGAAGCTCAGGTCGGAGGTGCCGACGACCAGCGCCGCGAGTCGGCCGAGACCGCCGCGAGTGGGACCGCCGGTGCGGCCGCGAGCACCGCCGCGGACCGGCTTGCCGCCGAGTTCGCCCGTCCGGAGAGCTGGACTCGCATCATGGGGCTGCCCATCGGGTGGTTCGCCGTGCTCTTCGCCGTCGTGGCCGCCTGTGCCGCTCTGGGGGCGCTGCCGCCGACGATGCTCGGCGGCTTCGCGGTGGTCATCCTCATCGGGGCGCTGCTGAACTGGATCGGCGGCCGCGTGCCGGTGCTGCGCAACTACGGGCTGCCCACGGTGCTGTGCATCCTGACCCCGGCGGTGCTGCTGCATCTGGGCCTGTTCCCGACCTCCTTCGCCGAGACCATGGAGGTCTTCACCGACGGCGGTCAGATCGGGTTCATCGATCTCTACATCGCCAGCCTCATCGCCGGCTCGATCCTGGGGATGCCGCGGGCGCTGCTGCTCAAGGCCGGTGCGCGCATCGCGGTGCCGCTGCTGGGTACGATCATCGCGGTGTTCACCGTGATCGGGCTGGTCGGCACGGCCCTGGGCTTCGGCCTGCGGGAGTCCGTGCTGTTCATCGCCGCGCCGATCATCGGTGGAGGCGTCGGGGCCGGAGTGGTCCCGATGTCCGGGATCTATGCGGACCAGATGGGCGGCGACGCCGGCTCCTACGTGGCACAGCTGATCCCAGCGGTGATCATCGCCAACGTGCTGACCATCCTCTGCGCCGGCATCTTCAACGGCATCACCTATAAGGGCCAGCAGTTCTTCCTCGGCTTCAACGGCAACGGGCAGATCGTCCGCGTGCAGGGCCGGACGGACCAGTTCACGACCAAGCCGAAGGCGACTATGGGGGCCTTCCCGGTGCTCCTGGTGGGCCTGACCATGGCCTGCACGCTCTTCCTGCTGGGCACATTGGTGGCCGAGTTCGTCCCGGGCATCCATGCCTATGCCTGGACGATCCTGCTGGCGGCGCTGATCAAGATCTTCGGCCTGGTGCCTGAGGCGTTCGAGGATGCGGTCTCCACGTGGTTCGCCTTCGTCTCCTCCACGCTGACCCCGGCGCTGCTGGTGGGCATCTCCATCACCTACTTCGAGTTCGACGAGCTGGGCGCGCTGCTCTCCGACTGGCGCTATCCGGTGCTGGTGGCGCTCGCCGTCGTCGTCGCGATCCTCGTAGCGGGCACGCTCGGCTGGTTGGTGAAGATGTACTTCGCCGAGACCTCGGTGGCGATCGGCATGGGCATGACGGACATGGGAGGCACCGGGGACGTCGCCGTCGTCTCCGCGGCCAACCGGCTCGAGCTCATGCCCTTCCTGCAGGTGAGCTCGCGGATCGGCGGGGCCCTGGTGCTGCTGACGGTCTCGGTGCTCATCCCGTTCCTGAACTGAGGTTCTGCGTCTCGCTCGATGTCCGCGCCCGGCTCGGCAGTGTTGAGAATAATTCGCAACAGCGTACTATGGTGGAGTGACCCAGCGTCCTCCCATGCTCTCCGCCGATCTGCGCCGGGGCCCCGTGCCCTCCGCCGACGCCGGCCCCGCCCCCTCCGCCGAGGCTCCCTCCGTCGAGGCCGCCCTCGCCGTCGCCCCGGCGGCCGCCACGGGGGAGTACGTGGAGAACCACGCACTCAGCAGCACCGGCCGGCGGGTGGCCGCCACTCGCCGCTGGGTGCTGCGCTTCCAGCGCCTGATCGTGGCCCTGCTGCTGGGCGGCATCGTCGCCATCGTGCTGCTCTCGGTCTCCACCGGGCCCATCAGCCTGAGCATGAGTGATGCCGGGCGCCTGATCCTCGGGCATCTGATCCCCGGCATGCCGTGGATGAGTGACGGCACCTACACCGGCTTGGAGGATCAGGCGGTCTGGCACTTCCGGCTCCCCCGAGTCCTGCTGGCCCTGATCGGCGGCGCCGGCCTCGCGCTGGCAGGTGCCTCATGCAGGCGGTGGTGCGCAATCCGCTGGCCGAGCCCTACCTGCTCGGAGTCTCCTCCGGGGCGGGCCTGGGTGCGGTCGCCGTCATCTCCTTCGGCTCGGCGGCTCTGGGCGGGCTGTCGATCTCCCTGGCCGCCTTCGTGGGTGCTCTGGCGGCCACCGGCGCCGTGTTCCTCTGCGCCCGGCAGGACGGCGTGGTGGTCCCCACCCGGCTCATCCTCGCCGGGGTGGCGCTGGGCTCGCTGCTCAGCGCGGTCACCAGCTTCCTGACCCTGACCGGCGACGCCCACCAGGTCTTCTCCGTGATGTTCTTCCTGCTGGGCAGCCTCTCGGCGGCCTCCTTCGGCCAGCTGGTGCTGCCGACGATCGTGCTGGTGGGAGTGCTGGTCTTCGCCGCGCTCAACGCCCGGGGTCTGAACGCGCTGATGGCCGGGGATGAGACCGCCACAGCTCTGGGCGTCAACGTCCATGCCCTGCGACTCGGTTCCCTGGCGTTGGCCGCCCTGCTCACCGCCTCGGTGGTGGCGGTCTGCGGCGGCATCGGCTTCGTCGGCTGATCATCCCGCACACCGCCCGGCTGCTGGTGGGCTCGGACCACCGGTTGATGCTGCCGGTCGCAGTCCTCGGAGGCGCTCTGTTCCTGGCGGCCGCGGATCTGGCGCCCGCACCGCCGCCGCACCCACGGAGGTGCCCATCGGGATCTTCACCGCCGCCGTCGGGGCCCCGTTCTTCCTGTGGCTGCTGCGCCCCGGCCGCACTCGTGGGGGTCTGGCCGGCCTGCTGCGCCGCCGTCAGGTGGTGGACGCGTGAACCCCCGGCAGCATGGTCCGGGGGAGGGGCTCCGCTTCGACGGCGTCACCGTGGAGCGCGCCGGTCGCAGGCTGGTCGACGACGTCAGCTTCACCGCGCCGGCGGGCCAGGTCACCGCCCTGGTGGGCCCCAACGGCTCGGGGAAGTCCACCCTGCTGAAGACCGCCTACCGGCTCATCCGCCCCGACGCCGGCGCCGTGAGCCTCGACGGCGAGGACCTGTGGCAGCTGCCGCGGCGGCAGGTGGCCCGGCGGGTCGCCGTCATGGCGCAGGAGGCCCAGACCGTGGTGGACAGCGCCGGGATGGGCCAGTCCGTGCTGGACATCGTCCTGATGGCGCGCTCCGTGCACCATTCCGGCTTCAGCCCGGACACCGATGCCGACCTGGACGTCGTCGTGCGCAGCCTGGAGACCGCCCGCGCGGGGCACCTGGCGGACCGCGGCTTCGCGGAGCTCTCCGGCGGGGAGAAGCAGCGGGTGCTGCTGGCCCGGGCGCTTGCCCAGGGAGCCGGAACGCTGCTGCTGGACGAACCCACCAATCACCTCGACATCGCCTTCCAGATGGAGCTGCTGCACATCGTCCGGGAGCTGGGACGGACGGCGATCGTCGCCGTGCATGACCTCAACCTGGCACTGGCCTACTGCGACCACGCCGCCGTGCTCTCCTCCGGACGGCTGGTGGATCACGGGCCGGTGGAGCAGGTGCTGACCGCGGCGCAGGTGCGCACCGCCTTCGGGGTGCACGCCACCACCATGCGCCTCCCCGGCCGGGAACAGACGCGCCTGGCCTTCGAGCGCCTCGAGGCCTGAGCCCTGACACGGCCGTGATGCGACCTCGCAGCACGGCCCGACCACCCCTGATCGAAAGGACATCCATGCAGATGACGACGACCGCCCGCCCCCGGCGCCTCAGCCTCGCCGCGATCGCGGGCGCGATCCTGCTGCTGACCGCCTGCGACCGGGGTGCAGGACGCCTCCGACGATGCCGCCGGCGCTGACGACGGAGGCACGGCCGCCGTCGACGTCGCCCTGGAGAACTGCGGGCAGGAGCTGGAGTTCGAGGCCGCGCCGCAGCGGGCGGTCGGGATGAGTCCGGCGCAGACGGAGCTGCTGGTGCGGCTGGGGCTGGGGGACCAGGTGGTCGGTGTGGCGCAGACCTCCTCCTCGGAGCTGCCCGAGGACGTCAGCGCGCAGCTGGGGGCGGCGGAGGAGCTCAGCGATGACCTGCCGCCGTCGCGGGAGGTGCTGCTGCAGGTGGAGCCGGACTTCGTCTACGCCCCCACCAGCTATGAGTTCAGTGCGGATCAGGGCTTCGCCAGCATCGAGCAGCTCGACGAGGCCGGGGCGGCGTCCTACATCGCCACCGGCGGCTGCTTCGAGCGCCGCTCGGAGGGCACAGTGGAGGACCTGTTCACCGACATCGAGAACCTGGGAGAGATCTTCGCCGCCGAGGAGGCTGCGGAGGAACTCATCGAGGACGGCCGGGAGCGCCTGGAGGACGCCGCCGAGCTGAGTGAGGGCGCCGAGCCGCTGACCGTGGCGCAGGTCTACGTCGAAGGAGACACGCTCTCCGTGGTGGGCGGCGGTGTGGAGTACGACATCATCGCCCAGGCCGGCGGGGAGAACGTCTTCTCCCCAGATGAGGACCAGTTCGACTCCTTCGTCTTCGCCCAGATCAGCGCGGAGGAGCTGGCTTCCCGGGACCCGGAGGCGATCACCTTCGGCGTGGAGGACGCGGCACATGAAGAGGCCACCCGGGAGTATTTCGCGCAGAACCACCCGGAGGTCCAGGCGGTCCAGGAGGATCGGCTGATCCCGGTGCCGAACCACCACCTGTTCCCCGGCTCGCTGCAGAACATCGACGCCGTCGAGCGGGTGGCCGAGGGGCTGTACGGGGGCTGAGTGCGCCGGGGCGTGCCGGGTCCCCGATCGACGGCGCTCACAAAGCGATGATCCGATCCGAGCTCGCCACCGTGCTGGCTCGATGCGAGACCGTCAGCACGGTGCAGTCCAGGGAGCGGATCAGGGCGGTGATGTCGGCCTCCGACTCGGCATCGAGGCTGGCGGTGACCTCGTCGAGGATGAGCAGCGCGGGGCGCCGGGCCAGGGCGCGGGCCAGGCAGAGCCTGGCGCGCTGGCCGCCGGAGAGTCGCAGTCCGGTCTCGCCGAGCTCATCGTCCAGGCTGATCCACTCATCGGCTTCGACGGCGGCCAAGGCGTGGTGGAGGTCGGCTTTCGTCAGTGCCCCCTCCGGCGCCCCCAGACGCAGGTTCTGCGCCACGGTGCCGCGGAAGAGCCTCGACTCCTGGTCCACCACCGCCACCCGTGCGCGGAGCTCCTCCTCGGGAATCTTCTCAGGGCTCCGGCCCGACTCGGGGTCGTCGGCGCCGAACAGCACCGCCTCGCCTGCACTGGGGCGCCACAGCCCCGCCACCAGATTGATCAGCGTGGTCTTCCCGACGCCGGAGGGCCCGGTGATGGCCACATGCTCACCGGGTCGGACGGTGATCTCGGGGTAGCGCAGCTCCCCACGGCCGGGGTGGCGGTGTCTCAGCCCGCTGACCCGCACGCCCCAGGGGGCCGGAGCAGCGAGGGTGGGACCAGGGGTATGCAGTGCGGCGTCGTCGTGGTCGTGCCCCCGCGGCGTCGTGCTGGAGGCGGTCGTGTCGGGACCAGCCGGCCCGGCGTCGTCGAGCTGCGCGGCCACCCGCGCGGCGGAGGCCTGCAGCGGATGCAGCTTGCCCAGCGTGTCGGCGGCACCGATCAGCGGGGCCAGGCTCATCATCGCCAGGGTGACCGCCGCGGCCACCATCTCCGGGGCGACCGCTGACTCCGGCACGGCCGCGCGGCGCAGCCCCAGCTGAGCACCAGCAGCAGCGCGGTGACCGTGAGCAGGTCCCGGACGCCGGAGGCGAGGCTCTCCAGCAGCGCCGCGCGGCGCTCCTGGCGGCTGATCCGTGCGGTGCGTCGCGCGGACTCCTCGACGATCCTCCCGGCCAGCGAGAAGCTCAGCACGTCCCGGGCGTTGCCGAGGACATCGGTGAGGAACCGCGAGAGTCGATTCGTCTCCTCCTGCTGCGCCTGGCCAGCCCGGGTCATACGGCGTCGCAGGAACAGGCTGCTGGCCATCAGCACCGCCCCGAGCGCCAGCACCGCCGCGCCCATGGCGGCGTCCAGCAGCCACAGCGCCGCAGCACCTGCCCCGAAGGTCAGCACGGCCGAGGCCATCTGGGCGATGGTGTGGGCGTAGAAGAACTCCAGCTTCTCCAGGTCGGTCAGCGCCGTGGAGGCGGCGTCCCCGGAATGGGCCTGTCGGCCCTCCACCACACGGGCGGCATAGGAGTCGAACAGGTGCATCCGCAGCAGGTCCAGCACCCGGTAGGCCAGGGCATGGGACACATCCATCTCGTGCCAGGTCAGCAGCACTCGGACCACCACCGCCGCGCCCAGTCCCCACCAGAACCCCGACGGCGGCAGCTCCCCGAGCACCACGGCATGCCCCACACCCCAGGCCCCCATCACGGTGATCGCCATGAGCGCCAGCCATCCCGCCCAGGAGACCAGGCCGGTCCAGAGCATCGGCAGGACCATCGGCCGCAGCAGGCGCAGCAGCACCAGCAGGGGTCTGGCAGGGGCGCCGGGCTCTCCGGCGTGGTCCCCGGGGGTGTGGTCCTCGTGTGTCCGTGCGGCGTCGGGCGGTGGCTGCTCATGCGTCCTCCTCCTCTGGGGCCGTGGCTGGACCGGCGACGGCCGCGCGGGCAGCCGCGACG
>NZ_MDSS02000034.1 GCF_001758425.2 Nesterenkonia sp. PF2B19 | reverse complement strand
CGATCAGGTCGCTCATCGTCGGCGCAGACCTGGGCGGCCGATCGACTTCGGCGATGAGCAGCAGGCCCGATACAAGGGTCGCAACGTCGTCGAACGATGTTTCAACCGGCTCAAGCAGTGGCGCGGGATCGCTGCACGAACGGATAAGACTGCCCGGAACTTCCACGCTGGCTCTGCCTCGCAGCGACTCTGCAATGGGTTTAGCAACACGCCCTAGGGCTCGGTCCTTCGCGGATACGAGGGCGTGCTCGAGGGCTTCCAATGGGAGATCCTCGGTGCGCATCGTGGAGCGAGTAGCCCAGCCGACGATCTTCCGATCGAACACGTCGGTGACGAACGCGGTGTAGCAGAACCCGCAACTGGTGCGGACGTAGGTGATGTCCGCGACCCAGAGTCGGTTCGGCCGGTCCGCGGTGGAGCGCCGTTCCACAAGGTCCGGACGTTCATCGGCTTCCCGTGCGGGGACGGTCGTGCGGGGCTTCCGGCCCCGGACCACGCCGGACAATCCCGCAGCACGCATGAGCCTGGCGACCTGATCGCGGCCGATGTCCCAGCCCTCGCGGCGCATCGCGTGCCAGATCTTCCGGGCCCCGTAGACGCCCTAGTTGTCGGCATGGATCCGTTCGATCACCGGAACCAGCTCTGCGTCACGCAACTGCCGGTCGCTCGCGGGGCGGACCTTCGCGGCCCGATAGCCGCGAGAAGTGAGGAACCCACCGTCTGTCGCACCGAGCGTGCGGCAGATGAGCTCGACCCCGAACAGGTCGCGATACATGTCGACATACGCGATCATCTCGGCGTGGGCCGGTCGAGCTCCGCGGCGAAAAACGCCGACGCGGTCTTCAGGATCTCATTCGCGCGCCGCAGCTCAGCGTTCTCGCGTTTGAGACGTCTGATCTCAGCCTGCGCGTCGGTGGTCGCACCCGGCTTCTTCCCGGCATCGACCTCGGCCTGCTCGACCCAGCGACGCAGTCCCTCGATCGAGACGTTCAGCTTCGGTGCGGTCTCCTTGATCACCTGATACCGCGACAGGCCCGCCTCGTCGGCCTCGAGCCGGTCCTGCACCATGCGCACGGCACGATCCTTGAACGCTTGCGGGTACTTCGATGGCATATCCCAATCCTCTCGAAAACGGATCGGAACGAAACCCAGGGCGGTTCATAGTCCGCACAGTGCGCCGGCGGCGGCGGCAGACAGGCCGGGCCGCAGCCCGCGGGCGCTGGAACGCAGGATCACCACAGTGTCAGGGCCGGGAGAGATGTAGCTCACCAGGACGAGGGAGAGGAAGACGGGCCAGTGGACGTCCATCGGCGTTCAGTCTCCGTTCGGTGCGTCGATTCCCGGCCCATCCTATGGCCGATAGGCTGGTGCCATGACTGCGACTTCCTCGCCTGAGACCACCGGTTCCACTGATTCCCTTCTCGAGCAGATCCGCTCGCTGCCCAAGGTCAGCCTCCATGATCACCTCGACGGCGGTCTGCGTCCGGCCACGCTCATCGAGCTCGCCCGCGAGGCCGGCGTCGAGCTGCCCACCGAGGACCCCGAGGCGCTGGCCCGCCGGTTCCGGGAGAACGCCGACTCCGGGTCCCTGGAGCGCTACCTGGAGGCCTTCGGGCTCACCACGGCGGTCATGCAGACCGCGCAGAACCTGCGCCGCGTGGCCCGCGAATACGTGGAGGACCTCGCAGCGGACGGTGTGGTCTACGCCGAGGTCCGCTGGGCCCCGGAGCAGCACCAGCAGCAGGGGCTGAGTCTGGATGAGGCCGTCGAGGCCGTCCAGGCGGGGCTGGAGGAGGGCATGGCCGCCCTCGAGGATGAGGACCGGATCGTGGTGGTCGGCCAGCTGATCTCTGCGATGCGTCAGTCCGACCGTGCCGACGAAGCCGTGGAACTGGCCAAGCGCTACCGTGACCGCGGTGTGGTCGGCTTCGACATCGCTGGGCCCGAGCACGGCTTCCCGCCGTCCCGGTTCGCTCCGGCGTTCACCGTGCTGGCCGAGGCGATGATCCCCGCCACCGTCCACGCCGGGGAGGCCGACGGCGTCGAGTCCATCCGTGACGCGCTCGTCTCCGGGCGCGCCCAGCGTCTGGGCCACGGGGTGCGGATCGCCCAGGACGTCTCGATCTCTGAGGAGCCGGTGACCTCCGACGACGGCGGCGACGCCTACGAGGTCATCCTCGGCGACGTCGCCCGCTGGGTCCGCGACCGGCAGGTGCACCTGGAGGTCAGTCCCACCTCCAACCTGCAGACCGGCGCCATCGCCCCCTTCGCCTCGGACGGGACCGCGACGATGACCGACCACCCGTTCGACATGCTCTACCAGCTGGGCTTCAACGTCGGGGTCAACACGGACAACCGCCTGGTCTCCGGGGTGACCCTCTCCGGGGAGCTGGCTCTGCTGGCCGAAGCCTTCGGCTACGAGCTCGCCGAACTCGCCGACTTCCAGATCAACGCCCTGGAGTCCTCCTTCCTCGGACAGGAGGAGCGGGAGGCGCTCTCGGCGCTGATCCTCGAGGCCTGGCAGTGACCACGGCCCACCAGCCGTCCGCCCAGCCGCCGTCGGACCCCGTGCGGCGGCTGGAGTGGGTGGTGGCCCAGCTGCGCCTCCACTGTCCGTGGACGCAGCGGCTGAGCCATGGCTCCCTCGTGGAGTACCTGGTGGAGGAGGCCTACGAGACGGTCGAGGAGATCGAGGCCGGAGGCGTGGACGAATCCCTGCGTCAGGAGCTGGGCGACCTGCTCTTCCAGATCGTGCTGCACGCCCAGCTGGCGGCCGAGCGCTCCAGCTTCGACCTCGACGGCGTGGCCGAGGCGATCACCGCCAAACTGGTGCGCCGCAGCCCGCATGTCTTCACCTCTGATGGGCAGCTCGACGTCGACGCCCAGGCCTCCCTGGACCAGATCGAACGCGCCTGGACCCGCATCAAGGCCCAGGAGAAGGCCGAGGAGAAGGCCGAGGAGAAGGCTGTCGAGGAGGTGACGGCCGGGCAGAACGGAGCCGACGGTGACGCCGAGCTCGCCGCCGTCGTCGGCTCCCTGCCGGCCCACCTTCCCGCCCTCGCCCGGGCCGCCAAGCTCATCGACCGGCTGGACCGCACCGTCTCGGCCGACCCCGAGGCAGGCGACGACGTCGGCGCCGGACCCGCCTCCTCAGCCCAGGATCCGCTCGCCGCGGCTGACGAGGACGCCTTAGGTGAACTACTCTTCTCGGTGGTGGAGAGAGCACGTTCTCGGGGTCAGGACCCCGAACGCGCGTTGCGTCGCCACCTCAGCACGCTGGCGCAAGGGCGCGTCGGCCCCGGACTGTCCAGATAACCGAAAAGGAGCCGACTACCCATGTCACTCATCGCCAGTGTGTACGGCCGCGAGATCCTCGACTCACGCGGAAACCCGACCGTCGAGGTCGACGTGCTTCTCGACGACGGCAGCTTCGGCCAGGCCGCCGTCCCCTCCGGCGCCTCCACCGGAGCTTTCGAAGCCGTGGAGCGCCGTGACGGCGACAAGGGCCGGTACCTGGGCAAGGGCGTCTCCGGCGCCGTGTCCGCGGTCAACGACGTCATCGCCCCCGCCCTGGAGGGCCAGGACGCCACCGAGCAGCGCCTGATCGACCAGATCCTGCTGGACCTCGACGGCACCGACAACAAGAACAGCCTCGGCGCCAACGCGATCCTCGGCGTCTCCCTGGCCGTGGCCAAGGCCGCCGCCGACGCCTCAGATCTGCCCCTGTACAAGTACCTCGGCGGGCCGAACGCCCACCTGCTGCCGGTGCCGATGATGAACATCCTCAACGGCGGCTCCCACGCGGACTCCAACGTGGACATCCAGGAGTTCATGATCGCTCCCATCGGTGCGGCCACCTTCTCCGAGGCGCTGCGCTCCGGCGTCGAGGTCTACCACGCGCTGAAGGGCCTGCTGAAGGAGAAGGGCCTGAACACCGGCCTGGGTGACGAGGGCGGCTTCGCCCCGGACCTGCCGTCGAACCGCGACGCGCTGGACCTGATCACCGAGGCCATCAAGCGCGCCGGCTACACCCCGGGCACGGATGTGGCGCTGGCCCTCGACGTCGCCGCCACCGAGTTCTACTCCGAGGGCGCCTACACCTTCGAGGGCGAGCAGAAGACCCCCGAGCAGATGAGCGCCTACTACTCCGAGCTGGTGGACGCCTACCCGCTGGTCTCCATCGAGGACCCGCTGGACGAGGACGACTGGGCCGGTTGGAAGACCCTGACCGAGACCATCGGCGACAAGGTCCAGCTGGTGGGTGACGACCTCTTCGTCACCAACCCGGACCGCCTGGCCAAGGGCATCGACGCTGACACTGCCAACTCGCTGCTGGTGAAGGTCAACCAGATCGGCTCGCTGACCGAGACCCTGGACGCCATCTCCCTGGCGCAGCGCAGCCGCTACACCACGATGGTCTCCCACCGCTCCGGCGAGACCGAGGACACCACCATCGCGGACATCGCCGTGGCCACCAACGCCGGCCAGATCAAGACCGGCGCCCCGGCCCGCTCCGAGCGTGTGGCGAAGTACAACCAGCTGCTGCGCATCGAGGAGGAGCTCGGCGACGCCGCCGCCTACGCCGGTGCGAGCGCCTTCCCGCGTTTCCGCGGCTGACTCTGGTCGGCCCATCCTGATCAGCGCGACCTGAGCACCGTCTGAGGGGCCGCACCCGGAGCATCGTTCCGATGCCCCGGGTGCGGCCCCTCTGCGTGTCCGCCGCCGTCGACGAGCCGTTGGCGACTACCCTGGGACTTCGACGGCGCGCAGGGCGTCGCCCCAGCTGAGACACCGGTGGCACACGGAAGGCGGTGACCATGGCCAGGCATGCCAGACGCAGCGACTCCGACGCCGGCCGCAGCGCCCGCGTCGCTTCCGCCGAAGCCCGCCGGCTCGCCGAGCGCGAGCAGGTCTCCGGAGAGATCCGGATGCCGGCCGACCTGGCCGCCCGGCGGGCGCGCCGGGTGAGCCCGCCGAAGCAGCGTCGCCGTTCCGGGGAGCGCACGGCCGTCAGCGCCCGCTCGCTGGTCCCGGAGCGGACCCTCTCCGGGCGGCTGATCGTGATGACACTGGTGGCCCTGGTGGTGGTCTCCTTCCTGGTGCCCACTGTGCGCACCTATCTCCAGCAGCGGTCCGAGCTGGCCGACCTGGAGGCCGGCATCGCCGAGGAGCAGCAGCGTCAGGACGAGCTCGAATCCGAGATCAGCCGCTGGGACGACCCCGAGTACGTGCGTCAGCAGGCGCGCGAACGCATCAACCTGGCGATGCCGGGGGAGCGGCAGTACCACGTGATCGGCGACCTCACCGGAGAGGACGACACCCCGGAGAACCAGGAGGACAGCGAGGTCCGTACCGACCTCCCCTGGGCTGAGGCGCTATGGGATTCTCTGGTCCGGTCTGCCGTAGATTAGTCTCGACGGTGGAGGTCCGTTCCTGCCGAGGACCCGCCCATGAGCACCAGGAGAGCCCGCGAGACGATGACCCAGCCCCGCAGCGCCACCCCCACCCAGGACGACCTGGACACGCTCAGCCTGCAACTGGGCAGGCCGGTGCGCGACGTCGTCGAGATCCCGGCACGCTGCCGCTGCGGCAACCCGCTGGTGGCCGCCACCGCGCCGCGCCTCTCCAACGGGATCCCCTTCCCGACGACGTTCTATCTCACGCACCCCACCCTCACCCAGGCCGTGTCCCGGCTGGAGCTGCCGGCGTGATGGCGGAGATGACTGAGCGGCTGGGCCACGACGAGGAGCTTGCCGCCGCCCACCGGGCCGCCCATGAGAACTACCTGGCCGAGCGTGAACGCATCCGGCTGGCCGCCGGCGTGGATCCCGTCTGGGAGATCGACGGCATCACCGCCGGGGGCATGCCCGACCGCGTGAAGTGCCTGCATGTGCTCGTCGGCCACGCGCTGGCCGTGGGTCCCGGCATCACCCCGCTGGGCGACGAGACCCTGGACCGCATCGCCGAGGACTGGACGCCGGAGGTCTGCACCTGTGCCGCCGCATGGGACCACGACGCCGAGATCCCCACCCGTGACCTCAGCCGACACGTGCGGCGACTGAAGGAGGAGCAGCAATGAGAGTGGCCGCCATCGACTGCGGGACCAATTCGATCCGCCTGCTGATCGCCGATGTGGAGAGCGCGGGGGAGCCGCGCGGACCCCAGAGCGTCCCGGAGGGGCAAGAGCCGTGGGGGACCGAGACCGGTGAGCACAGCGCGGTCGCCCAGATGCATCGTTCGCGGCTCACGGATGTCGTCCGGCAGATGACCGTGGTCCGTCTGGGCGAGGGCGTGGACGAGACCGGAGAGTTCTCCCCGGCCGCGCTGGAGCGCACGTTCGCCGCGGTGGACAGCTACGCGGCCCTGATCCGTCGGCACAAGGTGGAGGCGGTCCGCTTCGTGGCCACCTCCGCGACCCGGGACGTGGCGAACCGCGACGCGTTCATCGCAGGCATCAAGGACCGCCTCGGCGTGGAGCCGGAGGTCATCCGCGGCAGCGAGGAGGCCGGGCTCTCCTTCGTGGGTGCGGCCTCCCTGCTGGACTGGGACCCCGAGCGGAAGGTCCTCGTGGTGGACCTCGGCGGAGGATCCACCGAGTTCGTCCTGGGCACCTCGAAGGGCATGGAGCACGCCATCTCCACGGACATGGGGTGCGTCCGATTCACCGAGCGGCATATGCGCACCGACCCGCCGGCAGAGACCGAGACCTCCATGGCGAGCTTCGAGACGCTCTCCTTCCTGGAGGACGTCAGCCAGGTCATGCCGCTGCACGAGACCGACGTCGTCATCGGCGTCGCCGGCACGGTGACCACGGTGACCGCCCACGCCCTGGACCTCGAGGACTACGATCCGGATCTCATCCACGGCGCCGAGGTGGGGTTGGACCGCATCCACCAGTCGGTGGACCAGCTGGTGCACGCGCCCCGGGACCAGCGGGCCCACATGCCGTTCATGCACCCCGGCCGGGTGGACGTCATCGGCGCCGGTGCGCTGATCTGGGGCACCATCCTGGACTACATCAATAAGGTCACGAAGGGGCGGGTGACTACCGCCGTCGCGTCGGAGCATGACATTCTGGACGGCATCGCCCTGTCGCTCGCCACCGGCGCCGCGCAGGAGGCGACCGGCCGGGGCTGAGCCCTGCCCGCATGAGTACGCATCACGAGCGCCCCCAGCATCACGAGCACCCCAGCAGGGAACGGAACAGAAGGAAGACCATGACTGACGCTGCCCCGGAGACGAGGGACGCGGCCCGGCAGGGCTCGCCCCACGGAGGACGGCGTGGCCGTCACGGGCGGCGTCGTGCGGCCGAGCCGGGAATGCTGGCCGCCCGCCGCGCTGCTGCTGGCCCCCGCTGTCACCGTCGGCGGGGTGGTCACGGCTCCTGCCGCCCAGGCTGATGCCTGGCGGGACGCGCAGTTCTGGCTCGAGGACTATGGCGTCACCGAGGCCTGGGAGACCGCTCGAGGCGAGGGCGTGACCATCGCGATCCTCGACACCGGCGTCGACGCCGACCACCCCACCTTGGAGGGCGCCGTCGTCGACGGCACCGACGTCTCCGGAGGTGGTGACGGCTCTGGGGGGCCGGTGGAGCAGTTCTCCACCGAACACGGCACCATGGTGGCCTCCCTGGCGGCCGGGCGTGGCTACGAGCCCACCGGAGACGAGCTCGACGAGCTCCCTGAGCCGGAGGACTACGAGGAGTTCACCGACGAGGACTGGGAGCAGTTCTGGGACGACCTCCTCGACGAGCTCGAGGGTGCGGAGAACCGAGGTCTCTCGCAGGGTGCCGGAGTGCTGAGCCCTGACGTCCTTCTGACGGGCGAGGGCAGTGAGCCGCTGGACCTCACCGCCTCGGCGATCCTGCCCGCCTCGACCACCGAGGACGACGAGGACGCTGACGACGACGAGGACGCCGACGAGGACGACGACGAGGACGAAGACGACGACGAGGACGAGGACGACGCTGACGACGCTGACGAAGACGGCGAGGACGAAGACGGCGAGGACGAAGACGCCGAGGAAGACGCGGCCGGCGTGATCGGCGTCGCCCCCGAGGCGGACGTGCTGAGCGTGTCCATGGCGTTGGAGATGCCGAACTCCTACGGCCCGGACCTGGAGGACCAGGTGGTCGAGGCCGTGGACTGGGCCGTGGACAACGGGGCGGACATCATCAACATGTCCTTCGGCCTGCCTAACGAGCAGGAGTGGCCCGAGTCCTGGGACGAGGCCTTCCTGAAGGCTGCGGAGAACGACGTGCTGGTCGTCGCCGCGGCGGGCAACCGAGTCTCCGGCAGCTGGAGCGTCGGCGCCCCGGCGAGATCCCCGGCGTGCTGACCGTCGCAGGCGTCAACGAGGATCGGGAGATCAGCGAGGACGCCTCCGCCCAGGGCATCGCGGTGGACATCGCCGCTCCTTCGGAACCGCTGGTCGGGGCGGTCCCGGACGGGCTCAACACCCAGTGGATGGGCACCTCCGGCGCGGCGCCGATCGTCGCGGGAGCGGCGGCACTGGTGTGGTCCGCGCATCCTGACCTCTCCGCCGAGGAGGTCAAACACCGGCTGCTGAGCACCGCCGACGGAGTCGGCGACGGCAACGGTGTGGACCCCGAGTTCGGACAGGGCATCCTCAACGTGGCGCAGGCCGTGGCCGGCGATGACGTCCCGGAGTTCGATCCGTCGGCCTACGAGACCCTCGAGGAGTGGATCCGTGTCCATCGCCGCGGAGAGTCCGACAACACCGAGCACGCCGACATCCCCAGCGACGCCGGCGTCTCACCCGGCCCCGAGGGCGACCCCCGGGACCGGCCGCAGGCCTCCGACGCCAGGGGCACCCAGGACTGGGCGGGACCGGTGGTGGTCGGGGTCGCCGCGCTGCTGGTGATCTCGGTGGTCAGCGTGGCAGCAGTGCACCTGACGTCCCGGCGTCGGCGCTCCTGAGTCGATCTGCCGGAGACCGCACGGTGAGGGGAACAGGCGTCCAGCGTCATACCCGCGCCCCTCACCGTGCCTGGCAGTAGACTGCACTGAAGGAAGGACACGCAGCGTGGCGGTGGTCCGCACCGGAGATCGGTGAGGGGCCGCCGCTGTTGCTGTGTGCAGTTCACGTACCCCTCAGCACCAGCGCTAGGATGGCATCCATGGCAATCTCGCAGAAGCTCTCAGAGAGACCGCGCATTCTGATCGTCGGCGGTGGATATGTCGGCCTCACCGTCGCCCAGAAGCTCCAGAAGAAGGTCAAGGCCGAGGGCGGCGTCGTCACCCTGGTCGACCCGCTTCCCTACATGACCTATCAGCCGTTCCTCCCTGAGGTGGTCGGCGGGCACATCGAGGCTCGGCACGCGATCGTCTCCCACCGCAGCCACCTGCGGGACACGGAGGTCATCACCGGCAAGGTCACGGAGGTGGACCACGCGGAGCGCACCGCCAGCGTGGAGCTGGAGGACGGGGAGAGCGTCGAGATCCCGTACCAGGACATCATCATGGCGGCGGGCGCGACCACTCGCACCTTCCCGATCGAGGGTCTGGCCGAGCAGGGCATCGGTCTGAAGACCATCGAGGAGGCCCTGACGCTGCGCAACCAGATCCTGGAGCGCATCGAGGCCGCCTCCACCATGACCGATGAGAAGGCCAAGTCCCGGGCGCTGACCTTCACCGTGGTCGGCGGCGGCTTCGCCGGCATCGAGTGCATCGCGGAGATGGAGGACATCATCCGCGCCGCCGTCTCGGCCAACCCGCGCCTGAGTCAGTCCGACGTGCGCATCGTGCTCGTCGAGGCCATGGGCCGCATCATGCCGGAGGTCTCCGAGGACCAGGCCGTCGGCGTGGTCGAGCACCTGCGCGGCCGCGGCATCGAGGTGCTGCTGAACACGTCGCTGGGCTCCGCCGTCGACGGCGAGCTGCAGCTGATCAATATGGCGGACAAGTCCGAGGCCGACCGCTTCGAGGCCGACACCCTGGTCTGGACCGCCGGTGTGGCCGCCAATGCAGTCGCACGCCGCTCCAGCTTCCCGATCGACGAGCGCGGCCGCATCACCGCCTCTGCCGCGCTGCAGATCGTCGACGAGGAGGGCAGCCCGATCGAGGGCGCCTGGACGGCCGGCGACGTCGCCGCCGTGCCGGACCTCACCGGCGCCGGGCCGGGCGGCTTCTGTGTCCCCAACGCTCAGCACGCGCTGCGCCAGTCCAAGCAGCTGGTCAAGAACCTCGTGGCCGCCCGCTTCGGGGAGGGGAAGGTCAGCGAGTACAAGCACGACTCCCTCGGCGCTGTGGCCGGACTGGGCCTGTTCAAGGGTGTGGGCAACCCGATGGGAGTCAAGCTCAAGGGCTTCCCGGCCTGGCTGGCCCACCGCGGCTACCACGGCATGGCGATCCCCACCGTGGAGCGCAAGGTGCGCGTGGCCAGCAACTGGCTCAACGAGTTCGTCTTCGGTCGGGACATCACCCCGCTGCGCGACCTGGAGACCCCGCGCCGCCAGTTCGAGGAGGCCGCGACCCCGGCCAAGAAGAAGGCCGACGCCTGATCCTCGACTTCTGATCGGACGACGTCCGATCCCGAGATTCCCAGAGACGACGGCGAGCCTCTGCCGGAGACCTAAGATGGTCCTGGCGGCGGGCTCGCCGTCGTCGTGTCTGCGCCCCCATAGCCCAATCGGCAGAGGCAGCTGACTTAAAATCAGCACAGTCTGGGTTCGAGTCCCAGTGGGGGCACCGAAGATCGCTGAACGCGCGTGCGGTCCTCGACGGAGGATCCGCACCCTCGACGCGGTACTACGAATGTAGTAGCTTCGTGGCATGGTGGGGCGTGCGGTCGTCGTCGGAGCAGGCATCTCGGGCTTGGCCGTGGGCAGAGCTCTCCTCGCTGCGGGATGGGAGGTGGAGCTTCGCGAGCGGGCGCACGGCTTGCCCGAAGCCGGCACTGCGCTGGGGATGTGGCCCGAGGCTCTGGCCGCTCTGGATGCCTTGGGAGTGGGCGACCGTGTGCGTCATGCAGGAGCTGTGCAGCATGGGGCGGCGTTCCTCCGCCCCGACGGGACCGAGATTGCCGCCGTCAGAACCCCGGCACCGGCTGTCCTCCTCTCACGCCCAGCTCTGCATCGGTTCCTGTGGGAGGGGAAGCTCGAGGATGCCGTTCGCTGGGGAGATCCGCTGGAGGACCTGGCAGAGCTGACTGGGACCGACATGTCCGATGCGGACCTGGTGGTCGGCGCTGACGGCATCCACAGCCGGCTGCGGTCTGTGGTCGCGGGCCAGGAGGTCCGTCCTCGAGAGCTGCGCGTCACCGCGTTCAGAGGGACGGTCCCTGGCCCCGTGGAGACTACCTGCGAGACCTGGGGGCCGGGGCGTCTCTTCGGGGTCACCCCGCAGGAGTCAGGCATGGCCAACTGGTTCGCCGCGGTTCGGGACGACCTCCTGGATGAGTGCTCAGGACTCCCCGACGACGAGCTGTTGAGCACGCTGTTCGGAGACTGGCACCCCGGGGTGCGGGATGTCGTGGCGCTCGCCGGATCTGCCGGAATCGACCGGCGCCGGATCTTCGATCTGCCGCCGCTGCGCAGCTGGCACCGCGGCAGGGTCGTCATCCTCGGCGATGCGGCACATGCGATGGCTCCGAACATCGGCCGAGGCGCCTGCGAGGCGATCATCGACGCCGTCGTGCTGGCTGAGGCGCTGAGTGTCTCGGCGACGGTCGAGGCAGGGCTGCGGGTGTTCGACAGGCGGCGACGACGAGCGGCACAGCGAGTCGTCCGTGCCTCCCGGCTGCTCAGCCGAGTGTCGACGGCGCGGCGCCTGCCCGAGACCCGGCGCCGGGCACTGCGAGTCGTGGCGGGCCTCGTCTCCTCCTCACTCCGTAGAGAGGGGGAGCGCAGTGGGCACCCGTGATCGAGCCATGGATGCAGCCGTGGAGCTGTTGGGATCTCACGGGTTGCGGGCCCTGACCCATCGGCGGATCGATGTCGCCGCAGGTCTGCCGCAGGGCTCCACCTCGAACCACTTCAGGACCCGGGCGCAGCTCCTCCAGGGCGTGGTGGAGCACCTGGTGGCCATGGAGCAGGCGGTCTTCGATGCGGAGGAGCGCCCCCAGAGCATCGACGGGCTCGTCGACGCTCTCTGCACATTCATCGACCTCGCGACAGGCGCTCAGCGGACCGTGACGGCGGCACGGCTCGCCCTCTTCGTCGAGGCCATCCACGATCACCAGGTGCGAGATGTTCTTGCGCGGGGACGGGAGCACATGGAGGAGTGGGCGGCGGAGACAGTGCAGAGCGTCGGCCTGCCTGAGCCCGTGATCACGGCCCGGCGGGTCATGTGGCAGGTCGAGGGGATCATCCTTCAGCGCCTGGCCCTGGGAGGGGAGCGCCTGTCCGCGGAGGCGGAGGCCTCCTTGCGCGCCTGCCTGGGCTCCGATGACTGAATCTCCGTTCTTCAGTCGGTCGTCGCGCTCGGCGCAGGCCCGGTGGACTCGCGCAGCACCACATGGTTCGGCACCGGTGCATCGGTGGGAGGCTCCTCCCCGCGGACCAGGGCGATGAGCCGTTGCATGGCCAGACGGCCCCGCCCTTCGCGGTCCACCGCCACGGTGGACAACGACGGCGTCGAGTAGCGTCCCAGGTCGATGTCGTCCCAGCCGATGATGCTGAGGTCCTCTGGGACCCGCCAGCCACGCTCGTGCGCCGCGCGGAGGGCGCCGAGGGCCACGAAGTCGTTGGCCGCGATCACTGCCGTCACGCCGCTGTCGGCCTCCAGGGACTGCAGGGCCTGGTAGCCGGTGTGTGCGGACCAGTCGCCGCCGGTGACGCCGTGGGACTCGAGCCCGCGTTCGGCGAGGGTCTCCTCGTAGACCTGGCGGCGGGCACGGGCGGAGGCCCATTCCTCGGGGCCCTGGATGTGCAGGAAGCGTCGATGGCCCTGATCGGCGAGGGTGGAGATGATCTCGCGCAGCGCACCAGCGTCGGCCAATGTGCCCAGGCCACGGAGCTTGTCGTCGAACTGCTCCACGATGGTCAGGGCCCCGGAGGCGGCGGTCTTCCCCTGCTCCTGCAGCTCCGGCAGTCCGGCCAAGGAGAGCACGCCCTCCACCCGTCCGGAGCCCATCAGCTCGCGGGCCCGGCGGCTGCGTTCCTCCGCCGGGCCTTCCACCACCGCGATCTCCATGAAATACCCGGCCTCGTGGGCCGCCTCGGCGGCGGCGGCGAGCATGGGCGTGGGCATCTGGGTCACCGGAGCGGGCAGCAGGGCGGTGAGGACCCCGGTCTGCCGGGTCCGCATGGACCGGGCGATCATATTGGGCCGGTAGTCCAGCTCCTTGATGGCGGCCTCGACCCGCGCGATGGTGTCGGCACGGAAGGGGCCCATGTCGCGCAGATAACGGGAGACGGTCTGGTGAGAGACGCCGGCCCGGCGGGCGACCTCGTGGATGGTCGCGGCGCGGGCGGGCCGCGCCTCGGGGGTGGTCTCTGACGCCACGTGGTCACCTCTCCTGTGCTGGCTGTCCGTCGCGGGCCGGACGGACTGCTGGGCCATGGGGCCATCGGATGACGCATCCGGTCCGCTGCTCCATCCTGCCATCGCCCTGCGGCGGCGGCCAGCGGACTGAGCGCGCGGCACCTGCTCCGCAGGCGTGTGACATGGATGACAATTCGGTGTTGACAGCCTAACCTCGCACTCCCTACTCTTGTGGTCAACGTCATAAAGTGATCGATCACAGTAACGGGTCGGCACCACCGTCACAGGTCGACGTGACCGTGAACCATCCCCATCCCGCGAGGAGCACATCCATGACCGCCGCATCCCCCCGCGTCCGCGCCGCCGTCGTCGGCGCCGGAGGCATCGCCACCGTGGCGCACCTGCCCACACTGAAGGCCCATGAGGACCGTGTGGAGGTGGTGGCCATCGCCGACGTCGACGCCGACCGTCTCAGCGCTGTGGCCGAGGAGTGGGACATCCCGGGCTGCTACAGCGACGTCGACACCATGCTCGCCGCGGAACGTCCCGACCTGCTGGTGCTGTGCACCCCGCCGGTGGCGCACAAGGACGGCGTCATCAAGGGCTTGAAGGCGGGCGCGTGGGTGTGGTGCGAGAAGCCCCCGGTGCTCACCCTGGCCGAATATGACGAGGTGGCGGCCCACGAGGGCGAGAGTGGGCCCTTCGCCTCCTACGTCTTTCAGCACCGCTTCGGCTCCGGAGCCCAGCAGCTCAAACAGCAGGTCCGGGACCACACTCTCGGGCGCCCGCTGGTCGCGGTCTGCCACACCCTCTGGTACCGCACTCACGGCTACTACGAGGTGCCGTGGCGCGGCAAGTGGGCCACCGAGGGTGGCGGTCCGGCCATGGGACACGGCATCCACCAGATGGACCTGCTCTTCGAGATCCTCGGCGACTGGACCGAGGTCACGGCCGTCGCGGACGCGTTGGACCGGGACGTCGAGACCGAGGACGTCTCCCTGGCAACAGTGCGCTTCGCCAACGGCGCCATGGCCTCCGTGGTGAACTCCGTGCTCTCCCCCCGGGAGGTCTCCTACCTGCGCTTCGACTTCCAGGACGCCACCGTGGAGGTGGAGCACCTCTACGGGTATGACAACAGCTCCTGGACCTGGACCCCGGCGCCCCACCGTGCCGAGGACGGCTCGGCGGCCGGTTGGACGCCGCAGGAGAACGTCCCCTCCTCGCACAAGCAGCAGCTCTCCGAGCTGCTGGACGCAATGGCCGCGGGGGTGCGTCCCCGCGCCTCGGGCGACGACGGACGCCGAGTCCTGGAGTTCATCGCCGCGCTCTACGAATCCGCGGAGACGGGCCGCACCGTCCGGCGGGCGGAGATGAAGCCCGAGGGCACCTACTACTCCGCCATGCATGACCCCTCGTTCGTCTACGGCAGCGCGGAGAACACCGCTGTCAGCAAGGAGACCGTCCAGTGACCAGCACTGCCGTGACCACAGGCTTCGACGTCCGCGCCGAGCAGGACGCCATCGCCGTCGACGCCGCGGGCATCGAGATCCTGCGCTACGTCATCCACCCGGACTCGCCGAAGGAGGAGGCCCCGAAGCCGTACCTGTTCCCCCTGCGCTTCACCGATGGTGGCGAGGCCGCGGTGCGCCGCCCCTGGGACCACCGCTGGCACACCGGCCTGCAGTTCACCTGGTCGCATGTGGCGGACCAGAACTTCTGGGGTGGCCCCACCTTCGCCGCAGAGACCGGCTATCAGATGCGCGACAACCTCGGCACCATGAAGCACACCGGTTTCGCCGTGGAGCCGACGGCCGGTGAGGACGTCGTCTTCGACGAGACGCTGGAGTGGATCACCTCCCGCGGGGAGCACTGGTTCGACGAACACCGCATCCAGCGGGTCCACTCGCTGGACGTCGACCGCTTCGGCCCCGGTCGGGGCGTGTGGGCCATCGACCTCACCACCGAGCTGACCAACGTCAGCGGCCGCACGCTGCCGATGGGCAGCCCGACGACGGCGGGCCGGCCCAATGCCGGCTACACCGGCTGGTTCTGGCGCGGGCCGCGCTCCTGGACCGGCTGCGACGTCGTGAACTCCGCCGGCGCCGCGGGCGAGGAGAACACGATGGGAGCCCCGGCGGGCTGGGTCGCCTTCTCCTCCGAACATGACGAGCTCGACGGCGGCGGCACGGTGATGGCCTTCGCCGGGTCCTCCGAGTCCCAGGACGCGGAGGTTCCGCCGATCAAGTGGTTCACCCGCACCGGCATCTTCACGGTCACCAGCCCGTCGCCGGCCTTCGACCAGGAGATCCATCTGCCCGCCGAGGGGCGGCTGCGCCTGCATCATCGCTTCGTGTTCATCGCGAAGGTGTGCAGCGGGGAGGAGCTGACGGCGCTGGGGGAGGAGTTCGCCCTGTGAGCGCCCCCCAGGAGAACTCCGCCCGTCCCTCACGTTCCCTGCCGCGGTTCCCCGGGGGGACCTCAGTGAGCGATCTGTGCGTGTATGACTGGGACACTCCGGACGGCCTCCACGGCGGGACCCCGCACCTGCACACGCTGTCCACCGAGGCCTATGTGGTCACGGCCGGCCGTGGCGAGGTGCACACCCTCAGCGCGGACGGCGCGGCGCAGGATCCTCTGGAGAAGGGGTCCCTGCTGTGGTTCACCCCCGGCACCGTGCACCGGCTGGTCAATCACACAGGACTCGAGCTGGCGGTCATCATGCAGAACGCCGGGCTGCCGGAGGCGGGAGATGCCGTGATGACCTTCCCCGATGAGGTCCTCGCCGATCCCGAGCGCTACCACCAGGCAGTGACGCTGCCCACCGACGGAGACGAGCAGGCCCGTGCCGAGGCCGCCCGGGCACGCCGGGACCTGGCCATCGAGGGTCACCGGCAGCTGCTCGCCGCCGTCGAGCAGGACGGGCCCGCGGCCATGCGGCGCCTCCACGAGCGCGCGGCGGCCTGGTGCGTCCCCGCATCGAGCAGTGGCGCGAGATCTGGGCCGCGAACGTGGAGGCCGAGACCGAGCGCACCCGAGCCCAGCTGGAGGCGCTCGCCGACGGCGATGCCTCCCACCTGCAGGAAGCTTCCGTGATCCGGGGTGAGCCCAGGCCCGGCCCCCGACTGTTCGGCATGTGTGGCCGCCTGAAGACCTGGAGGGCCCCGGACATCACGGACTGAAGCCCCTCTTCTGGTGCGAAGAGTGGATCCGGTGCGACAACTGAATACGCAGGGGGCTCCGAGGCATCAGGCCACACCGATGGCACGCCTCGGGGCCCCCTGTGCTCTCTCCAGCCCCAGCCCATCGACAGACCTCAGCCCATCAGCAAGACCCAGCCCATTCCCCGAGATGAGGAGTCCCCATGACACCCAGGATGCGTCCATCACTGCCCGACGCTGCGCCGCCCCGTCCCAGTCGGCGGCGCCGACGCTGGACCCGGCCGCTCGGCGCTCTGCTGGTGGCTGGGCTCGCCGCGACCGCCTGCGGCGACGGCAGCGACGACGGCGACGTCACGCTGACCTTCAGCTGGTGGGGCGGAGACGTCAGGCACCAGTACACCCAGGAGATCATCGCGCTCTTCGAGGAGGAGCATCCGCACATCACCGTGGAGCCCCGCTATGGCGAGTGGGACGGCTACTGGGACCAGCTGGCCACCCAGACCGCGGCCGGAGACACCCCGGACATCATCCAGATGGACCTGGTCTACCTCCGCGAGTACATCGAGTCCGGCGTCCTGCTGCCGCTGGACCAGATCGACACCGGCGAGTTCACCCAGGAGCTGCTGGACACCGGCACGCTCGACGGCGAGCTCTACGCCATGCCCGTGGGGCAGACGGCGCTGACCTATGCGGTCAATCCGAGCCTGATCGAGGAGGCCGGGGAGGAGATGCCCGACGGTGCCACCTGGACCTGGGACGACCTGAAGGACCTGACCACCGCGATCTCCGAGGAGACGGACAGCTATGGGCTGGCCACCTTCTTCGACTCCGGAGGCCTGGAGCTGTGGCTGCGTCAGACCCATGGCGTGAGCATGATCGGCGACGACGGCGGGCTCGCCTGGGAGCCGGAGCAGGCCGTCGAGTACTTCGAGATGCTCGGCGAGTTCCAGGAAGACGGCGCACTGCCGTCGGCCGCAGAGATGTCCGAGCAGCACGGCATCGCTCGGGAACAGACCCTCATCGCCACGGGCGAGGCCGCCGCGGCGCCGGTCTGGGACGCGATGCTGGTGGCACTGTCCGGAGATGCCTCCGCGGATCTGGAGCCGCTCATGGTGCCCAGCCGCGCCGGGGACGCCTCGGAGGCGGGTATGTACTACAAGGCCTCCATGTTCTACTCGGTGGCGACGGGCACCGACCACCCGGAGGAGGCCCAGCTCTTCGTGGACTTCCTGGTCAATGACGAGCGTGCCGGCGAGCTGCAGCAGATCGAACGGGGCATCCCCGGCAATGAGACCATCCGTGACCAGATCCGCGAGGACCTCGGCGAGGTGGAGACCCAGGTGGTCGAGTACTCCGAGAGCCTGGAGGACGTGGTGGCCGACGCCCCACCGATGCCGCCGGAGGGCTACGGCGCAGTCCAGGACATCATCATCCGCTACATGGACGAGTTCTTCTTCGGCAGGCTCAGCGCCGAGGATGCCGCGGAGGCCATGCACGGCGAGATCGAGGACGCGCTGCGCTGATCGGGCGGCTGATCCGGAGCAGCTCGCTCAGAAGGCCAGGCCCGTGCTCGACTCGGACCCCCGCAGCTCCAGGCGGGTGGCAGCTCGATGACCTCGGGGACGGTGGTGGGGCGCGCGATGCGCTCCACCGCCAGGGCCGCGGCACGGCGGCCCATCTCGAGGGGGTCGTGGCTGACCACGCTGATGCCGAGCACGTCGGCGGTGTCGAAGTCGTCGAAACCGACGAGCGCGGGCCGCGTCTCCAGCGCGCGGGCTGCGCGCAGCACAGCCACACTCATCCTGTTGTTGCCGGCCACCACGCGGTCGGAGGCTCGGCGGTGTCCAGGGCCGCCCGGGCGACGGCGTCCTCGACGACGTCGTCGCTGAGGTGTTCCAGCGCCGCAGTGTCGCCCAGCCCCGCGGCGGCCATCGCCTCCCGGTAGCCGGCCAGTCGTTCATGCTGGGTGTGGATGTCTGCCGGGGAGGCCAGGTAGGCGATCCGGCGGTGTCCCGCGTTCAGCAGCGCCTCGGCGGCCTGTCGGGCCCCGGCGCGGTTCTGCAGCAGCACGGCGTCGGCCAGCAGGTTCCGGGCGGGGCGGTCCACGGCGATCACCGGGGTGCCCAGCTGACGCTCGCCGTCCAGATAGGACTGGTCGGCCGCTGAGGGGATCATCAGCAGCGCGGCCACCCGCTGGGAGAGCAGCGCGTCGGCGACCCGCTCCTCACCCTCCTCCGTGTCGTCGCTGGAGCCCATCACCAGGGTCAGTCCGGAGGCTGAGAGCTCATGTTCGATGCCTGCGGCGACCGCATGATAGAAGGGGTTGCTCATCTCACCGATGAGCAGCCCCACGGTGGGGGTGGTGCCTCCTCGGCGCAGGGTCCGGGCCAGCGTGTTGGGGCGGAACCGCAGCCGACGCGCGGCGGCCAGGACCTGCTCGCGCGTCGCGGCGGCGACCTTCTCGGGTTCGCTGTAGACGCGTGAGGCGGTCTTGCGGCTCACTCCGGCCAGGCGGGCGACGTCGTCGAGGGTGGCGCGCTGCGGCAAGGCCATGCGAAGTCTCCTGAAGGCGGGGGCGTCCGTTGCATGACATCGTAGGACATTCTGTCTGCCGGATGCGATGCCGCGGAGCGGCGGCGCTCAGCGTACGCCGCGGGCCGCCAGGGCCTCAGCGGTCTCCTCGGCATGGCGCAGCGACATCACCAGCAGCGGCATGATGAGCGCCTTCGGGGTGACGCGTCGGCCGCGGGCCCGCAGCGCCTCGCGGATCTGACCGGAGAACGCCAGGATCACGGGCACGGAGCGGATCGTCAGGGACAGGGCCAGGGAGATCCGGGAGGTGTCGACGCCGAGCTTCGCCAGAGGCGCCAGGGCGCGGTCGAATCCCTCCAGGATGTCTGAGGTGCGGGTGGTGAGCGTGAACAGCCCGGCCACCATGATCACCGCGACCACGCGGGAGACGTTGAGCAGGGCGACCTGCGGCTCGAGGAAGATCAGCTGGGGGACAGTGAGGATGAGCAGGATCCAGCGCAGACCCCACAGGCGCCGCAGCAGCCCGGAGACCCCGGTTCCGGCGAGCAGATGTCCGAGGACCACCAGGGCCCAGGCACCCAGGATCGCCCACGGGTTCTCCCGCTGCAGGGAGACCCCCAGGGCCAGCAGGAAGACCAGCAGGAACTTGACGCCGACCCCCGTGCGGTGCAGCACCGAGGTGCCCGGCTGATGCAGCGCATGACGGCGGAGGCCGCGCCTCCGCCCGCAGGTCCCGCCGAGGTCGCCCGGGGTGCGCGGCGTCGCACGGACCCCGATGCCGGCCGTGCCGTCGTCATCGCGCGGGGGCCCCGCGGCGGCGCGCCCAGCTGAAGGGTGCGGGATAGGCCTTCACCAGCGCGTGGGTGATGAGCACGGCGATCACCGCCTTGGCGAGGTCGCCCGGGAGGAATGCGGCGGTGGCGGCGGTCGCCTGGGGGAGCGTGAGGCCCAGCTGGTAGGCCATCACCGGAATGCCGCAGGCATAGATCACCCCGATCCCGCCCAAGGCGACGCCGAGAGCGGTCCGCCACCAGGCCAGCGGCCAGCGCCACTGAGTGAGAGCCCCGACGACGAGCGCGGCGGGGATCCAGCCCAGCGCGAACCCGGCGGTGGGGCCCGCGTAGACGCCGAGCCCTCCGGAGCCCTGCGCCAGCAGGGGCAGGCCGGCGACGACGAGGGCGTGCAGCAGCACCATGGCCCCGGCCCCTCGCCAGGGGCCCAGGATCGCGCCGGCCAGCATCACCCCGAGGGTCTGCAGGGTGATCGGCACTCCGGCCACCACGGGGATGGCGAAGGGCTGGCCCAGCACCGCGACGAGCGCGGCGAACATGGCCATCTGGGCGATCCCGCGCACGGCGGCGGTGGCCGGGCCGGCGACGAGGGTCTCGGACGGGGGCATCGGGGCTCCAGGAGTGGGGCGTCCTGGCGCCGGCGAGTCGCGTCGCCGACGGTTTGAACGCTGTTCAATACGGTCTGCGGCCCCACTGTAGGCCGTGGAGACCGTCTCTCGCCACTGCGCCCCGGTCAGCTCTGCGCGGACAGCGGCGCTGATGCGGTCTCACCAGGGGACATGCGGCGCACATCACGCCGTGTTCCCGGTAGACTGTCTACACGGTGCGTCAGCGTTGCACCCCTGCGACGGCGGGTGAGAGCCCGTCGCCGAGTCGCTCGCTCGCCGAGCGCAGGTGCTGCGCACTCGACAGAGCCACGAGCCCCGATAAGGAGTGCGGCCCACGACATGTCCAACCCGATCTTCAACTCGCAGGCGTTCCCCTCGCAGTTCAAGGAGCGCGAGCGCCGTCGTTTCTACATGAGCGACCAGGGCACCGTGACCGAGCAGCCCCGGGCACAGCACCCCGGAGCCGGTCCGAGCTACGCCCAGCAGCACGGCATGCCCGGCCAGCAGGCCCCGGGTGCCGACCAGCTGCACCAGATGTACGGCCAGCCCTCGCCCACAGGCCAGGACCTCGGCCGGATGACCTATGACGAGGTCATCCGCAAGACCCTGATCAGCTTCGTCGTGGTGCTCGTCGGAGCGGGCATCTCCGTGACCGCCGGGGCGATGAGCTTCGGCTTGGCCAGCGGACTGATGCTGCTCGGCGTCATCGGCGGCTTCGCCCTGGGCATGGTCAACGCGTTCAAGCGCGAGCCGAACCCGGCGCTGATCCTCGCCTACAGCGCCTTCCAGGGACTGTTCCTGGGCGGCATCTCGATGTTCCTGGAGTACCAGTTCCCGGGCATCGTGCTGCAGGCCGTCCTCGGCACCGCCATCGTCTTCGCCTCGGTGCTGGTGCTCTTCCGCTCCGGGAAGGTCCGCGCCACGCCCAAGCTGAACAAGATGTTCATGGTGGCCGGCCTGGCCTACCTGGTGTTCTGCCTGGTCAACTTCGGCCTGATGATGTTCGGCGGCACCAGCTCCATGTTCGGTCTGCGCACCGAGTTCAGCCCGTGGATCGGCCTGGCCATCGGCGCGCTGGCCATCCTGCTGGCCACCTACTCGCTGGTGCTGGACTTCACCAACATCCAGGAAGGCGTGGAGGCCGGCGTGGCGTCCAAGTACTCCTGGGCCGCGGCCTTCGGCCTGACCGTGAGTCTGGTGTGGCTCTACATCGAGATCCTGCGCATCATCGCCATCATCCGGTCCATGGCGGAATGACGCCGCAGTTTCGCTCCGGCTGCTGTCTGCGGCCGGCATGACATCGCGACGGGTCCGCCGCGCACCGCTTCCGGTGCGCTGCGGGCCCGTCGTCGTCCGGGGCGTCTCAGTCCCTGAACCTTCACACACTGATCCTTCGAGTCCAGGAGTGCTGTGCCACCATGGAGCGCATGAACGCTGAGGAAGCCCGCGGTGACGGCCGGAAGCCGCCGGCCGCCGTGCCGGTGGGCGCCCACGCCGCGGTTGCGAGCGACGCCGGCGTCTCAGTCCGGCGTGTCCGGATCCGGCGCCACCGCCGCCGCTTCGAGCCTGCGGGGGCGGACCCGGTGACCTCTGGGAAGCTCGAGCACGAGCGACTGGCCGGGCTCAGCGACGCCGAGCGGATCCAGGAGGACATCCCCTGGGGCGTGCGGATCGCCGCCGCCTGGTCCTGGCGCGTGCTGCTGATCCTGGCGTTCACCGGGGTGCTGCTGTGGCTGCTGAGCTACGTCTCGCTGCTGATCATCCCGCTGCTGGTGGCCGCGCTGCTGGCCACGCTGCTGCGCCCGGTCCACAACTTCTTCCGCACGCTGCGCTTCCCGCGGATTCTGGCGGCGATCACCACGATCCTGCTGCTGATCGGATTCGTCGTCGGCCTGCTGTACCTCGTGGGCCAGGAAATCATCACCGGCTTCGCGGAGATGGCCGACCAGGTGCGCGTCGGTGTCCTGGAGCTGGTGGCCATGGCCGAGGAGATCGGCCGGGATCTCGGCATCTCCATCTCCGCTGAGGAGTTCAACCAGTGGATGGCCGAGGCCACCCAGTGGGTGCAGGACAACGCGGAGTCCATCCTGGGCGGAGCCATGTCCATCGGCTCCACGGCTGGAAACTTGATGGTCGGGCTGATCCTCGCGCTGTTCACTCTGATCTTCTTCCTCTCCGACGGCCACCGCATCTGGGACTTCTCCGTGAACTTCGTCCCGCGGAAGTTCCGTCCCGCCATCCACGGCGCGGGCCGGCGGGGCTGGTCGGCGTTGGGCTCCTATGTTCGCGTCCAGGTCTTCGTGGCCGCCGTCGACGCCGTCGGCATCGGCATCGGCGCCGCCCTGCTGGGAGTGCCCCTGGCGCTGCCCGTGGCCGTGCTGGTCTTCCTGGGATCCTTCATCCCGATCATCGGTGCTGTGGTGACGGGCGCGATCGCCGTGCTGCTGGCGCTGGTGGCCAACGGGCTGGTCAATGCTCTGCTGATGCTCGGCGTGGTGCTGCTGGTCCAGCAGATCGAGTCCAACGTGCTGCAGCCCATCGTGATGGGCAAGGCCGTGAAGCTCCACCCGCTGGCCGTGGTGCTCGCGGTGACCGCCGGAACCACCCTGCTGGGCATCGTCGGGGCGCTCTTCGCTGTGCCGGTGCTGGCCTTCATCAACCGCTCGGTGCGCTACATCGTGAAGGAGGAGTGGCGGCACGACGACGAAGCGATCGCCATGGAACGAGAACAGCAGGAGGAGGAGCTCCGCCGGGTCGCCGCCCGCCGCGAGATCGAGGCCCAGGAGCAGGAGGCCCTGGCCGGGATCAAGCGACGTTTCCTGGAGACCATGCCGGGACTGGACCCGGACAAGCCGGCCTTCGCCCGGCGTGGGGGCCGCGGCGGCAAGCAGGGCGACGGCGCCGGGGAGGAGGCCGAGGGCCCCGCTGCCGACTCGACTGCACATGACGCTGGGGTCTCCCGAGGCGACCGTGCCTCCGAGAAGGACTGACCTCTGAGAAGGACTGACACAGGACCACGATGACCCAGACCGACCAGATCGAGCGCGAGACCATGACATCCACTCCGAGCCCGCAGGGCTCCTCGGCCTCAGGAGACGCCATCACGGAGCATCAGGCGGAGCACCGGATCCCCGGACGGCACCTGAGCGTGCAGCTGGAGGATGTTCAGGCGGCCCGCGAGCTGCTGGACGGCGTCATCGTGCCGACCGCCATGGAGCACTCCCGTGCTCTGGGGCGCATGATGGACGCCACCGTGCATCTGAAGTGCGAGAACCTGCAGCGGGCCGGCTCCTTCAAGGTCAGGGGCGCGTATGTGCGCATGGCGCGGCTCTCCGCAGAGGAGAAGGAGCGCGGCGTCGTCGCGGCCTCGGCCGGCAACCACGCCCAGGGCGTGGCGCTGGCGGCCAAGAAGCTCGGCATCCGGGCGAAGATCTACATGCCGCGCGGAGTGGCGCTGCCCAAGTTGGCCGCCACGCGTGACCACGGGGCCGAGGTGATCCTGCACGGCTCCAATGTGGACGAGGCTCTCACGGAGGCCCAGAACTACGCCTCCGAGTCGGGTGCGGTGTTCATCCACCCGTTCAACAACACCGACGTGGTGGCCGGCCAGGGCACCATCGGCCTGGAGATCCTGGAGCAGGTCCCCGACGTCGACACCGTCATCATGGGCATCGGCGGCGGCGGACTGCTGGCCGGCAATGCGGTGGCCATCAAGCAGGAGGCGGCGCGACAGGGCCGCGAAGTGCGCATCATCGGGGTGCAGGCGGAGAATGCGGCTGCCTATCCGCCGTCGTTGGCCGCGGACGCGCTGGTGCCCATCAAGGGGGTCCGCACCATCGCGGACGGGATCGCCGTGGGGCGGCCCGGGAACATCCCTTTCGAGATCATCAAGGACCTCGTCGACGACGTCGTCACCGTCAGCGAGGACGCGATCGCCCAGGCGCTGATCTTCCTCATGGAGCGCTCGAAGATGGTGGTGGAGCCGGCCGGCGCAGTCGGCGTCGCCGCGCTGCTGGAAGGGAAGCTCGCCGGACTCGGCATCGAACCGAAGTCCATCGTGGCGCTGCTCTCCGGCGGGAACATCGACCCGATGCTCATGCTCAAGGTCATCCAGCGCGGCCTCTCCGCGGCGAACCGCTTCCTGACGGTGAAGCTGATGCTCAAGGACCGGCCCGGGGAGCTGGCGATGATCTCGCGCATCATCGCCGACACTGACGCGAATGTCACCGGGGTGGACCACACCCGCATCGGCGGGGCCCTGTCCATGGGCGACGTCTCCATCGTGATCAACATGGAGACCAAGGGGGAGGAGCACTCCGCCTTGGTGCTCAACAGTCTCCGCGCCGAAGGCTACGAACCGATCGTGATGAACTGATGCCCGTCTCGATGATGAAGTTCTCCGTCAGCGCCGGCGTGGGTCTCAGCGCCGGCGTCGGTGGCGAGGTCACCGAGGGCGGTGGACCTGACGGGGCCTGGGCGGATCTGATCGGCCTGGCGCTGATCGGTCTGATGTGGGCGCTGAGCCTGGCGGCGCTGGCCGGACTGGCGTGGTGGCTGGGTCGCTGGATGCGTCGCCGTGAGGAGAGACGGAAGAACCCCGCCGCCGAGGGCGACGGGGTGTCGTCTCGTGCTGCGGGGCGCTCTCGACGCCAGCAGCGTCGTCTGCGGCGCAGCGTCCGCCGAGGCCGCCGACGTCAGGACAACGCCAGCGACCTCGACGGCTGGGTCTGATCAGCCGGTGAACGGCTCGGCGGAGACGATCTCCACCAGGATCTCCTTGCCGTTGGGCGCGGCGTAGGACAGCGAGTCGCCGGCCTTGGCGCCGTTGATGGCCGCCCCGATCGGGGAGCTGGCGGAGTAGACCTCTAGGTCGGAGTTGCCGGCGATCTCGCGGTTGCCGAAGAGGAAGGTCATCGTGTTGCCGGCGATCTTGGCCGTGACGACCATTCCGGGCACCACGGTGCCGTCGCCGGCGGGGGCGTCACCGACGTAGGCGTTCTCGAGCAGGTCGGTGAGGTAGCGGATGCGCGCCTCGGCCTTGCCCTGCTCCTCCTTGGCCGCGTGGTAGCCGCCGTTCTCCTTCAGGTCGCCCTCTTCGCGGGCGGACTCGATCCGGTCGACGATCTCCTGTCGACCGGGGCCGCTGAGGTGTTCCAACTCAGCCTTGAGGCGGTCATACGCCTCCTGGGTCAGCCACTGGGCGTTCTCATCGGTCTCGTGAGCGTGCGTCGACACTGTAGTTCTCCTCGGGTCTGAGGAGGAACCGGGCGCCGGGCCAGGGGCCCGACACGTCAGACGGCATCGCCCTCCGTGGTGGGGCGGACCCCTCCGGACAGCGATGCCGTGCGGTTCCTCGTCGTACATGCAGAGACCCCGCCTGAGGACGTGTGCCCCGGGATTGGTGCCCGGCAGCTCCCCGGCGGGGTGGTTCTGCGTTTCCACAATCGTAGTGGTGACGGGCCAGAACCTCAACGGCGCAGGGTCAACGGCACAGTGTCGTCCACGGCACAGGGTCGTCGTCGCTGCGAGGCTGGCAGTGCTGCCCTCACCTCCGGACGCTGAACAGTCTGCGCCCGGGTCCGTAGACCAGTCCCACCACGATCAGCGCGACGGCGATCATCACCACCGCCAGCGCAGCGGCGGCCTGGGGGTCGGACTGCTGCAGCAGGTACACCTCCACCGGGGCGGTCCGGGTGGTCCCGGCCGCGGATCCGGCGAAGGCCAGAGTCGCGCCGAACTCGCCCAGGCAGCGCGCGAAGCACAACACGGTCCCAGCCAGGAGACCGGGGCGGACCAGCGGCAGCACCACCCACCACAGGGTGGCCAGCGGGCCGGCCCCCATAGTCGCGGCCGCCTCCTCATACTCCCGGTCCAGCGACGCCACGGCGGACTCCACGGAGAGCACCATGAACGGCATCGCCACAAACGCCTGGGCGAGCACCACCGCGAGGGAGGTGAAGGTGATCTGCACGCCCAGGGCATGCAGCGGCTGGCCCACCAGGCCCATACGTCCGAAGGCCGCCAGCAGCGCCACACCGGCCACCACGGGCGGCAGCACCAGCGGCAGCAGCACCAGCGGACGCACCCAGGGCAGCAGGCGCGCCCGACCCCGGGCCATCAGCACCCCCAGAGGGATCCCGCAGACGAGACACAGCCCGGTGGCCGCCGTCGCCGTCTGGACGCTGAGCAGCAGGGCCTCCCGCGTGGTGGGGGAGGCCAGCAGCTCCGGCACGGCCGGCAGGTCGGCTTCGACCAGGAGGGAGAGCACGGGAAGGGTCAGCAGCACGGCGCCGACGACGGCGGGCAGCCACAGCAGGCCGGGGAGAGCGCTCGTGCGTCGCACCATGGAGGGCTCAGTCGAGGCTCGAGGCCTCGGCGGCGGGGGGCGGCAGGAAACCTGCCTCCTCGAACGCGGTGCGCCCGGACTCTCCCACCAGCAGCGTGAACAGCTGCTCGGCGGCCTCCTGCTCCTGAGGCTCGGCGGCGACCGCGGCCCAGATCTGGGTGTCGTTGTGCGGGAAGTCCGGGATCTCGAAGACCTCGACCTCGTCGTCGGCGGCCTCGGCGTCGGTGAGGTAGGCGAAGCCGGCGTCGACCTCGCCCATGCGGACCTTCGTCATCACAGAGGCCACCGAGGTCTCCTCGGTGTCGGCGTGCACGTCCACGCCGAGCTCCTCCTGCATGGTGCGGGCCAGCTCCCCGCAAGGGACGTCCTCGGCGCAGGTCGCGGTGGTCAGCTCGGCGGCGTGGGCGATGAAGTCGTCGAAGCTGTCGATCTCGCCGGGGTTGTCCGCCGGCACCACCAGAGCCAGCCGGTTGGTGGCCAGCGGATAGGCGTCACCGGCGACCGCGCCGTCGTCCACCAGGTCCGCCATGTGCGTGCGCGAGGCCGTGATGACGATGTCGAAGGCGCGTCCCGAGCGGATCTGCGAGACCAGTGTGGAGGTGCCGCCGTACTCGGACCTCAGGGTCACGCTGGCGCCGCGGGAGCGCAGGTCCTGGTCCACACGCCGCAGCGCCGGCTCCACCGACGACGCAGCGAGCACCGTGACCTCGGTGGTCGGAGTGGCAGGAGGTTCGGCTTCGGTGTCATCGTCGGAGCAGGCGGTGAGCACGAAGGCGGCGATGAAGCACACCAGCAGCGCCAGGGCGATCACTCCGCGCATGCGGTGGAACCAGGAGCCTGGTCGCATCAGTCGAGCTCCCAGCAGGAGTCCACGATGCCGGTGACTCCGCGGTGCTCGGTGCGCAGATCGGTGCGGAAATACTGGCTCCTGTCGGAGGAGTCGCTGCCCTCATGCGGGCCGATGGTGACGGTCTTGGCCCCGACGACGGCGTAGGTGTCGTCGAGGACCTGGACCATGCACTGCACGGTGGCGTCGAAGTCCTTGGTGACCTCATAGTCCACCGAGGCCTCGGTGTCCGAATGGATGATGTACCCGACATCCTTGGAGGTCATCTGCCCCACGGTGTTGCCGACGGTGAAGTACACGGCCACCGCCAGGGCGGCCGCCAGGGCCGCCACGATGAGCCACGTGCGGGTCCGGGCGGTCAGGGGGCGCTTGGCGGTGCCGTAGCGCTCGGCGAGGCTGGGGGAGGCGGGCGTGTGACTCATCGGGATTATTCTAGTGCGTCAGGGAGTTCTGATGCGTGGAGGGGTGAGGGCTCCCGCGCAGATTCGGGCGTCCCCGCTCAGTGCTGAGGACCTGCACCCCGACCACCTGTACCCCGACCACCGACACGGAGACCGACTGTGACCCCGACCCCAGACCATCCGGCTGACACCCTCTCTGCCTCGACGCCCGTGATCCGTCGGGACGCGGCGACGGTGAAGCCGCCGCGCGGACTGCGGGACGCCGTCGACCCACATGCCGAGGCACCCCATGAGCATGTGCCACGGTCGAAAGGGCTCCGGATGCTGGCGGTGCACGCCCACCCGGATGACGAGTCCTCCAAGGGCGCGGCGATGATGGCCGCCTATGTGGACGCCGGCGCCGAGGTCGTGGTCGCCACGGCCACCGGAGGGGAGCGGGGGGACCTGCTCAACGAGGCGGCCGGGGAGCTGCAGCAGTGCCACCGGGACCTGACCGGCGTGCGTCGGCAGGAGATGCGTGAGGCCGCTGAGGCGCTGGGCATCGACCACGTGTGGTTGGGCTTCGAGGACTCGGGCCTGCCGGAGGGCGACCCGATGCCCCCTCTGCCGGCGGGGTCCTTCGCGACGCTGCCGCTGGAGCAGGCCGCCTACCCGCTGGTCCGGCTCGTCCGCCGTTTCCGCCCCCACGTGATCATCAGCTATGACGAGTCCGGCGGCTACCCGCACCCGGACCACATCATGTCCCACAAGATCTCAGTGGAGGCGTATCACGCCGCCGGAGACGCCCAGCGCTACCCGGATGCGGGCGAGCCGTGGGAGCCGCAGAAGCTCTACTATGACCGGGCCTTCAACCCCGGCCGGTTCCGTGCGATCCACGAGGCCCTCGTGGAGGCCGGCTACGACTCCCCCTACGGGGAGCGGATCGCTCGCTACGACGACGACGGCGGCATACCCTGGCTGACCAAGCACGAGGTGACCACTCAGGTGCCGGTGGGCGACTACCTGGAGCTGCGCGACCGTGCCCTGCGCGCCCACCGCACGCAGGTGGAGCCGGACGGATTCTTCTTCGCCACGCCCAACGACTTCCTGCGCAAGGTGTGGCCCTACGACGACTATGTGCTCATCGACTCCCGGGTGGAGACGCAGCTGCCCGAGCACGACCTGTTCGCCGGGATCCGCTGACCTGCGCCGTGTGCTTTCGTTTTCTACACGGCGTAGACTTGGCCCTCGGACAAGCGACAGACTTCAGATCAGAGGCGAGAGACTCCCGTGCATCCTTTCCCTGCACTGACGAACTGGTGGCCCGGTGGGGGCGGCGGTGACACGCCTGACCTGCGCCCGGGCCTCGAGGAGTCTGACATCACCCCCGGCATCGAGGGGTTCCTGTTCACCGCGCTGATCGTCGTGCTGCTCATCGTGGTCGTCCGTGATCTTGCCAAGCGCATGCGCCGGATGAAGTACCGCTCCCAGGTGGAGGCGGAGCTGTCCGGGGAGGAGCCCGAGTTCCCCGGGGAGATCGTCCCCGCGGAGATCTCCGAGGCTCAGCAGCGGGCCCGTGACGCCGCGGCCGCCGACCGGTTCGGCACCGCGCAGCCCGCCGAGGACACCCCGGCCGAGGCCGACGACGAGCGTCCGGGCACCGAGACTGCCCGCTGATCCCTAGACTGGCGTCATGACTGACGCCTCATCCTCCCCGGCCCCTGTCACCCTGCCTTACGGAGAATGGCCCTCGACGATCACGGCGGAGCAGCTCGCCGTGGGCGGAAACCGGGTCTCTGCGCCGTCCCTGGTGGGACGGCATCTGTGGTGGACCGAGGGGATCGCGGCCGAGGCCGGGCGGCAGGCGATCGTGAGGACGGCGTCGCCGGTGACGGCCTCCTCCGATGGTGCCGCCGAGACAGTGACGGTGCTGCCGGCTCCCTACAATGCCCGGTCCCGGGTCCATGAGTACGGTGGTTCTTCCTGGCTGGCCTTCGACGACGGCGGCGACGCGCCGCTGATCCTGTTCGTGAACTTCGCCGACCAGCGCATCCACCGCTTCCGGGAGGGGGAGGACCCCACCCCGCTGAGCCCGATCGGAGAGATGGTCGCCTCCGCCGGCGGGCCCTCGCTGCGCTGGGCGCAGCCGATCCACGTGCACGGTCCCGACGGCGACGAGGTCTGGTGGATCTGTGAAGACCACACCCGCGGCTCGGGCATCGAACGGTACATCGCCGCTGTCCCGCTGGACGCTCCGCCGCCGACGACGCCGCCCGGGTGCGGCAGGTGACGCCGTCGTCGCGCTTCGTGGCCCACCCGCGCGTCTCGCCCGACGGTGCCCGGATGGCCTGGATCTCCTGGGAGCACCCGCAGATGCCCTGGGACGGCACCCAGCTGCACGTGGGACGGCTGGAGGCCGGCGTCGTCGTCGAGGACACCGTGGCCGACGGCGATACGGAGACCTCCGTGCTGCAGCCCGAATGGCGGGACGCCGAGCGGCTGATCTACCTGTGCGACCGCACGGGATGGTGGAACCCGTGGACCCTCACCGTGGGTGCGGACCCGGAGCCGGTGCTGCCGGCGGGGGAGGCCGCGGCCCAGGAGTTCGCCGGGCCCCTGTGGCAGCTGGGCCAGCGCTGGCTGACGCCGCTGGATGCCGACACCGCCCTGGTGGTCCACGGCACCGCCGTCGACCGCCTGGGCGTCCTGGACATCCCTGCCGGGACGGTGACGGAGCTGGACCTGCCGCACACCCTCATCACGGGCGTGGTGCATCGTGAGGACGGGCTGCTGGCCTTCGCCGGGATGTCCCCGCAGCACTTCTCCGGGGTCCACGCCGCCGAGCTGGTCCGTCCTTCCGCGGGCGACGGGGACTGGCGCGTGGACGGTGTGCACACGGTGCGCTCCTCCCGGAACGACGCGCCGGACCCGGGGCTGCTGCCGGTGCCGGAGCCGATCACTGTGACCTCCGAGGAGGGGCAGGACATCCACGCGGTGCTCTATCGTCCGCGGAACACCGGGGCGCAGGCGCCGGAGGGCGAGCGGCCCCCGTTCATCGCCCAGGTCCATGGCGGGCCGACGGGGCAGGCCGCGGTCGGGCTGTCCCTGGCGATCGCCTACTACACCTCCCGCGGCATCGGCGTGGTGGACATCAACTACGGCGGATCCACCGGCTTCGGGCGCGCGTACCGGGAGCGGCTGAAGGGGCAGTGGGGTGTGGTCGACGTCGAGGACACCGCCGCGGTGATGCGCCACCTGGAGAGAGAAGGCATCGCCGACGGGCGGCGGCTCGGCATCGAGGGCGGCAGCGCCGGAGGGTGGACCACGCTGGCCTGCCTGACCCGCACCGACGTGTTCGCCGCCGGGGTCTCCAGCTTCGGAGTGGCCGACGCCGTCGCGCTGGCCCAGGACACCCATGACTTCGAGTCCCGCTACCTGGACGGGCTCATCGGCCGGTACCCGGAGGATGAGCACATCTACGTGGAGCGGGCCCCGCTGAACCATGTGGACTCGCTGTCCTGCCCGGTGCTCCTCCTCCAGGGCGACGAGGACCCGATCGTGCCGCCCAACCAGGCGGAGATGTTCCGCGACGCGCTCGCGGCCAAGGGCATCCCCCACGCCTACCTGCTCTTCGAGGGCGAGCAGCACGGGTTCCGGAAGGCGGAGAACATCATCGCCGCCCTGGAGGCCTCCCTGAGCTTCTACGGCCAGGTCTTCGGCTTCGAGCCTCCGGGCGTGCCGCGCCTGGCGCTCACCCGCTGAGGGTCGGTCGGGGTCTCCCGTCGAGTGGGGAAATTCTCGTGGTGGGAGAGCTGCGTCGCGCGTCGTGTCTCGAGTTTCTCCCCGACAGATTGCCGCCGCCGGGCCTCACCCTGGCGCACCCCGGGCCCTCAGCGCTCCCCGGACCTGCTGCGCCGCTCGTCTGAATCCATCCCGCAGATCGCTGCGGTCGAACCGCAGCACGAGCCACCCGTCGGCGAAGAACGCATTGTCCCGCACATGATCGGAGCGGTGCTGTTCTGGCGTGTAGTGGGTGGCTCCCTCGTACTGGATGGCGATCCGCCACTCGGGATAGCCCAGGTCCGCACGCGGGGAACCGGGGACCTCGGCGGCGGCCGGCACCTGGAGCTGCGGCTCGGGGAGACCCTCCCGGATGAGGGCCAGTCGGAGAAGGGTCTCCGGGGGAGAGTCTGACCCTTCACGGATCCACCGCAGCGCGGCCCTGGCGCGTCGCAGTCCAGGTGTTCCTGAGGCGACGTCGACGATGTCATCCAGCTGGTCACGTCCGGTGTGAGGCAGGCTGCGGCCTTCGTACCGGAGATACGGGGTGCGCACCAGCTGGTCTCCGAGCACCACCAGCTGCCGGATCGAACAGTCTGCGGCGAGCTCGATCCAGTTCCGGGCCGGTGAGCTCAGCATATGAGCTCCTTCGAGGACGACGTCCTGGTCCCGCACTGCGCACCGGTGTCCGACGACGCCTCGTCTCTGCACCCGCGTGTCGCGGGAGGCATGGCTGCTGAGGTGGACGGCGGTCTCCTGCGCCAGCCGAGGTGGGAGCACAGGCCTCGCAGTTGGGCCGCCGTCGTATGGGACACCCAGGTTCCGGGAGTGTCTCGGACCAGCGCGGAGGCGGCGATCAGATGGCGGCGATCCGGGGCAGTCTCCTCCACGAGGGTCCGTGTCGCGTAGACCCCCGGCAGCAGCTTCACCACGTCGAGCCGGCGGAGCCTGTCATCGGGGACTCCGAGGGACCGGGCAGTCCTCCGGGTGAAAGCGGAGTGGAGGAGGTCGTCAGGGAGCGGACGTCGTCGGGGCATGCGACGAGTCTGCCGCGACCGGCCGATCACGCGTCGGCGTTTTCCACAGGCTGCGTCAGACGGACTGGGACGGGACGGCCAGGTCTCGCTCGGGTGGGAATTCCTCGAGGTGCAGAGCCCGCACAGGAGCATGGACCTCGAAGA
Source organism: Nesterenkonia sp. PF2B19 (assembly GCF_001758425.2). Lineage (GTDB taxonomy): Bacteria > Actinomycetota > Actinomycetes > Actinomycetales > Micrococcaceae > Nesterenkonia > Nesterenkonia aethiopica. The sequence continues at coordinate 4,533 of NZ_MDSS02000034.1, read as the reverse complement.
ATTCCCCACCAGCCGAAGGGGCAGGCTCAGCGGGCGGGGCGCGCCGCCTCAGCCTCAGCTCGGTCGATGGCGGCTGCCTCCACCTCGTCCCCGTCCTCCTCGGTGTCGTCGTCGAAAGGCACTCCGGTGCGGCTGGCGGTGTAGAGCTCCATGTCGATCAGGCCCTCCCGCTTGGCGACGATCGTGGGCACCAGCGCCTGGCCTGCCACATTGAGGGCGGTGCGGCCCATGTCCACGATCGGCTCGACGGCCAGCAGCAGGCCCACGCCCTCCAGCGGCAGTCCGAGGGTGGACAGGGTCAGGGTGAGCATGACGGTCGCGCCGGTGGTGCCGGCGGTGGCGGCGGAGCCGATCACCGAGACGAACACGATGAGCACGTACTGGGTGATGGTCAGGTCGAGGCCGAAGAACTGGGCCACGAACAGCGCGGCGATGGCCGGGTAGAGGGCCGCGCAGCCGTCCATCTTGCTCACCGCCCCCAGCGGCACGGCGAAGGAGGCGTACGCGCGCGGCACCCCGAGGTTCCGCTCGGTGACCCGCTGCGTCAGCGGCATGGTGCCCACCGAGGAGCGGGAGACGAAGCCCAGCTGCACGGCCGGCCAGACGCCGGTGAAGTACTGCTTCGCCGAGAGGCCGTTGGCCCGCACCAGCACGGGGTAGACCAGGAAGAACACGATGGCCAGGCCCACGTACATGCACAGCACGAACACACCCAGCGAGGACAGCGCGTCCCAGCCGTAGGTGGCCACGGCCCGGGCGATGAGCGCCAGGGTGCCGATCGGCGCCAGACGGATGATCCACCACAGCACCTTCTGGATGATCGCCAGGACCGAGGAGGTCACGTCCAGGAAGGGCTGGGCCTTCCTGCCCAGCAGCATGGCGGCGATGCCGATGGCGATGGAGATGACCAGCACCTGCAGCACGTTGAAGGTCAGCCCGGTGCTGATGGTGCCGTCGTCGGCCAGGGAGGAGTTCGCGGTGAGCCCCATGAAGTTGGCCGGCACGAGGGATTCGAGGAACCCGATCCAGGAGCCCTGGCGTCCGGGCTCCGCGGCGGCGTCGGCGGTGACGCCGGTGTGCTGGCCGGGCTGGCCGATCACGCCGATTGCGATCCCGATGAGCACCGAGATGAACGCGGTGATGGCGAACCACAGCAGCGTCTGGCCGGCGAGCCGTGCGGCGTTGGTGACCTCGCGCAGCTGGGCGATGGAGGTCACCACGGCGGTGAACACCAGCGGCACGACGGCGGCGGTCAGCAGGGACACGTAGATGCCGCCGACCTCGGTGACGGTGGCCGTCAGCCAGTTCGGGTCCTCCTCGGTGCCGCCCATGCCGCGGGCGAGGAACCCGACGGCCAGCCCCAGGATGAGGGCGGCCAGGATCTGGTTGCCGAAGGACGTCATCCAGGCGGGCAGCCGCCTGGCCGGTGGCGAGTCGGACGTCGTCTCTGCGGACTGCGCAGGTGCAGACATGGGGGTGCTCCGTTCCAAGGTCGTTCCGGACTCCGGGTCCGGGGTGGTCTCACGTCAGGCGGCAGGCGTCTGCCGCGGCACGGAGGGAGGAACGGGGCGCTTGTCCGCACTATTCCGCGTATGTCGCCAGGTTACGGAGGCGTGGTGGCGGTCACGGGGACCGCTGAGGACCTCGGGGCGGACCGACGACGGAGGCGGCGCCTCAGCCCAGGCCGGCCTCGGCGAGGAGCCGGCGTCGCCAGGCCTCGGTGGCGGCGATCTCGTTGAAGGTGAACAGGTGGAATCCGGCGATGTGCGCGCGGCTCTCCGGCAGGCCGCGCACCAGGCCCCGCACGAGGCCGTCGGGGCTGTAGCCGGCGGGGGAGAAGAACCTCCACAGCATGGTGCGCTGCTTCTTCAGGAAGTTCGCGGACTGCCCCAGGCCCAGGGAGGCGGAGATCCTCATGAGCTTCTGCCGACTGACGGGCCCGGGCATCCCGGCGTAGACCGGCAGCTCCACGCCGTCGGTCCGCAGCTGGGCGCCCCAGCGGAGGAAGGCGTCGGCGTCGAAGCAGATCTGGGTGAGGATCCTGTGGGCGTAGGGGGCCTTGTCCCGCATGGCCTGACGCACCTGCTCGTCGGACAGGCCGGCGTGCCCCTCGGGGTATCCGCCGATGCCGAGGTCCTTGAACAGGTGCGTGCGGTCCTGGAGGGCTCGCAGGACGTCCAGGGCTTCGGTGAACACACCGGCGGGCTGTCCGGCGTCGCCGGCGATGACGAACAGCCTGTCCACCCCGCCGGCCTCGAGGCGGGTGAGGATCTGGTCGAGCTCCTCGGGGCCGGTGATGAGCCGGGCCGCCAGATGCGGGGCCACGGTGTAGCCGGCCTGCCGCAGGGCGATCGACGTGGCGATGGTGGGTTCCAAACCCTTGCCGCCGGTGGCGGTGACGGTCAGCGGCACCTCGGTGGGCACATGGGCGCGGACCGTTCCCACGGTGGAGGGGAAGGGCATCACCTCGTAGCTGATGCCGGTGGCGAGCCGGGCGAGCACGGCGCGTTCGTCGTCGTTCCGGGTGAGGGGTCGCGCCATCGTCATCTCCTCGTGCGGGTCGGGCCTGGGGACCAGTATGGGGCCCGCGCCAGGTGGGCCGCCATCGACGCGGCCGCAGGCGCTGCGGGAGACTGGCGTCATGGGACATCGTCTGGCTGAGAGCCCTTCTCTGTACCTGCGTCAGCATGCCGAGAATCCGGTGGACTGGCACCCGTGGGGGCCGGATCCCTTCGAGGAGGCCCGGCGTCGGGATGTGCCGGTGTTCCTCTCCATCGGCTATGCCGCCTGCCACTGGTGCCACGTGATGGCGGGGGAGTCCTTCGCGGACGAGGAGACCGCGGCGGTGCTGAACTCCCGTTTCGTGGCGGTGAAGGTGGACCGGGAGGAGCATCCGGACGTCGATGACGCCTATATGGCCGCCACCCAGACGCTGACCGGCCAGGGCGGGTGGCCGATGAGCGTGTTCACCCTGCCCGACGGGCGGGTCTTCCACGCCGGCACCTACTTCCCGCCGCTGCGGCGCGGCCGTGTGCCGGCCTTCCGGGAGGTGCTCGACGCCGTCCACGCGGCGTGGACGCAGCGACGTCAGGAGGTGGAGGACTCGGCGGAGAAGATCGCCCAGGCGCTCGGTGCGCAGCGGCGACAGCAGTCGCAGATCGCGCTCAGCCCGGTCCTGGGCGACGAGGACGCCGACGGCGGCACCGCGGCGAGCCTTGAGAGCGCCTCCGACGAGTGGGTCGAGGATGCCCTGGCGACGCTGGCCGGTGAGGAGGACACCGTCCACGGCGGTTTCGGCGCCGCGCCGAAGTTCCCGCCCTCACCGCTGCTGGGGTTCCTGCTGGAGGAGTCCTTCTGGCGTTCTCGCCTCACGCACGAGCAGGACGAGATCGCCGGAGAGCTGGCGGTGGGCACCCTGGAAGCGATGGGTCGCTCCGCCCTGTTCGATCAGGTCGACGGCGGCTTCGCCCGGTATGCCACCGACCGTGCCTGGATGGTGCCGCACTTCGAGAAGATGCTGGCGGACAACGCCCAGCTGCTGGGGCATCTGGCACGGCTGAGTGTGCACCCGGCCGCCTCCGCGGCGCAGCGGCGCCGTGCCGAGCATCGGGCGCGGGCCACCATCGGGTGGCTGCGTCGCCGCATGGTCACTGCCGAAGGCCTGCTGGCATCGTCACTGGACGCGGACACGGTGGATGAGCAGGGCCGTCACGTCGAAGGCGGCACGTACCTGTTCAGCGATGCCGAGATCGTCGACGCGGGCCGTACCGCCGGGCTGGGCATGGACCAGGCTCGCCGGCTGGCCACGCTGAGCCGCGGCGCCCCGCCGGAGGGTGGCCACGTGGACGTCACCACCGGCCGCACCCTGCACTTCTCCGCCCCACTGAGCGCGGAGGACGAGCAGGACTGGGAGGCGGTGGCCGCCGAGCTGCTGCGGCGCCGGGATTCCCGACCCCAGCCGAGTCGGGACGAGAAAGTGGTGGCCTCCTGGAACGCGACGGCGGTCCGCTCCCTGGCCGAGGCCGCGATGCTGTGGGGCGAGGATGAGCCGCTGCACCTCGCCGAGGAGCTGGCCGAGTCGCTGTGGGGCCTGCATGTCCAGCACGGGGGCAGCGGCGTCTCCGGCGTCGCCCGGGTCTCCTACGGGGGTTGCACCGACGGCCGCCCGGGCACGGTGGCGGATCATGCCGAGGTGGCCTCAGCCTGCTTCGCCCTGAGCTCCGCCACGGGCCGGCGGTCCTGGCTGGACCGCGGCGTCGCGGTGCTGCGGGCCACCTTGGCCTCCTTCACCCGCCAGGGGGAGCAGGGCTGGGAGGTGCTGGAGAACCTCGACGACGACGGACTGCTCACCGCCGCCCAGGCGGGCCCCAGCCTGGCCGGACCGTTGGACGGCCCCGAGCCGAGTGCGGTGGCCTCCCTGGCGGGCGCGCTGCAGACCGCCGAGGCCCTGGAGGTGCCGCTGGAGCTGCGGGCCACGGACCTGCTGCACCATGTGCGGCTGGTGGCGGCGAAGGCGCCGACGGTGGCGGGGGC
>NZ_MDSS02000033.1 GCF_001758425.2 Nesterenkonia sp. PF2B19 | reverse complement strand
GGCGAGCCGTCGGGCGGACCTGGGCCCGCCGCGGCAGGACTCGGCAGATGCAGCATGCCGCCCAGACGGTGGACCTCCGTCCGCGGCGGAGGATCCAGCCGCCTGATCCGGGCGTCCGGAGCGACGACGACATGCGCCCCGATCTCGCGGGCGCGCCGGCCAGAACTGGGCCGCCGCGTAGTCGGCCGGGAGCGTCGGGTCGAAGCCGCCGAGGGCGCCGAAGAGCGAGGCGCGCACCAGCATGCCGTGGGCGGCCACCGCGGGCACGGCGTCGCGGCCGTCGTACTGGCCCTGGTCGAGCTCCTTCGGCTCGTTGAGCGGGATGACCTCCCCGGAGCGGGCGGACCACAGCCCCACGTCCACCAGGCGATCACCCGGATCCAGCTGCTTGGCGCCGACGACCTGGATGTCCGGGTGGGTCTCCTCGTCGGTGACCGTGAACAGCCGCTCCTCGAGCGCCGCGAGAGTTCCAGGCTCCGGGGCGGCGTCCTCGGGGAGGATCCACAGCCAGTCGGCCGCGTCGGAGAATCCCTCGGGCAGCCGACGCTTCAGCTGCCGCCACAGAGAGGTCACCCGGCTTCCGCCGGGTCCGGGGCCGGTGGTGCGGGCCGCCGTGGCCCGGTCACGGATCAGGTGGGAGCGCAGGGATCGGGAGAGGTCCTGAGGTCCTCGGAAGCCTGCGGCGGAGAGCTCCACCACGTGGTCGGGCGCGCGCGTCTGGGACTCAATGGCCTCCTGCAGTGCCTGCGGGGACTCTCCGGCCTCAGACGAGGAATCGCCGCCGCCGTGCAGGACGACAGCGGCGATGCGCGGGCTCAGGGTGGCGGCGATCAGATCGCTCGCTTCCGCAGCTTGCGGCGTTCGCGCTCGGAGAGACCTCCCCAGATGCCGAAGCGCTCGTCATTGGCCAGGGCGTAGTCCAGGCACTCCTGCTTGACGTGGCAGGCGGCGCAGACCTTCTTCGCATCCCGGGTGGAGCCGCCCTTCTCCGGGAAGAACGCCTCCGGGTCCGTCTGGGCGCAGAGGGCGTCCACCTGCCAGGCCAGCTCGCCTTCGATCTGCTCGGCGGGGATGAGGGAGGGCAGGCCGATCCAGGTCTCGGTGCGCGGCGCCTCGACCTCCGGCTCGCGGTCAGTGCGGCGGGAAGGAGCCTCACTGAGCGCCACCGGGGCCTCGACGGTCCGTGCCGAGCGGGACTCGTCCTCGGACTGCTTCTCCGCCTCCTCATGGGCGGCGAGGAAAGCCGTGGCCTGATCCTCGAGGGCCTTGCCGTGCTCCAGACGCTCCGCGGCCCGCGGATCGGCCGGATCCACGAACCAGTCGGCGGGGACGTCCAGAGCGGGTCGCTGGGCGGCGCGAGACTGCTCGTGCTGCTCGTCGCTCAGCCGCTGTGCGTTCCCCATGGAGGGCCTCCCCTGTGATCCGTGTCAGTGGTGTGCGGGACAATCATGTGACGGTGTCTGTGACGACCATGCGGCGGGGCCGCCGTCACCCCCTAATTACACTGGCGTAAGTAACCATCCGTCAAGTGGTGTGAGGCCGCTCTCCACAGGCCTCGATCCGCGTCATGACGCCCGACACGCCGCACAAAGACCACTGTGGGATCGGTGTGGCGGAACAGGAGGACTCTATGGCTCCGCTCAGCTTGAGCACCTTTTCACACGAAGCGCCCAGGGAATTCCCAGCGCTGTTCGAGCTTCTGGGGGGCCGCCCGCGACCCTCTGTCGTCTGGTACGGCCCCGACGGGGACCGGGTGGAGCTCTCTGGACGGGTGCTGCAGAACTGGGCGGTCAAGCTCGTCGGTCTGCTGCGCGAGGAGGTCGAGCTCGACGACGGCGCCGACGTGCTGATCCACTGCGCGCCCCACTGGAAGGCCTGCGCCGCCGTCCTCGCCGCCGGCGCCCTCGGCTGTCGGGTGACGCTGGGCTCCCCGGGCGGCGAACCGGCGTTGGTCATCACCGATCGCCCCGAGGACTGGACGGACACCGAGGCGCTGGGGGACGCCGAGCTGGCCGCCCTGTCCCCCGGCCTGCTGGACGACTCCTACGCCGACGCCGTCGGCACGTCACTGCCAGGGTGGGTGCTCGACGTCTCCGCTGAGGTGCGCCAGCATCCGGACCAGCTCCTGAGCGCACTCCCGGAGGTGGCGCTGCCGCCTGTGCCGAGCGAGCCCCGGGACCTGCTGTGCTCCACGGCGGAAGGGCTGCACGACGTCGCCGACGCCGCGGCGGGCTGGAGCACCTGGACCCCGGTGCGCTGGGACGACGACGCGGAGACGGCGCTGCTCGGCGCGTGGGCGCAGGGACGCACCGCCGTGCTGGTGCAGCCGGGCCCCGAGGGCATCCCCGCGCAGCAGTGGGAGACGATCCTCAGGAACGAGGGGGTCGGCTGAGGCCCTCGCCGGTGGTGCGGTGCGAGCCGGTGACCACCGGGATCTCGCCGGTGAGCAGCTCCCGGTCGGAGATCATGTGCGGACCGGCCTCACGCTCCGCCGGCTCCCCGGTGAACACCCAGAACTTATAGGCGAAGAAACGGAATGCTGTGGCCAGCACCAGCCCGATGACGTTCCCGGCGATGAACACCTGAGTGACGGAGTCCATCCCGAGGAGATACTTGCTCACCCCCACGCAGCCGGTCTGGATGCCCAGCCCGATCGCGTTCATCAGCAGGAACATCACCAGCTCCCGCATCTTGCCCCGGGTGCGGCTGTGCCGGAAGGTCCAGTACCGGTTGGCCACCCAGGAGAACAGGGTGGCCACAGCCCCGGCGACGACCTTCGCCTTGAGCTGCGAGTCATCGAGAGGGCCGCTGAGCAGCCACAGGAACACAGCGGAGTCGATCACGAAGGCCACACCGCCGACGACGCCGAACTTCGCGACCTCCCGCCACACGGCGAGGAACAGGTCACGGATGCGGACATAGAGACGGGAGATCATGGACCGGGGAGACTCCATCAGCGGAAACGGGGGAACACGGCAGGCCGGCAGACCCTGAGGCCGCGGCGTCCTGCCGACGTCCAGTGTACGGACTCGCCTGGACGTCCCCTGCGAGCTTCCTGGCGGATGCCCCCGGTATGAGCAGAATCACGACGCCGAGCGGGCCCCTGCTCGGCGGCCCCGCGATCCTTGCGTGCGTGTCCCATCACCGACGCCGCGCCCCCGATGCTCCATAATGAGGGACTGTGACTGCAGCCGAAGCCCCCACCCCTGACACCGCGCCCCACCTGTCCGCCGCGGCCCGCGGCGACGCACCCCGCGTCGGCGTCCTCGGCGACGGGCAGCTGGCCCGCATGATGGCGCCGCCGCCGTCGTGCTCGGCGTCGAGCTGCGCCTGCTGGCGGGCAGTGCCGAGGCCTCCGCCGCCCAGGTCATCCCCCGCACCACGCTGGGCGACTATCGCAGCGTGGAGGACGTGACGGCCTTCGCCGCCGACGTCGACGTCGTCACGTTCGACCACGAACATGTGCCCGCCGAGGTGCTCGACGCCCTCACCGCCCAGGGCACCCCGCTGCATCCGGGACCCGAGGCGCTGCTCTACGCCCAGGACAAACTGGCCATGCGCCGCGCCGTCGAGCAGCTCGGCCTGCCCAATCCGCACTGGGCCGCGGTGCACACTGTCGCGGAGCTGCGCGACTTCGGCGACGACACCGGCTGGCCGGTGGTGCTGAAGACCCCCCGCGGCGGCTACGACGGCAAGGGTGTGCGCATCATCGACTCCTCCGCCTCAGCGTCCGCCGCCCAGGACTGGTTCGACCGCGCCGCGGAGCAGGGCACCGGGCTGCTCGCCGAGGAGAAGATCCCTTTCACCCGAGAGCTCTCCGCCCAGGTGGCGCGCTCAGCCGTCGGAGAGATCCGCGCCTACCGGTGGTGGAGTCCACCCAGACCGACGGCGTCTGTGACATCGTCGTCGCCCCGGCCCCGCGCTCCCACCCCACCCACATGGAGGACGCGGCCAGCATCGCCCGGCTCATCGCGGAGAAGCTCGGCGTGACCGGGATGCTGGCCGTCGAGCTCTTCGAGATCACCGACGGCGAGCGGGCCGGCGTCTACGTCAACGAGCTGGCCATGCGCCCCCACAACTCCGGGCACTGGTCCATGGACGGCGCCGTCACCGGTCAGTTCGAGCAGCACCTGCGGGCCGTGCTCGGCCTCCCGCTGGGCTCCACCGCCCCGATCGGCGGCCCGGGCGGCCGCACTGTGATGAAGAATCTCTTCGGCGCCTCCGCCTCAGACCTGCACGCCGGGGTCCCCGAGGCTGGTCGGCACGCCCCCGAGGCCAAGATCCACCTCTACGGCAAGGAGCCGCGCCCCGGCCGCAAGGTCGGGCACGTCAATGTGGTGCTCGCCCCCGAGCCCGGGGAGGTCGCCGTCGCCGCCGCGGAGCTCGACCGGGCGCAGAGCCGGGCGCTGCACGCCGCCGCGCTCATCACCGGGACGACCACTGACGACTGACGACCACCGCTGACCACCGCTGAACCACCTGACGAAGGGACCGACACCGATGGCCGAGGACACCACCGCCCTGGTCGGACTCGTGATGGGTTCGAACTCCGACTGGCCCACCATGAAGGCCGCCGCCGAGGCGCTCGACGAGTTCGGCATCCCATTCGAGGCCGACGTCGTCTCCGCCCACCGGATGGCCGAGGAGATGATCGACTACGGCCGCACCGCCCACCAGCGCGGCCTGCGGGTGATCATCGCCGGAGCGGGGGGTGCGGCGCACCTGCCCGGCATGCTCGCCTCCGTCACCCCGCTTCCTGTCATCGGGGTCCCCGTACCGCTGAAGCATCTCGACGGCATGGATTCGCTGCTGTCGATCGTCCAGATGCCCGCCGGCGTCCCGGTCGCCACAGTCTCCGTGGGAGGCGCCCGCAACGCCGGTCTGCTGGCGGCGCGCACCCTGGCCGCCGGGGACGGTGAACTGGCCGCCCGACTTCGGGAGCAGCTGGTCGAGTTCGCCGCCGACCTCGCCGCACAGGCCCACGCGAAGGGCGCAGCCCTGCGCGACGAGGCCGCCGAGCTGCCCACGTACCGCCGTCGTCACACCCATTCCTGAGCGATGAGCGACCCCACCATCACCTATCACCGCTTCTCCACCGAGCCGGACGTCGTCCGGCGGCCGGAGAACGGTTCCGTCACCGACCGCACCCGTCGGGCGGTGCTGCTGCTCGCGCTGACGCTGGTCGTCCCGGGCGCGGCGCAGATCGCAGCCGGGCACCGCGGCTTCGGGCGCAAGGCGCTGGCCGTCACGGTGAGCGTGTGGGCGGTGGTGCTGGTCGGCGTCGTGATGTTCTTCACCCTGCGCGGACTGCTGCTGGGCCTGATGACGCGGCCCTTCGTGATGTGGCTGGTCGCCGTGCTGCTGGTCTCGCTGGCCGTCGGGTGGGCCGTGCTGTGGATCGACACCTTCCGGCTGCTGCGCCTGTCCACCCTGGCTCCCGGTCTGAAACCGATCGTCACCGTGGCCACGGTGGTGCTGATGGTGGTGACCTCCGGCTCGCTGGGCTACGGGGCGCATCTGGTGAACCAGTCGCGCGAGTCGTTCTCCGGCATCTTCGGCTCCGGTCCGGCCATCGACGCCGTCGACGGCCGCTACAACTTCCTGCTCCTCGGCGCCGACGCCGGGGAGGGACGCCAGGGCCTGCGCCCGGACTCCATCCACGTGGTCAGCGTCAACGAACGCACCGGCGAGTCCATCCTCATCTCGATCCCGCGGAACTTCCAGAACGCGCAGTTCAGCGAGGACTCCCCGCTGTGGGATGCGTATCCGGACGGGTACAGCTGCGGCAACGAATGCATCATCAACTTCCTGTACACGGACGTGATGAACCAGCACCAGGACCTCTACCCCGACGCCGAGGACCCGGGCGCCGAGGCCATGATGGACGCCGCCTCGGGCATCCTGGACCTCGAGGTCAAGGGCTACGTGATGGTGGACATGGACGGTTTCGCCCAGCTCATCGACGCGATGGGTGGGGTCACCGTCGACTCCGGCGGCTGGGTCCCCTACCGGGGCCCGCGTCCGGACGGCACCTGGGGCGACAACTGGTGGGGTCCGGGCGAATACACGTTCAGCGGCAAGGACGCCCTGGCCTACGCCCGGTCCCGGACCTTCTCCTCGGACTACAACCGCATCCAGCGCCAGCAGTGCATCCAACAGGCGATGATCGCCCAGTTCAATCCGCAGACCCTGCTGACCCGGTTCACGGAGATCATGGACGCCGGCGAGCAGGTGGTGGAGACCAACCTGCCGCAGCACCAGCTCGGCTCCTTCCTCGACCTCGCGGTGGACGCCAAGGAGCGCGAGCCGCAGCGCCTGGTGTTGGGCGCCCCCGACTTCGGCACCGCCGGGGAGCAGTTCTCCACCTACCCTGACTTCGACCAGATCCACCAGCGGGTGGACGAACTGATCGAGAACGAAGAGGACGACGGCGGCTGGTTCGGCTCCCTCGGAGCCGTCGGCACCACCGTGGGCACGGTGACGTTCTCCCCCGGGACCGGATCTCCGGGCGGCGGGACCTCCGCCTCAGGGACGGTGCCGGCGTCGGTGGAGACCCGCGACGCCGCGGAGGACGACGAACCGTCCATCGAGGACAACGAGGTCGAGATGCCGACCCAACCGGACGGCTCCCCGCTGACGGCGGAGTACCTGCGCGACCTGCAGGACGCCGGACAGACGGGAGTCCTGGAGCAGGCGGCGTCCAGCAACTACGAGTGCACGCCGCTGCGCTGAGGACAGGGGCGGCCGCGCCGGGCGGCTTCCTGGGAGGTTGACCACAGTTCCCTGGACGAGGCCCGGAATCGGACGGATCATGGCCTCCCCGCTGGTAATGTTCTCGCGATGCTCAGGATGACCAACCCCGTGCGGCACTACGCCTGGGGCTCCGCCACCGCCTTCCCGCGGCTCTTCGGCATGCCCGCCGACGGGCCGCAGGCCGAACTGTGGATGGGCGCCCACCCGGCCGCGCCGTCCGAGGTGCTCCTCGACGGCGCCCGGATCAGCCTCGACCATCTCCCGGCACACCGTCCGGAGATGCTCGGTGACCTCCCGGAGCTCCCCTTCCTGTTCAAGGTGCTGGCGGCAGAACAGCCCCTGTCCATCCAGACCCACCCCACCGCCGAACGGGCCCGGGCCGGCTACGCGGCGGAGGAGGCCGCCGGGGTTCCGCTGGACTCCCCAAGTCGCCGCTATGTGGACGCCCACCACAAGCCTGAGCTGGTGGTGGCGGTCGAGCACTTCTCGGCCCTGTGCGGATTCCGGCCCGGCCCCGAGGCCGCCGCCGACGTCGCGCCGTGGCGGACCTGCTCCGCACCGCGGGCACGGGATCGGAGGGCCCGGCGGACACCGCACGAGTGGACGAGGCGCTGAATCAGCTGCGGACTCTGTTGGAGGCCGAGCGCCTGGCAGAGGCCCTGGAGCTGATCCTGCGGGACGCGCACGGCGGCTTCGCGCAGGCCGCAGACCTCGTGGTGCCCGCCCTGGAGTCCGTGCGCCCTGGCTCTGCGCTCTGCGACGGGGCGGCGGACACGCTCCGGCGCGCCGGCGGCGCCTTCCCGGGCGACCCCGGGGTGATCGTCACCCTGCTGCTGAACCGGGTGGACCTCTCCCCCGGTGAGGCCCTGTACCTGCCCGCCGGAAACCTGCACGCATACCTGCACGGAGTGGCGGTGGAGATCATGGCCAGCTCCGACAACGTGCTGCGCGGCGGGCTCACCGCCAAGCCGGTGGACGTCGATGAGCTGCTGGCGGTCACGACCCCTGCCGTGCTGCCGCTTCCGTGGTGCACGCCCGAACCGGTCTCGGAGCGGTGGCACCGCTACGCCCCGCCGTGCGAGGAGTTCCGACTGGACCGTCTGGAGCTGGACGACGGCGACACCGCGACCTGGGCTCCCCAGGACGGTCCCGCCGTCGTGCTGTGCCTCCGCGGCGAGGTCCTGCTTCGGAGCGAGGCTTCAGAGATCGCAGTGGGCGCCGGCGAGTCCGTCTTCCTGACCGCTGGCGAGCGAGCTGTGCTGACATCCGAGGGTCAGTCGGAGGTGTTCGTCGCCTCACCCGGTGCAGTGCCGTCGTCGGCGCTCTGATCCGTGGACTCCCCGTCGTCCTTCTTCCTGCCACCCTGGAGCGTCATCGGTCGGGGGCGGGCGGCCCGGCGTCGCTTCTCGGTCCAGTAGGCGCGGACCTGCTCCGGGTCCTGCTCCGGGCGATGTGAGACGACCGCCGAGGGCGCCTCCTCCTCGGCGTCGTCGCCGGGTGATGAGCTGAGGTGTCCCTCGACGGTCGTCATCGTGTCATCCTCTCCTCAGGGCCTGAGCCCCGATGATACGCCGTCCTCAGCGCGTGGAGGCGTAGTCATAGAGCTGCTCTGCCCCGGAGCCGAAGTACGGCCCGAACATCACGTCCGGCAGGAAGGTGTACCCGTAGGAGTTCACAGAGTTCTGGGCCCCGCCGGTCCCCTGACCGAGGAACCAGGGGCCGCCGGAGGAGCCGCCGGTCATGTTGCACGGGATGCCCTGAGTGCTGCTGCCCATCGGGTCGTTCGTGGCGGTGCCGTGGCAGCTGTGGAGCTCCTGGCCGTTGAAGGGCGCGGCGGCCGGGTAGCCGTAGGCGCTGTAGTACTGGCCACGCGGCTGGTTGAAGGCGATCGGCGACGCCGCCCCCACCTGCTGCTGCACGGTGGTGCCGCCCTTGGTCTCGAGGACCGCGAAGGCGTAGTCATGCTCGAAGTCGCCGCGGTTCGCCCACTCGGCGGAGGTCACCAGCTCTTCTGCGGCCCACACGCCGTGCTCGGACTCGCCGTAGTCGTAGGCAGGGGCGAAGACGAAGTTGCGTGCGAACTGGCCGCCGTTTCCGTCGTGCAGGCAGTGCCCCGCGGTGGCCACCGTGGACTGGTTCGCCGAGGCCACGATGTTGGCGGAGCAGACGAAGTCGCCCTGGTTGGTGGAGAAGAAGACCTTGCCGATATGCGGGCTGTCGGCCGGGTTCTGCAACTGGCTGCGGTGCGGGGACACCGTGCGCGGGTTCGCCGCTTCGATGTCACTGAAGACGTCTTGCAGGCTGGCCCCGTCGATCTCGTCGATGAGCTCCGTCTCCACCGGCTCGGCCTCGGCCATCCGCTCAGGAGTCCAGTACTCCTCGGCGGCCTCCTGGTCGCCCTCGGGCACGGTCTCGACCTCTCCCTGCCCCGGCCCTGCCCCGTGTCCCGGATACGTCGTCGAGTCTGCCGCGACGGGGGTCGCCGTCACCAGTGCGGCAGCGCTCAGTCCGAGGACACCGCCCAGGCTCATGATTCGCCTGATGCTCATGCTTGTTCTCCCCTTTCAGGAGTGTCATGGAATCATCACGGCCGGATCTCTGGCCGTGACCTACGACACAGTAGCAACGTGATTCACATCTGTGAAGAGGTTGCGGGAAGAAAGTAACTCCACAGTCACATGAGCTGGGCCCTGACACCGCGGATGCGGCGTCAGGAATCATCACTCCAGGTCAAAGCCCTGCAGAATGCATCGAGCACCCCGGCAGGAGGTGGGAGCCGCCGTCACTTCGACGAGGCGTGGTCGTAGAGCTGCTCAGCCCCGTCACCGAAGTACGGTCCATACATGGAGTCGGGGTCGGCGTCGTACCTCTACGAGTTCACAGAGTTCTGCTCGCCCCCTGAGAGGAACCATGGACCACCGGAGGCCCCGCCGGTCATGTCGCAGTCGATGCCTTGGGTGCTGCGGCCGGCGGGGTCATCGCTGGCCGCTCCCTCGCACCGGCGCAGCGTCTGCCCGTCATACGGCGCCGCAGCGGGATACCCGTAAGCGATGTAGTCGAGCCCACGGGGCTCGTTGAACGTGATGGAAGAGGACGCGCCGACCTCGTCCTGGACGGTCCTGCCGTTCTTCTCCTCGACCACGGCGAAGGCATAGTCGTGCTCCAGGTCACTGCTCTGCACCCACTGCTGGGAGGCCACCAGCTCGGTCGCCGCCCAGACTCCATGCTCCGACTCACCCTCGTCATAGGCCGGGGCGAACACGAACCTCTCCGCGAAGCCTCCCCCGGCGCCGTCGTGCAGGCAGTGCCCGGCGGTCGCCACGGTGGAGCGGTTCTCGGATGCCACCAGGTTGGCCGAGCAGACCTTGTCCCCAGACGGAGTAGAGAAGAAACCCTTGCCCACGTGTGGAACGGACGAGGGGTCACCGAGCTGCTCTGGGATCCTGCCGCCACCACCAGCGGCGACGGCGCAGCCGACGAGACCGTCCGCGGGGTCCCGGAGTGCGCGCCGGAGAAGACGTCGCGGATCCGGGCCTGAGCGTTCTCCGCCACATGCGGCACGGGCGGACGCGCCTGCGCCATGCGCCGAGGCGTCCAGTACTCGGTGGCCGCGATCCTGTCCGCTGCCGGAACCTCGAGTGCCTCCACCACACTCCGGGCCCGTTCGTGGGCGTTGCCCATCACGTCATCCACGGGCGGCGACCCCTGGGCCGACGCGACCCCGGACCCCGCCGTGGTCAGGAGCAACGCTCCCAGCCCGAGTGCTGCTCCCGCTCCGACCCTTCGACGTCCGACCACAGTTCGCCCTCTCCGCCCGTCTCCAGGCGTCTCAAGGAACCCCAGGGCGCCGGCGGTGATCACTCACGGAGTCCGTCGGCGCTTCATGACGCGGGTCACGCTAGTACATGACGAACGGGGCCGGAAGGGTTGGCTGACCAGGGGCGTGGAGGACGGCGAGGGGCGCCGTCATCACGCGCGAGTGTAGGACTCCCATTTCCGAGCCTGGTGCTCCGCCTCCACGGTGCGAACCGTCCCAGACTTGGCGCGCATGACGATGGACTGGGTGGTGACCCGGTCCCCCTCGTAGCGGACCCCCCGGAGCAGATCGCCGTCGGTGATCCCCGTGGCGGCGAAGTAGCAGTTGTCCGACGTGACGAGCTGATCAGTGGTGAGGATCTCGTCGACGTCGTGGCCAGCCGCGGCGGCGGCCTCCCGCTCGGCTTCGTCGGTCGGGGCCAGGCGCCCCTGGATCACGCCGCCGATCGCGCGGATCGCGCAGGCGGTCACAATGCCCTCCGGCGTGCCGCCGATCCCCATGAGCGCATCCACACCCGAGCCTTCTCGGGCTGCGGCGATGCCGCCGCGACGTCGCCGTCCATGATGAAGCGGGTGCGGGCGCCGGCGTCCCGAATCTCCTCCACGAGCTTCGCGTGGCGGGGCCGATCCAGCACGCACACGTTGAGCTGGTTGATCCGCTTGCCCTTGGCCTTGGCGATGAGGTGCAGGTTCTGCTTCACGGGCAGGCGGAGGTCCACCATGTCGGCCGCCTCGGGGCCCGTGACGAGCTTGTCCATGTAGAACACCGCGGAGGGGTCGAACATGGAGCCGCGCTCCGCGACCGCCAGAACGGCCAGCGCGTTGTTGTAGCCCAGTGCCGTCAGACGGGTGCCGTCGATGGGGTCCACGGCGACGTCGGCTTCGGGACCGGCGCCGTTGCCGACCCGCTCACCGTTGAAGAGCATCGGGGCTTCGTCCTTCTCTCCCTCTCCGATGACCACCACTCCGTTGAGGTTCACGGTGTCGAGCAGGGAGCGCATGGCGTCGACAGCGGCACCGTCGGCACCGTTCTTGTCACCTCGGCCGACCCAGGCGCCGCCAGCGATGGCGGCCGCCTCGGTCACGCGGACGAGTTCGAGGGCGAGGTTGCGATCCGGCTCAGAGTCCCCCACCGCCAGCCGCGGCGAGAGGTGCGAGTAGCTCTGCTGGCTCCCGGCGCTCGGTGCGGGGGTCGTCGTTTCAGTCTCGGACACGTTGGACACGTCGTCAGCCACCTGTTCGTCTCGCCGTGGACGGCCTCATCGCCGCCCGTTGCTGTCGGTGCCTAGATGATATCGCGGGGGTGTGACCGGGACCGCGGTTACCAGCGGGTTCCCACGCGTATGACGTGTAAGGATCTGCTGACGAGACTCTGGTGCGCATGTGAGACGCGTCGTCCGGGCGGGGTTCGGATGCCTGGCCGGGCTCAGTGGCGGGCCGGCGCCGGCGGTCGGATCTGACCCTGCGTTTTGGCCGGCTGGTCCCGCTCCTCCGGGATGTGTCAGAGGGTGCCGGAAGACTGAGCAACACCAGGAGGAGCCGGGGAAGGACCCCCGCGAGAGGGCAGCCGGGTAGAGCGTCCCGGCAGGGGCGGCAGAGACGGGCACCCCAGCAGAGGCCGAGGCCGCCTACTATCAATCACACGAGCCCGCCCGGGCACCCGCATAAAGACCGGAACAGAACCCAGGGCGGTTCACTGACACACCGCGCCACCACCCACACCACACCGGCACGGATCACCAGCTGAGGACGGCACCCACCCAGGTGCCGCCCTCAGCCGGCGCGCGCGTCGTCGACCGCTCCAGGGGTGGCGAGCAGGTCGAGGGCTTCTTCCCGCATCTGCACCTTCCGCACCTTCCCGGTCACGGTGGTGGGGAATTCGTCCACCACCGTCACGTACCGAGGAATCTTGTAGCGCGCCAGGCGTCCTTCGCAGAACTCGCGCAGCGCCGTCGCAGTGAGCCGCTCGGCCCCGTCGCGCAGCCGCACCCAGGCCATCAGCTCCTCCCCGTACCGTTCGTCGGGCACACCGATGACCTGGGCGTCCACGATGTCGGGGTGGGTATAGAGGAACTCCTCGATCTCGCGCGGGTAGATGTTCTCCCCACCGCGGATCACCATGTCCTTCATCCGCCCGGTGATCTGCACGTAGCCCTCGGCGTCCATACGTGCCATGTCTCCGGTGCGCATCCATCCGTGGGGGTCAACGGCTTCGGCGGTCTTCTCCGGCTGCTCCCAGTAGCCCTGCATCACAAGGTACCCGCGGGTGCAGAGTTCGCCGTCGCTGTCCACGGGGAGTGTCTCCCCGGTGACCGGATCCGCCACTTTGACCTCGGCGTGGGGCACCACCCGACCCACGGTCCCTACGCGCCGGTCCAGCTCGTCGTCTGTCCGGGTCTGCAGAGACACCGGGGAGGTCTCGGTCATCCCGTAGCAGATGGTGACCTCCTCCATGTGCATCACCTCGATGACCTGACGCATGATCTCCTCCGGGCACGGTGAGCCGGCCATGATGCCGGTGCGCAGGCTGCTCAGGTCGACGTCGCCAGATCCTCCAGGCCGAGCTCGGCGATGAACATGGTCGGCACCCCATAGAGGCTCGTGCACCGTTCATCCTGCACCGCCTGCAACGTCCTTCGGGCATCGAACGCCGGGGCGGGAATGACCATCGTCGCGCCGTGGGTGGTGGCGCCCAGGTTGCCCATGACCATGCCGAAGCAGTGGTAGAAGGGCACGGGGATGCAGATTCGGTCCTGCTCGGTGTATCGGCAGACCTCCCCCACGAAGAAGCCGTTGTTGAGGATGTTGCGGTGGCTCAGCGTGGCACCCTTGGGGAACCCGGTGGTGCCGGAGGTGTACTGGATGTTGATCGGGTCTTCGGGCGTCAGGTCCTCCGCGACGGCGTCGAGGAGGACCTCATCCGGTTCCGCCGGGAGCAGCTGCTCCCATTCCGGGGACCCCATGATGACGCTGAGCTCCAAGGCTCCGAGCTCATCGTCCGCGCGGGCCAGCATGCTCGGATAGTCCTGACCCCGGAACTCATCGGAGGCGACGACGGCGGTGATGCCGGCCTGCTGCAGGACATAGGTCAGCTCATGCTGACGGTAGGACGGGTTGATGGTCACCAAGATCGCACCCAGCTCGGCGGTGGCGTACTGGGTCAGCGTCCATTCCCAGCGGTTGCCCCAGACGCCGACCCGCTGCCCCGTCCGGACGCCTGCCCGATGCAGTCCTGTGGCCAGCCGTCGCACGTCGCGCCGGAACTCGGCGTAGGTCCAGCGCCTGTCGGCGTGCAGATCCACCAACGCCTCCCGCTCGCCGAATCGCAGCGTCGTCTCGCGGAGGTTCGCGCCGATCGTGGACTCCAGCAGCGGAGGCTCGCAGGGGCCGACGTCGTGGGCGACTCTCAGCCGGCCGGCCTGCTGGGCCGCGCCGTTGTGGAGATCCTCGGGGGTGTCATGGCTCAGGCTCATCTGCACTCCGCATCGTGGATTTCAGTGAATGCCGACAAACCCGAAGCTAACAGGACAGTGTTGCACGTCACAACACCTCCGACGCCGACGCTTAGCGCGACATCTCCACCTCTGCGGCGGCCTGCGCCATGACCTCGAGCGCACGCGCGCCGACCTCCATGGTCTCGGCCGAGGGCGCCCGGCCGTGGAAGTGCTTCAGCGAATGCGCCGTGGAGTTGATCAGCCCGAAGAGCCCATGGACGCGAAGGCTCAGCTCCTCCGATCCGGCCGCGGGATGCAGGGCGCGGACGGCGTCCACCCAGATGTCCATGTACTCGCGCTGCATGCGACGGATCCGCCGACGGTCGGGCTCGGCCAGCCGCCCCAGCTCCTGCTCTTGGACGCGGATGACCTCGGGACTGCGCAGCGCGAAGCGGACCTGAAAGGCGATGAGTCGCCGGAGCCGCTCCTCAGGAATTTCTGCGCCCGCACCCAGTGCCCTCCCTCCGTCCAGCAGCTCCTGGCTCACCTCGAGCAGCAGCTGGCCCAGCATGTCCCGTTTGCCCTTGAAGTGCCGATAGATGGCCTGCCCGGTGACGCCCGCCTCGCTGCCGATGTCGTCCAGCGCCACTGAGGCGAAGCCTCGGGTGCCGAACAGCCGGCCCGCCGCCTCGAGCAGGTCGCGCCGCCGGCGGTCCTTCTCCTGCTGGCGCCGGGTCCGCGGCGGACCCGACGACTCGCCCGACCCGCCGTCAAGGATGGACATCATGTGATCACCGCCACTAGAGTCGCTTTCAGTGAACCATCGTTCACTCAAATCTACCGGACGTCGGACCTGACCGGCACCGGATCTGCTGGACACCCAACTGCAGGACACCAGGAGGAAGACGTGGAGCCACGGGGCATTTCGCACACCCTCTCCACCGCCGTGGACCCCCGGGACGAGACCTTCGCGGCCAACGCCCGCCGGAACCGCGAACTGCGCGACCAGCTGCACCAGACCCTGCGCCGCACCTCCCTCGGCGGCTCCGAGGCGTCACGACGTCGGCATCAGCAGCGCGGCAAACTGCTCCCCCGCGAGCGCGTGGACCGACTGCTCGACGCCGGCAGCCCGTTCCTGGAGATCGGCGCACTGGCCGCCCACGGCATGTACGACGACGCCTCCCCCGGCGCCGGAATCATCACCGGCATCGGGCTGGTCCACGGTCGGCCCGTGATGGTGGTGTGCAACGATTCCACCGTCAAAGGCGGCACCTACTTCCCCGTCACGGTGAAGAAGCACCTGCGGGCTCAGCGGATCGCCCAGGAGAACCGGCTGCCGTGCCTCTACCTGGTGGACTCGGGCGGGGCGTACCTGCCGCTGCAGGACGAGGTGTTCCCGGATGAGGACCACTTCGGCCGCATCTTCTACCACCAGGCCCAGCTCTCCGCGCAGGGCATCCCGCAGATCGCCGCGGTCATGGGCTCCTGCACCGCCGGCGGGGCCTATGTGCCCGCCATGAGCGACGAGTCAGTGATCGTGCGGAACCAGGGCACCATCTTTCTGGGCGGGCCTCCGCTGGTGAAGGCGGCCACCGGAGAGGTCGTCACGCCCGAGGAGCTCGGGGGCGCGAAGGTCCACACCGCCGAGTCCGGCGTGGCGGACCACATCGCCGAGGACGACGACCACGCTCTCCAGATCCTCCGCGACATCGTCGCCACCCTCCCCGCTCCCGCGCCGCGGGCCTGGGAGCCTGCCTCCGAGGTCCGCCCCCCGCGGCTGGACGTGGGTGACCTGGACGGCATCATTCCTCAGGACGTCAATCAGCCCTACGACGTCCACGAGGTGATCGCCCGGATCGTCGACGACGGCGCCTTCCACGAGTTCAAACGCGACTACGGCACCACCTTGGTCACCGGATTCGCCCACGTGGACGGGCACCCCGTCGGCATCGTGGCGAACAACGGGATCCTGTTCTCCGAGTCCTCCCTGAAGGGCGCGCACTTCATCGAGCTGTGCGACCAGCGGGGCATTCCTCTGCTGTTCCTGCAGAACATCTCCGGGTTCATGGTCGGCCGTGACTACGAGGCCGGAGGAATCGCGAAGCACGGCGCCAAGATGGTCACCGCCGTGGCCACCACCCGGGTCCCGAAGATCACGGTGGTCATCGGGGGCTCGTTCGGGGCCGGGAACTACTCCATGTGCGGGCGCGCCTACTCGCCCCGGTTCCTGTTCATGTGGCCCAATGCGCGGATCTCCGTGATGGGCGGCGAGCAGGCCGCTTCCGTGCTGGCCACCGTGAAGCGCGACCAGCTCGAGGCCGCAGGCGAGACCTGGAGCCCCGAGGAGGAGGACGCGTTCAAGGCCCCGATCCGACAGACCTACGAGGACCAGGGACAGCCGTACTATTCCACCGCCCGGCTCTGGGACGACGGCATCATCGACCCCGCCGACACCCGCCGGGTGCTCTCCATGGCGCTGGAGGTCTGCTCGCGGACCCCGCTGCCGGCGTCGGGCTTCGGCCTGTTCAGGATGTAGGAGGCCAGCATGGACCAGCTCTTCACCACCGTCCTGGTGGCCAACCGCGGAGAGATCGCCTGTCGGGTGATCTCCACCCTGCATCGCCTGGGCATCACCGCGGTGGCCGTGCATTCCGAGGCCGACGTCGACGCCGCCCACGTGCGGATGGCTGACCGTTCGGTCTGCCTCGGCCCCGCCGCGGCCTCCGCCTCTTATCTGGACGTCGACGCCGTGATCGAGGCCGCCCGCACCACCGAGGCCGAGGCCATCCACCCCGGCTACGGCTTCCTCTCCGAGAACGCTTCCTTCGCGCGGGCCTGCGAGGCCGCCGGAGTCGTCTTCATCGGCCCCGGGGCGCAGGCGCTGGAGATCATGGGGGACAAGATCCGGGCCAAGGAGCATGTGGCCGCGGCCGGGGTGCCGCTGGTCGACGGCGTGTCCGCCCCGGGCCTCGACGACGACGCCCTGGTCCGGGGCCGCCGCCGGGATGACCTACCCGGTGCTGATCAAGCCCTCAGCGGGCGGCGGCGGCAAAGGCATGCAGGTCGTGGAGCGCCCCGAGGAGCTGGCCGAGGCTCTGCCGGCGGCGCGCCGCGTGGCCCAGGCGGCCTTCGGCGACGACTCGCTGATGATCGAGCAGCTGATCCGCAGCCCCCGGCACATCGAGGTCCAGGTCCTCGCCGACTCCCACGGCGACGTCATCCACCTGGGCGAACGCGAATGCTCCCTGCAGCGCCGTCATCAGAAGGTGATCGAAGAGGCACCCTCCCCCCTGCTGCTGGACACCGAGGACGGTGAGCAGATCCGGGCCCGGCTGGGCGAGGCGGCGTGCCAGGCCGCCCGGAGCGTGGACTACCGCGGGGCCGGCACGGTCGAGTTCCTCGTCTCCGACGAGGACCCCGGGACGTTCTTCTTCATGGAGATGACACCCGGCTGCAGGTGGAGCACCCCGTCACCGAGGAGATCACCGGGGTGGACCTGGTGGAGCAGCAGATCCGGATCGCCGCCGGTCAGCCCCTGGCGCTGACCCAGGAGGACGTGAGGCTGACCGGGCACGCCGTCGAAGCCCGGGTGTACGCCGAGCAGCCCGAGGCCGGGTTCCTCCCGGCCACCGGGACGCTGCTGCGACTCCACGAGCCCTCCGGCGAGGGGGTCCGTGTGGACACCGGACTGCGGGCCGGACAGGCCGTCGGCATCGACTATGACCCCATGCTGGCCAAGGTCATCGCCCACGCCGCGGACCGGGCCCAGGCCCTGTCCCGTCTGCACCGGGCGCTCGGACAGACGGTCATCCTCGGAGTGGAGACCAACCTGGCCTATCTGCGGGGCCTGCTCGACGATGACGACGTCCGGGCCGGACGCCTGGACACCACCCTGATCGCGCGGCGACTGCCGGACCTTGCACTCCCCCGACCGGAGGACGATCTGCTCACCGCCGCCGCCCTGCTGGTCGCCCAGCCCCGGCCGGTTCCTGGCGAAGGATGGGCCTGCGACGGCTGGCGCGCCGCCGAGCCGGCCGTGCCCTCGGTGCTGGTCACCCACGCCGGTGCCGACGGCCACACCCTGACCACCACCGTCCCCCTCGACGGCACAGCTTCCCTGGACGGCCCCGCCACGCCCGACGGCGGACCGGGCACCCACCTGCTCACCCGGCACGGCGCAGCAGCGGGTCGCCCTGGCCCGCGGAGACCGCTCCGACGCCGGGGTCGTCGTCTGGGCCTGGGCCGACGGGGTCTCGGCACGGCTGACCGTGGCCGACCGGACCAACCAGACCCTGACCGCACTCGCCCAGCAGGAGGCGGAGCTCACCGAGGCCGCCCCCGAGGTGACCGCCCCGCTGCCCGGCACCGTGATCGCCGTCGCCGTGACCAGCGGCGACACGGTCCGCGCCGGGGACCCGCTGGTGACGATCGAGGCCATGAAGATGGAGCATCGGCTGCTCGCCCCGTTCGACGGGACGGCGAACCTCGCCGTCGCCGCCGGGGAGCAGGTGTCGCTCGGCCAGGTGCTGGCGACCGTGACGAAGGAGGAGTGAGAAGTGGATCTACGTATGGACCACGTGCTCAGCGAGGAGCATCAGGCCCTGAAGGAGGCCGTCCGCGACTTCACCCAGGAGGTGGTCGCCCCCGTCTCTGCGGGGCACGACGCCGACCATTCCTTCCCCTACGAGGTGATCGCCCAGATGGGTGAGATGGGGCTGTTCGGACTGCCGTTCCCCGAGGAGCACGGCGGTCAGGGCGGCGACTACTTCGCGCTGTGCCTCGCGCTGGAGGAGCTGGCGAAGGTGGACCAGTCGGTGGCGATCACCCTGGAGGCCGGCGTCTCTCTGGGGGCCATGCCCATCCACCGGTTCGGCACCGAGGCGCAGAAGCAGCGCTGGCTGCCGGAGCTGACCAGCGGGCGACGGCTGGCCGGGTTCGGACTCACCGAGTCCGAGGCGGGCTCCGACGCCGGAGGCACCCGCACCCGGGCGGTCCTCGACGGCGACGAGTGGGTCATCGACGGCACCAAGGAGTTCATCACCAACTCCGGCACCACGATCACCTCCCTGGTCACCGTCACCGCCGTCACCGGGGAGCAGCAGCTGCCCGACGGCCGGACCAAGAAGGAGATCTCCACGATCCTGGTGCCCACCGACACTCCCGGGTTCACCGCAGAGCCCGCCTATGACAAGGTCGGTTGGAACGCCTCGGACACGCATCCGCTGACCCTGTCCGGGGTCCGCGTGCCGCAGGAGAACCTGCTCGGCGAGCGCGGCCGCGGCTACGCGAACTTCCTGGGGATCCTGGACGAGGGCCGGATCGCGATCGCCGCCCTGGCCACCGGCGCGGCCCAGGGCTGTGTGGACGAGGCGGCGCGCTACGCCAAGGAACGGGAGACCTTCGGCGCCGCGATCGGCACCAACCAGGCGATCTCCTTCAAGATCGCCCGCATGCAGGCCCGGGCGCACTCGGCCCGGCTGGCCTACTACGACGCCGCGGCCCGCATGCTGGAGGGCCGTCCCTTCAAGACCGAGGCCGCCATCGCCAAGCTCATCGCCGGGGAGGCCGCCATGGACAACGCCCGCGACGCCACCCAGGTGTTCGGCGGCTACGGGTTCATCAACGAGTCCGTCGTCGCCCGGCACTACCGGGACTCCAAGATCCTGGAGATCGGGGAGGGCACCACCGAGGTGCAGCTGATGCTGATCGCCCGGAGCCTGGGGCTGGACGCATGAGCGAGCAGCGGATCATCCAGCAGCGAGGGCTCTACCTGGACGAGATCGAGGTCGGGGCGGTGTACCGGCACGCACCGGGACGCACCGTCACCGAAGCGGACAACGTCGGGTTCACCACCCTGACCATGAACACCCAGTCCCTGCATCTGGACGCCCACTGGGCCGCCCAGCAGCCCTTCGGCCGGCCCCTGGTGAACTCGATGCTCACCCTCTCCACGCTGGTCGGCGCGTCCGTGGCGCAGCTGACGCAGGGCACCATCGTGGCGAACCTCGGCTTCGAGGCCGTCTCGTTCCCGCATCCGCTGTTCCACGGCGACACCCTGTACTCGGAGTCGGAGATCCTGGACACGCGCCCCTCCGGCTCCCGTCCCGGGCAGGGCATCGCCCGGATCCGGCATCGAGGCCGCAACCAGGAGGGCACCGTGGTGGCCGAATGCGTCCGCTCCGTGATGCTCTGGGTCTCCGAGGAGGCCCACCGGTCCGGCACAGCAGAAGGCACCTCAGGAGGATCCGCATGAGCCGCCGTCGTGAGGTCAGCGGTCGGGCGTTCACCGCCGGGCCCACCCTGCTGTTCTGCCCGGCCGATCGTCCCGAACGCTACGCCAAGGCCGCCGAGCGGGCCGATGCGGTGATCCTCGACCTGGAGGACGCCGTCGCCGAGCCGGACAAGCCCGCGGCTCGAGATCACCTGCGTGCGCACCTGGATACGCTGGCCGGCCCGGAGGGCTCAGACCTGCGGGCCCGGACGGTGGTGCGGATCAGCCCTGCTGACACCGAAGACTTCCACGCCGACGTCGCTCTGCTGGCCGGCAGCCCGGTGGAGCTGGTGATGCTCGCCAAGACCGAGTCCGCGCAGGACGTGGCCGCAGCCGCTGAGGCGCTGCCCGGGGTCGGACTGATCCCGCTGTGCGAGACCGCCGCAGGCGCCACCCGGGCCGAGCAGATCGCCTCCCACCCGCAGGTGGTGGCGGTGATGTGGGGCGCCGAAGACCTCATCGCCTCCCTCGGAGGCAGCTCCTCCCGGCGCGCGGACGGCCGCTACCGGGACGTGGCCCGGCAGGCCCGCGCCCAGGTGCTGCTCGCCGCCGCCACCCACGGCGCCGCCGGGATCGACGCGATCTATGCGGACATCGACGACGTCACGGGCCTGGCGGAGGAGGCCGCCGACGCGGTGGCCAGCGGCTGGGCGGCCAAGGCCTGCATCCACCCGTCCCAGGTGCCGCTGATCCGGCAGGCCTACGCGCCCACGGCCGAGGAGCTGGAGCACGCCCGCGCCGTCCTGGCGCAGGTGCCCCACCACGGCGGTGCCTTCCGGTTCCGCGGGGCGATGGTGGACCTGCCGCTGATCCGCCACGCCGAGCAGGTCGTGCGCCGGGCCGAGGCGGCCTCAGCTGCGTCGACGGAACCGGTCACCCGGCAGCGGGCGCGATGAGGTGCCCTTCCAGGCGCGCAGCGCCCAGATGGTCATGGTGACCACCACCGCCCAGGCGCACAGCACCACCGCAGCCGGGACCACGCCCGGCTCGGAGATGAACGCGCCGACGGCGACCAGGGACACCTGCCCCGGGACGGTGGAGATCAGCCCCGCCACCAGGAAGTCCCGCTGAGAGACTCCGAACGCGCCGGAGCCGTAGTTGACCGGCCAGTACGGCAGGCCGGGCATGAGCCGCAGCGTGGCCACCGCTTGGAACCCGGCGTCGCCCAGATGCCGCTCCACGGTGTCGGCGTGGGTGCCCAGCATCTTCACCACGGTGGCGCGTCCGAGCGCCCGGGCCAGCCAGTAGGCGCCCCAGCAGCCGATGAACACGCCGATGACCGAGAGGGCGCTGCCCTCCACGATGCCGAACAGCAGCCCTCCGGTGACCGCCATGATCGTCACCGGGATGGGAGTCATGGCCACGATCGCGTACAGCAGCACGAACACGATCCAGACCGCCCAGCCGAGGCTCTCCATGTCCGCACGCAGCTCGTCCACGGACGGCAGCCGCACGTTGAAGGCCAGCCAGAGCATCAGCAGCAGCACCAGGACGAGCAGCGTGTTGCGCAGATAGGTGCCCCACTGCAGGCCGGTCCTGCCCACAGGTGCGGGTGCTGCGTCGTCGGGTGCTGCGTCGTCGGGCTGATCCTGACTCATCAGCACCACTGTACGGCGCTAGGCTGACACCTATGACCGCGGACACGACCTCTCAGCGCACCTTCCACGAGCTCTGCGCGGCCCGAGGCACGGCGTTCCCTGTGCTCACCGAGCGGCTGACCCTGAGCCCGTTCACGGCCGCCGACCTCGACGAGGTCTGGGAGTACTGGCGCCTGCCGGAGACCACCCACTGGATGTCCCGCCGGTACGAGGCCCCGGAGCAGCTCTGCGACCGGTGGCTGCCCCAGGGCTCCAAGTTCACCGTGCGACGCCGCAGCGACGGTGGGCTCGTAGGCGATGTGGGGGCGCGGCTGCAGGACGGCTGGGCCCAGCAGGAGGCGGCCGCTCAAGCCAGGGGCACGCAGGTCGAGCTGGACTGGACCCTCGCTCCGCAGCACCGGGCGCACGGATACGCCCGGGAGGCGGTACGGGCTCTCCTGGAGCTGGCCGCTGACCTGGGTGTCCGCAGGATGCATGCCGGGTGCTTCGCCGAGAACACCGGCTCCTGGCGGCTCATGGAGGCCCTGGGCATGCGCCGGGAGACCTCCACGGTCCGGGAGTCGCTGCACCGGGACCTCGGCTGGCAGGACGGCGTCGGCTATGCCGTGCTGGCCGAGGAGCTTCCCGCCCGTCATTGACGGTCAGGTGGACGGAGCACCGGCAGAACTTTGGGACAATGGGCGGGTGACAGAACGCGAACAGGACCAGGCCCCTACCCCGCCCAAGCCCCAGCTGACCCCCGCCCAGTCGAAGCGGATCTCGCAGCCGATGATCGCGATGATCATCACCATGGCTGTGACGGTCGGAGCGGTCGCCGCGTTCTACATGATGAACCCTGAGCCGGACGTGGAGCCCTACCAGCGGGACGAGGACGTCCACCAGGAGGCCGCCTACGTGGCCGACGTCGCCACCTTCGCACCCCTGGCCCCCGAGGTGCCGGAGGGATGGTCCGCGAACTACGCCCGCTGGGAGACCAGGCCGGAGCACGGTGTGCCCGTCTGGGAGGTCGGCTACACCACCGACGCGGTCGACTTCATCGGCTTCGCCCAGACCGCCCAGGGCAACCCCACCTGGATCGCCGAAGAGACCCGGCAGGCCTCCCCCGCCGGCACGCACACGGTGGACGGCCTGGAGTTCGAGGTCCGTGACGGCGACCGTGACCGCACCTACTATGTCCTCACCGAGGAGGAGAACGACGTCGACGGCACCACCGTGGTCATCGGCGGAGACGCCTCCGAGGAGGAGTTCGACCTCGCCCTGGAAGCCGTGGTGGCGTCCCTGGGCGAAGACCCCCGGGACGACACCGACCCCAGCCCCGGCGCCGACACCGGTGAGGACTCCGACACAGACCAGTGATCCGCCCTGCCCTAGTCTGAGAGCACCTGCCCGCCCAGCATCTCCACCACCTCCGAGGAGTACGATGACCGACGCCGCCAGTGCCTCCCCCACCCCCAGCCCCGCAGACGTCTGGGAACGACTGCAGGCGGGAAACGCCCGCTTCGTCTCCGGGGAGGTCGCACACCCCAATCAGAACGCGGCCCGCCGCAGCTCGTTGACCGACGGCCAGCACCCGATGGCGGTGATCTTCGGCTGCTCGGACTCGCGTCTGGCCGCGGAGATCATCTTCGACGTCGGACTGGGCGACGTGTTCGTGGTCCGCACCGCTGGCCAGGTGATCGACGACGCCGTCCTGGGGTCCCTGGAGTACAGCGTGGACGTGCTGGAGGTGCCGCTGATCGTGGTGCTCGGCCATGACTCCTGCGGCGCCGTCACCGCCGCCATGGAGTCCGCAGCCTCGGCCACCACCCCCACCGGATTCGTGCGCAGCCTGGTGGAGCGCATCACGCCCTCCGTGCTGGCCGCCCAGCGCCAGGGACTGACCACGGTCAACGAGACCGTGGAGGAGCACGTGAAGCAGACGGTCTCACGGATCACCGAGCACTCCCGCGCCATCTACGAGGCCGTCCAGGACGGCCGCACCGCGGTGATCGGTGTGACCTACCGGCTGGCCGAGGGACGCGCGGACCTGGTCAGCACCACCGGCGAAGTCTGAGCACATCACACGACGCGCTTCACAGTGCGACGGCTCGACGCGGAGCCTCACCGGCGTCCATAGAATGGGCCCATGACCCAGAACTCTGCTGCTGAGACCGAATACCGCATCGAGCGCGACACCATGGGTGAGGTGAAGGTGCCTGCCCACGCGCTGTACCGGGCCCAGACCCAGCGCGCCGTCGAGAACTTCCCCATCTCCGGACGCACCCTGGAGCGCGCCCACATCGAGGCGCTGGCCCGGGTGAAGAAGGCCGCCGCCCTGGCCAACCAGGAGCTGGGCGTGCTCGACGGCGAGCTCGCCGAGGCCATCGCCGGCGCCGCCGAGAAGGTGGCCTCCGGTGAGCTGGACGAGCACTTCCCGGTGGACGTGTTCCAGACCGGCTCCGGCACCTCCTCCAACATGAACACCAACGAGGTGCTGGCCACCCTGGCCAACCAGGCGCTGCAGGAGAAGGGCTCGGACAAGGAGGTCCACCCCAACGACCACGTCAACGCCTCGCAGTCCTCCAACGACGTCTTCCCCACCTCGGTGCACGTGGCCGCCACCGGTGCGCTGATCAACGACCTCAAGCCCGCCCTGGCCTACCTGGCCGAGGCGCTGGAGGCCAAGGCCGCCGAGTTCGCCGACGTCGTGAAGTCCGGCCGCACCCACCTGATGGATGCCACCCCGGTCACGCTGGGCCAGGAGTTCGCCGGCTACGCGGCGCAGGTCCGCTACGGCATCGAGCGCATCGACTCCTCCCTGCCGCGCGTGGCCGAGGTCCCGCTGGGCGGCACCGCCGTGGGCACCGGCATCAACACCCCCCTGGGCTTCGCGGAGAAGGCCATCGCCCACCTGGCCGAGGACACCGGCCTGCCCCTGACCGAGGCTCGCGACCACTTCGAGGCGCAGGCCAACCGGGACGGGCTCGTGGAGGCCTCCGGTCAGCTGCGCAACATCGCCTACTCGCTGATCAAGATCAACAACGACCTGCGCTGGATGGGTTCGGGCCCCAACACCGGGCTCGGCGAGATCGCCATCCCGGACCTGCAGCCGGGATCCTCCATCATGCCGGGCAAGGTGAACCCGGTCATCTGTGAGTCCGCCATCCAGGTGTGCGCCCAGGTGATCGGCAACGACACCACGGTGGCGCTGTCCTCCACCAACGGGGCCTTCGAGCTCAACGTCGGCATCCCGGTGATGGCGGCGAACCTGCTGGAGTCGGTCCGGCTGCTGAAGAACACCTCCTACGTGATGGCGGACAAGATGATCTCCGGGCTCACCGCCAACGAGGAGCGCTGTGCCTTCCTCGCCGGCGCCTCCCCCTCGGTGGTCACCCCGCTGAACAAGCACATCGGCTACGAGGCCGCCGCCGAGATCGCCAAGCATGCGGTCAAGAACAAGGTGACGGTCCGGGAGGCCGTGGTGGAGCTGGGCTACCTGGAGCGCGGCGAGCTCACCGAGGCGCAGCTGGACGAGGCCCTCGACGTGAAGTCCATGACCCAGCCGGGCTGATCCCCACCGCGCCGATCCCCACTCGCCCCTCCAGGAGGCCCTGTCATGTCCGCAGTCGTCGTCGCCGAGCTCGAGGCCGCACTGCCCGGACGGGTCACCACCGATCCGGCGGCCCTGCGGGCCCTGTCCGCGGATCGGTCCGGTCATGTGGGCGAGGGTCTTCCGGTGGCGGCGGTCCTCGCGGAGAGCGTCGAGGACGTGCTGCACGTGTGCCGCACCGCGAGCGCCCACGGCACGCCCGTGGTCGCCCGCGGGGCGGGCACCGGGCTGGCCGGCGGCGCCACCGCCGGTGACGGGGAGATCGTGCTGAGCCTGGAGCGGATGGACCGGGTCCTGGAGGTCTCTCCGCAGAACCGGCTGGCGGTCGTGCAGGCCGGGGTGATCAACGGGCGGCTCGACGCGCAGCTGGCCGAGCATGGCCTGTGGTGGTCCCCGGACCCGGCCAGCAAGGACATCTCCACGGTGGGCGGCAACATCGCGATGAACGCCGGTGGGCTCCTGTGCGCCAAATACGGCGTGACCCGGGAGTCCGTGCTGGGGCTGACCGTGGTGCTGGCCGACGGGCGCCGGCTCGACGTCGGCCGCCGCACCGTCAAAGGCGTCACGGGCTACGACCTCACCGCCCTGATGATCGGATCGGAGGGGACGCTGGGGATCATCGTGGAGGCCACGCTGAAGCTGCGTCCGGCGGTGAGCGGGGAGACCCCGACCCTGACGGCGACCTTCAGCAGCATCGTCGACGCCGCGGCCGCCTCCTCGGCACTGGTCCACGCGGGTCACATCCCGGCCGCCATGGAGCTGTTGGATCGGCCCTGCCTGGACGCCCTGACCTCCTTCACCGGTGAGGACCCCTCGCAGGGCGGCCAGGCGTTCCTGCTGCTGCAGTGCGACGGAGAGTCCGCCGCGGCCGAGCTGCAGGCCTGCGCGACGATCCTGCAGTCCCATGGGGGCCGTGTCCAGGTGGCGCGCGACCAGGCGGAGGCGCAGCGTCTCTTCGGGCTGCGCCGGCAGATGTTCCCGGCGCTGGAGGCCCGCGGCACTCCGCTGATCGAGGACGTGGCCGTGCCGCTGGACCGCATGGCGGACGCCTTCGCCGAGATCCGTCGCATCGAGCAGGACTGCGGGGTGCTCATCCCCACCGCCGCCCACGCCGGCGACGGCAACCTGCACCCCACGTTCTCCTTCGAGGGCCACCGTGTGCCGGAGCGGATCTGGGAGGCCGCCGGACGGATCTTCGAGATGGCGCTGGCCATGGGCGGCACGCTGACCGGGGAGCATGGTGTGGGACTGCTGAAGCGCCGGTGGCTCGTCGACGAGCTCGGCGCCGACCAGTTCGCCCTGCAGCGGCAGATCAAGGAGCTCTTCGACCCCGCCGGGATCCTGAATCCGGGGAAGGTCTTCGCCGAGCTCAGCCGGTGAGGAGCCGGGCCGGGGCGCCGTCGTCGAGCGCCCACCCGATGACCATCCGCTGATCCTCGGCCAGCGGTTCCGGCAGGGCGGAGACCGGGTACCAGCCGACCTCCACCGACTCGTCGTCGTTGACCCGCGGATCGCCCGAGACCGGCTCCATCTCCAGGACGGTGTCCAGGTAGCGGCAGCGGTCGCCGTTGCCGTACTGCACCAGGTGCGTGGCGAAGACCCCGGCCACCCGCACCGGACGGGCGACGACCGCCGTCTCCTCCTCGATCTCCCGGACCGCGCCCTCGCCGGGCTGCTCGCCGGGCTCCAGGATCCCGGAGGTGACGGTCCACGCGCCGTTGTCGCTGCGCTTCACCAGCAGCACCTCCGGCTCCTGCAGCGGGGCGCCGCCGTCGTGCCGGCGCACGACCACGCCCCTGACGGCAGGGATCCACAGATCAGCGGTGCCGATGTGGGTACGCAGGTCACGGATGAAGTCAGGTGTGGGTGCCATCGGCTGCCAGCGTAGCCGCTCAGCTGCCGATCAGCGCCAGCGCCGTGCCGATGATCAGGAACGGGCCGAAGGCGATCCTGGTCCGCCGATCGGCCTGGCGGGTGATCAGCAGGATGATGGCCACCACCCCGGCCAGGACGAAGGAGAGCACGACGGCGGCGGCGACGGTCACCCAGCCGAGGAAGCCCGTGTAGAGGCCCAGCACGACTGCGAGCTTGACATCCCCCATGCCGATGGACGGCGGGTGGACGAGTCGGACCAGGAGGAACACGAACCCCCAGAGCAGCCCTGCCGCCACGCCGCGCAGCAGCCCGGGAAGATCACCGAGCAGCAGGGCCACCAAGATCAGGATCCCGGTGGTCACCCCCGCCCACGGGTAGAGGATGCGGTTCGGGAGGCGGTGCTCGGTCAGGTCGATGAAGCTCAGCGCCACCGCGCACACCGCGAAGATGGCACCTCCCAGGAGCAGCAGCGCCCCGGCGAGGAATTCCGCACCAGACCCCGAGGTCATGAGGTCACCGATGAAGAGGATCACCTCTCCAGCCTACGGAGGATCCCTTCGCCGGTGGAACCGGTCACCGCCGGCCTGTGGACGGTCCGTCCTGTCAGACCAGTGGGCCGCTCCGCCGGGCCGTCACATATCGGCAGCAGCTGGTCGTCATCGAGCTCGTCCCGTCGGTGATCCCGACACCCGGGCCGTCTCGACGTACACGACGCC
This sequence comes from Nesterenkonia sp. PF2B19, assembly GCF_001758425.2. Classification (GTDB taxonomy): domain Bacteria; phylum Actinomycetota; class Actinomycetes; order Actinomycetales; family Micrococcaceae; genus Nesterenkonia; species Nesterenkonia aethiopica. The sequence continues at coordinate 9,953 of NZ_MDSS02000033.1, read as the reverse complement.
GACGGGCTCGTCCCCGTCGAGCACCACCAGCGGTCCGGCGACGCCGTCGGGAGGCGGGGCCGAGTCCACCGAGACCTCCCCGACGAAGGCCTCCTCCGCGGAGGCGCAGAGCTTGTGCCGCCACTGCGGAGCTTCAGACTGTCTCAGTCGGTGGAGACGGTCGCGGGGAATCACGCCCTGCGGCTGGTGCGCCAGCCCCAGGACCACCAGGCATCCCTGCTCGGGCATCCGGTCGGCGGCCTCCCGCAGCGTCTGGGTGCAGGAGATCGTCGCACCGATCGGCACCATGACCTCCCGCACGGTGGTGCCCTGGCGTCCGGTCGACTCCGTCGCAGGCGAGGACTCGTCCCACTGCGCGGGAGCGTCGTCGGGCAGCGGAAGGTCCAGGCTGATCGTGGGCACGTCAGCGCGTGCGTTGTGCTCGGCCACATGGTCCATGACCTGGTTCCGGGCGTCGGGGTCGACCTCGTCGAGACCGCAGAGGCTCACGACCAGCTCGGGACTGTCGGGCAGGTGGGCACGGCGCTCCAGGAAGGTGATCAGCCGCGGCGCGGTCCGCGCCGTCAATGCTCCACGGACCCTGATCCTCAGGGCCCCGCGCAGGCTGTCGGGAGCGACATCGATGTCAAGAGGGCTGTGCATCATCCACTCCTCGGACGGTGCAGAAGACGGGCCTGCTGCTAGACCCGACTACCAATGAATCATAGGGAATGCATTCTTTGGAAGGGTCTGTCGGCCGCCGAGGGGTATCCGGCCGTCAGACGCTCCCGCTGGCCGCATCGTGGCCTATATTGGGCGGATCTGCGCCGACGCCCGCGGGAAGGACCCCCACGCCGAGAGGACCTGCGATGACACCGGACGACCGCCCCGCCTCCCCGGCGGAGAGGCTCTACGACCTGCTGGCCGAGAACGACGATATGTCCGGCTTCCTCCACGACCTGGCGCGCCTGTCCGCCGTCGAAGTCGGTGTCCCGGGAGCCACCGAATGCGGAGTCCTGTTGAAGCGGGATCGTCGCAATGTGGTGGTGGTGTGGAGCAGCCCTCACGCGAAGACGCTCGATGAGACCCAGGCGGGTTTCGACGAAGGGCCCTGCCTCGACGCTCAGCGTACTGAGACCCTCATCCGGGTCCCGGACGTCCGCTACGAGACCCGCTGGCCCGCCTACATGGAGGCTGTGCGTCAGACGGGCCTCCGCAGCATCCTCGCCGTGCCGCTCACCTTGCAGGGGGCCGGGGCCGCGGCCATGAACTTCTACACGCCGGAGCCGTCCGGATTCGGAGACGCAGACGTCGAGCGCGCCCGTGACCACGCCGCGCTGGCCTCTCGAGCTTTGTCCGTGGCGGTCAGGATCGCCCGAGAGGCCGAGGAGGCCGCAGACCGTCGCCGGGCGATGGAGTCCAGGACCGTCATCGACGTGGCGGTGGGCGTGATCATGGCCCAGAACCGGTGCAGCCAGGAAGAAGCATTCACGATCCTGCAGAAGGCTTCCAACAATCGGAACGTCAAGCTGCGGAACCTCGCCGCCGAGCTGGTGGCCTCCGTGGGACAGTCTGAACCCAGGACAGCGTTCGACGCGTGAGCGCCCTCCGTACCCCTGTCCACCACATCGTCAATCCTGTACCCTGAATCACTATCTCCGTGAGACGAACTGAATTGTCTGAGGGGTCCATCATGGGCGAAGCATGGCGTGAAGCACGACTGATTCCCACATCCGGAATCAAGGGATCAACCGATCAAGAAGTCAGAGCCACCTCAGCCTTGCTCGCTGTGTTGAGCATCGTTCCCAGCTTCTCCCATGCCGTGCTGAAGCAGTGCGGAGCACCGCTGGGCCGGGTGCGCGCCAACGTCGAGTGTTTCGTCGAAGTCGCTTTCGAGGACAAGAAGTCCAAACGGACACCGCGACCCGACGGACTGATCCGCGTCACACGGGGGACGACGGTCTGGACTGCTCTCGTCGAGGTCAAGACCCAGGCGAACCCTCTCGAGAAGGGCCAGGTCGAAAGCTATATGGAAGTGGCCAAGGAGAACGGGTTCGACGCCGTCATCACCATCTCCAACGAGATCCCGCCCATCCAGGGAGCACACCCGCTGTCTCTCGACGGTAGAAAGCTCAGGGCTGTTCCTGTCTTCCATTTCTCCTGGGTCCGACTCATCTCTATCGCCATCATGGAGCGGGAAGTCCGTGGAATCGAAGACAATGAACAGCAGTGGATTCTCGGCGAGCTCATCCGTTACCTCGAACATGAGAACTCCGGAGCACTCGAGTTCACCGATATGGGCCCCTCCTGGACCGGCGTGACGGAGTGTGTGAAGACAGGACTCATCCGTCGCAACGATTCCGAGGTACTTGATGTCGCCACACGTTTCGACGGACTCATCCGCTACAGCTGCCTCAAGCTCGGACAGCGCCTGGGAGTCGACGTCGCTCCGCGACTGCCTCGGAAACTGCGCGACGATCCGAACGCCCGGGCAGCCCAACTGGCATCAGAGCTTGAGAATGAGGCTAGTTTCTCCGCCACGATCCGTATTCCTGGGACTATCAGCGACGTGGACATCCGTTGCGACCTGAGAGCCCGACAGGTTCACATCTCGACGACATTCCCGCGTCGGGACACGCCAGGAACGTCACCAGGATCAACTGGCTCCTCCGCCCGCTCGATGACGACCTGTCAGACGTCGTCGTGGAAGCCCATGGAGCTCGCCGACGTCATGCGGCACCCCTGGAGGAGTTTCGACACGATCCCAAGGAGGCGCTCCCTGCTGACTTCCCTGAGATCACGAGCTTCACCGTCTCTCGCATGAGCCACCTGGGCCTGCAGAAGACCACGAAGGGCAAGGATTCCTTCATCAACTCGGTCATGGTGGCGCTCGACGAGTTCTACGCGATGATCCACCAACGGCAACGGACATGGACCCCGCCTGCACCCCAGTACCGATCCCGACCCGACGAGGCCCGCGGCGACGAGGTGTACTCATCTGAAGAACTTGCCGCAGCAGCGACAGAGAACCCAGGAGAACTTGAGGAACTGCCGGCACCGACGCCCGAGGGCTGAGCGAGGAGACTTTCCGTCACCCTCGCTCCCTACAATGGAGACCAGGTCAGGACGGTGACGGGACCGGCAGCGAGCTCAGGGAGCGAGGCAGCATGAGGGACATCTCCGCGTCGAGGGGACCGGCGGGCGAGCCGCAGGGCCGCGACTCTTGGGGCACCCTGTGGCAGGACGCCCGGCGGCACCTGGTGCGCACGTTCGCGCCCGTGGTGGTCCCGGTACTGGCGATGTGGGCGGTCTGGCTGATCAGCATCGCGGCCGGCGACTGGTTCAATCGCAGTTTCGGGCTGCGGCCCCGGACCCTGGACGGGCTCTCCGGCATCCTCTTCACTCCCCTGCTGCACAGCGGCTTCGGACATGTCATGGGCAACACGATGTCCTGGCTGCTGCTGGGCGGCCTCATCGCCCTGCTGGTGCGGCGTTTCCTGCTGGTGATGACCAGCATCTGGCTGATCTCCGGCTCCCTGCTCTGGCTGATCGGACGCCCGGCGAGCAACTGGATCTGCAACCACCCCGACGGCTTCGACGCCTGCATCACACCGCTGCAGGTGGGCGCCTCCGGGGTCATCTACGGGTTCGCCGCGTTCCTGGTGGCCTATGGGCTGATGACCCGCCGAGTGCTCGCCGTCGTCTGCGCCCTGTTCGTGCTGTTCTTCCAGGGCATCTCCCTGATACTGGGCATGCTCCCGATCACCTCAGGCCAGGGGGTGTCCTGGGAAGGACACCTGGCCGGGGCGGTCGCCGGCGTCGTCGTGGCGTTCTTCTTCACGAAGCAGGCCCGAGCCGACCGTGCGGCCCGGGCCTGATCCGGATGAGGGAGGGTTCGCCTCTCAGGGAGTCTCCAACACCTCGGTGACCAGCGCGGCGATCCGTGAGCGCTCCGACCGAGTGAGGGTGACGTGGCCGAACAGCGGGTTGCCCTTCAGCAGCTCGACGACGGCGGCGACGCCGTCGTGCCGGCCCACCCGCAGGTTGTCGCGCTGGGCGACGTCGTGGGTCAGCACGATCTTGGAGTTCTGGCCCATGCGGCTCATCACGGTGAGCAGCACGTTCTTCTCCAGCGACTGGGCCTCGTCCACGATCACCCAGGCATCATGGAGTGATCGCCCCCGGATGTGGGTCAGTGGCAGCACCTCCAGCATGCCCCGGTGGGTCACCTCCTCGAGGACGTTCTCACTGACCAGCGCTCCGAGGGTGTCGTAGACGGCCTGGCCCCAGGGGTTCATCTTCTCCGCCTCGGTGCCGGGCAGGTAGCCCAGCTCCTGGCCGCCGACGGCGTAGAGCGGCCGGAACACGATGATCTTCCTGTGCTCGCGGCGCTCCAGAACCGCCTCCAATCCGGCGCACAGGGCCAGCGCGGACTTCCCCGTCCCCGCGCGACCCCCCATTGAGACGATCCCGACCTCCGGTCCATGAGCATGTCGATGGCCAACCGCTGCTCGGCGGAACGGCCGTGGAGGCCGAAGACCTCCTGGTCCCCGCGGACGACCTCCACATGCGTGGCCCGCGGCTCGTCCGCCAACGGCTCACGGGCCGAGGCCTTGACACGGCCCAGCGCCGAGCCGCTGCCGGAGGAGATGATCAGCCCGGTGTTCGCCGGGAGGTCGGAGGCCTCTTCGAGGTCGATCCGCTCCCCGGCGTAGAGCTCGGAGACCTGCTGCTCGGTGGCGGCGATCTCCGCCAGCCCGGTCCATCCCGAGTCGGTCACCCATTCGTTCCGATACTCATCGGCCTCGAGCCCCATGGCCGAGGCCTTGACCCGCATCGGCAGGTCCTTGGAGACCACGGTGACGTCCCGGCCCTCATCGGCGAAGCTCTTCGCCACCGCGAGGATGCGGGAGTCGTTGTCCGTGCCGCGGAACCCGTGGGGCAGGACGTCCAGGGAGATGTGGTTGAGCTCCACGATCAGGTGCCCGCCCTCCTCGTTGAGCGGAATCGCCTGGTTCAGCGCCCCGTGGGCGACACGCAGGTCGTCCAGGAGCCGCAGCGCGGACCGGGCGTAGTAGCCCAGATCGGAGTCATGACGTTTGCTCTCCAGCTCGGAGATCACGACGACGGGGATGATCACCTCATGCTCGGCGAACCGCAGGATCGCCTTCGGGTCCGAGATCAGGACCGAGGTGTCGAGCACATAGGACTTCTGGGCGACCTCCTGGGCGACAGAGTCGGCCGAGTGCTCGGCAGGTGCTGGGACTTCAGTGGTGACGGCCACGGTTACTCCAGTCCGGAAACGAGAAGAGGCCCCGCCGTGCGGTCGTCCACGGCGCTCACCAGGAGCGTGGACGTCCACGTCGACGGAACCTCAGGTGTTCCCGCATCGATGGTCGGACGTTGGCTGCGGTTCGACCCCCACCAGGGGCCGGACCGACCCCTGCTGCCACTCGGCATATGTGTGGGCCTTCCCGGTCAGATACCTGACAGTCCCCAGACTAGGGGCTGGGTGGGGCCTGAGCGCGTCAGCTGTGCGGAGTGTCACATGACGATTCGGTGAACGCTGTGCGACGGCGTCGTCACGGCCGGGCCCTCAGCTGCCGAACCGGCGCTGTCGCTGGGCGTAGTCACGCAGGGCGCGGACGAAGTCCACGCGGCGAAAGTCCGGCCACAGGGCCTCGCAGAAGTAGAACTCGGAATAGGCGGACTGCCACATCAGGAAGCCGCTGAGCCGCTGCTCCCCCGAGGTGCGGATGATCAGCTCCGGATCAGGCTGTCCGCGGGTATACAGCCACTGAGAGATGGATCCGGGCGTCAGATCCTCAGCCACCTCGGAGAGCCCCCGCCCCGCGGCCTCGGCATCACGCAGCAGGTCCTTGACCGCATCCACGATCTCCTGTCGGCCCCCGTACCCGACGGCGACGTTGACGTGCACCACCGGGGCCTGCTCCCGGCTCCGCCGCACGATGCGTCGGATGCTGCCGGTGCGGGTCGTGACAGTCTCGGCCTCAGCGCCGGTGCCGGCATCGGTGTCGTCGCCCCTGCCTCCGGAGGCCTCCGACACCGGCTCCGCTGCCGCGGCGTTGCGCTCGCCCAGCTGACGCAGCCGGGCGGCCAGCGGCTCGGGCAGCATCTCCAGAGCCCCCACCGGGTGGACCCTGACCGGACGGCCGCCGGGGCGACTCTCGGCGAGACGGTCCAGCGTGTCGCCGATGATCTCCATGAGCTGGTCGAGCTCGTCGGCGGAACGGTTCATGTTGTCGGTGGAGAGCATGTACAGAGTCACCGTCGGGATCCCCAGATCGGCGCACCAGTCGATGAACTCCACGATCTTGTTGGCCCCGGCGAGATGCCCGTCGGCGGTCGGCGTGCCGGCCAGCTTGGCCCAGCGGCGATTGCCGTCCACCACCACTCCGATGTGCTGAGGCATCCTGTCCCTGGGCAGGGCGCGGCTGAGCCGTGACTCGTACATGCTGTAGGCCAGATTCCTCAGCCCCATGCGGCCTCCATCGGTCAGCGCCGTCTCGTGCTCCACCACGGTACCGCTCAGTACGGCTGATCCGTTGACACCCCGTGGAGTATTTGCGATAGTGAACTCACGACTGGCGACCAGACGGAAGCAGCTGATCCCCATGGCACAGCGCAGTGACCACCCCCGTGACCGTGAGAAACCGCTGCCCAGGTCTGCCCGGTCCCGCGGCGGATCGCTGCGGCATGCCGCCGTCGTCGGCGGTCATCCTGCTGGCCCTGGGCTGCGGCCCCGAGAGCACCCCGCCGCCAGCGGAGCCGACCGAGGAGCCGACCGCGGAACCGACCGCGGAACCGACCGAGGAACCGACCGAGGATCCTGACGACGCCGACGACGCCGACGAGGAGGACGAGGAGCCGGACCTCACGGAGCCGGTGGTGGTGGAGCAGACCGTGTGGAACTTCGACGCCATGGAGGAGGTCGATCTGCGGGTCGTGGTCCACCCCTTCGTCCGTGTCCCCACCGGCGAGGACGAGGACGGACTGCTCAACGGACTCATCACCTATGAGGTGACGTCCCCCGACGGCGAGTACCACCTGGAGCGCTACGGCGTGCACCCTCACGAGGTGCGCGTGGTGGACACCGAGGCGATGACGCTGTCCTTCCCCGCCTACGCGACCGACGGCACCTCCGAGGAACACCTGGCGGACGTCGAACAGGCCAGCGCTCGGGCCGGAGACGGGCCGGTCCGCTGGGCAGGGGTCCACCGCGACCCCGGCACCGACGCCACGGCTGTGCTGCTGCCCTACCTGGGGCTGATCGAAGACGTCGGGATCGTCGACGCCGAGGAGGTGGACACCTCCGACTACCTTCCGGTGCAGGATGCGCTGAGCGAGCTGGTGGAGGTCCATGAGACCACCTGGGACCTGCAGGTCCACCGGGAGCTCGCCGACGGCGACGTCCAGATCCGCGAGTCCGATCACGAGACCACGATCACCCTGGACTCCGACATCCTCTTCGACATCGACGAGCACACGCTCACCGACGACGCGGACGCCGCCCTGCAGGCCACCGCCGAAGAGCTCGAGCGTGCTGACGGCGGGGAGCTCGAGATCATCGGTCACACCGACGACGTACGCTCCTTGGAGCACAATCAGCAGCTCTCCGAGGATCGGGCCGAGGCGGTGCACCAGCGGCTCGGCGAGCTGACCGACCTGGAGGACTTCACCGTCAGCACCGACGGCCGAGCCTTCCACGAACCGGTGGCCAGCAACGACTCGGATCAGGGTCGGGCCCTCAACCGGCGGGTGGAACTGCACTACACCCCTGGCCTCGCGGCCGACTCCCCGTCCGAGGAGTCCGACGACGGCGACACGAGCGGCGACGACGACGTCACCGAACTCCCGCCCACCGACGGACCAGTGGGCACCGCGATGAGCCGATCACTGTCAGCGGCCCCCACGGGGGTGCGGTGGAGGTCACCGTGGAAGAGGTCCGCCCCGCCGGCGACCTGCTGGTCGGCCGTGTGCGGGTGGAGGTGACCGAACCCTTCGACGGCGAGGAGCACGCCGGCCCGCTGGCCTGGGCACTGAGCTTCGGGGACCTGGGCATGCACGAGGGGCACGACAACCCCTACAGCCCAGGACATCAGGTGGACGCGCTGACGCTTCTTGTCGGGGACGAGCGGCAGTTCCCGCTGGAGCTCGGCAGCACGGAGCACGTCGAAGGCTCCGACAGGGACGGGTTCATCATCGAGCACGGCGACCCCTGGCGGGTGATCGCCGGCGATCGGGGATTCGGCCACGATGCCGACGCCGAGGTCGGCGCCTGGGCGGTGGCCACCGTGCTGTGGCCGACGACCGGCCAGGATGAGGTGGTCGTCGATGTCCCCGGGCGCAGCGAGCATGCCGAACGCCCGTGGTCCCAGCCGTGGCGGGCGGTGGACGCCCCCGTGGAGGCGGAGCACTGATCGGCAGGGCGCCGATGCCCATCCGCCCACGTCATCCCAGGTCACCGCAGGAGCCCACCCGGTAGCATCGCCCTATGGACGGAACAGCACTCATCGCCCCCGCTGCTCTCCTCCACTGCTCGCTGCTGATCGTCGTCGTCTGCTTCACCGGCCGCTCCGGGCCGCGCAACGACCTCATCGGGATCCGCACCTGGGCCACGACCGCATCAGAGAAGGCCTGGGAGACCGCCCATGCGGCGGCGCTCCCCTGGAGCTGGGCCACGGTGGGCACGAGCGCCGCCTCGCTGACCGTGGGCGTCATGCTGTACAGCACAGGACGCCCGCTCCCGGCGGGCGTGGAGGGGTGGTACACCGGAGCCTGCATCGCCGCCTTCGGGGCGGTCATGGCAGGCTTGGCGCTCCGGGCCGACCGTGCGGCCAAGCACATCCTGATGCATGAGGGCCTCGACGAGGAGTCACCGGCAGATCCCTGAGACTCGGCAGCGCCGCGGCACGCCGTCCTGTCCCACGAGATGAGCCCTTCGACACAAAGTTACCCATTGGTCACTTGGGGTCACTAGACTGGTTCCATGGCACCGCAGTCTGACCTCGACGCCCGCCGGGCCCGCGTCGACGACCACCACCGGCCCGCCGGCGCACACGGCTCCGGCAGCGCGCAGCCCAGCGGCGGAGTCGCACCGGTCGATCGCCTGTTCGACTCCGAGATGCCGCTGAAGCCGAAGATGCGCGGCTGGCTCCACGCCGGCATGGTCCCGCTCGCCCTGGCCGCCGGAATCGTGCTCATCGCCCTGGCCCCCACCGGGACGCTGCGCGCCGCCTCCGTGGTCTACGCGATCACCGGGCTGCTGCTCTTCGCCGTCAGCGCCACCTACCACCTGGGCCGCTGGTCCCCGCGCACGAAGCTGCTGCTCAAACGCCTGGACCACACCAACATCATGCTCATCATCGCCGGGACATACACGCCCCTGACCCTGGCGCTGCTGCCTGCCCCGAAGGACCTCATCCTGCTGATCGGCGTGTGGGTCGGAGCACTGGGCGGCGTGGCCTTCCGACTGTTCTGGACGTCGGCGCCCCGCTGGCTCTACACCCCCGTCTACGTGATCCTCGGGCTCGCCGCGCTCGTCTTCCTGGGAGACTTCTTCGCCGCCGACCTCGTAGCCGCGATCCTCATCTGCGCCGGCGGCGCCGCCTACATCACCGGGGCCGTGTTCTACGCGCTGAAGCGCCCCAACATCTCCGTGCAGTGGTTCGGCTTCCACGAGCTCTTCCACGCCTGCACGCTCATCGGGTTCATCTGCCACTACATCGCCATCATGTTCGCCCTGCTGGGCTGATTGCCTCCAACGCCTCTTCCACGGTCCCCACTGGCGGAAGACACACCATCGCCGAGGGCGCATTGAGACACACGCTGAGCTGAAGCCCTCCGGCAGGCGCATCCGCAGGCAGCTCCACCGGCTCCACCGGGATCCCCGCCAGCGCGGCCGTCCGGCGCACCTGCCGGGCGTCCTCGACGTCGGCGGCCAGCATCCGCAG
>NZ_MDSS02000032.1 GCF_001758425.2 Nesterenkonia sp. PF2B19 | reverse complement strand
GAGATCGCCGAGGCCGACGACGAGCCAGCCCCACCGCCGCCGTCGGGTCGCCGTCGTGCTCCTGGCCGTGCTGCTGCCGCTGATCGCGATCGGTGCGGTGGTCGTGCTGGGGCTGATGATCCTGGGCGATCGAGGCGCACCTGTGGCCGAGCAGACCCCGGCGCAGGAGCCCACCGCGTCCGAGCCGGAGGAGGCCGAGCCGTCGCCCGAGCCGGAGCCTGAACCGGAGGGCCCTGACCTCGACGAGCTGCGCGCCGCGCTCCAGGAGGTTCCCGAGGAGAGCGAGTGCGAGGACCCGCGGGCCGATGCGGAGCCCTTCGAGCTGCTGGCCGAGGCCGGCGAGGAGCAGGACGAGTGGAGTCAGGAGGACGAGGGGCTGGTCCAGGAGACGCTGGAGGATCTCCGCACCGCCTGTGACGACCCCTATGCGGCTCATGTGTATCTGCTGCTGGGCGGCGAGGAGGCCTCCTCCGGCGAGCTCAGCGCCGCCGTCGCGGACATGGGGATCGACTGGTTCAACTACGCCTTCCCCGCTGGCGACGCCGCGGAGATGACCTCGTTCTCCTCTCCCACCGGCAACGTCGTGTGCGAGATCGGCGACTCGCTGCGCTGCCGGGTGCTGGAGCACAGCTTCGACGCCCCGGACGGCTGCGAGGACGGCACCACGTACCGGATCCAGGTGGACGTGGGCCCCGAGCCTGACTGCGAGGACCAGCTCTCCCCCGAGGACGAGCCCCAGGTGCTGCAGTACGGCCAGACCGCGCAGAACGGATTCTTCGCCTGCGCGTCGTTCCCCGCGCAGATGTCCTGCTGGAATCAGCTGACCGGTGAGGGCATCAACCTCTCCTCCACCAGGAACAGCGTCTACTGAGGCCCCGGCTTCGGGGGTGATCATGTCTGAGCATCGACCCCCGCTGCCACCCTGGCCGGAGGACCCACCACACCACGGCGCGGTGACGCTGCGCGCGGTCCAGGACGCCGACGTCGAGATGGCCCGTGAGCTGTCCGAGGACCCGTACGTGCCCCTGATCGGCACCCTGCCCGCCCACGGCTCCGGGGAGGAACTCACAGCCTGGATCCGGCGTCAGCAGGGCCGGCACGCGGAGGGCACAGGCTTCGCCTTCACCATCACCGACGCCGACGACACCCCGGTGGGCCATTGCGGCCTATGGCTGCGGAACCTGCACCAGGGCCGGGCCTCCGCCGGATATGCGATCACCCCCTCTGCCCGAGGCCGAGGCCTGGCGGCGGACGCCCTCAACGCCCTCACTCGATTCGGGTGGAGCCTGGAGGGCCTGCACCGGATCGAGCTGTTCATCGAACCGTGGAACACCGCCTCCGTACGCACTGCGGAACGGGCAGGCTATGTGCGGGAGGGCCTGCTGTGCAGTCATCAGGAGATCGGCGGCAGGCGCCGGGACATGCTGCTCTACGCGGCGGTGCGGCCGTGAGCCGGTTCCCCGAGGCTCGCCCGCGAGCCTCGGGACCCTGTCGACGATGCTCGTTGCGAGGGCGAGCACTCCGCGGCCCACGGCCCGGGGTCAATCGTTCGGGCATGCGCGAAGGGCCCGACCGGAATCTCTTCCGATCGGGCCCTTCGGCTTCTCGTTGCGGGGGCAAGATTTGAACTTGCGACCTCCGGGTTATGAGCCCGGCGAGCTACCGAACTGCTCCACCCCGCGTTGACTTGTATTACTTTACCGGCGCATGAGCCACACGCAAAATCGAGACGAACGATCGGCCTGTGATCTCCGTCTCCCGGGCCGCAGAACCGTGACGTCCCAGGTCAGCCTCGGGTAGCGTCGGTGCCTCCACCGACAGTGACCCTCGTGACGCCGCCGGAGGCTCCCGTGATCTTCGACCTGCCGCTTCACCCGCTCGTCGTCCATGCCGTGGTCGTGCTGGTGCCGTTGGCCGCACTGCTCCTGGTCCTCGCGATCTGTGTGCCCCGTCTGCGTGCGGTCTGCGGACCGCTGGGGGTGATCCTCGCCGTGGCGGGGGCGATCTCCGCCGTCGTCGCGGACCAGTCCGGTTCGATCCTCACCGAGTACGTGGGCACTCCCGAGAAGCACATCCGCTGGGGGCTGCCCACCGTGTTCTCCTCCTCAGCGATGGCGCTGTCCTCGCTGCTGTGGTTCTTCCTGCGCGGCCGGCGTCTCCCCCGCCTGCTGTTCGGCGCCCTGACCATCCTCAGCGGAATCGCCGCGGTGACCTTCACCATCCTGGCCGGCCACAGCGGAGCCGAGGCCGTCTGGGGCGGCTCAGCTGACCCGACGCTGCTGCTCCAGACCCCGCTGCTCCAGACCCCGCTGCCCTCGTCGAGGTGGTCTGGAGTTGTCGGTACTCGACTCGATCGAGTCGAGTACCGACAACTCCAGACCAACTCAACGTCACGAGAACCCGCACTGACACTTCGCCCAGAGACGACGGCGGGGCCGGCTCCCCGTGAAGGGAACCGGCCCCGCCGTCTGCGGTCCAGCTGGAGAACCCCGCTCCGGGGCTCCGCGGCCAGGCCCGGAGGCCGGAGCCTCCGGACCTGCCGGGATCAGTCGCCGGCGATGGCCTCCTCGGCCGCCAGTGCGTCCTCCACGGCCTGCTGGAGCTCGGCCTGCGCCTCACCGTAGGCGGAGAAGTCGCCCTCCTCCAGAGCCGCCTGCGAGTCCTGCATGGCCTGGTTGGCCCGCTCCAGGGCGTCGGCCAGCTGCTCCTCCGGGGATCCGGTCGGGGCGTCCTCCACCGTGGGCTCGTCATCCTCGGTGGTGGCGTCCTCGTCCTCCGTGGTGGCGTCCTCATCCTCGGTCGGGGCCTCGAGGTCCTCGTCCTCGGTCGTGGCGTCGTCCCCGGTCGGGACCTCCACGTCCTCGTCCACGGCCTCACCCTCGACCCCGGCACCCTCGGCCACGGCGGCACCGGAGTCGCCGCCGAAGACCTGGTCCAGCGCCTCGCCGAGGGTGTCGGCGAAGCCGACCTCCTCGCCGTAGGAGACCAGCACCTTCCGCAGCAGCGGGTAGGCGGTGGCACCGGTGGACTGCACGTACACCGGCTGCACGTAGAGGATGCCTTCACCGGCCGGCAGCGTGACCATGTTGCCGTTGATCACCTCGGAGGCACCCTGACGCAGCAGGTTCAGCTCCTGGGAGACCACCGAGTTCGAGTCGAAGTTCGCCTGGGTCTGACCCGGGCCCGGCACGGCGGTGTCACGGGGCAGCTCCAGCAGGTGCAGGCTGCCGAAGTCCTCGTCCTTCACGCCGTCCTCGCCGGTGCCGGCGTCGCCGTTGGCGGCCAGGAAGCCGTAGAGCACGTTGCGCTGCTGGGCGCCCTCGGTGATCTGCGGGATGAACGTGGAGGTCAGGGAGAACTTCGGCTCGTCCTGACCCGGCATCTGCAGGGTCATGTAGTACGGCGGCTGCTTGACCGCTCCGTCGCCCTGGGTCGGGTCGTCCGGCACGGACCAGGCGTCGTTGTTCTCATAGAACGCACCCGGGTCGGTCACGTGGTACCGGCCCAGCAGCTCACGCTGCACCCGGAACATGTCCTCCGGGTAGCGGACGTGGTCCATGAGCTCCGCGCTCATCTCCGAGTACGGCTGCAGCGACTCGGGGAAGACGTTCTCCCAGGCCTTGAGGATCGGGTCCTCGTCATCCCAGGCGTAGAGCGTCACCGAGCCGTCATAGGCGTCCACGGTGGCCTTCACCGAGTTGCGCATGTAGTTGACCTGGCCGGAGAGCACCTGGCCGCCCTGCGTCAGGGCGTCGGTGGTGGCCGACTCCAGCTGCTGCTGCATGGAGTACGGGAAGTTCGCCGAGGTGGTGTAGCCCTCCACGATCCACTTCACGCGCCCGTCCACGATGGCCGGGTAGATGTTCTGGTCCACCTCCAGGAACGGAGCGACCTTCTCCACACGCTCACGCGGATGCCGGTCGTAGAGGATCTGCGACTCCTCGTTCATGTCGCCGGAGAGCAGGATCTCCGGGGACTGGAACTGGATCGCGTAGACCAGCCGGTTGAACAGGTTGCCCACAGAGGGGCCGCCCTCGCCGGAGAAGGTGTAGACCGTGTCCGCATCCGAGTTGCCAGAAGCGGGGCGGTCCAGCTCCATGGGGTCCGCACCCTCCGGCGCACCGACGATGGAGAAGTCGGTGGTGTTCTCGCCGAAGTAGATGCGCGGCTCGTAGTCCTCGTCGCTGGCCAGCTGGCCGCGGGTCGGGATGTCTCGCAGGGTGAAGTCGGGCCGCCCCTCCGGGGTCACCGTGGAGGCGTTGGCCGCCACCAGACCGTAGCCGTGGGTGAAGATCAGGTGCCGGTTCACCCAGGAGGCGTCGTCGGCCACGTTGACCTCGCGGGCGGCGATGACGGTGTCCTCGCGCTCCCCGTCGACCTCGTAGCGGTCGAAGCTCAGCGTGTCGTTGAACGCGTAGTACTGACGGAACTGCTGGAGCTGGCCGAAGGAGGCCGAGACCAGGTTCGGGTCCAGCAGACGGATGTTCTGCGTGTTGGCCGCGTCCTCGGCGAGCGCACCTTCGGCAGCCCGCGTCTCGGCGTCGTAGTCGTCCTGAGTGATCTCATCGAACCCGTAGGCGAAGCGGGTCATCTCCATGTTCCGCTCGATGTACGGGCTCTCCAGGGTGCGCTCCGAGGGACGCACCTGGTACTCCTGCACCAGGAAGGGGTAGACCGCGCCGCCGACGATCGCGGTGACGATCAGCACGGCGGTGCCGATGATGCTGAAGCGCCAGCGACCGGTCACGGCGGTGACGATGAAGATCCCCGCCACCAGGACTGCGGCGACGGCCAAGATGGTCTGCGCCGGGATGACGGCGTGGACGTCGGTGTAGAGGGCGCCGGCCCAGTTGCCGTCCTGGTTGGTCAGGGTCGCATAGCGGTCCAGCCACCAGTTGACGCCCTGCAGCAGCACGAAGATCGCCGCGGTCACGGCGATGTGCCAGCGGGCGGCCTTCTCGATCACGAATCGGCCGCTGGGCTCGATCCGGATGCCGCCGTAGAGGTAGTGGCAGATGATCCCGGCGATCCCGGCCACCAGGACGGCGGAGATGAGGAAGCCGTTGATGAAGCCCAGGAACGGCATCGTGAACACGAAGAACGCGAAGTCCAGGCCGAACTCAGGGTCCGTCATGCCGAACGGCTCCTGGTTGAAGAACAGCAGCACCTCCTCCCAGGCGCCGGAGGCCGCCGTCCCGGCGAAGAAGCCCATCAGGACCGGCAGGCCGATCATCAGCAGGCGACGCATGGAGGTCAGCGTGTTCTGGTAGCGCTGGATCGACTCGTTCATCTGTCGATCCAGGGTCTGCGGCCGGCTGCGGAAGGCCAGGAAGAGGCTCAGCCAGACCAGGGCACCCATCACCAGGAACCCGGCCAGGAAGATCCCGAGCCGGCTGAGCCGCTCGACCCAGAAGACCTCCGAATAGCCGACCTGGTTGTACCACATGATCTCGGCGTAGAAGCCGGAGGAGATCACGAACGCGCCGATCAGCACCGCGATGATGATGATCGTCAGCGTCAGCGCGGACGGACGCCGCGGACCGCTGCGCTGCGGACGCTGCGATCCGCCGCCGCCGGACCCCCCTCGGCCGGAACCGCCGTCGTCGTCAGAGCCGCCCGAGCCGAACAGGCCGGAGCCGCCGAAGGGGTTCGTCGAACCGAATCCCTGGGAGAAACTCACATCTACCCTCTCTTCGTCCCGGCCGGCGTCGTCGGTGCTCGATCCGTCCGGGACGTTGTGCTGTTGTGCTGGTCTGCTGCTGGTCTGGTCGAGTTGTTCAGGTGTCGTCGTCGTGGTCGGGGCCGCCGCAGGCTGCGCGGCGGGGTGCCGAGGTCTCAGCTGCCACAGACCTCGAGGGAGGCGAGGTAGGCGTCATCGTCATCCCGAACCGCCTCCACGATCTGCCGAGCCTGGTCGACGTCGTCCACCCCGTGGAGCTCCAGGCCCCGGGGCGTCCGGCCCTCGAGCTCCGCGCAGTTGTCCCGCGGGACCAGGAAATGGTCAGCGCCGGCGTCCCGCGCTCCGACCACCTTCTGCGCGATCCCGCCGATGGGACCGACAGTGCCGTCGGGATCCACCGTCCCGGTGCCGGCCCAGTCCTCGCCGCCGGTCATCGACTCCTCGGTGAGACGGTCGATGATCCCTAGGGAGAACATCAGCCCCGCGCTGGGGCCCCCGACGTCCTCCAGAGTGATCTCGACCTCCACCGGGAAGTCGAAGTCGCCCTGGAGCATGATGCCGACGTAGTAGTCGCCATCCGCCTCCTGGTAGGTGGGGACCTCGACGTCGAACTCCTCACCGTCCCTGGTCACTGTCAATTCTACCGGCTGACCTGCGGCGTCGTTCACAGCTTCGCGAAGTCCCTCGACGCCGGAGACCGGGTCGCCTCCTGCGGCGAGCACTTCGTCGCCGACCTCGAGCACCTCAGTGGTGCCGACGTCGGCGGCCTGCGGGGTGAAGTCGATGACACGCAGCCGCTGCCCGTAGTCGACGCCCAGCGCGTTCAGGGCCGCCGCCGTCGCCAAGTCCTGGGAGCTGGTCATCGCAGCGGTGTTCATCTGCTGGACCTCCTCGGCGGTGGTGCCCGAGGGGTAGACCAGCTCCTGCGGGAGCACGTCCACGGTCGGATCGAACCAACCGCGGACGACCTGCGGCACATAGACCACCGATGTGGGGGCTCCGTTGACGTAGACGGTGGTCATGTTCAGCGACCCCTCGGTGGAGTGCGTCTCCGCCCCATCGATGCTGATCATCGGCTCGTCGCCGCGCTCCCCGATGGTGTCGAACACTGGTCCGGGAGATTCGGTCAGATACGGGGCGGGGGTCCCCAGGAGGGCCGCTCCGAGGACGACCGCTCCCAGACCGCAGGCCAGCTGCACGGTGCGACGCACGGTCCAGCTGTGGGTGGGGCCCGCTGGGGGCGCGTCAGGGTCCCAGGGCGGCGGGATGGATGCGGCCGCACCCACCCGCTGAGCCGGCTCCGTGCCCGTGCCGTATCCCAGATGCGGGGGCTCTGCCGGCCGCCCCGAGGCAGTGAATCGTCCAGTCATAGTGATCCGGGCCATTGTCTCATCACCCGCGGAGGACGGCGAACTGGGCTGACGGACGCTGCCGCGGGAGCTGCCGACGGCCGCTGGGCGGCGTGCCCTCATCGGCGTCGTCCTGGTGATTCGCCGGCGCCGCCCCGGGCACGGGACGCGCGCTTCCTCCCTGCGCGAACTGGCCCACGCGCCCACAGACACCGTCCATGGCCCGGCAGTAGGCTGGGAGGTCCAGAGACCCAGGCGGATCGACCACTCAGGAGCAGCTCATGAATGCCGACGATTCCGAACGCCGCGGCGAGGACCGCGACGACGAGGGCCGCGAGGAGAACGAGGGCGACCAGCCCCAGGACCCCATGGAGGAGATGTTCCGCCGCATGTTCGGCGGAGAGCCCGGGCAGGGCAGCCCTGCAGGGCAGGGCCCGTCGATCGGCTTCACCGGCACTCCGGGCCAGGGCGGGCCCCAGCTGCCCGAAGGCTTCGACCCGTCGCAGCTGGGTCTGCCGCAGATGGATCCCCAGATGATGCAGCAGATCATGGGACAGGTCCAGGCGATGTTCTCCGCCATGCAGAGCTCCTCCGAGGAGGACCGGCAGGGCCCGGTCAACTGGACCATGGCGAAGCAGGCCGCCCGCCAGGCCGCGGCCGGCGACGACCCGAGCGTCTCTCCGGCCCAGAGCCGCGCCGTGGACGAGGCCCTGCGCCTGGCTGACATGTGGCTCGACGGCGCCACCGGCTTCGAGTCGGTGGGCCAGATCGGTCAGGCCTGGGCCCGGGCTCAGTGGGTGGAGGAGACCTTCGACTCCTGGCGCCGCCTGACGGAACCCGTGGCCGAGTCGGTGGCCGAGGCGCTCTCCGGAGCCATCAAGGGCCAACTCGACGAGCAGGGCTCGGGGTTCCCCCCGGAGATGCAGGCCATGATGGGCGGGGCCGGGGCCGAGCAGATCAGCGGCATGATCCAGTCCATGGGCGGCATGGCCTTCGGCATACAGCTCGGCCAGGCGGTGGGTGCGCTGGCCAAGGAGGTGCATTCGGCCTCGGACATCGGCCTGCCGCTGGCCGGGCGCACCATGCGCTGCTGCCGAAGAACGTGGAGGAGTTCAGCGCCGGCCTCCAGGTGGACAAGCAGGAGGTCCTGCTGTTCCTGGCCCTGCGGGAGGCCGCAAGGATGCGGCTGTTCGCCCAGTGCCCGTGGCTGGAGCAGGACCTGTTCAATGCGGTGGCTCAGTACGCCGCCGGGATCCACATCGACATGGGTCGCATCGAGGAGGCCGCCTCGCAGATCGACCCGACCAACCCGGAGGCGATGCAGGAGGTCCTCGGCGAAGGGCTGTTCACCCCGGAACGGACCCCGATGCAGGACGCCGCTCTGCGGCGCATCGAGACCACCCTCGCCCTGGTGGAGGGCTGGGTGGACGACGTCGTCTCGCAGGCCGCCGAGCACCTGGAGTCGCTGCCTGCACTGCGCGAGACGCTGAACCGACGCCGGGCCACCGGCGGCCCGGCCGAGCACACCTTCGCCGCGCTGGTGGGCCTGGAGCTGCGTCCGCGCCGCCTGCGCGATGCGGCCGCCCTGTGGGCGCACCTGCGGGAGACCTCCGGGATGACCGGCCGGGACGAGGTGTGGGCTCACCCGGACGTGCAGCCCACCGAGGAGGACCTGGACGACCCGCAGGGCTTCCAGGCCCGCCAGGAGGAGCGCGCCGCCGAGTCCGCCCGCATCGACGAAGAGCTGCAGAAGCTGCTCGACGGCGGTTACGACGGCCCCAGCAGTTCGGGCGGTCCAGGCGGCTCGGGCGGTCCAGGCGGCTCGGATGACTCCGGGGATGATCCGAAGAGTTCGGACTGAGCCCGGCACGGGCAGTCCGACGACGGCGGCACGGGGCGCGCGCTGATCGCCCCGGTGCCGCCGTCGATCCACAGCACAGCATCCGTCAGCGCCGGCAGCTGCGGGCCGGCGAGCAGCTCCCCCAGCTGGTGGATGAGCAGATGCGCCGCCATGCCCTGCAGCGGCCAGACCGCCGCACCGGAGGCGAAGAACGCCATCGGGGCACCATCGTCTCCTCCGTCTGCTCCCCCGACTCCGAGGCTGCTTCCCTGCCGCTGCAGGCAGTCTGGGCAGGGTGCCGGCCCCCCGTCCGAGATGACCGGGCCCAACATCATCCCGTCAGCTGTGGTGAGGACGGGCAGCACGCGGCGTGACTCCCGCAGCCCGGCGATGAGCTCCTCCCGCCTCGGCCAGCCCGGGGCGCCGGCGTCGGTCTCCCGGATGAGGACCTGCACGTCCGCGGCCTGCACCACGCCGTCCGGCGGGCAGGACAGCACCGTCACCCCGTCGGCGGTCTCGGCGAGCTCGTCGGCGAGGTCCTCCGCCCGCAGACGGTCCGGGCCTCCCCCGTGCCGTCGGCCGACCTCCGGCGGCAGATCGACCGGGGCGGCGTCGCGCAGCACCACCGTCCCCACGCCGTGGCGCACCAGCAGATCGGCCAGCGCTTCACCGCACGGCGTCAGCCCGTCCACCAGCACACAGGACTGGGCCAGCCGGGTGCGGCGCACCTCGGCTGCCGATACTCCCGTCTCGCGCTCGAGCACTCCGTGGTTCCACAGCCGCTCCACCACGCGCGGAGCGGCATCCACCGGCACCCCTCTGTCCAGCTGACGGGCGGCGGCGAGCAGCGCCTCGGCGTCTCCCTCCAGGAGCACCGAGGCTGTCCCTGAGCGCAGGTGGAGCGTGGTCTCGCCCACGCCGGTGACGGTCGCCCGGGGCGGCAACCGGTACACCGGGCCGGCAGCTCCGAGCTCCAGATCCACCTTCTCCAGGTCGTCGGCGCCGGCGGCGTCCACAGCGGTGAGGTCCATGACGACATCCTGGCAGAGTTCAGGCACCGACTCTCAGAGTTATCCACAGGCTGCTCTGACCTGGGGTGATGGGCGGTGACCATGCGGCTCGCCTCATGGGGAGGTCCCCTGTCACCGGCCGCCGCTAGACTCTCCTGCGACCGCCCCACACCCACCACCGCGCCTCTCCCACAGCACAGCCCCGGGCAGCACAGCACAGCACAGCACCAGGAGGACCGATGCCTCGCAGCTCCACCGATCGGCGCCGCGGCTCTGCCGGACCGCAGGACGCCCAGCGGATCATGGTCGACGGCGATGAGGTGCTGGTGATCCGCTCCCCTCGCAGAACACGCACTGTGACCGCCGACCAGGTGGACGGCACGCTGCGGCTGCGGGTGCCGTCCCGACTCAGCCGTGCCCAGGTGGATGAGCATGCGCGGGCCTTCCAGCAGAAGCTCCGGCGCCGTGCGGAACAGCGCCGACGGACCGACGAGGAGCTGATGCGCCGCGCCCTGGAGCTCTCTCGAGAGCATCTCGACGACATCCCCCGGCCGACCTCGGTGGTGTGGTCGGACCGGCAGACGACCCGCTGGGGCTCCACGACCTCCACGGAGGGGACCATTCGGCTGTCGTCGCGTCTGCAGAAGATGCCGCTGTGGGTCCAGGACGCCGTGCTGGTGCATGAGCTGGCGCACCTGATCGAACCGGGGCACGGGCCGCGGTTCCAGGCCCTGGTGGCCCGCTATCCCCGCACCCGGGAGGCCGACGCGTTCCTCGAGGGCGTCAGCTTCGCCTGGAGCCATCCCCAGTGAGGGCCAGAGTCTGACGGAGCCCCGATGATGCCGGGACGCCCCAGCGACGCGCCTCATCGGCGCCTCAGCGACACGTCTCAGCCGCGGCGTGCCTGGGCCGCCTCGCTGAGGACGGCTTTGAGCGCCTCACCGTGCTTCTCCAGCTTCCTCTCCCCCACGCCGGGGACCTGCAGCAGCTCGGCGTCGGTGCGCGGCAGCCGCTCGGCGATGACCTCCAGGGTGGCGTCGGTGAACACCACGAAGGCCGGGACGTCGAGCTCCTTGGCGTGCGAGGACCTCCAGGAACGCAGTCGCTCGTAGAGCTCCTCGTCGTAGCGGGCCGGACAGTCCTCGCAGCGGCGGCGCTTGACCTCGGTGCCGGTGGTCAGCACGGTCCCGCAGGATGAGCAGGTGGCGGTCCTCTTCTTCGCCCGCGAGTTCGGGTTCACCGTCCCCGACGACGGCGCGATCCGTCGGGTGGGCTCCTCCAGCCCGAGCTCACGGCGCAGCGGCCGCAGGAACCTCGACGGGCTGCGTCGGCCCCGGCCCCCGGAGTGCCGGGACTGGGCGGAGGACATGTACAGGTGCTTCCGGGCGCGGGTGATGCCCACGTAGAGGAGTCGGCGCTCCTCATCGATCTCCCGCTGGGTCTTGGCGAAGGTGATCGGCATCAGCCTTCGCTGAGTCCGGCGAGGAAGACCGCGTCCCACTCCAGGCCCTTGGCCGAGTGCAGGGAGGCCAGGGTGACGCCCTCCACGGTGGGGGCGTGCTGAGCGGCCGAGCGCTCCTCGAGCTCGGTGATGAACTGCCGCATGGTGAGCGTCTCGTCGAGCATCTCCCGTTCGGCGTGCAGCTGATCAGCCAGGCCCACCAGCGCGGACATCGACTCCCAGCGCTCCCGCACCGCACCGGTGCCCTCGGGGGCCTCGCGGCGCCAGCCGTGGGAGGAGAGGATGTCACTCACGGTCTTGGGCACGCCGTCGCCGCTCTCCTCCACCAGGGAGGAGGTGCGCAGCGCAGCGAGCGCCTCGCGGACCTCCCGTCGGGAGAAGAAGCGTTCGGAGCCGCGCAGCTGGTAGGAGATGCCGGCGGTGGCGAGCGCCTGCTCGAAAGCTTGGGACTGCCCGTTGGTGCGGTAGAGGATCGCGATCTCACTCAGCGGCACCCCGGAGTCCCGCAGCGCGACGATCTGCTCGGCGATCCAGCTGGCCTCGGCGTCGTCGTCGGCATGCTGGGTCAGCGACGGGGCCGGCCCGTGCTCGCGCTGAGAGATCAGTCGCAGCGGATCCGGCCACGCGGGCGGATGCTCACCCTGGGCCTGCATCTGGGCGCGGATCTTCGCCTGCTCCCGGGTGCGGTCGGCCAGCAGCACGTTGGCCAGCTGCACCACCTGCGGGGTGGAGCGGTAGTCCCGCACCAGGCGGACCACCTTCGCCTGCGGATGCCGGCGGGTGAACTGCAGCAGGTGGTCCGGGGTCGCGCCCGTGAAGGAGTAGATGGTCTGGGCTGCGTCTCCAACCACGCACAGCTCCTCCCGGCCACCCAGCCACAGATCCAGCAGACGCTGCTGCAGCGGGGAGACGTCCTGGTACTCGTCCACCACGAAGTGCCGGTACTGCTGACGCACCTGCGCGGCGACCCGTTCGTCGTCCTCGAGCATGCCCACCGTCAGCAGCAGCACGTCCTCGAAGTCGATGAGGTGCTTGTCCAGCTTGACGTCCTCATAGGACTGGTAGAGCTTCGCGAAGGTGCGATGGTCCACTCCCCCCGGTTCGGGGCGGTGGGCGGCGAGCTCCAGGTAGGAGTCCGGGGTCAGGGTCGAGACCTTGGCCCACTCGATCTCGGAGGCCAGGTCCCGCAGGGCGGCCCGGTCGGTGGAGATGTGCAGCCTCCGGGCCGCCTCGGTGAGCAGGCGGACCTTATGGTCGAGGATCTCCGGCATGGTGCCACCGATGGCCATCGGCCAGAAGTACTGCAGCTGGCGCAGGGCGGCGGCGTGGAAGGTGCGGGCCTGCACGCCGGGGGCGCCCAGGGCGTTGAGCCGTGAGCGCATCTCGCCGCGGCCCGGGCGGTGAAGGTCACGGCCAGCAGCCGGTGGGGATCGTAGACGCCGGCGCGCACTCCGTAGGCGATGCGGTGGGTGATGGCGCGGGTCTTGCCGGCGCCGGCGCGGGCGAGGATGCACAGCGGCCCGGTCAGCGTGCTGGCGGCCTCGCGCTGCTCGTCGTCGAGCCCGGCGAGGACCGCGTCCGGAGCCTGAGGATCGGACGGGGTCGAGGTCATCGCGCTCCTCTGCTCCAGATGTCGACGTCGGGCAACGTGCCACCGTACCAGTGTTCGATCAGCCTCGGGAGATCGAGGACCGCGGCGGGATGCCGATGCGGCCCTCGGCGACCTGCTGGTGGAGCTCCTCCCGGGTGAACCAGCGGACGTCGCGGATCTCATCCTCATCGGCATGGGCCACGGCGTCGCGGGTGTGGGCCAGGTAGCCCAGCATCAGCGAGCGTGGGAACGGCCAGGCCTGGGAGCCGATGTACTCCACGCGTGCGACGGCGGCGCCGGCCTCCTCGGCGACCTCGCGCACCACCGCGTCCTCCAGGGACTCGCCGGCCTCCACGAAGCCGGCGAAGGTGGAGTACATGCGGGCGTCCCAGCGGGTGGCAGAGCCGAGCAGCAGTCGGTCCTGGGGATCCACGACGGCGGTGATGACGGCAGGGTCGGTGCGGGGGAAGTGTTCGGCTCCGCAGGCCGGGCACTGCCGCATCCAGCCGGAGCTGCGTACCTCGGTGACGGCGCCGCAGCGAGGGCAGTGCGCGGAGTTCGCATGCCAGTTCAGCACGGCGGTGGCCTGGGTGAGCAGTTCGCCCTCCAGCGCGGGCAGGTGGGCGCCGACGGAGCGCAGGTCCGCCCAGCGCAGGACCGGGTGCTCGGTGTCGGAGACGCCGTTCCGGTCGCCCGACTCGCGCATGACTCCGCTGTCTGCGTGGCCTGATGGCCGGGCGGAGGAAGACTCGGTGACGGACGCCAGGTCGCCGTCGTGGGCCTGCCCGGGGGCGGGCACGGCGATCAGGTGCCGCGGACGTTCCTCATGAGTGGCCTCTGAAGCGGCTCCTAGGGGTGCCGCTCCCAGGTAGACGGCGTCTTCGGGCAGCGGGCCCTCGGGCGCCTCGAAGACCAGGCGCAGGCGCGAGGTGTGCGCGACGTCGTGTTCTGTCCCGTTCCGGGAGCCTTCGGCGTCAGGGCCGCCGTCGGAGCGGGCGGCGCGCACCGGGGCGCGGCCGCCGTCGAGCCGGAGCACACCGGTGCCGGGAGCGGTCCAGACCTCCGCCAGCCAGTCGGGACGCTGTCGATCCTGGTCCCGCCGGTCGATGCGGGGACGGGTCAGCGGGAGGTCGAGAACACCGGGTGCAGACTGCATGGATCTACCGTAGCGCTCGGCGGTGGCTGGTCCGAGCCTGAGGAATTGAGGAACACGGCGTGGCCTAGCGGTCCCGGAGCACCCCGAGACCATACGCTGGTGACCGTGCGATGGACATCGATGGAACTGGCGGCGCTGGCCACCGCCGCCGTGCCGGGCCTCTCCCCGACCGGCGTGGCCGCCGTCGCCGACGACGCCCGCGACTTCACCTCGGCGATCGTCATCGATGCCGAGGGCAACCGGTGGCGCATCCGGTCTCCGCAGCACCAGGAGGCGGCGATGCGCCTGGAGACCGAGCTGCAGGTGCTGCGCGGCTTCTCCACCGCCATCCGCGCCGAGCTGCCCTTCCGGGTCCCGTCGGTGGCCGGTGCGGTGCGCCGCGGCGAGATGCGCACCTTCGTGTACAACCATCTTCCCGGCCAGACCCTGGAACTCGAAGAGCTCACCTCCTCCGGCGCCGAGGTGATCGGCGACGTCGGCCGCACGATCGCCGCGATCCATGATCTGGACGAGTCCGTGGTGGACAACGCGGACCTGCCCCGTTATTCGGCCGAGAGGTTCCGGCAGCGTCGCCTCAACGAGCTCGACCAGGCCGCCACCACCGGGCAGATCCCCTCCACCCTGCTGCGCCGCTGGGAGCACGCCATGGAGGAGAAGGAGCTGTGGGACTTCACCCCGGCGGTGGCCCACGGTGACCTGCACGAGGACAACCTGCACGTGGACGGCGAGCGCGTGGTGGCCGTGACGGGGTGGACCGACCTGCACATCGGGGACCCCGCCGACGACTTCGCGTGGCTGACCGCCACCCCTGACCCTGACTTCGCCCATGCGGTGCTGACCGCCTACCAGGAGCATCGCCGGGGGCCCAGTGATCCGCACCTGATGCGCCGGGCCGCACTGACCGCCGAGTTCGCCCTGGCCCAGTGGCTGGTCCGTGGACACGCCACCGAGAACCGGGAGATGATCGACGAGGCGTTGAACCTGCTGCGGCAGCTCGAGGAGGACATCGAGGCCCACGGCGGGCAGCCGATCGCCCTGACCCCGATGGAGGGTGAGGAGCCCGCGGAGGCGCAGGACTCGCGTCCGGTGGCTCGCGCCGGGGCGGCCGCCACGGTGGCCGACACCGGCGAGTGGGCCGACTCTGGAGCAGGCGATCACGAACCCGCGGTGATCACCGACGCCTCGGCCGATGAGGACGCCTCCGCTGAGGGCTCCCCCGACGAGGACGGTGCTGCGAACCAGGACGCCGAGGACTCGGACGCCGGGAACGGGGACGCCGAGGACTCGGACGCCGGGGCCGCAGCCGAGACCGGTGCTCAGGATCAGGGGGCCGGTCAGGCTCGGGCTGATGCTGCGGCCGAGGCGCCGACCGAGTCCGAGTTCGACGACGAGACCCCGACAGGGCAGTTTCCCGCGGTCTCGGCCGGCTCCCCCGGCATGGCCGGGGCTCCCGCGGACGAGCAGCCCACCGGTGCGATCCCCCAGCAGGTGGACGATTCGCACTTCCTGGATGACGACGACGTCCCCACCGGGACGATCTCCCCGGTGCCGCCGGCAGGAGCCGGCTCACCCGGCGCTGAACGGCACCCGTCCTCGGGTTCACTGCCCATCCTGCCGGATGAGGAGTCCGAGAAGCGGTCCAAGCAGAAGAACTACTTCCCGGCGAAGTCCGCCGACAGCGCCCGTTCCGCGGACAGTGCTCGCTCCGCGCCCAGCGCCGACACCGGCTCCCATGCGGTCGTCGCCGACGCCACCGGAGCCGACGATCGAGCGGATTCCCCAGACGCCGTCGGGACCGCTCATGACAGCGAGGCCCCGGCGACGGAGCCGAAGACAGCCGAGGTCACTTCGGCCGAGACGCCGACTCCCGGCCCATCAGGCGAGCAGTCAGGCTCCGGTGAGGCGCCGTCGTCGTCCGGCACGCGAGACTCGGTGTACTCGGCGTATCCGGGGCTGCGCCCGCCGGGCTCCTGATCCGCCCCCTGACGGGGACCTTCCGGCGCGTCGCGCTGGCTCGCTTCCCTTGGGCCAGCCCGACGCGCCGGTGCTGTGCCAGCTATGTGACAGCTATCTCCTTGCGGGAGGGAATGTGTGTCCCGTACCGCGGGTTGTCGCCTGCGTGTTCAGCACACCGGTGTGCTCTCTTCTGACGAACGCAGTCCTGTCTTCCGCGCCGCCCTCGGCGTGCACACCTGATTGACGAGGGGATTCTCCGTGCCGACCTCCCACCATGCTCCGCAGACCGATTCCGCGCACCCCGCCACCAGCGACATCCCCCTGGTGACGGAGGACCCGCGGTTCTCCCGACGGCAGATCGCCATCGCGATCGTGGCGCTGTCTCTGGGCGGCTTCGCGATCGGTGTCACCGAGTTCGCGATCATGGGCCTGCTGCAGGAGGCCGTGGCCGATCTGGGGATCACCATCCCGCAGGGCGGCCACCTGATCAGTGCTTACGCCCTGGGTGTGGTGGTCGGCGCCCCGCTGCTGTCGCTGCCCGGGGCGACCCGGGAGCGGCGCAGCTATGCGCTGTTCCTGCTGGGGCTGTTCGTGATCGGCCACGGGCTGAGCCTGGTGGCGCCGAACTACGAGACGATGCTGGCCGCCCGGTTCATCTCCGGGCTGCCGCATGGCGCGTACTTCGCAGTGGCGGCACTGATGGCCGCGCAGATGGCGGGACCCACCCGTCGGTCAAAGGCGATCGCCGCGGTGCTCGGCGGCCTGGCGATCGCCAACGTCATCGGTGTCCCGGTGGTGACGTGGGCCGGTCAGCAGTTCGGGTGGCGCTGGATGTTCGCCATCGTGATCGTGCTGGCGCTGATCACCATGGCGGCCGTCGCCGTGTTCGCGCCGCGGCAGATGCCGTCGAAGCACGCCTCGATCATGGGCGAGCTGAAGGGTCTGCGGTCCCAGAAGCTGTGGGTGGGGATCCTGCTGGCCGTCATCGGGTTCTGCGGCATGTTCGCGCTGTACTCCTACATCTCCCCGGTGATGACTGACGTAGCCCTGCTGGACCCCCGCTACCTGCCTATGTGGTGGGGCTCTACGGGGTCGGCATGGTAGTCGGCAACTTCGTCGGCGGGTGGGCCGCCGACAAGTCGGTGCTGGGGACCGTGATCATCTCCATGGCGCTGATCGCCGTGTTCATGGTGCTGTTCGCCTCCACCGCGCATGTGGTGGTGCTGGCGCTGGTGTTCCTGTTCCTGGTGGGGGCCTCTGCCTCCTGCTTGAGCCCTGCCATGCAGACCTTCCTGATCGACTCCGCGCCGCGGGCACCCCAGCTGGCGGCCTCGCTGCACCACTCCGCGTTCAACGCCGCCAACGCCCTGGGCGCCGTGCTGGGCGCGGCAGTGATCGACGCCGGTTGGGGTCTGCGGGCACCCAGCTATGTGGGGGCGGTGGCCGCCGGTGTGGGTGTGCTGATCGCCGCCTATGTGATCTGGCTCAGCCGCCGGGAGGCCGCGCGGGTCTGAGACTGCTCAGCGCGCGACCCACGGGCTCTGCGGAGCAGCCGGGCGTCCGGGAGGTGGCTGGCATCGGGGGCAGAAGTAGATGACCCGATCCTCCTGGGCGGCGCGTCGCTGGGCCGCTTCTCCTGACGTGGCGCGCTCGATGTGTCCTCGGCAACGCAGGCAGGGCTTTCCCCCGCGGCCGTAGACCCACAGGTCGGTACCGCCGCCAGGGGTGCCAGTGGTGCAGCGTCGAGGGCGCAGCTTGTTGATGCCCAGGAGGCGGTGTGCGAGGGCCAGGGCACGCTCCAGGTCTGGAACGCTGCGGACGGGAGTCTCCGGGTGGATCCCGGCGAGGAAGCAGATCTCACTGCGGTAGACGTTCCCGACGCCGGCCAGGTTCCGTTGGTCCAGCAGCGCGACGCCGATGGCCCGGTCCGGCTGGGTGAGCAGGCGGCGCCGGGCCTCGCCGGCGTCCCAGTCGTCTCCAAGGGGGTCTGGCCCCAGGTGCGCCAGGTGCTTCTGTGCCTCGGCAGGGCTGAAGACGTGGAGCTCCCCCAGGGAGAAACCGACCGCCTGGTGATCAGCGGTGGTGAGGACACAACGGGCGGTGTGGCCGGGGCGCCTCCAGTGGGGCCTGCTGCCGTCCGCCGGGAGGCCGTAGACATGCCAGGTGCCCTCCATCTTCAGGTGCGAGTGCAGTACGGCCTGAGGCAGGTGGATCAGCAGGTGCTTCCCTCGGGAATGGACCCTCTCGATGGTCTGACCAGCGACGTCGACGGCGGCAAAGGCCGGGACGCGAAACTCGGAGGCGAGCAGGGTTCTGCCCGCCAGCGCCCCGTGCAGGAGCGCGGCCTCGCGGTAGATGCTGTCACCTTCGGGCATGGGTTCAGTATCGGGGATACTCACTGATCGCGGCGAACGTGTGCTGGTGAGATGCTGAGTGGGTCCCTGACGCCTGACTCAGTACACCTAGGATGTTGCCATGACTGGCGTTCCGTTCACCACCACTGCCGATGTCCACTCCGAGTCCTTCGCTGGCCGGCTGCGGGCCGCCTCTGCAGAGGACTGGGAGGCCGCGGTCCATCACCGGTTTGTGGAGGAGCTGTTCGCGGGAACGATCAGTGATGAGGTGCTCGCGCGCTATCTGGTGCAGGATTATCAGTTCTTCGACGCCTTCGTGGCGATGCTGGGCGCCTGTGTGGCGACCACGGGCTCGCGAGCCGCGCGGCTGCGCTTCTCCCAGCAGTTGGGGATGCTGGCAGCTGACGAAGACGGGTACTTCCGGCAGTCCTTCGCGGAGTTGGAGGTGCCGCAGCAGGAGGTGGAGAACCCTGCATTGGCCCGCCCCACGGAGGAGTTCGTGACGCAGATGTGGGAGGTCGCACACGCGCGGGACTACGCCGACCTGTTGGTGGTGTTGGTGATCGCAGAGTGGCTATACCTGGATTGGGGCGAGTTGGACCGTGAGTTGCCCACGACGCCCAAACACCGCGGTTGGATCGATCTTCACCGTGGAGATGAATTCCGCGCCTGGACCCAGTTCCTGATCGATGAGCTCAATCGCGTGGTCCCTGACCAGGACGACGATGCGGCCGCGCGCCTGGCAGATCGCTGGCACCGGGTGGTGGGCATCGAGCGCGCGTTCTTCGACGCTGCGTACGAGGCGTGAAGTGCGGTAGTCACCTCACACTAGCCAACGGGCGCAGCATCCTTGAATGTATCGAATCGCGCCTCCACATAGTCACGGCGCGGCTGCCACTTGCGCGGCGTGGGGAGAACCCGCAAAGACTGCCCTTCATGGCCCTGCAATCCGTGCCTGAGCATCGGTCCGTCGACTTCTTCAAGAATGTCCCGTCGGATATGGATCCGGTAGTCGGGAGAGATCCCCATAATGTTGGCGTCGTACGCGGCATGGTGGATTTTGCACATGGCCAGCCCGTTATTGACGGCGGCACGCCCTCCATCGCTGTCGGGGATGACGTGGGCGGCGTCAAGTAGCGAGCCATGCCTGAGTTCACAGACGGCACACCGGGTTCCATAGGCCGCCAACACGATTGCTCGGAAGTCTTCCTGATGGTCCCGAGACATGATCATTCGTTTAGTGTGCCTGGTGGCGATCTCCACGGCATTGGGAGCGAAACCGATGTCGACAGGTGACCCTGGTGTCCACGTCTGTGAGACGTCCAGGAGGAAGTCACCCTGCGCCGCGTCGTACCCGACCACATAGGTGGGATAGATAGCGCGGTACTGGCCTTGCGTAATACCTCTGAAGTAGACAAGGGGCATCCTGAGCTCATGAGCCTTGTGTAACCATCCGTTGTGAGTCTGGTTCGTGGCTTGTTCTTTGTACCGCGCGATGCCGTCAATAGGCGTTCCATCGTCATATACGAACTTCCGGTCGGTCCGTGCCTCCTCAGGCTTTGTCTTGATGGACAGCGCAGCCGACATGACACGAGGCTTAAAGATCCCCTGCGGACGCAGCGCCAAGGCCACTCCATACGGATTCTCCTGGCTAAAGGCCAGAATGTCCTGCCATGTCAGTGCTTCGTGACCTCCCCTGGTCTTTCGATCGAGCCAGGAGAATGCGTAGTCGCGAATAGCTGCATCGAGTTCGAGGTCTTCACTGCCCATGAGCTTCTCCAGTCTGATGCCGGTGCCTGAACGGTAGTCCTTCTACGACTGCCTGACGAGCGCCTTACTCCCCGAAATGTCTCCGGGCCCCACGGATGTGCGCTTCCAATGCGTCCGCCTCGGGCAGGTCTGTGCCGGGCACCGTGACCCCGTGCTCCACGTAGAAGAACGAGGCCTCGATCTGGTCCAGCGGCACCCCGTAGAGCCGATGGAAGGCCAACCGGTACACCGCCAGCTGCAGCTGCTTCTCCGTGAGGTCCTTCCCTGTGGGCACCATGCCGGTCTTCCAGTCGACCAGGTGCCACTGGCACTGCTGCATCTGAGCGTTTCGTTCTGCACTCGGCATCAGCTCCCAGCGGTGGTGGTCCTGAGCGGTGAGGTCCCGACCGTCCTGGTCACGGCCGAAGACGGCGTCGATCCGGCCGCGCACTACCACACCATCGATGGAGGTCTCCACGGGGATCTCGGCGGCGTACAGCTGACGCTGCGCCCACTCGGTGTCGGTGAACTGGTCCTTGACCTGGGCGAGGTCGAAGGCGTCGTCGAGCTCTTCATCCCCCCTCCCCGGCTCTTCGATGTCCGGGAGCCGACTGCGGGTCTGGTAGAACTCCTCGATCCATTCGTGCATCACCGTGCCGCGGCGGGCCGCCTGAGAGGGCTTCACCGGCACGGGCCGGCGGGCGAACTCCGCCACGCCTTTGGCGTTCTGCGCGAGGCCGACCACCCCGGAGACGCTGATGTGTGACGGGAAGGAAGGTAAGCCGCTCCCCCGCCGCTGGGAGCGCACCCTGTCGACGATCCACTGGGCTTCCTGCTCCCAGGGCGTCAGCTCGGCCTGGGCCTGAACCCCGGCGTCGGCCTCCAGCTCGGCCGCCGCGGTGCGCACCAGGTCGGCCGAACGTGTGAGGGCCGGGCGGCGCCCCGGTACCTGCGCTGGGGCTTCGATCAGCTCCATCGTCGCCAGCCGGGCCTCACCTTCAGGCGCTTCCTGCTTCCGGTAGCGGGCGATGGGCATCGGAGCCAACGGATCATAGGGCCAGTGCGCCCCAAGCACCTGCCCGGCCAACGGGTTGGCGGTGAGGTCCTCGACCTCGGCCCACGCCAACCGGTTCTGACCAGCCCCGCCGTCGGCGTCGACGACCTCGCGGATCTCTTCCAGGAACTCGGAGGGCTCCTGGCCCTTGCTCGGTCCGTAGAAGCAGGCCCCCGTGCAGATCAGCAGGTGCCTCGCCCGGGTGACCGCCACATAGGCCAGGCGTCGCTCCTCCTCCCGGGTGAAGTCCCGGACGTCCTGGGAGTAGACGGGGTTCTCCTCGGTGAACTGCTTCCAGGCGCCGAACCCGGCGGACACAGCCCAGGCCCGCAGCTCCTCCTGGTCCGACTCCCACTGCGGGATGCTGCGGCGATCACCGCGGAGACGGGCCGGCAACATCCCGTTGCTTCCGGTCCAGCGATCAGCCTGCTTGCTGGGGAACTTCTCCTCCCGCAGGCCCGCCACCACGACCACATCCCATTCGAGTCCCTTCGAGGCGTGCACGGTCAGCAGCTGCACCGCCCCGGGCCGGGGCTCGACGTCGGCCTGCTCGAGTCCTCGCTCGCGCTCCTCCGCGGCATCCAACCAGTCCAGAAAGCTGCGCAGGTCCGGGGTGGTCTCGGTAGCTGCGTAGCCCTCGGCCTCATCGATGAGCGCATCCAGCTGCCGAGCCGCATGGTGCTGCTCCTCCCAGGGCCGGGCGGCGACCTCAATGTCCAGGCCGGTGTCGCTGATGACTCGTTGGATCAGCACACCGATGTCCAGCCCGGTCCACTGACGCAGACGCCGGATCTGATTCTTGGCCAGCACCAGGCGGCGATGGCCCTCAGCCGACAGTCCGAGCCTCTCCGCCTGCTGCGGGTCGTCCTGGAGACGCTCCAGGGCTTCCACCAGGGACGAGCGCTCGTCCATCTCCAGTGCAGTGGACTCGTACCGGTCCTCCGCATCCGCACCGTCGGCGGTCTCCTGGTCGGCATCGGTTCGCAGACGCAGACCTTCCAGGTCACGGGCCGCACGCTGCAGCTGGACCAGGTCCTTGGGCCCGATACGGTACCTAGCTCCGGCCAGGATCCGGATCAGCGCATCAGAACGGCCGGGGTCCGCCACCACCCGGAGATAGGCCAGCACTTCGGCCACCTCCGGGGTCCTGAGCAGCCCGGAGAGCCCCACCAGCTCGTACTCGATGCCGGCGGCCCGCAGGTGCTCCGCCACCGTCTCCAGCTGGGCGCGGGTCCGGGAGAGCACCGCGCAGCTGGGACGGTCCGCACCAGGCAGCACGTCAAGGGTGTCAGCCAGCTGGGCGGCGATGGCCTGGGACTCCTCCGCCTCGGAGCTGAACCAGCCGACGCGGACCGTGCCGTCCCCCGCGCCGTCCGGGGAGCTCAGAGGCTTCAGCCGGGCACGCAGATGCGCATTGTGCTGCCGCCAGGGCTTGCCCAGGGAATCGGCCGAGTCCGGGCGAAAGGGCTCCACGATCCGATTGGCGACCTCAAGGATGGTGCGGCCGTTGCGCCAGGCGACGGTCAGCTGCTTCAGATCGGCGGCTCGGCGGTCCCCAGTGGCCGGATCCACAGCAGGGAAGGCCTGGGGGAAGTCGAAGAGCTGCCCGGCTGAGGCGCCGCGGAAGCCGTAGATCGACTGGTTCGGATCCCCCACAGCGGTCACCGCGTGCCCCACGCCGCCGGATTCTCCGCGCCCGTCGATCCCGGCGCCGTACAGGTGGGAGAACAGCGCCAGCTGGGCGAAGGAGGTGTCCTGGAACTCGTCGAGCAGCACCACCTTGTACTTCTCGCGCTCGGCGGCTCCCGCGCTGGGCACGTCCATGGCGATCTGCGCGGCGAAGCGCAGCAGGTCCCCGAAGTCCATGAAGCCCTCGTGACGCTTGGCCTCCTGGAAGCGACGCACCAGCTCTGCCATTTCGCGGCGCACACGCAGCGACTGGGCGAGAGCGATCTGTTCCTTCTTCGGTGAGGCCCCATCGGCGACCCACCCGTCGTAGCGGGCGAGCTCCACATCCAGGTGAGCCTCGACGTCGTCGGGGGTGCGCAGATGCTCCGCACAGTCCGAGGCGAGCTGCATGACCTGGCCGGCGAGGTTCCCCGCAGACTGCTCCGCGTCTACGAGCACCTGGGCCCGCTCGTAGCTGCTGGCGATGCGGTGCACCATCTGCCAGGCCTTGGCCTCCCCGATCAGCTGGGTCTCCGGCTCCAGGCCGATGTGCAGCCCGTACTCTCCTACCAGGGTGTTGGCGTAGGAGTGGTAGGTGGACACCGCCGGGGTCAGCAGCTCCGAGATCGACTGGGTCCGGGCGTCGTCGACAAGCTCCGGAGGGACGATGTCCTCGGGGGCGATCAGGTCCGCTTCGATGAGCTGACGCAGCCGCCCGGTGATGCGCTCCTTGAGCTCACCGGCGGCCTTCTTGGTGAAGGTGACTCCGAGGATCTGGTCGGGCCGAACGAGGCCGTTGGCGACCAGCCACACGACCCGGTCCGCCATCGTGGCGGTCTTCCCCGAGCCGGCGCCGGCGACCACGAGCATCGGATCAAGGCCGGCTTCGATGACGTCCTGCTGCTCCGGAGTGGGATAGAGACGCTTCTCCGGCGGGGTGTCCCGCTGGAGGGCGTCGGCGATGTCCCGGGCGCTGTGGCGGACGGTGGCCACACGGGCAGCGGAGTCTGCGTCGGGCACGGGGTCTCCTGTGGCGAGAGAGGACGAATTCATGGCTGGGTCACCTGCTTCGCGTCAGTGCAGAGCGGGCAGAGGGCGCCGATCCGGCAGCCCCGTCCTTGGGAGGCATGGAAGGCGTCGTACCGGGCCCCGGACATCACCTGAGCCGCCAGGGTGACCTGCTCCAAGGGCCAACTGTCTCCCTCCCCCAATGCCGTCTGGCCCTGGAGATCGATCTTCTTGACCCCGGTCCCCACGTGCAGCAGGGCCGCACCCAGGCTGCCGGAAGGTCGCTCGGGCCGTGCTGTGCCGGAGCCCTGGTCCTCTCCTGCCGCGCTGGTCAGGGCCTGATCCACCGCTCCCAGGGAGACCAGCAACTGGTAGGCCCCGAGCTGGGCGTGGGTGACGATGTCATCCTTGGTGGGCTTGCCGCGCCCGGTCTTGAGATCGATGACGAACAGTTTCCCGTCGGCGGTCCGCTCGACTCGGTCGATCACCCCGCGGATCTGGACCGTACGGGTCAGGTCAGGCCGAGCCTCCGGAGTCACGGCACCGTCCTCGTCAGTGTGCTGGACCTCGGGCACGGGTACCTCGAGGGTGGCCTCGACCTGCAGCTCGCGGGCTTCGACCTCGCGGCCCTCCTGCTGGGCGGCCCGGAAGTACTGGGCGAGCTTGCCGATCATGGTCTCGGCCCGACGGCGGTCCCTCTCAGCCTCCCAACCCTCGTCCCGGCCGAGGCTGTGCCACCGTTGCTCGAGCTCCTTGAGCAGCACGTCCACTTCCGTCTCGGTCGGGTGATGTTCGGCGATCTCGTGGATGAGAGAGCCGAGCATGCGGCTGAAATCGGTGGCCTCCACTCCCCCGGCGGCACTGGTGAACCACTGCAGCGGGGACTCCACGGCGGTCTGCACGCTGGAGGGTGAGACCCGCACGACGTCCTCGGGGCCGAGCAGCGGATCCTCGGTGCTGAGTTCAGGGAGCCCCCACCACTGGTCCGGGTGGGCTCCGGTGAGCCCGTCGTGCGCCAGCCGGGCGAGCGCCCGGGCGGCGGCCTCACGTTCCTGCTCATCCGCCGGTGAGGCGGTGGCGCCGTCGAGCTCGCGCTGGAAGCTGTGCTCCAGGTGGCAGCGGAGCTCCGCGATGAGCCGCGGGGCGGTGATGGGCCGTGGGATGGCCGATCCGCGGGCCGTGCGCTCATTCGGGGGGACCACCAGGTCCAGCAGCATCGAAGGGCTCTCCTCCTGCCCGTGGACGGCGACGGCGAAGAGCCGGCGCTTGGCGCGGGAGACGGCGGAGGCGAAGAGC
Organism: Nesterenkonia sp. PF2B19; assembly: GCF_001758425.2. GTDB lineage: Bacteria > Actinomycetota > Actinomycetes > Actinomycetales > Micrococcaceae > Nesterenkonia > Nesterenkonia aethiopica. Next base: position 13,255 of record NZ_MDSS02000032.1, on the reverse strand, counting down.
CGGTACTCGTCCTGCAGCACGGACATGCGTTTCACCAGCGGAGACTGTGCAGAGGTGTCCGTGCGGCCTTCGACGACGTCGACGAGCTGGCCCCCGCCGAGAAGCTGACCGCGGGGGTTGAGGTTGGGCCAGGCCCCCTCCTGGAGTCCGGTGAGGATGACCGTGTCGAATTCGCGGCCGGCCGCACTGGCCGGGGTGAGGACCTCCACCGCCTGATCCCCGGCGGAGGTCTTCGCCAGAGTGTCCATGGGCAGCTCGAGGCGCTCCATGTGGTCCACGAACGCCTGAGGCGTTGCTCCCGGGTTCTGGTCCGCGAAGCGTTCAGCGGCCTGAAACAGCGCCATGACAGCGTCCAGGTCCTGATCCGCGACCCTCCCTTCGGCGGTCGGCTTGCGGGAGACACCAGCCCAGTGGGCGCTGACCCCGGCCGCGTCCCAGATCGCCCACAGCAGCTCTTCGGGCCCCGTGGCAGCATCGAAGGCCGCTCGCCCGGACCGGATCATGGCGGAGATCCGTGCGGCGCCCCGAGTCAGGTGGCGGTAGCGTTCCTGCGCCTGCACTGCGGCGACGACCGGGTCCTCTGGGGTGTTGATGGCCGCACACAGCAGCTCGTCCGAGCTGCGCGGCTCGCCGACGGCACTGCGTCGTTCCTGCTGTCGCAGCACCTGGCGCAGGTTGCGCAGGGTCATGGAGTCGGCTTCCCCGTACCGGCTGGTCAGCAGGGTGAGCGCCTCAGGCAGCTCGACGGGCTGTGCCTCGGGATCGGCGACGACGTCGAGGATCCGCAGCAAGGGATGGACAGCAGGCTCCTGGTTGAGGACCACATCGCTCATGGACTGCTGGACGGGGACTCCCTGGGCCTGGAACATGCGCACGAGGCGCTGCAGCATGGCCCCGTTGCGCGCGATGACGGCGATCTCGTCGAACGGCACACCGGCCCGGTGGTGACGGTCCAGGACCTCCTGGAGGACGAACTGCTCGGCCAGGTAGTCCTGGGGCACGATCTCCACGGCGCAGGAGCCGGGTGCGGCGTGCGGCGCAGTGTCGGCGCCGTCGCCCAGGAGCTTCAGCCACGGCTGGCGGGGCTCCTGGGGGCCGATGGGAGCGAGGCGACGGACTGCTCGCGCGTAGGCGCGGCCCACCTCGGGGGCGATGCGGTGATTCCCCCGCAGCACCATCACTGAGGGGCTGCGCCGGGGAGTCCGCCGTGCGGGTCTGGGGTCATCGCTCCGGAGACGCTGCGCCGCACGACGCCGTCGATCTCCAGGTCCGTCTCCGGGTTGAGCGTCATGCCGCTGCGTTCTGCCGATTCAGCGGTGAGGCGCTGCGGGGCGATCGTCCAGCTGCGCAGCTTGTCGGGGCGAGCGCCGCGGAACCCCTGCACCGCAGTCTCTGGGGTGGCGAAGGCGATCACGTCCTGGCCTGCTCCGATGAGTCGCAGCAGACGGAACACGCTGGGGGTCGCCTCGTGGACGTCGTCGACGACCACCCGTTGCAGCCGGACCCGTTCATCGTCGAGGAACTCCGGATTCTCCTCCAGCAGGTTGCAGGCCTCGTTGATCAGCCCGGCGGGGTCGAAAGCGTCAGCGTTGGAACCGGCGTCGAGGTCCTCGCGGTAGCTCTCATAGAGGTCCGCAGCGGCCCGCCATTCAGGGCGGCCGCAGGCGTCTGCGAGTGCCCGCAGCTGGCCCGGGGAGACCCCGTACTCGGCGGCGCGGTCGAAGAGCTCACGGATCTCCTTGCGGAATCCGTCGGTGCCCGCCGCTTCACGGAGCGCGGAGGGCCAATGAACGGCGGCCAGTCCCGTGGTGGGGTCCGGCGCGAGCAGCTCGCGGATGATGCTGTCCTGCTCAGCACCGGAGAGCAGGCGTGGCTGCCGGGCTCGGAAAGAGAGGATCTCCCGGCGTCGCGCCTCGCCGAGGAGCCAGAAGGCGTAGGAGGCGAAGGACCGCGACGGCTGCTCCGAGAGCGACCCGCCCCGACCGGTGCTGTCGCGGCGCGCCCAGGAGGTCTCGATCTCGTCCCGCAGCGCCGCCGAGGACGCCCGAGTCGGCGAGAGCACGAGGAGCCGGTGCGAGTCCAGGCCGGCTTCCAGATGCCGCAGGGCCAGTTCAGCGGTCAACGTCGACTTGCCGCTGCCAGGGCCCCCATGAACCAGGACGGGGCCGTGTCCGGGCTCGGCGACTGCGGCGAGGACCTGACCTTGGGACGCATCGAACTCCATGCCACTCATTCAATCAGAGGGGTGTGACATGTCTGGTTCAGGGGGAACAGAGCCAGGTGATTCCGGGAATCAGGGATGCTCGCCGATCCAGTTGCCGTGCTCGTCATACTGATCCTGGAAGATCTTGGGCGGCCTGTCTCCGGGATCCAGTTCCACCGGCCCGTTGCAACCCCACTCCTCCTGGCTCCGGCAAGGACCCGAGACATTGCGGCTGGACTGTCGCCAGATGTCGGCCTCCCCCGGCGACGAGGCGACGTCCGAGGCCCCCGGGATCACGACCCACTCTCCGCCGTCGACGCGGTACTGGCCGGAGAACGTCGTGGTCAGAGTGACGTCGAAGACCCCGGTCTCGGTGTACACATGGCTGGTCGGCGTCTCGGCATCCGTCTTGTCCACCGGTTCACCCGCCCAGTACTCCGGCAGCGGCTCGCCTGACTGATAGGTGGTGCGCTGGTTCCCGTCGCCGTAGTCCCACTGGAAGCTCTCAGGGATCGCGCGGATCTCCACGTCGAAGCCCAGCAGCTCCGTCTCGACGATCTGTTCCTCCACGTCCGCGAACATGTGCGTGTGCCGATTGAGGTACCCGAAACCCAGCAGCGACTCTTCGAAGGACACCGAGCCGCCGTCGATCTGCAGAGTCGAGAACTCCTCCTCGACAGCACCCGGCAGCTGGGCGAGAAGGTCGACGACGTCATCCTCGTCGTCTTCGGCGCCCTCAACTTCATCGGGCTCGTCGGCACGCTCAGGGCGATCGACGCAGTAATAGCCCTCGTTGCCGTCCTCGTCGGTCCCTACGGCGACGTCCTGGTCCTGTGAGAAGCATCGACGGTCAACTCGCTCGCGGCAATCCAATCGACCACCACCGATCTCGTCCAGACAGTAGGGGTCGGGAGTTTCTACTTCCGAAGGAGGCTCCTCCACCGACTCAATCTCGACTGGGCGATCAACTGTGTCCTGGTCAGGCGATACTGGATCAGAACCGGGAACCGGCGCACGTTCCTCGATGACCTCCGGCAGAACATCTTCAATCCCAGTGATGCTCACACCATCCTCATCGATATCACCGATGAACCTCTGGTCGAACGAAGGCGCAGAAGTTGCATGCCCTGCAGTTGCAGACAGTCCGAGCGAAAACACCATGAACCACAGACACGCTACGCTCAGCACTCCGACACCCGGACCATGGCCACGACAGCGCACGTTCACTCCGCCTGTTCCACTGCCAGCTCACGAACGAGCCATGATCCATCCTCGTAAACCAGAATCGCTTCACTCACGTCGTAGTGCTTCCCACCGCCCTCGCCTAGGACCTGTCCCACCTCATAAAAAGTGAACTCGCCTTCGTGGACATCCAAGAGGATCGTGTAAACGCCGTCTGCGGCCTCTCTGGCGTACGGGCTATCGATGGTTGTGCTTTCAGCGTCATACCATCGATCGCCGGATTCATACGCTTCGGTGAGGCGATCTGCGACATTCGTGCAATGCTCACAGTCTTGCGAGGATAGGTCCCACAACGGACCGTCATCACCGGTGAGCTGCAGATAATGGCGTGCTTCGAACCATGATTCAAGAGCCGCCAGCGCCCCCTCCTCGGTCTCCTCATAGACCTCGTCGGGTACCTCCGGCTCGGGCCAGTTCTCGGCTGGTCCGGCCGAGGAAGCCGGCACCGGGGTCGGCTCCTCCCCAGCCTCGGCACCTTCCCCGCCGTCGTCGGCTGATCCGTCGCGCCCTCCAACTCCTCCGGCTCCTGCTCCGTCCCGCAGGCGACCGCCGTCATGCCCAGAAGCGTCACCATGGCCAGCGACCCCACTCGCCGCATGGCACCAGACTCCGTGAGAGTCACAGTTCCCTCCACCCTCTCGTCATGTTCTGCCACCACCACACCCTAGACAAAACGCAGGCCGCGCGTCGGAGTTCTCGCTGCGCCTGTGGACAACGCCCCGCCTGAGTCGCCCCAGCCGTGTCACACCCCCGGGATAGTGTGGAGGTGTGGACAACCCGATGCTCTTCGACCTTCCCGCCAACGGCGACTCCTGGCACCTGGGCCGCCGGGTCGGCTTCGACCTGGAGACGACCTCTCGTGACCCCCGGGTCGCCCGGATCGTCTCTGCCGCCGTGGTGATCTTCGAACCTCACGACGAAGTCTCCCCCGGCCTGACCGCGCCCGCCTCCTCCGTCCGAGTGCAGGAGTGGCTGGTGAACCCGGGTGTGGAGATCCCGGCCGAGACCACCGCCATCCACGGCATCACCACCGAACGGGCACAAGCCGAGGGCCAACTGGCGGCCGAAGCGATCCCCCAGATCGTCTACGCGCTCTCCCAGGAGTTCGCCTCGGGCACACCGGTAGTCATCTTCAACGCCCCCTATGACCTCACCGTCCTGGCCCAGGAGGCTCAGCGCCACGGCGTCGGTTTCCCCACCGCCATCCCGGTCATCGACGCGCTGGTCATCGACAAGCAGGTCGATCAGTTCCGGCGCGGCAAGCGCACGCTGGGGCACCTCTCCACGCACTATCAGGTGGAGCTCGACGACGCCCACTCGGCCGCCCCGGACGCCTGGGCCGCCGTCGAGGTCGGCAACGCCCTGGCCGCTCGATACCCGCAGATCCAGATCCCCGCAGCGGACCTTCATCAGCTGCAGATCGGCTGGAAGGCCGAACAGGCCGCGTCCCTGCAGGAGTACTTCCGCAAGACCCGCCCGGACGCCGTCGTAGACCCGAGTTGGCCCATGTGATGAGGTGGTTCCATGGCTGATTCACAGACAGCACAGATTCAGGACGCCTCCCCGGAGAAGCCCGCGCTCGGGGCGCCCCATGACGGCTGGGCCGCGTTTCTGCTGACAGTCTCCGCAACCGCCTTCTTCTTCGGCCACGGGTCCCTGCCGGTTCTCTCCGAAGACCGCTCAACCGGCTACTGGATCCTGTTTCTCCTGAACACCGTCCTCTTCGGTGGTGCCGTGATCGGGTCCATCCACTACTGGATGCGCTCCCACGGCGCCACGCGCCTCACCGGCGCCGCGATGCCGATGATGGCCCTTACGGCCGCCCTCATGGCCGTGCTCATGTGGGTGCTTCCGCATCTGCGCGACTCCCTCAACAGCCACGTCGGCTACGCCCTCGCCTGCCTGGCCATCGCCACACTCGCCGTCGCACCGCTGCAGTCCGTGATCTCCCACGACCCCCAGAAACACTCCGAACTCACCTGACCTCATCATCCCGACGCCACAGACCCCGCTCCGGCCCCGAGATCACCGACTCAACGCCACCCGGAACCCGGCATGCCCCAAGGACGTGTCCGCCGTCGCGGAGCTGCGCGCCGAGGTCCGGTATCTCCGGCAATAGGACTCGTGGCACATGTACGACCCACCCCGCATCACCGGCTCGTCCGAGTCCCCAGACCACCTGCTCGCCGTCCATTCCCACACATTGCCGGTCACGTTGAACAGTCCGTAGCCGTTCGGCTCGAAGGACCGTACCGGAACCGTCCCCACCGGGCCGCCCGGCTCATCCGGGAAGGTGCCCGGGAAGATGTTCATCCGCCGCACACCGTCCGGGTCGCGCACCACACCCCACGGGTAGGGCTGCTGGTCCAGACCCCCGCGGGCGGCGAACTCCCACTCCTGCTCCGATGGCAGACGGGCGCCCAGCCAGGCCGTATAGGCCACCGCGTCCCGTTGCGAGACATGGGTGACCGGGTGGTCCTCTCTGCCACGCACCGAGGACCCTGGCCCTTCCGGGGTGAACCATGTCGCCCCCGGCACCTGGCACCACCAAGGAGCCTCCGCCACCCGGGGCAGCCGTTCAGCCGCCTGGGGCGCCAGGTTTCCGGCGAACACCAGGGAGTCCCCACACCGCTGAGCATCGGTGACGTGCCCGGTGGCCAGCACGAACACCGCGAACTCCGCCACCGTGACTGTGGTCGCCGAGATCGCGAAGGGCGCCACCTCCACCGACCGCACCGGTCCCTCCCCGTCCTGCGGGTAGGCCAGCGCATCCTCACTGCCCATCCGGAAGGCCCCGCCGTCGAGCCCCACCAGGGCCAACTCGTCCGGAGCCGCGGCGGCCAGTGTCTCCAGCTCAGCCCTGCTGGGGCCCGGCACGGCAGAGCCCACCGCACCGCCGTCGTCGGATAAGACATCAGAAGCCGCGGGAGAAGCAGGACCGGACGCCCCACGGGAGGCGGCACAGCAGGGAGGCGCATCATCTGTCGAAGCCATCCCCACCACCTTAACCATCGCGAACATGTACGCTGGCCACGGCCCGTGCCTCCACGGGCGTCCACACTCACGCGCAGACCCAGAAGGAGGGATGCAGGATGACTGAAGAGCACGTCTCCCACCACGACGGAACCGTGTCTCCCCCTGCTGACGGAGCTACCGTCTCCCCTCCGAACATCGTGGTCATCCAGGCCGACCAGATGGCCGCCCAGGCCCTGGGCGCCTACGGCGACGAGGCAGCCAAGACGCCGCACATCGACGCGTTGGCCGCCGAGGGCGCGGTCTTTGACCGGGCCTACTGCAACACTCCGCTGTGTGCGCCGTCCCGTGCCTCGATGATGACCGGCACCATGCCCTCCGAGCTGGGCTGCTTCGACAACGGCGATGACTTCGCCTCCTCCGAGCCGACCTTCGCGCACCACCTGCGCAACGCCGGCTACCACACCGCCCTGGTGGGCCGGATGCACTTCATCGGCGCCGACCAGCACCACGGATTCGAGGAGCGGCTCACCACCGACGTCTACCCGGCGGACCTGGACATGGTCCCGGACTGGGACCTGCCCTTCGACCAGAAGCTGCAGTGGTACCACGACGCCGAGGCCGTCTTCGACGCCGGGGTCTCAGAAGCCTCGGTCCAGCAGGACTTCGACGACGAGGTGGCCTTCCGCACGCTGCGCCATCTCAACGACCGGGTCCGGGCCCGCCAGTGGGCCGAAGCCCACGGAGAGCAGGCCCGGCCGTTCCTGATGGTGTCCAGCTTCATCCACCCGCATGACCCCTACGAGCCGCCCCAGGAGCACTGGGTCCGGTTCGGCGACGGAGACATCCCGGACCCCGCCCATCCGGAGGTCCCGGACCCGGCCTCCGACCCGCACAGCCACCGGCTGCGGGCGATGAGCGGCTTCGACCTCCGGGACCCCGGCATCGACGAGGTGCGGCGGGCCCGTCACGCCTACTACGCGGCCGTCAGCTACATCGACGACCACGTGGGGCGCATCCGGGCGCAGCTGGAGAAGCTGGGGCTGATGGATAACACGGTCATCATCGTCACCTCCGACCACGGCGACATGCTCGGTGAGAAGGGCCTCTGGTACAAGATGTCCCCCTACGAGCAGTCCGCACGAGTCCCGATGATCATCCACGGACCGGAGCACCTGGTGCAGAAGGGCCGGTACCGGACCCCGGTCTCTCTGCTGGACCTGATGCCCACGCTGCTGCAGCTGGGGCAGGCCCCCGCGGCAGAGACCCGCGGGGACTCCATGCTGGAGATCGCCCGGAAGGAGGCCGCCGGAGAGCTCGACCCGGACAGCCGGGACGTCGTCATCGAGTATCTCGCCGAAGGCACCGTGCGCCCGCAGCTGACCATCGTCCGTGGGCCGCACAAGTTCATCACCTGCCCCGGCGACCCGGATCAGCTGTTCGACCTGCAGGCCGATCCTGACGAACTGCGCAATGTGGCCGACGACCCGGCCTACGCCGACGTCGTCACCGCCCTGCGCGGTGAGCTGGACGCCCGCTACGACCTCGCCACGCTCGAAGACCAGGTCCGAGCCAGCCAGCGCCGGCGGCGTCTGGTGGCCGAGGCGCTGAGCAAGGGTCAGGCGCGCAGCTTCGACTTCGACCCGGACCCGGAGCAGCGCTACGTGCGCGGAGACTTCTGGTCCGCCCTGAAGTACGGCACCATCCGCCAGTCGGCGAGCTGACGCAGCCCGCAGAACAACGAGTGGCCACGAATCACGGCATCTGGGGCTCTGACACGGCGTGTCACCCCGGAGATCCGGTGATTCGTGGCCACTCGATCTGTCTATGCGGCTGCGGCAGCCTCGGCCGCCTTCGGCAGGGCGTCGAGGATCCGCTGGACGGCGGCGTCGTCGTGGGCGGCGGAGAGGAACCAGGCCTCGAACACGCTGGGCGGCAGGTACACCCCGGCCTCCAGCATGGCGTGGAAGAACGGCCCGTAGCGGAAGGCCTCCTGAGCCTGCGCCTGCGCGTAGTTGCTCACTCCGGCGGCCGAGGTGCCGAAGGCCACGGAGAACAGGGAGCCGACCTTCTGGATGGAGTGGTCCACCCCGGCGGCGTCCAGCGCCTCTCCCAAGGCGGAGGCCACGACGTCGGCCTGCCGGTCGATGTGCTGGTACACCTCCGCGGTGGCGTGCTCGAGGGTGGCCACACCGGCGGCCATCGCCACCGGGTTTCCGGAGAGCGTGCCCGCGTGGTAGACGGGCCCGGTGGGCGCCAGGTGCTCCATGATCTCGCGCCGTCCGGCCACCGCGGCGGTGGGAAGCCCCCCGCCGATGACCTTCCCGAACGTGAACAGGTCCGGGAGCCAGCCCTCCACCCGGCCGGAGGCGCCCCAGTACCCGGCCTCGGTGATGCGGAAGCCGGTCATGACCTCGTCGAAGATCATCAGCGCACCGTGCCGGGAGGTGATCTCCCGGATGAAGGCGTTGAAGCCCTCCCCCGGGGGCACCACGCCCATGTTCGCCGGGGTGGCCTCGGTGATGACGGCGGCGACGTCGTCGCCCCGCTCGGCGAAGACCTGCTCCAGGGCGGCGCGGTCGTTGTACTCGATCACGATGGTCTCGGAGGCCTGCGCCTCGGTCACCCCGGCCGAGCCGGGCAGCCCCAGGGTGGCCACGCCTGAGCCGGCGGCGGCCAGCAGCCCGTCCGAATGCCCGTGGTAGCAGCCGGCGAACTTGATCACCAGGTTCCGTCCGGTGGCGCCTCGGGCCAGGCGGATGGCCGTCATCGTGGCTTCCGTGCCGGTGGAGACCATGCGGATCATCTCCGCGCCGCGCCCGGCCTCATCCTGAACCCGGGAGCGCACCAGCTCGGCCAGTCGCGTCTCGGCGGGATGGGAGGTGCCGAAGCCCAGGCCGGCGTCGACGGCGGCGTGCACGGCCTCGATGACCTGCGGGGGCTTGTGCCCCAGCAGCGCCGGCCCCCAGGAGCCGACGAGGTCCACGTACTGCGTGCCCTCGGCGTCGGTGAGGTAGGGCCCCTCGGCGGAGACCATGAACGCCGGGGTCCCTCCGACCGAGCCGAAGGCCCGCACCGGGGAGTTCACCCCGCCGGGCATCAGGTCGCGGGCGGAGTCGAAGAGCTGCTGGTTGGTCTGGGGGTTCGTCACGGAGTCCTCTCGCATCACAGGGTCTACAGGTCAGGAATTCTCGCGCAGCCAGCCGGCGATCTCGGCGGCGTGATAGGTCAGCACGTTCGTGGCGCCGGCGCGGCGGATGGCGGTGATGGACTCCAGGATCACGGCCCGGCGGTCGATCCACCCCCGGGCGGCGGCTGCTCGATCATCGCGTACTCACCGCTGACCTGATAGGCCGCCACGGGCACGTCGCTGATCTCGGCGACGTCGGCCAGGATGTCCAGGTAGGCGGTGGCGGGCTTGACCATGATCATGTCCGCACCCTCGGTGATGTCCAGCTCCGCCTCGCGCAGCGCCTCTGTCCGGTTGGGCGCGTCCATCTGGTAGGTGCGTCGGTCCCCGGAAAGCTGGGAGTCCACCGCCTCCCGGAAGGGACCGTAGAAGGCCGAGGCGTACTTGGCCGAATAGGCGAGGATCGGCACGTCCTGGTGGCCGGCGTCGTCCAACGCCTGGCGAATCACCGCCACCTGGCCGTCCATCATGCCGGAGGGCGCGACGACGTCGGCGCCGGCCTCGGCCTGGGCCACACCCATCTGCGCGTAGATCTCCAGCGTGGCGTCATTGTCGACCGCCCCGTCGGCGGTGAGCACCCCGCAGTGGCCGTGGTCGGTGAACTCGTCCAGGCAGAGGTCGCTCATCACCGGCAGCTCCTCCCCCACACGCTCCTTCACCGCCCGGATGCTGCGGTTCAGGATGCCCTCCGGGTCCAGGGATGCCGTGCCGGAGGCGTCACGGACGGCGGGGATTCCGAAGAGCATGATCCCGCCCAGGCCCAGCTCACGCGCCTCATCGGCGGCCTCGAGCAGCGTGGCCTCGGTGTGCTGCACCACCCCGGGCATGGAGCTGATCGGGCTGGGCTCGGTGAGCCCCTCGCGGACGAACACCGGAAGGATCAGATCGGCCGGGTGCAGCCGGGTCTCGGCCACCAGGCGGCGGAGTGCAGGGGTGCGGCGCAGGCGACGCGGGCGGCGGGCGGGGAAACTCACGCAGGAACTCCTGGGGTCTGGTGGACAGGACACGGCGGACTGGTCCGAGGGACACCCGGCACATGCGGCGGCACTGCCAGCGACATCCCCGCCCATTCTAGTGAAGCGGCCGGAGCGCTGCCGTCAGCTGCCCTGAGTGTTCGCGCACAGCGCCCGGGCCCCATCCCGACGACGGCACGCCCCTCACCCTCGCCGCAGCGCGCGCATCACCGCGCCGGCCGACACCCCGTCCAAGGTGCGTGCCGGGAGCCCCAGCTCAGCCAGCGCGACGGCGTCGGCCGCCCGATCGCCAGCAGCCGTGGCCTCACGCCGTCGGCGAGCTTCAGCTGCGACCACGCCCGGGCCGCGGACGAACTGGTGACCAGCACGACGTCGGCGTCGGTGAGATCTCCCGGCCCCAGGGCCCCGGGGTCCTGCGACGGCGGGAGACCCCCGTCCGTCACCCTGCTGACCGTCTCATAGGCCGTCACCTGGGTGACGTCACGACCGGAGGCTCTCAGCCCCTCCACCAGCTGCGGCCGGGCCTGCGCCGACTGCGGCAGCAGCACCCGCTCTCCGGGCTCAGCGTCCGGGAGGCAGGTGAGGATTCCCGCAGCGCTGGCCTCGCGGTGCGGCATCCACACGTCTTCGGATCCGCGGGGCAGAGCCTGGGCGGTGCCAGACCCGGTCACCCCGATCCTGGTCCCCGACGGCACAGTGCCGTCCCAGCCCGCCTGCTGCAGAGCCCAGACGGTGGTGCGTGATGTCAGCAGCAGCCAGTCGACACGCCCCGCGGCCAGGTCGGCGACGGCGGCCTGCAGCTCCCCAAGGTCCTGCGGCAGCCGCTGCTCGGTCACCGGGAGGAACCCGACGTCGACCCCGACCTCGCGCAGCCCGGCCTCCAGCTGCCCGGCCTGATGGGGCCAGCGGGTGAGGACGATGCGCACAGCGACTCCTGAGAAGTGGTCGGCGGACAGGGCCTCTCCGAGCCTAGTGGCATCGGTCCAGGACGGCCCAGTCCGCAGCGGCCCGCTCAGTCCGAGGCCGTCTCCTCAGACGGCGATGACCCGACGAAGCGTGGGTCGGCTGGCGAGCACGCCGAGCAGCACCACCAGCACACCGAGCACCAGCACCCCGGCCACGGTGGCGGCTGAGGCCGGAGCCAGCAGCACCGCAGCACCCACCAGCGGCAGCGCGGTCGACGCCGCGGCCAGCACGGCGATGAGCACCACCGCCAGCAGCGAGCGCATCACCGCCAGCCGGCGGATGGCCGCCAGCTGGGGCAGTTCGAAGCCCATCTTGGCCAGCGAAGAGTACAGGTCCCGCCGGTCCAGCACCTGGGCGGTCTGGCTGATGCCCACCGCGCAGGCTGTCATCACGAACGACACCGCCAGCGTCAGCAGCACGCCGCGCTGGACATCACCCAGCAGCATCAGGTCCGTGGGGTCCACCGAGCCGCTCGCCCCGAGGGAGGCCAGGCCCATCCCGGCGCCGGCGATCACCCCCACATAGGTGGTGATCGCGACGCCGCCGACCTGCTGCCACATCTGCTGCGGCGACTCCAGCACGCTGCGCGCGGCGATGAGCCGTTCCGCCGTCCCCGCCCGGCGGAGCTGCCAGCCGGTGACGATCTTCAGCACCCACGGCCCCAGCAGGTGGATCGCCACCAACGGCACCGCGATCGCCGCCAGCACCATGGTCAGCACCACGGCCATGGACCCCACGCCCAACACCTGAGCCAGCGTCTGGGCTATCACGAAACCCGCACCGGCGACGAGCAGGCGTACCCAGTGGACGCGTGCCGGGAGGGTGCGGGTGCGCACGCCCAGAGGCGTGATCTCGATGCGTCGCATCCCGACCGCCGCACTGGCCACCGCCACCAGCACCAGCACGGCCGCGGTGCCCACCAGCATGAGCGGGCCCATCCACAGCCCGTCCACCCCCATGCGTTCGCCGGCGAAGGGCAGCAGCCCGACCAGCGGCATCAGCGCCAGGTACAGGACGGCCCCACCGACGACGCCGGCGACCGCCAGCACCGCGGACTCGGCCAGCGCCAGACCGCGCAGCTGACGGCCGGAGGCTCCGAGCAGCCGCAGGCTGGAGAGCCGTTCGTCCCGACGGCGGGCCATCAGCCGCGCCGAGGACGCCATGAGGAGCACCATGGGCACCGTCAGCAGCACCAGCGCGACGGCGGCCAGCACCATGTAGAGGCCGGCCAGCTCCCCCTCGATCCGGAAGAACCAGGCCGCCCCGCCCACCACCATGTAGGCGATGCCGCTGGTGATCGAGAAGGCCGCCACCGGCAGCGTCCAGACCTCCCGCTGGCTGAACAGCCGAGACAGGAACAGGCGGTTCATGCGGCCACCTCCGCGGAGTCGTGGACCACGCGGCCGTCCTGCAGGCGGATCAGCCGCGAACAGCGGGCGGCCACGGACTCGTCATGGGTGACCATGACCAGCGGGGCTCCCCGCGAGACGGTGGAGCTCAGCAGGGCGTCGAGCACCGACTCGGAGGTCGCGGAGTCCAGCGCACCGGTGGGCTCGTCGGCGAACACCACGGCCGGCTCGTTGACCTGGGCCCGGGCGATGGCCACCCGCTGGGCCTGTCCGCCTGAGAGCTGCCCGGGGCGGCGCTGCTCGAATCCGGCCAGGCCCAGGGCGGCGAGCCAGCGCGCCGCTGCTCGGCGCGCGCGCG
>NZ_MDSS02000031.1 GCF_001758425.2 Nesterenkonia sp. PF2B19 | reverse complement strand
CACCGACGCGGCCAGCCGCGGCGGCGCCCCGGTGACCTCCACCCCCTACGGCTCGGCCGGCGTGCTGCCCATCTCCTGGGCGTATCTGGCGATGATGGGTGCCGAGGGGCTGACCAGCGCCACCGCGCACGCCCTGCTGAGCGCAAACTACATCTCCCGGCGCCTGGCGGATCACTTCCCGACCCTCTACACCGGGGAGGGGGACCTGGTGGCCCACGAGTGCATTCTGGACCTGCGGGAGCTGACCAAACGCTCCGGGATCACCGCCGAGGACGTGTGCAAGCGGCTCATCGACTACGGTTTCCACGCCCCGACGCTGGCCTTCCCGGTCAACGGGACCTTGATGGTGGAGCCCACCGAGTCCGAGGACCTGGCGGAGATCGACCGGTTCATCGAGGCGATGATCGCCATCCGGGCCGAGATCCAGCAGGTCATCGACGGCGAGGTGGAGGCTGCGGACGCGCCGCTGCGGCATGCTCCGCACCCGGCCGCCGTCGTCGCCTCCGACGACTGGGACCGGGCCTACTCCCGGCAGCAGGGCGCCTTCCCGGTGCCCGGGGTGCTGCAGGACAAGTACTTCCCGCCGGTGAGCCGTATCGACGGCGCCCACGGGGACCGCAACCTGGTGTGCAGCTGCCCGCCGCCCGAGGCGTTCGAGATCAGCTGACGGCCGCTGACGCCGACGCACCCGCACAGATCGTCTCTCGGTGAGAGATCGTCGTTGGATTCAGGGACGATCTCTCACGGAGAGACGATGAACCGATCAGGAGACGCTCCATGACTGAGACCACCCCGCAGCAGACGCAGACGACGACGTCGGCGGACACCCCGCTGCGCGAGACCGCCCTGGCGGCCGAGCACGAGGCGCTGGGCGCCAGCTTCACCGACTTCGGCGGCTGGCGCATGCCCCTGAAGTACACCTCCGAGCTCACCGAGCACCGGGCGGTGCGCGAGACCGCCGGACTCTTCGACCTCTCCCACATGGGAGAGATCCGCGTGGCCGGCCCCGACGCTGCCACGTACCTGAACACCGCGCTGGTGGGGGACCTGGCCAAGGTGAAGGTCGGCAAGGCCAAATACTCGCTGATCTGCGCGCCCGACGGCGGCATCCTCGACGATCTCATCGGTTACCGCATCACGGAGGACGAGTATCTGATCGTCCCCAACGCCGGCAACCGGGAGACCGTGTATGCCGCGATGGCCGAGCGTGCGACCGGCTTCGACGTGGAGGTCTGGGACGAGTCCGAGGCGATCAGTCTCATCGCCGTCCAGGGACCGAAGGCGGAGGCCATCGTCTCCTCTCTGGTGCGCCTGGACGAGACCACCATTGTGGAGAACCTGCCCTACTACGCGGCGGACACCGTGACGATCGGCGGCGAGGAGATCCTGCTGGCCCGCACCGGGTACACCGGCGAGGACGGCTTCGAGATGTTCCTGCGGGACGACAAGGCCGGCGCCCTGTGGCGGGCGCTGCTCAGCCGTGGCGAGGAGCACGGCCTCACCCCCTGCGGGCTGGCCTGCCGCGACTCCCTGCGCCTGGAGGCCGGGATGCCGCTCTACGGCAATGAACTCTCCACCGAGCGGGTCAGCTTCGAGGCCGGACTGCCTGTGGTGTCCTTCTCCAAGGAGGAGGACTTCGTGGGCCGCGCCGCGCTGCAGCAGGCCAAGGCCGAGGGCCGTGGGAAGACCACGGGTCAGCGGCTCGTCGGGCTGAAGGGCCTGGGCCGCCGCGCAGGCCGCGGGGGATACCCGGTGCTGGCCGCCGAGGGGGAGCGCGCCGGTCAGCAGATCGGCGTGGTGACCTCTGGCCAGCCCAGCCCCACCCTGGGCCACCCGATCGCGATGGCCTATGTGGACGTGGAGTTCACCGAGCCCGGTACACGGCTCGACATCGACGTGCGCGGCAAGGCGCAGCCCTTCGAAGTCGTCCAGCTGCCCTTCTACCGCAGGGAGAGGTGATCCGTCATGGCGATCAGTGTGTTTGATCTGTTCAGTGTGGGGATCGGTCCGTCGTCCTCGCACACGGTGGGGCCGATGCGGGCTGCGCGGCGGTTCGTGGTCGAGGAGCTGACCGCCCCTCTGGAGGCAGGGGAGGGCGGTCCTCTCGCGGAGGTCCGGGTGGACCTCTACGGCTCCCTGGCCGCCACCGGGCAGGGCCACGGCACGTTCGACGCCGTGCTGCTGGGCCTGGAGGGCTGGGACGCGGAGGAGATCCTTCCCCGTCAGGTCGATGACCGGCTGGCCGATATGCGCGCCACCGGGACGGTCCGGGTGGCCGAGCAGCTGGGGCGACGCCGTGACATCGCGCTGCGCACCGAGGATCTGGTGCTGAGGCCCCTGACCTTCCTGCCGCAGCACAGCAACGGAATGGCCATCACAGCCCTCGACGACGACGGCGGCGTCCTGGCCGAGCAGACCTACTTCTCCATCGGAGGAGGGTTCGTGCTCACCGCCGCCGAAGCGGAGGACGCCTCACTGGGTGATGCCGTGGAGTCCACCGAGGCGGAGGTTCCCCACCCCTTCACCACGGCGGCCGAGCTCATGGAGCACTGCCGCAGCACCGGCCGGGCCGTCTCCGAGGTGATGATGGCCAATGAGACCGCCGTCCGCAGCGAAGCGGAGGTGCGTGCCGGGGTGCTGCACATCTGGCAGGTCATGGAGGAGTGCAAGAACTCTGCCCTGCGTCGGACCGGTGTCCTCCCCGGGGGCCTGAAGGTCCGAGTCGTGCGCCCGACTGGCATGCCCAGCTGACGGAGAAGGACCCCGAGCGTTCCCACGCCTATTGGCAGGAGTGGGTGAACCTGGTGGCGTTGGCCGTGAACGAGGAGAACGCCTCCGGCGGGCGGGTGGTCACGGCGCCGACCAACGGGGCGGCAGGGATCATCCCCGCGGTGGGCTTCTACGCCACGCACTACGGCCCCGGGGGGAGCTACGCCGCGCGAGAAGAGCGCGACGAGATCGTGGTGCGGTACCTGCTCACTGCCTCAGCGATCGGGGTGCTCTACAAGGAGCAGGCCTCGATCTCTGGCGCCGAGGTGGGGTGCCAGGGAGAGGTGGGGTCGGCCTCCTCGATGGCGGCGGCCGGGCTGTGTGAGGTGCTCGGGGGTACTCCGGAGCAGGTGGAGAATGCCGCGGAGATCGCGATGGAGCACAATCTCGGGCTGACCTGTGACCCCATCTCAGGCCTGGTGCAGGTGCCGTGCATCGAGCGCAACGCCATCGCGGCCACGAAGGCCGTCAATGCCGCCCGGATGGCGCTGATGGGGGACGGCTCGCACCGGGTCAGCCTCGACGAGGTCATCGTGACCATGCGCGAGACCGGGGCGGACATGTCCTCCAAGTACAAGGAGACGGCCCAGGGCGGGCTGGCGGTCAACGTCATCGAATGCTGAGGTCTCGGTGCCGATCAGCCCCGTGACCCCTCGGCACGTCGATACCGCTCATAGACCACGCGGCCGCCGAAGACGCGGCTCTCCACCAGCTCCAGGGGTACGGCCTCGTCCACTGGCGGCAGCAGGGGAGTGCCTCCGCCGAGGATGATCGGGTGCCGGAAGATCTGGTACTCCTCCACCAGTCCGAGCTCCACAGCCTGGGCGGCCAGCGTGGGGCCGCCGATCTCCACGTCCTGCTCGGTCGCGGCGAGCACCGCGGGGATCTCCTCGGCCAGGGAGCGCTGCGCCAGCCGGGCGTTCCCCTCTACCTGGTCCAGGCTGCGGCTGAACACGATCTTCGGCAGCGCGGCCCAGACGTCGGCGAACTCCGCACCGAGGGCGTTCTCCCGCATCAGCGGATCCGTCTCCCAGGGGAGCATCGTCTCGTAGAGGCGACGCCCGCACAGGCAGGCTCCGAGCCCGCGCACCGTGTCCAGATGGAAACGGAACAGCTCTTCGTCCGGGGCGCCCCAGCTGAAGTCGCCGGTGCGGTCCGCGGTGAACCCGTCCAGCGAGGTGCTCATCGAGATCAGCAGCATAGCTGTCACTGTAGGCAGGATCGAGTCCCCGCAGGGAGAGCTCGCGGCTGAAGGGCTCGCGAGTTGGTCTGGAGTTTTGGGTACTCGACTCGATCGAGTCGAGTACCCAAAACTCCAGACCAACTCAGCGCGGGGGAGGGGTCAGGCGAAGGCGGAGTGCCCGGTCAGGTCGCGCCCGATGATCAGGGACTGCACTGACTCGGTGCCCTCATAGGTGTGGATGGCCTCGATGTCAGCCATGTGCCGGGCCACTTTGTTCTTCAGCAGGATGCCGTTGCCGCCGAGCATGTCGCGAGCCACCTGGGCGATCGCCCGGGCCTTGCGAGTGTTGTGGTACTTCGCCATCGAGGCCTGCGGGCCGGAGAGCTTCCCAGCGGCGTCGAGCTCGGTCACCTTCCGCACGTGCAGCTGCATGGAGGTCAGCTCGGAGGTCATCCAGGTCAGCCGCTCCTGGACCTGCTGGAACCCGGCCAGCGGCTTGCTGAACTGCTCCCGCTGGGTCGCATAGTTCAGGGCGGCCTCCACGACGGCGGCGGCGTGTCCGACGGCGGACCACGCCACTCCCAGCCGGGTCGCGAAGAGGACCTTGGAGGTGTCTTTGAACGAGTGTGAGCCGGGCAGCACTGCGTCGGCGGGCAGGGTGACGTCGTGGTACTCGATGACCGCCTGGTGGATGGCGCGCAGCGAGGCCTTGCCTTCGATGACTTCGGCCCGGTAGCCCTCCGTCTCCTGGTCGACCAGGAAGCAGCGGACCTGTCCGTCGTGTTCGCCGCCGGAGACCCGGGCCCAGGTGAAGGTGATGCCGCCGGAGGCGCCGTTGCCGATCCACTTCTTGGCGCCGTTGAGCACGTAGTGGCCGGTGGTCTCATCGCCGACCAGCTGCGCGGTGGTCTCCAGGGAGACCGAGTCGGAGCCGTGGGTGGGCTCGGTCAGGGCGAAGGAGCCCAGGGTGCGGGCGGTGGCCAGGTCGGCGAGGTGTTGCTGCTTCTGCTCATCGGAGCCGAACATCGCCAGCGTGCGCAGTGCCAGACCGCCCTGCACGGCCAGTGCGGTGCCCAGGGAGCCGTCGGTCCGGGAGGTCTCCATGTTGACCAGTCCGGCCGCCAGAGGGGAGAGGGTGCTCAGGCCCTCGCCCACGCCGTCGACGTCGACCCCGTCGGTGAGCAGCCCGCGGGCGCCAGCGTCTCGGACCAGATCCACGGGGTACTCTCCGGCCTCCCAGCACTGCGTCATGCGTTCCTCGAGGCCCGTGGAGAACTCCCGGGCACGGGTCCACCAGGCACGGTCCTGATCAGGGATGTCCGCGAAGACGCCGTAGTAGTCCAGGTCGCGGGGCGTCGTGACGTCGTAGTCCGGGTCGATCTCGGCTCGCATGAGGGCCTCCAGCAGCTGGTCGGTGATGTGCGCCGCCCCACATGTTACCCGAGAGTCACTGCGTGTGCGACGGATGCCAGCCCGCAGGTGTCGACGACGCGCAACGTCACAGGTTGGTGACATGCCTCACTCTGAGCATGGGGCAGCGAGGGCTGGGTGGGCTTTCTTGTACCTCCGGTCAGCGCGGGACACCTGCGTCCTGGCAGGCCCTCGCGGCCGCGCCGACGGGCCCGGGCCATCGGCAGTGCACCGGGCCCACAAGCAGCTTCCAGCAACCTCACAGGATTACAGCACTTGAATATGACGTAATTGCAGTTATGCTCCCCTCACATGACAGCTTCACATGATGTCCTCCCAGATCAGCTCACCCTTCTGCGCCCCGGAGCCACCGGGTCCTATGACGCCCTCATGGGGGAGGTCAGCTCGCGGATCTCCCTGCGACTCGCCTCCGCCGACGCGCCCTCCACCAACACGCCTCAGCGTGAGCTCGCCGACCGAGCCGCCGCCGTCGACCTCGACGCCCCCGGCATCGGCGGCCCCGCCCTGCTCCAGGAGCTCGACGAGCTCTTCCTCGCCGAAGCCGTCTGGTACCACCACCCGGCGTACCTGTCCCATCTGAACTGTCCCGTCGACGTGCACGCTGTGGCCGCCGAGGCCGTGCTCGCCGCCGTCAACCCCTCCGTGGACACCTACGACCAGTCCCGCATCGGCACGTTCCTGGAGCGCCGCCTGATCAGCTGGATCGCCGGGCGCATCGGCTACAGCCGGGGCGACGGCATCTTCACCTCGGGAGGCACCCAGTCCAACCTGCAGGCCCTGTTCCTGGCCCGGGAGGCGGCCCTGACCGGCACCTCCGGGCCCGCCCGTGCGGTGCGCCAGCAGCAGCTGGTGGTGCTCACCAGCTCGCAGAGCCACTTCAGCATCGCCAAGGCCGCGCTGCTCCTCGGCCTCAGCGACGACGCGGTCATCACCGTGGACTCGGACGACGCCGGCCGCATGGACCCGGCAGCCCTGCGGCGCCTCCTCGAGGAGATCGCCGCCGACGGCCGGGTTCCCATGGCCGTGGCCGCCACTGCCGGCACCACCGACCGCGGGGTCATCGATCCGCTCGAACCGCTGGCCGAGATCTGCCGCGGCCAGCGCCTCTGGCTCCACGTGGACGCCGCCTACGGCTGCGGGCTGCTGGCCTCGGAGCGCCAGGCCCATCGGCTGGCCGGCATCGAATCGGCCCGCAGCGTGACGCTGGACTTCCACAAGGCCTGGTTCCAGCCGGTCTCCTCCTCCGCCCTGGTGGTGCGCGACCCCGCAGACCTGGGGCGAGGAGCCTGGCACGCCGACTACCTCAACCCCGCCGGCGGCGCCGAGCCCAATCAGGTGGACAAGTCGTTGCAGACCACCCGACGCTTCGACGCCCTGAAGCTCTACGCGACCCTGCGCGGGGCGGGCGTCGACGCCGTCGGGCGGGCCTGGGACGCCCTGCTGGACCTCACCCAGGAGGTGCATCGCCACGTGGAGGGCCACGATGAGCTGCAGCTGCTCGCTCCCACCGATCTCACCACGGTGCTCTTCCGGTGGCAGCCGGCAGGCGTGGGGGACCAGGACGCCGATGCGCTGGTCGCGCTGGTCCGCCAGGTGCTCCAGGAGTCTGGGCGGGTCATGGTCGCCAAGACCGTCCTGGACTCCCGGCCCTGTCTGAAGCTCACGCTGCTGGACCCGGAGACCACCGCCGAGCAGGTGGCCCAGAGCCTGGACGAGGTCGCCGAATGCGCCCGCATCCTGCACCGTCACCGGGCCGGAGCGCCGGCCAGTCTCGCCGAGGAGGCCTCTCGATGACCAGCACACCGACCCCGGAGGAAGCTGGCGGAGGCGCCGTGCACGACGTCGTCGGAATCGGCATCGGTCCCTTCAACCTCGGGCTGGCCTGCCTGGCCCACCCCCTGGAGGACGTCGACGCCGTCTTCCTCGACTCCCGCGACGGCTTCGCCTGGCACCACGGCATGATGCTGACCGACGCCACCATCCAGGTGCCGTTCCTCGCCGACCTGGTGACCATGGCGGACCCGACCTCCGAGTTCTCCTTCCTGAACTGGCTCAAGCAGACCGGGCGGCTCTACCCGTTCTACATCCGCGAGGACTTCCACCCGCTGCGCAGCGAGTACGACGCCTACTGCCGGTGGGCCGCCGATCGGCTCCCCTCCCTGCGCTGGGGACGTCAGGTGGAGTCCGTGGAGCACGACGCCGCCACCGACACCTTCGTGGTCACCGCGGTCACCGCGGACGGGGTGGAGGTCCGTCGGGGACGCCACGTGGTGATGGGCATCGGCACCGCCCCGCATGTGCCCGCCGCGCTGCGGGAGGATGTGGACGCCTCGCCGGCAGCCACCCATTCGGCGGACTACCTGCACCGCCGCGAGGAGATCCTCGCCGCCGGATCGGCGACCGTGGTGGGCAGCGGGCAGTCCGCGGCCGAGATCTTCCTGGACCTGCTGGAGTCCCATCGGGAGCACGACCTGCGGTTGGACTGGATCACCCGGTCCCCGCGCTTCTTCTCCATGGAGGACACCCGGCTGACCCTGGAGCTGACCTCTCCCGAGTACACCGATCACTTCCACCGCCTGCCCGAGGGCGTGCGCGACCAGCTCACCCGTGAGCAGCGCGGGCTCTACAA
This sequence comes from Nesterenkonia sp. PF2B19, assembly GCF_001758425.2. GTDB lineage: Bacteria > Actinomycetota > Actinomycetes > Actinomycetales > Micrococcaceae > Nesterenkonia > Nesterenkonia aethiopica. Next base: position 33,230 of record NZ_MDSS02000031.1, on the reverse strand, counting down.
GGGAATCAGCACCGCCACCATCGACCGGATCCATGACGCCCTCTATCGGCTCAGCGCCCACCGGCCCCTCGAGGTCGGGATGCTCACCGACACAGAGGTCACCGGCGCCGTCTGGGATCCCGCCGACGGGTCCCACCGGTTGCAGCTGGTGCACCGGCAGCTGGGCGAGCAGGCCGAGCACCAGACGGGCCACCTGATTCTCGCCACCGGCTACACGCCCCGGGACCCGAGCTTCCTGGAACCCGTGGAACACCTCATCGGCCGCGACGCCGCCGGCCGCCTCGCCGTCGGGCGGGACTACCGCATCGACACGCTCGGCGGACGGATCTTCGTGCAGAACGCCGAGGAGCACACTCACGGGCTGACCGCGCCGGACCTCGGCATGGGCGCCTGGCGCAGCGCCTCGATCCTCGCCACCATCACCGGCGAGGAGCACTACCCGCTGGAGCGGCGCATCGCCTTCCAGCAGTTCGGACTCCCCACCACCGCGGAGGTGCCACGATGACCATCACCCCACAGACGACCATCACCCCACAGGCGACCATGTCCACACAGACGACCGAGACCCGACAGGCCACAGACACGGGAGACACCCCTGCCGGTGCCGTGCCGATCGTCGACGACCCCGCACTGACGGAGCCGGCCTGCGGCACCTCGGACCTGCCGCTGGTGTTCCGGCCCGCTGATCCGGAGACCGACGCCGGCCGAGTGCACCGGTGGCTGACCCACCCGGGCGCCCACCACTGGCAGATGGGGCACCTCAGCCGTGGACAGGTGCGTCGGTACCTGGAGCAGATCACCGACGACGACGCCCAGGACGCCTGGATCGGGGAGGAGGCCGGAGACGCCTTGGTCTGCGTGGAGACCTATGACCCGACCCGCGTGGTGCTCACCGACGTCCACGACGCCGAGACCGGTGACCTGGGCATGCATCTGCTCGTCGCACCGGCGCCGCAGGACGTGACACGCCGGCGCCACGGACTGACCAGTGCGATCATGCGGGCCGTCGTCGCGCACTGCTGGTCGTTGGGCGCAGGCCGTCTCGTGGTGGAGCCGGACGTGGAGAACGATGCGGTGCGCCGGAAGAACCGCGAGGTCGGCTTCGAGGAGCTGCGCGAGATCGCCCTGCCGGACAAACGGGCCATGCTCAGCGTGCTGGCCCGCGGGACCCGCCCCGAGGCGGCGGCCGCAGGGGTGGGAACAGAGTCGGTCGCCGGGTCGGCCGCCGGGTCGGCCGCCGGGTCGGCCGCAGAGGTGGGGTCAGGGGGTGACGCGGGGACGCAGCATCTGCGGCCCGAGCACATGGCCCTCGCCCAGCGGCACCTGGTGGCCAAGGCGCTGGCGGAGTTCAGCCATGAGAAGCTCCTCAGGCCGACGGCAGAGCAGGACCCGGGCGAGCCCGCCGGCGCTGCGCCACTCTGGAGGTTGGAGGTCCCCGGCGCCAGCACCTACCGGTTCCGAGCCCGCCGCCTGGCCCTGGACCACTGGGTCCTCGACGAGGAGAGCCTGCAGCGCCTCGACGCCGTCCACGGCCATCAGCGCCCCCTGGACGCCCAAGAGCTGATCGTCGAGCTGCAGCACCTCCTCGGCATCCCCGAGGACCTGCTGGGCACCTACCTGGAGGAGGTCGCCGCGACCCTGGCCAGCGCGGCGTTCAAGAACCATCGCGGGGGCCTTCCGCCGCCCAGCTGGCCCGCGGACGGCGGGACCTCGACGTCGCCGGGGACCTGCAGCACACCGAGGCGGCCATGACCGAGGGGCATCCCTGCTTCGTGGCCACCAACGGGCGCATCGGCTTCAGTGTGGACGACCTGCGCGCCTATGCGCCGGAGTCCGGTGCAACCTTCCGCTACGTATGGGTGGCCGCCCGACGGGCCCACACTCGGCTGGACCTCGGCGCCGGGCGTACGGAGGCTCAGCACTGGGAGCTGGAGCTCGGAGCCGCGGGGCGGGCCCGCCTGCACGCCCGGCTCCATGACCTCGGCCTGGACCCGGCCGACTACGTGCTCCTGCCGGTGCACCCCTGGCAGTTCCGCCACCGGGTGGCGGTCAGCTTCGCCCCCGACATCGCCCGGCGTGATCTTGTGGTGCTGGGGGAGGGGCCCGGGGCCTGGCAGCCCCAGCAGTCCATCCGGACCGCCTTCGACGTCGGGCACCCGGAGCGGTCCTACATCAAGACCGCACTGTCCATCCAGAACATGGGCTTCCTGCGCGGGCTCTCCCCGGCCTACATGCGTGCCACCCCCGCGATCAATGACTGGGTGGCAGTCCAGGTGCGCGGCGACGCCCGGTTGGCTGAGCTCGGCTTCGACGTGCTGCGCGAGCACGCCGCCATCGGCTACACCGGCGACGCGTACCACCGGGCCGAGGCCTCCTCCGACCAGCAGAAGATGCTGGCCGCCCTGTGGCGGGAGAGCCCGATCGCCCGGCTCGGCGAACGGGAGGAGCCCGACGACCGGCTGATGACCATGGCCGCGCTGCTGCACCGGGACGCGCGCGGCGCCTCGATGGCCGCGGCGCTCATCGAGGACTCCGGGCTGAAGCCCCGGGCCTGGCTGGGCGAGTACCTGCGGGCCTACCTGCTGCCGGTGCTGCACTGCCTGGAGGTCCACGAGCTCGCGTTCATGCCGCACGGGGAGAACATCATCCTGCGGCTGCGGGAGGGCCGGGTCACCGGGGTGTTCATGAAGGACATCGGCGAGGAGGCCGCCGTCATCGGTGACCGGGAGCTGGACGAGGACATCTCCCGGATGCGGCACGTCATCGACGACGACGAGGCCGCCCAGCTGATCTTCACCGATGTCTTCGGCGGGGTGCTGCGTCACCTGGCCGGGGTGCTGCATGCCGACGGCGTCCTCACCGACACCGCCTTCTGGGAGGTGGTGAGCCAGGTGGTGGCGGAGCAGGAGGCCCGCGGCGAGGCGGAGGGGGTGAGCCGCCGTCGTCGGCTGGACCTGCGGGTGCCGCGCTATGCGCACTCCTGCCTGAACAGGCTGCAGCTGCGCAACACCCGGCACATGGTGGACCTGGCCGACGCCTCCGGCTCGCTCATCCACGCCGGAGAGCTGGAGAACCCGATCGCGGGGTGAGCGGGCGGCACGGGACGTGGTCTGAGGGGGCCCGGGCTGGGCCTCCTCAGTCCAGCGCCGGCTCCACCAGGCCGAGCTCCGTGGCGCGGATGATCAGCTGCACCCGGTCGCGGACGCCGAGGCGCTGCATGAGGCGCCCCATATAGGCCTTCACCGTCGCCTCCGAGACCACCATCTCCGCGGCGATCTCTGCGTTGGACCGGCCGCTGGCCAGCAGCTTCAGCCCCTGCAGCTCCCGCTCCGGGATGCGCGGCAGCTCCGGGTAGCGGCGCAGCATGGACTCCACCTGGGCAGGGTCGTCCTTCACCGAGAGCATCAGCTCCCGAGCCACCGAGGGGGAGAAGGGCGCCAGCCCGTCATGGGCCTGCCGGATCGCCTCGATGATCTCCTCCGGCTCGGCGTCCTTGACGATGTACCCGCCCGCCCCGGCGCGCAGTGCGGGGATCACGTACCGCTCCGTGGAGAACGTGGTCACCGCCAGCACCGCGACGGTGTCGAACATGCGGCGGATCTGTCCGGTGGCCTGGATGCCGTCGGTGCCGGGCATGTGCATGTCCATCACGACGACGTCGGGCATCAGTTGGGCCACGAGCTCCACGGCGGCTTTGCCGTCCCGCACCTCACCCACGCACCGCATGCCTCGGGTGGAGTCCACATAGGTGCGCAGCGCGGTGGACATCATCGGGTGGTCATCGGCGATGAGGACCCGGATCTCGGGGGCGCGGGGGGTCGGCGCCGTCGGGGCCTCATCGGCGGGCGTGTCGGTCATGAGCACGATTGTAGGAGCGTGACCTGGATGTCCGGCGCGCACGGGGCCGGAGCCTGCCGCCGAGCTGACGGGGGCCGTCCTCGTAGACTGGCTGCGTGCCGAGTGTCGCAGGAGAGTTCGAATCGCAGGGGTTCTGGTACGCCCGGGACCTGAACAAGTGGCTGCTGGTGGTCGTCACCCTGCTGTTCGGCATCGCCCTGGGCTCCGACATCATCCTGGAGATGCTCGAGGGGAAGTCCTTCCCTGTGGAGATCGCCATGGCCGGGCTGCTCAGCGTGGGCTGCGTGGTGCTGCTGTGGGTGCGGGTGACCTGGGCGGCCGTCGTCGGGCTGATCATGGTGGCGGTGTCTCTGTTCACCGAAGGCCTGGCCTACTCGTTGGTGCTGGCCGTCCTGCTGGTCGGCGTCGGAGCGATGGTCACCACCAAGCTGTTCCGTCGGTCCCTGCTGGCGGCCACGCTGATCTGGACCGGGTTCCTGACGAACCAGCTGGAGGACCCCACCAGCGGGGTGGTCCTCATGGCGATCATGGTGCTGCTGATCATGGGCTCCTACGGGCTGGGGTCCGCCTTCCGGAAGGTCACCAACGCCCGGCTGCAGTCCCGGCGAGAGCTGGAGGAGGTCGAGGCGCGACACCGCGAGTCCGTGGCTGCCGAGCGGAAATCGATCGCCCGGGATCTCCACGACATCGTCGCCCATGACATCACCATCATCGCCATGCAGTCCCGGGCGGCGCAGATGGCTGACACCGAGGACTCCTACCGCAACGCCGTCGAGGTCATCGGAGACTCCTCCCGAGCGGCCCTGCAGGACCTGCGCCGCATGCTCAACCTGCTGCGCGAGGACGGGGCCCTGGAAGACCTTCCCACCTCCTCGGCCACCGAACTGGACATCCGCACAGGCGCGGAGACCTTCTGCGAGCAGCTGCGCGGCCTCGGGTTCACGGTCAGCTGTGAGGCCGACGGCGACCTCTCCGAGCTGTCACGCTCCGTCCACGCCGCGCTCTACCGGATCCTGCAGGAGTGCACCACCAACGTGGCCCGCTACGCCGGCCATGGGCAGACATGCTGGATCCGCGTGTGGGCAGGGGAGGAGGAGACCGGTCTCACGGTGACCAACACGGTGGCCTCACGTCGCCGGGCGGTGTCCCGCTGGTCCAGTTCAGGGGCGGGACTGATCGGCATCCGGGACCGCGCGGCGGCCTTCGGCGGTCAGGCTCGGGCCGGCTTCGACCGGAAGGGGCACTGGGTGGTCACAGTGCAGGGTGTGAAGAAGGACTGAGCCGCGGCGTAGCCCGGCATCTCCAGGTTTTCACGAGCTGGAAGCGCTGACCTGGAGGCAGCCTGTGGTGAACCTGGAGGTCAGCTGGACAACACGCCGTGCGGGCCCCGCAACACTAGACGAAAGTCGACTAGAGGGATCCATCGTTGCCGGAGGAAAATAGTTCGTGACGTACAGAAACGGTGTACGTGCATCACGAGAACCTGGCTTGGAGACCCCGGAGGTTTCGGTGCAACGGCCTCCGGAGAGGTGCTCGGTCAGGGTTGTGGCCCGGGCGGTGAGAACGGCACCGCCCGGGCCTCTCTCGCATCTGGGGCCGGCTCAGGCTCCTGCCCGTCGGGCGGGCGGGAATGTCGGCATCTGAGGCCGGAGTGCGGGGAGAGGCGCCGGAGCGGTCAGCCGCGCAGGCCGCCCTGCCACAGCGCGTCGAACGGCGTGCCTCCCGCCACCCGCTGACGGATGCCCGCGGTGACGAACTCCTTCGCTCGGCGGGCGGCCTCCAGCGGCGTGGCGCCCTTGGAGAGCTCGGCGGCGACGGCGGCCGCGAGCGAGCATCCGGCACCGGAGACGGCATGCTCGCCGATCTTCGGCGAGCGGAGCACCTCAGCGCCGTCCTCGTCCACGAAGACGTCGACGGCATCCGGGCCCTCCAGCCGCACTCCGCCCTTGGCCAACACGGCTGCCCCGGAGATCCGGTGGATCTCGTGGGCGGCGGCGGTGAGGTCCTCGAGGCTGCGCACCGTCATGCCGGAGAGCTGCTCGGCCTCGAAATGGTTCGGCGTCACGAAGGTGGCCTGCGGGAGCAGCTCGGACTTCAGGGCGTTGTCCGTGTCCAGGGCGTGCCCGGGCTCCTGCCCCTTGCAGATCAGCACCGGGTCCAGCACCACGTGCCGCGGACGGCGCGCGGCCAGGGCCTCGGAGACCGTGGAGATCGTGGTCGGAGTGCCCATCATGCCCAGCTTCACCGTGTCCAGGGCCTCGGCGTCATAGTCGCCGAAGATGGCCTCGATCTGATCCGCGATGACCTGCGGCTCCACCGGCACGAAGCGGTGGTTCCAGTCATCCTTCGGGTCGAAGGAGACGATGCAGGTCAGAGCGATCATGCCGAAGCTGCCCAGCTCCTGGAAGGTCTTCAGGTCGGCCTGCGCGCCGGCACCGCCGGTGGCTTCGGAGCCGGCGATCGTCAAGGTCATCGGCGGGCGGGTGGTCTGCGGGAGGGTCTGCGTCATCGTCATGTCCTTCAGCGGCGGCCAGGGGTGGGTGAGACGGTGTCGACGTCGTCGTCTGCTGGGGTGTCGTCTGCGGGAGTCTCGTCGGTGGCGGGATCGATCACGGTCGCCAGCGGCTGGGCGGCCCAGCGGCCCACACCGAGGAGCACCCCGGCGGGGAAGCCGACGAGCGGGATGAGCATGGGCATCAGGCCGCCGGTGCCGGCCAGCAGGACCACCGGCCCGTAGAGCAGGCCGACCACCACATAGCCCAACACATGCAGGGTCGGGTTGAGGTGGTGCCGGTACAGCCAGGTCACCAGCAGTGTGCCCGGGATGCCGATGCCGACGGCGGCGCCGCCGATCAGTGGGATCAGTGGGGTGAGGAAGCCGTCGTCGTCGAGGCCGGGCACGAAGGAGAGTCCCAGCAGCAGTCCACCCATCACGAAGGTGGGGACCAGCCAGGAGACGACCCATCCGGCGAATCCGAGGCGCAGTCGAGGCCGCTGAGCGGCGGCTGGCGGCGGGGGCGACGGCGTCGGGTGGTCTTCTCCGGGGCGGGGGTGGTCATCGAGGCCCTTTCGTCGATCGGCGGGCGCGTCCTGCGGCAGCGGCCCAGTCTACCGGCCGCGCCTGGACGCGCACCGACGCTCCGGCCAGCGTCTCCGGTGGGCGTCGTCAGGTCGTCGGTCCGGTGGCATCATGGGCGGGATCACATCATGAGCCCATAGACTCTTCCAAAGATGCGATTGTCGTGACAAACTGACAATTACACGCACGAAGGAGACCCCGTGACCCGTGACCTCGACATCACCCTGGATCGGTCATCGCCGGTGCCGCTCTACCATCAGGTGGCCTCCGCCTTCGAGAAGGCCATCCGGGACGGCTTGCTGCCCCCGGAGACGAAGCTGGAGAACGAGATCGCCCTCGCCAAGCGCTACAACCTCTCCCGCCCCACCATGCGGCAGGCCATGGATCAGCTCGTCCAGAATGGGCTGGTGGTGCGCCGTCGCGGCGTCGGCACCCAGGTGGTCGGGGCGCCGGTGCGGCGCAACCTGCGGCTCTCCAGCCTCTACAACGACCTCCAGGACGAAGGGGCGACGCCGCAGACCACCGTCCTGTCGCTGGAGCTGGTGGAGGCCGAGACCGAGATTGCTGAGCAGCTCAACCTCACCCGCGGAGCGGAGGTCCATCACATGGTCCGCCTGCGCACTGTGGACGGCCGCGCGCTCGCCCTCATGGAGAACTGGGTGCCGCGCGGCATCGCCGACTTCGAGCAGGCCGAGCTCGAGTCCGACGGGCTCTACAACCTCCTGCGCCGCGCGGGGATCGACTTCCGTATGGCCCACCAGACCGTCGGTGCCGGAGCGGCCGATGCCCGACAGGCCGAGCTGCTCGACACCGAGGTCGGCGCCCCGCTGGTGATGATGGACCGCACCGCCCTGGACAGCCGCGGCATCGCCGTCGAATGCGGCCACCACGTCTACCGGGCGGACATGTACTCCTTCGACATCACCCTGGTGAACTGACCGACCCGTCAGGCGCCACCATCGCCCGTTCCACCCTGCCCTCTCGCCTGGAAAGGACAGCCATGACCTCCTCACGCCCCGAAGCCCCCGCCTCGCCCTGGTTCCACCCCGCCGGCTCCGCCGCCCGCGGCGACTGGATGCTGGACCTCGGGACCCCGGACTCGACCACCGAGGTGCCCGGCTGGCAGCACACCGGGCTGCGCGTGGCCGACCTCAGTCCCGGCCAGACCCTCACCCTGGACGCCCAGGAGGAGGAGCGCATCGTGGTGCCGCTCACCGGATCGTTCACCGTGGAGGTCGCCGGCGCGAGCTACGAGCTCGCCGGGCGGCCGTCGGTCTTCCATGGCCCCACCGACGTGCTCTACACCGGCATCCGGCAGGCGCTCACCATCGGCTCTGCTCAGGGCGGACGCGTGGCGGTGGCCTCCGCGCCCGCCGCGGCCGAGCATCCCGTGCGGCATCTGAGCGTCCAGGAGGTGCCGCTGGAGCTGCGCGGGGCCGGCGTCTGCTCCCGTCAGGTCCACAACTTCGGCACGCCCGCCACGCTTGAGGCGGACCGATTCATCGTCTGTGAAGTCCTCACGCCCGCCGGGAACTGGTCCTCCTACCCGCCGCACAAGCATGACGAGGAGGCCGAAGGGGAGACCGCCCTGGAGGAGATCTACTACTTCGAGATGCAGACCGCGAAGGATATGCCGGTCCCCACTCCGGAGGAGGGCGGCCCGGACGCCATGGGCTATCAGCGCGTCTACGCCTCGGACGAGCGCGAGATCGACGTGACCGCGGAGGTGCGCAGCGGCGACGTCGTCCTGGTGCCCTACGGCTGGCACGGCCCGGCCATGACCCCTCCCGGGCATGACATGTACTACCTCAACGTCATGGCCGGCCCGGGCCCGGTGCGCGAGTGGCTGATCAGCGACGATCCCCACCACGGGTGGATCCGCCGGACCTGGGAGGGCCAAGACATCGACCCCCGGCTGCCCTTCTCCGGCTGATCCCCGTCATCCACGCGACCCGGCGTCAGGAGTGCACACCATGACCACCACCGTCGGACTGATCGGCGTCGGACGCATCGGCGTCATGCACGCCCGCCACCTCCAGGCCCTCGCCGACGACGGCGTCGAGCTGGTGATCGCCGACGTCGACGCCGCCCGCGCCCGGCAGGTCGCCGCGGACATCGGCTGCCGGGCGCGCCCGAACGTCGACGAGCTCTTCACCGGGGCGCCCGGCGGCGGCTCGCCCGACGGCGTCGTGATCGCCGTGGGCACAGCCGCCCACGCGCCGCTGATCCTGCGGGCCGCCGAGGCGGGGATCCCCGCCTTTTGTGAGAAGCCGGTGGCCGAGTCCACCGAGGCGGCGCTGCCGGTGCTCGAAGCGGTGTCCCGGCTCGGGAGCACCGTGCAGATCGGCCTGCAGCGGCGTCTCGACCCCGGCTGCCTGGCTGCGAAGGAGGCGCTGGACCGCGGCGACCTGGGCTGGCTGCACACCATCCGGGCCATCACCGCCGACATGACCCCGCCGCCGGTGGAGTTCCTGGCCACCTCCGGCGGGCTGTTCCGCGACTGCTCGGTCCACGACTTCGACATCCTGCAATGGATGACCGGCCAGCGGATCGTGGAGGTCTGCGCGCGGGGCTCCAACAACGGGGACCCGGCGATCGGGCAGGTCGGCGACGTCGACACCGCCGTCGCGCTCGCCGAGCTGGAGGACGGCACGGTCGCCACCGTCTCGGCCACCCGGTACAACGGGGCGGGCCACGATGTCCGCCTGGAGCTGCAAGGCTCCGCCGGCACGCTGCAGGTCGGGCTGGACGACTCCTATGCCGGACGGTCCGCCGAGCCGGGGGTCAGGTTCCCCGCCGGGACGCCGCATCGGACCTTTCATGAGCGGTTCGCGGAGGCCTATCGCGCGGAGATGCGGGCCTTCGTGGAGCTGATCCGGGGCGAGCGGGAGAACCCGTGCCCGCCGGAAGAGGCGGTGGACGCCTCCCGCGTGGCCGACGCCGCCCAGGAGTCTCTCGAGACGGGGAGGGCCGTGCGCGTGCGCCGGTGAGGGATTCCGGCCTGCCGCAATGAGAGCCCACCCCGCTGAGTTGGTCCGGAGTTGTGGATACTCGAGTCGATCGCTCGAAGTATCCACAACTCCGGACCAACTCACGTCGGGAGGCGGGGCCAGGCCGAGGGCGCAATTTGTGCATATGTCCTGACATCCTATTGACATTGTGATGCGAGTCACTCAGGATGGAGCCTACGACGGCCACGGCGGCAGCGACCCCGTGGCCGCAGGCTCGAAGGAGAGATCATGCCTCGCATCACTCGCAGCACCCTCGAATCCCCCTCCACCTCCGCTGAACCCGCGCCTCCCGGCCCTGCCTCCCCGGCCGTCTCCACATCTCGTCGCACCCGTCGTCGGGCCTCGGCCCGATTCGCCGCCGTGCTGGGCATCGCCGCTCTGCTCGTCTCGGCCTGCTCCTCCGAAGGGGGCCGGGCCGACGCCGGAGGCGACGACGCCGAGCGCGCCGGCGGCGTGGACACCGAGCGCGCCGGCGGCGCGGACACCGAGGAGCGCACCGTCTACCTCATCACCCACGCGGTGGAAGGCGACACTTTCTGGGACTACGTGCGCAGCGGCGCCGAGGAGGCCGCCGCCAAGGACAACATCAACCTGGTCTACAACTCTCACCGCGAAGGCGCCCAGCAGGCGGAGCTCATCCAGTCCGCCATCGACGCCGGCGCTGACGGCATCGCGGTCACCATGGCCAAGCCGGACGCGATGACTCCCGCTGTCCAGCGCGCCATCGACGCCGGCGTCCCGGTCGTCTCGCTCAACGCCGGAGAGGAGGAGGCCTTCGACGCCGGAGCCTTCGCCCACTTCGGACAGAACGAGTCGGTGGCCGGCGAGGCCGTGGGCGAGTACCTGGACGAGCAGGGCATCGAGCACCCCATCTGCGTGATCCAGGAACAGGGACACGTGGGCCTCGAGTCCCGCTGCGACGGCATCCGGGAGGTCCTGCCCGACACCGAGAACCTCTATGTGGAGGGCTCGGACATGACGCAGGTCGCCTCCACGGTCCGGGCGAAGGTCGACTCCGCGGGCGACGCCGACGCGATCATCGGCCTCGGGGGTCCCTTCACCATGACCATCCTGGACGAGGTCCAGTCCTCCGGCTCGGACATCAACGTCGGCTCCTTCGACCTCAACGCGGACATCGCTCAGGCTGTCGTCGACGAGGAGATCCTCTTCGCCGTCGACCAGCAGCCCTGGCTGCAGGGCTACCTGGCGGTGGATTCGCTGTGGCTGCACTTCCACGGCGCCTTCGAGCCGGGCGGCGGACTGCCGGTGCTGACCGGACCCAACATCGTCGACGTCGAGAACGCCGAGTCCGTGCTCGAGTTCGCCGACGCCGGACTGCGCTGAGACCGGAAGGGACAAGACTCATGACCACGACATCCACCGCCCCCGCCGGGGCGGCACCCGCGGCTCCCGACGACGGCGCCGACGAGCGGGTCAGCAAGCGGAGTCTGATCGGCACCCTGATGGCGCGCCCCGAGGTCGGGGCGGCGGTGGGCGCCATGGTGGTGTTCATCTTCTTCGCCGTCGTCGCGCCGCCCTTCACCACCCCCGGAGGCATCTCCACGGTGCTCTACGGGGCCTCCACCATCGGGATCATGGTCGTCGGCGTCTCGCTGCTGATGATCGGTGGAGAGTTCGACCTCTCCACCGGAGTGGCCGTGATCTCCTCAGCGCTGATGGCCTCCCTGTTCAGCTGGTACTTCGCCACGAACATCTGGGTCGGCGTGGCCCTGGCGCTGGTCGTCTCGCTGGCCATCGGGGCGATCAACGGGCTGATCTTCATCAAGACCAAGCTGCCCAGCTTCATCGTCACGCTGGCCATGTTCCTGATGCTCACCGGACTCAACCTGGCGCTGACCCGGCTTATCGGCGGCTCGGTCTCCTCCCCGCCGATCTCCACCATGGACGGATTCGCCTCCGCCCAGGCGATCTTCGCCTCCTCCGTGACGATCTTCGGGGTGAACTTCCGCATCACGATCTTCTACTGGATCCTGCTGGTGGCCGTGGCCTCCTTCATTCTGCTGCGCACCAGGATCGGCAACTGGATCTTCGCCGTCGGCGGGGATCAGAACGCCGCCCGCGCGGTCGGTGTGCCCGTCACCGCCACCAAGATCGGTCTGTTCATGGGCGTGGGGTTCTGCGCCTGGGTGCTGGGCATGCACCAGCTCTTCGCGTTCAGCACCGTCCAGTCCGGTGAGGGCATCGGCAACGAGTTCCTCTACATCATCGGCGCCGTCATCGGCGGCTGCCTGCTGACCGGCGGCTACGGCTCGGCCATCGGCGGAGCCTTGGGCGCGCTGATCTTCGGCATGGCCTCCCGCGGCATCATCTACGCCGAATGGAACCCGGACTGGTTCCGCTTCTTCCTGGGTGTGATGCTCCTGCTGGCCACGATCGTGAACCTGATGGTCCGCCGTCGGGTCGAGAAGAAATAGGAGGGGCCATGAGTGAGACGACATCGCAGTCACCCCACGACGACGTCGCCGACGGCGTCGAGGCGACCCCGCTGGTCCGGCTCGAAGGAGCGGGGAAGCGTTACGGCAACATCATCGCCCTGAGGGACGTCACCATGGACGTCCACGCCGGGCAGGTCACCTGCGTGCTGGGCGACAACGGCGCCGGGAAGTCCACGCTGATCAAGATCATCGCCGGGCTGCACCAGCACACCGACGGCGTCATGCGGATCAACGGGGAGGAGACCGTCTTCGACTCTCCGCGCGACGCCCTGGAGGTGGGCATCGCCACCGTGTACCAGGATCTGGCGGTGGTGCCGCTCATGCCGGTGTGGCGGAACTTCTTCCTCGGCTCGGAGCTGACCGTGGGCTGGGGGCCGTTGAAGCGGCTGGACGTGCCGGCCATGAAGCGCATCGCCAAGGAGGAGCTCTTCGAGATGGGCATCGACCTGCGCGACGTCGACCAGCCCATCGGCACGCTCTCCGGCGGTGAGCGGCAGTGCGTGGCCATCGCCCGGGCGGTGTACTTCGGCGCGAAGGTGCTGATCCTCGATGAGCCGACCGCCGCGCTGGGGGTCAAGCAGTCCGGCGTCGTGCTGCGCTACATCATGCAGGCCAAGAACCGGGGCCTGGGGGTCGTGTTCATCACCCACAACCCGCACCATGCCTTCCCCGTGGGGGACCGGTTCATGGTCCTCAAACGTGGCCGTTCCATCGGGTACCACGTCAAGGACGAGATCAGCATCGATGATCTCACCGCACAGATGGCCGGGGGTGCGGAGCTGCAGGAGCTCAGCCATGAGCTGGCCCAGCTGGGCGGCCATACCGCCGAGCTGAAGCAGGTCGAGGCGGACCTGGAGCAGACCCTGGGCGGGCGCCCCGCCCAGTGAGGCGCCCTGTCGAGGCCCTCGGCGAGGTGGTCTGGAGTTGTCGATGCTCGAGTCGATCGAGTCGAGTACCGACAACTCCAGACCACCTCGCGCGACGATGACGACATGATCGACCCCTGAGGAGGACCTGATGCACCTGGGCCTGTACACCGCGCCGCTGCACGACCGTCCGCTGACCGACGCGCTGCAGATCGTCGCAGAAGCCGGATTGGACGCCGCCGAGCTCAACACCGGCGGGTTCCTTCCCGCCGCGCACATCCCGGTGGAGGAGCTCGACGGCGACCCCGCCGCCGCCCGCGAATGGCTGCGGATCTTCGAGGACACCGGGGTGTCGCTGCAGGGCCTGAACTGCAACGGCAATCCGCTCCATCCGGACCCACGCACCGGTGAACGGCACGCCGAGGACCTGCGGCGCAGCATCCGAGTGGCCGGGGCGCTGGGACAGACCCGAGTGGTGTGCATGTCCGGGCTGCCCGGTGCGGAGCCCGGTGCCGGCCAGCCCACCTGGGTGGTCAACGCCTGGTCCTCCCGCGCGCTGGACGTCCTGGAGCACCAGTGGGAGGTGGCCGTCCCGTTCTGGACGGAGATCGACGCGCTCGCCGCCGAGCACGGCGTCACGGTGGCCCTGGAGCTGCACCCCCAGAACCTGGTGTTCAACCCGCCGAGCTTCCTGGAGCTGCTCGAGCGCACCGGAGCGCGCCGACTGGGGGTGGAGCTGGACGCCAGCCACCTGTTCTGGCAGCAGATGGACCCTGTCCATGTGGTGCGCCGGCTGGGCAGGCATGTGGCGCACGCGGCGGTCAAGGACGTGCGGATCAATCCCGAGGCCGCCTGGTGCGGAGTGCTGGACAACAGCTTCCGCCGACTGAGTCCCGACGAGCCCCGCACGCAGATCGGTGCGGAGGAGTACGTCAACGAGTGGCCCTCCGCCTCCGCCTGGGACTTCGTGGCGCTGGGGCGCGGGCACGACGCCGCCTGGTGGGCCGAATTCCTCACCGCGCTCGCGGACGTGGACGCCGACATGGCTGTGCACATCGAGCACGAAGACACCTCATTGGGTGCTGTGGAGGGTGTGCAGGAGGCGGCGGCGGTGCTCATGGAGGCGGCACGTGTGGCCGGGCTGCGGTGAGGCGCAGGCTCTTTCGCTCCTGCGGGCAGGGCACGTAGGGTCCTGGGCACGACCAGTTCTACGACCCACGCAGGAGGCATCATGCCGGACATCCCCGAACCTGTGGGCAGCTTCGTCGCCGCCGTGAACCGCCACGATGAGGAGGCGTTTCTCGCCGCGTTCGGCGAGGAGGGGTTCGTCGACGACTTCGGCCGCATCTTCACCGGCCGGGACGAGATCAAGGCCTGGAGCGACGTCGAGTTCATCGGCGCCCGCGGCACCATGGATGTCGAATCTGTGGAGGCCGACGGCGAGGCCGTCACCGTGATCGCCGACTGGCGCAGCAACCACGCCAACGGGCGTTCGGAGTTCACCTTCGCCGTCGACGGCGAGCGACTGCGGTCCATGCGCATCCGCGGGGCCCACTGACACACCAGCTCGACCCGACGTGTGCGGGTCTTGCGGCGGGGCGTCAGGTGCGGAGGTCAGGGAACCCTGACCTCGGACCCGCCGGCGGCAGCCGAGGCGGCGATCGCCTCGATCAGCTCCATATTGTGCACGCCGTCCTCGACGCTGGCGTTCCGCGGCCAGGAGTCCTCCGCGGCCAGCCCGGCCACCTCTTCCAGGAACGCGCGGGCCTGGAACACGAAGCCGTCGTTCTGGCCGAAGCCGATGCCCGGGGCGGCCATCGCGAAACCTTCACCCACATAGGGGTGTCCGGGTCCGAGGTTCACGGTGCGGAAGCCGTTGTCGGTCTGGCGGTTGCCGCCGATGTCCCGGGTGTGGACCTGGATCTCCGCAGGACGCTCCTGGTCCCACACGGCGGCTCCGTCGCGGCAGGAGATCTCCAGGCGCAGACCGTTGGGGTGCCCGGGGGACACCCGGGAGGCCTCAAAGGTGCCGGCGGCGACGTCGAACTGCGCCGTGAAACCAGCCCAGTCGTCATTGGTCACCGGTTCTGTCTCCTCACTGACCTCCGCCTTCCCATGTCCCACCGTGGACCCCACCGGCAGCGGACGCTCCTGGATCACGGTGCGGAACTGTGCCCCGGCCACGGAGCGCATCGGCCCGGCCAGGAACTCCGCGGCATAGAGCAGGTGGCTGCCGACGTCGGCCAGGGCCCCAGAGCCTGGGCCGCCCCGGTAGCGCCACGTCATCGGGACCTGCGGATCGCAGCCGTAGTCGGCCAGGTACCGGCCGTGAAGATGCACCACCTCGCCCAATGCTCCCGAGGTCACCAGCTCACGCAGAGCGGCAAGTCCCGGGGCTCGGCGGAAGGTGAAGCCGATGCGGACCACCTGGCCGGCGTCCTCGGCTCGCCGCGCGGTCTCCGCCATGGCACGGGCGTCGTCGAGGGTGTCGGCCAGCGGCTTCTCACACAGCACATGCTTGCCGGCGGCCACCAGAGCCTCGACGATCTCCCGGTGCAGCCGGTTGGCCACCACCACGGAGACGACGTCGACGTCTTCGGCCTCCAGCAGTGCGCGCCAATCGGTCTCCACCCGTTCATACCCGTAGCGGCCAGCGACATCACGGGCCAGCGGCTCGGCGAGGTCGGCGATCGCCGCGAGCTTCACCGGGCGGGGGAAAGGGCTGCGCACCGTGGTGGCGGCTCGCCAGGCCGCCGCGTGGGCCGCCCCTGCCATCCCGGCGCCGATGACGGCGACGCCGATTCTCTGCTCACTCATCACTGGTCTCCTTCATGAGAGGTCCTGCAGCCACTCAGCGCATGCGCTTCGGGTTCGGCACCACCGGCATGCCGGCGGTGTTGCGGAAGGTGGACTCGATCTCCTCCAGCGACCTTCCCTTGGTCTCCGGCACTCGCCGGTAGGTGAACACCAGGGCGGCGCAGCAGATCACGGAGAACCCGGCGAACAGCCAGCCCACGCCGACCGCTTCCAGCACCGGAGGGAACCCCAGGGCGACGACGCCGTTGGCGAACCACAGGGCGGTGGTGGCCAGGCCCATGGCCGCAGCACGGACGCCCAGCGGGAAGATCTCCCCGAGCATCACCCAGACCATGGAGCCCCAGCTGGCCTGGAACATGAAGATGTAGACGGCCATGCAGGTCAGGGTGACGATCCCGACGACGCCGAAGCCGTCCGGCTCGGGCAGCAGCAGGTTGGTCAGCGCCAGCACCGCCAGGCTCAGGCACGTGCCCGCGGCCCCTGCGAGCAGCAGCGGCCGGCGCCCCCAGCGGTCCGCGTAGGTCAGGGCCAGCCAGATGGCCAGCACGTTCATGACGCCGATGATCAGGTTGGCGGCGATGGCCGCCTGGTCGGTGAAGCCGACGTTCTGCAGCGTGGTGGGCGCGTAGTAGATGATCGTGTTGATGCCCATGATCTGCTGCAGGATCGCCAGACCGAGGCCGACGAAGAGGATCGGCTTCACCCAGGGCTGCAGCAGTGCCCTGAGATTCTGAGCGCCGGCTGCCTTCTCCGCCTCATTGATGATGTGGATCTCCTGCAGCTCCCGCTCGGCCTCCTCGGGGGTGCGGTCGTAGTGCAGAATGGTCAGGGCCTCGGCCTCTCGGCCCTTCTTGACCAGCCAGCGGGGCGTCTCCCAGATGAACGCCAGACCGACGGCGAACAGCAGCGACGGGACCACCGAGAGCCCGAGCATCCATCGCCAGGACTCCAGCGGCGCGAAGGCCAGTCCGATGATGAAGCCGATGAACTGGCCGGTGACGATCGCCAGGGCGTAGAAGGCGGTGACCTTTCCGCGGATCCGCGCCGGGGAGATCTCCGAGAGGTAGACCGGCAGCGTCACCGCAGCCAGTCCGGAGCCGAGGCCGACGATGAAACGGAAGACGAACAGCGTGTTGGGGTCCGGGGCCAGCGCCATGCCGATGGGCGCGACGATGAACGTCACCGCGGTGGCCATGAGGATCTTCCATCGGCCGTACTTGTCCGAGAGACGTCCGCCGACGGCAGCGCCGAAGACGGCACCGATGATCAGGCCGGTGACGATCCAGCCCTCGGCCCAGCTGCTGAGCTCGAACTCGGGGCGCAGGTACACGAGGGCCGCTGAGATGACTCCGGTGTCATAGCCCCAGTTGAGCCCTCCGAGAGCCCCGAAGAGGTAGATGAGGACGGTGCTCTTCTTCCGCCCGGAGCCGACGCTCCCGTCAGGGGCCGGGCGTGTGCGGTGTGTGTCCATGATCTGGCGATCCTGTCTGTGCCGGGTGGTGGGTGCGCCTCACGGACGCCCGACGCGACGTCGGGCGCCTGGAGGGGAATCCGGGCGCGGGGCCCGGTCGGGGCGGGAAGGGGGGGCGGGTCAGCCCCGAGCCGCCGCCATGCGCTCGCGCATCTGACGCAGCTGATAGGCGGAGACCTCCATGGCGTCCTCGTTCTCGCCGAAGACGCTGGTGACCATGACCGTGTCCTCACGCTGGTCGAAGCCGTTGCGGGCGAGCTCTGCGAAGAAGTGGTCCCAGTCGACGTCGCCGACGCCGATCTTGTTGTGCTGGTGCACCCGGGCCGCGTTGCCCGGGGGGTTGGTGATGTACCGGAGGCCGTCCGAGCGGTGGTGGTCATAGGTGTCGGCCACGTGGACCACTCGCAGCCGGTCGCCGACCTCGTCGAGGATGGCGGCCATCGGATCCTCGTAGTGGAAGGTGTGCGGGGCGACGTAGACGAAGCTCAGGTTCTTCGAGTTGGCTCCGCGGATCACCCGCCAGGCGGCCAGCCCCTGCTCCACGAAGTCATCAGGGTGGGGGTCGATGGCCACGTTGAGCCCCTCGGCTTCGATGATCGGCAGCAGCTCCTCCAGGGAGCGGTAGAAGGCGCGCTCCGACTCTTCCGCGAGCTCGGGCCGGCCGGAGAACTCCGTGTTGATCTGCTCCACTCCCAGGTCCACGGTGATCTGGATGACCCGCTTCCAGTACCGGACGGCGGCCTCGCGGGCGTCCGGGTCGGGGGAGGACCAGCGCAGCACCGGCAGCACGGAGGAGACGCCGACGCCGGCATCCGCGCAGGCTGCGCGGAAGCGGGCGACGAGGTCGTCGTCGGCCTTGGGGTGGTTGAAGAACGGGATGAAGTCCGGGTGCGGGGTCATCTGCAGCCAGTCGAATCCCAGGTCGCGGCGAGCCGCGGGAACTCCAGCAGCGAGTGAGTCCGGTGGAAGGGGGTGGGGTCCAGGGCGTACTTCATGGAGGGGTCCTCGGGGCAGGTGGGGGCAGGGTCTGCGAGTGGTCGGGCTCAGGCCAGGGCGGGGGAGCCTGTGGCGGCGGCGTAGAAGCTGGGCTTGGGCGCCAGCGCCACATGCTCGACCGTGCGGCTCTGCTGGGCGGCGACGCCGGCGGCGCAGCAGGCGGCGGTGGCGTATCCGTCCCAGGCGCTGGGCCCGGCGATCTCGCCGCGCAGGGTGGCGTCCACCCACTGCTGGACCTCGAGGTCGTAGGCGTCGCGGAACCGGGTGACGAATCCGGCGTCGACCTCGACGCCGGTGCGGCCGGCGGTGGTGACCTCGACCTCGGAGCCCTCGCCGATCTTCACCAGACCGTTCTCGAAGGTGGCCTGGGTGTGCACCTGGTAGCCGATCTGGGCGTTGACGAAGATCTCCACGGTGGCCAGCAGTCCGGACTCGGTCTGCACAGTGACCAGCTGGGGGTCCCGCACGTTGCCGGTCCGGGAGGTGGTCCGTCCGATCCGCACGGAGACGTCGGTGATCTCCTCGCCGGTGAAGTACCGGACGGCGTCGAACTCGTGGACCACGGAGTCATGGATGACCATCTCGTCCGTGAACTCGGCCGGCGCCTCCGGGTTGCGGTGCTGGTGATGGAGCATCAGCAGCTCGCCCAGCTCGCCGGAGGCGATCGCGTCCTTCAGCCGGCGGTAGCCGGCGTCGAAGCGGCGCATGAAGCCCACCTGGATGAGCTGGCGGCCAGCGGCGACTTCGGCCTCCACCACGCGCAGGGCGGAGTCGGGGTCCGGGGTCAGCGGCTTCTCGCACAGCACGGGGATCCCGGCGTCGAGGAGCTTCAGGAGGGCCTCCTCGTGGAGGAATCCCGGGGTGGCCAGCACGACGGCGTCGGCCGCCTCGGCGGTCAGCAGCTCGTCCACGCTGGAGAACACCTGTGGCTCTCCGGCGGCGTCCCCGGCGGTGGCGGCGACGGCGGCGGCCCGCTCGCGGTCGACGTCCACGGACGGCGCGCTGACCCGGGCGCGCAGGGTGTGGTGGGCGAGGCGGTCCACGTGGTCCGAGCCCATGCGCCCGGCGCCGACGACGGCGACGCGGAGTTCGGACTGCTGCGGTGTCGACATTGGTCTCAGCTCTCCTCGATCGTGCGATGTTCCGTGATGTCACTCACTGTAGGACGCATCACATTACTTTGTCCAGACATTCGGACGAAATGGATTTCAGTGCGGTGCCCCGCCACACAGATCGTCCCTCCGTGAGAGATCGTCTGTGGATTCAGGCACGATCTCTCACGGAGGGACGATCTTCGGGCGGGGAGGGTCTCAGCCGTTGGACGGGAAGTTCAGCGACGCGGTCGACTCGTCGTTCTGATGCGGCCAGCGCTGGGTGATGACCTTCCCGCGCGTGTAGAAGTGCACGCCGTCGGGGCCATAGATGTGGTGATCCCCGAACAGCGAGTCCTTCCACCCGCCGAAGGAGTGCTGCGCCGCCGGCACCGGGATCGGCACGTTCACCCCGATCATGCCCACAGTGACCTGCCGCTGGAACGTGCGGGCCGCATGGCCGGAGCCGGTGAAGATCGCGGTGCCGTTGCCATATGGGTTGGCGTTGATCACCCGGATCGCGTCCTCCAGGGTGTCCACGCGGACCACCGCGAGCACCGGCCCGAAGATCTCCTGCTCATAGGCAGACATGTGCTCCTGGACCCGGTCCAGCACGGTCGGGCCCACGAAGAAGCCCTCCTCCCGGCCGTCCACCACCAGATCACGCCCGTCCACGACGACGGCGGCGCCGTCGGCCTCCGCCTCGCCCACGAGGCGCTGCACGCGCTCCTTGGAGGCCGGAGTGATCAGCGGGCCCATCTCCGCCTCGGCCTGGGTGCCGTCACCGACGGTGATGTCCCGGGCGCGCTGGCCCACCTTCTCGACCAGGGCGTCGGCCGCGTCGCCCACCGCCACGGCCACGGAGATCGCCATGCAGCGCTCGCCGGCGGAGCCGAAGGCCGCGGCCGAGAGGTGATCGGCGGCGAGGTCGAGGTCGGCGTCGGGCAGGACCACCGCGTGGTTCTTCGCCCCGCCGAGGGCCTGGACGCGCTTGCCGTGCCGGGTGCCGGTCTCATAGACGTACTGCGCGATCGGAGTGGACCCCACGAAGGAGACGCCGTCGACCAGCTCATGGGTCAGCAGGCCGTCCACGATCTCCTTGTCGCCGTGCAGCACCTGGAAGACGCCGTCGGGCAGCCCGGACTCCTTCCACAGCTGGGCCAGCAGCAGGGAGGCCGAGGGGTCCCGCTCCGAGGGCTTGAGCACGAACGCGTTGCCGGTCACGATCGCCACCGGAGCCATCCACAGCGGCACCATGACGGGGAAGTTGAACGGAGTGATTCCGGCGACCACACCCAGGGGCTGCCGGAAGGAGAAGACGTCGATCCCGGTGGAGACCTGGTCCGAGTAGTCGCCCTTCAGCGTCTGCGGGGCCGCGCAGGCGAACTCCACGACCTCCAGGCCGCGAGCGACCTCCCCGGCGGCATCGGAGAGCATCTTGCCGTGCTCGGCGGTGATCAGCGCGGCCAGCTCCTGGGTGTGGGAGGCCACCAGCTCGCGGAATCGGAACAGCACGGCCATGCGCTTGGACAGCGAGGTCTCCGCCCAGAGGTCGGCGGCGCGCCGCGCGGCCAGCAGGGTCTTCTCCAGGTCCTCGCCGTCGCCCAGGTGCAGGGTGCCGCTGACCTGACCGGTGGCAGGGTTGAACACGTCCTGGCGGCGGGTGCCGTGGCCGGCGTCGGCGGTGCCGTCGATCCAGTGGGTGATCTCGGCGACGCCGGCGCTCTGGACGTCAGTGGTCTGGGGAGTCGTCTCGGTGGTGGTCATCAGTGGTTCCTCTCGTCGGTGTCGCGGCCGTCGCCGAGCAGCTGCCGCTGCCGGGACTTGTGGTCGCGGTAGGTCTGGTAGGCGTTCTGTGTGGTGTCCAGCTCGGAGACGCCCGTGACCGGCACGTCCCACCAGGACTCGGAGTCGGGGGCGTCGAGGTAGAGATCGGAGGTGATGTGGATCAGCACCGGGCCCGAGTCCTCCGGGCGGGCCTTGGCCTCGGCGACGGCGGCGTTCAGCCGGTCGATCGCGTCCTCGCCCGGTTCCACGCGGATGACGTCGACGCCGAGCGACTCAGCGTTGGTGGCGATGTCGATGGGCAGCTCATGGGCGCCGTCGAACCGTCGCTGGTCCTCCAGGTAGCGGTACTTCGTGCCGAAGCGCTGGGAGCCCAGGGATTCGGACAGCGAGCCGATCGAAGCGTAGCCGTGGTTCTGCAGCAGCACCACGATGAGCTTGATGCGTTCGGCCACGGCGGTGACCAGCTCGGTGTGCATCATCAGGTAGGAGCCGTCACCGACCATGACGACGACGTCGCGGCCGTCCTCCGGGGCCTTCCCTTGGGCCTGGGCTTCGGCCAGGGCGGCGCGCTTGACCCCGAGGCCGCCGGCGATCTCGTAGCCCATGCAGGAGAACGCGTACTCCACGTGGTAGCCGTAGGGGTCCTCGGCCCGCCAGAGCTTGTGCAGGTCTCCGGGGAGGGATCCGGCCGCGCAGATGACGACGTCGCGCGCGTCCATGGCCTCGTTGACGGCCCCGATGATCTCGGTCTGCGCCGGCAGCGGCTGGTTCCTCACGGTGAAGGCCTCGTCGACGGTGGCGTCCCAGCGGGCCTTCTCCCGGCGCACCAGCTCAGCGACCTCTGCGGAGGTGTGGTGGCCCACCGACTCCAGGCGCTCACGCAGAAGGGGCAGCGTGGTGCCGGCGTCGGCGACGATCTGCACGCCGGCACCCATCTTGTAGGCGTCCAGGGAGGCGATGTTGATGTTGACGAATCGTACGCCTGGGTGTCGGAAGGCCGTCATGGAGGCGGTGGTGAAGTCCTCGTAGCGGGTGCCGATGCCGATGATGACGTCGGCGTCCCGCGCGTAGGTGTTGGAGGCGGTGGATCCGGTGGAGCCGATCGCCCCCAGGCAGAGCGGATGATCCCACTGCAGCGTGCCGACCCCGGCCTGGGTGTAGGAGACCGGGATGCCCGTGGATTCGGCGAGCGTGCGCAGCGCGTCGGTGGCGAAGCCGTAGTGCACACCCCCGCCGGCGATGATCAGCGGCTGCCGGGCCCCGCGGATGGCCTCCACTGCGGCGGCGAGGTCCACCTCCTCGGGCGCGGGACGGCGGATCCGCCATTCGCGAGGTGCCAGGAACTCCTCGGGCACCAGGATGCGTTCGGCCTGCACGTCCTGCGGCAGCGAGATGGTCACCGCACCGGTCTCCGCCGGGTCCATCAGCACCCGCATGCCGTTCAGCAGGGCGGAGAAGAGCTGCTCGGGGCGCTGCACGCGGTCGAAGTACCGGCTGATCGGGCGGAACAGGTCCGCGCAGGTGACGTCATAGGCATGGGGGAGCTCCAGCTGCTGCAGCACCGGATCCGGGGCGCGGGTGGCGAACTCGTCAGACGGCAGCAGCAGGGCCGGAAGGCGGTTGGTCGTCGCCAGGGCGGCGCCGGTGGCCATATTGGTGGAGCCGGGTCCGATGGAGGCGGTGACCGCGTAGGTCTGTCGGCGGCGGGTGTGCCGGGCATAACCCACGGCCTGGTGGACCAGGGCCTGCTCGTTGCGGCCCTGGTGGTAGGGCATCAGCCCCGGCGCCAGAGTCTGCGCCTGCTTCAGCGCCTGCCCGACGCCGGCGACATTGCCGTGACCGAAGATCCCGTGCATGCCGGGGATCGTGCGGACCTCGGTCCGGACGCCGTCGACGACGTCCACGGTGCGCTGGTTGGCGAGGAACTCCACGGTGGCCTGGGCCACGGACATCTCACGGGTGGTCATCGGTCCTCCTTCGTGGCGCCGGCCGGGGCGAGTCCTCCGGTCGGTGCAGGATCTGTGGCGTCGGGTGAGCCGCCGGGTGTGCTGTCGTTGAGCAGCGAGGCGGCGGCGTCGACGGCGGCGGCGACGTCACCGCCGTCAGGGTAGAGCAGGGTCCGGCCCACCGTGAGTCCCTGCACGCCCGGAAGCGCCAGGGCGCGGCGCCAGGTCTCCAGGACCTCGTCGGTGCGCCCGGAGGGGTCTCCGCCGAGCAGGACCGTGGGCAGCGTGGTGGCGGCCATGACGCGCTCCATGTCCTCGACCACCGGCAGCTTCATCCACGTGCGCGCTGAGCTGGCACCGAGCCCCTGGGCGATGGCCACCGACTGGATGACCGCCTCGGTGGAGAGGTCGTTGACCACGCGGCCGGCCTCGGTGCGGGAGATGAACGGCTCCACCATGGCGATCAGTCCGTCGGCGTGCAGCTGGTCCACCGCCTGGGCGGTGCTCTCCAGCACCGAGGTGGTGGCGGCGTCGTCGAAGGCGATCCGGGTGAGCATCTTCCCGCCGTCTGCCCCGAGGGCACTCAGGGCTGAGGCGGTGTGCCCGGTGAAGCGGTCATCGATCTCATTGACCAGGCCCGGCAGGCCGGCTCGGTTCATGGAGCCGAAGATCAGCTTGCCGTCCAGGGCGCCCAGCAGCAGCAGGTCGTCGAGCACGTCGGGGGAGGCCAGCACGCCGTCCACCTTCGGGTGGGCCAGGGCGATGCGGAGGCGGTCGAGCAGCCGGCGCCGGTCCGCCATGGCCTGCGGATCGGACTTCACCGCCAAGGCGCCGCGGGCGGCATGGTCTGCGGCGATGATGAAGCTCTGTCGTCCGTGCACCGGGCCTGGGTGACGTCGTCGGGACTGCGCGGCGGCCGCCACGGACTCCGGGTGCTCCAGTCGGAGGCGGGTGAGCGGCTCATAGCGGCGCGGATCCTCGTCGTCGGGCGATGTGCTCTGCGGAGGGGAGATCTCGCGGCGCAGCTGGTGGACCGGGGTCAGCGCCTCGGAGGTGCGGGGCGGGTCGGTGCGGCTCATGCCCGGACCTCCTGGGGGACGGGGCGGCCGCGTTCGGCCAGCAGCGCGGTGACCTCGTCGGGGGTGGGCATCGCATCGGAGCAGGCGATCCGGGTGGCGACCAGGGCGCCGGCGGCGTTGGCGTAGTCCAGGACCTGCTCCAGCGGCCATCCGGCGAGCAGGCCGTGGACCAGCGCGCCGCCGAAGGAGTCACCGGCGCCGAGCCCGTTGACGGTCTCCACCGGCAGCGGC
This sequence comes from Nesterenkonia sp. PF2B19, assembly GCF_001758425.2. GTDB lineage: Bacteria > Actinomycetota > Actinomycetes > Actinomycetales > Micrococcaceae > Nesterenkonia > Nesterenkonia aethiopica. Next base: position 8,541 of record NZ_MDSS02000031.1, on the reverse strand, counting down.
TTGGAGACCACCCGCTCCTCGGCGGTGGCGGCCATGACGCCGGCGGAGCCTCGTTTGACGACGGCGAGCTTCACTCCGGCCTCCAGCAGGCGGTCCGCCTGGTCGTCCGGGGTGCCCTCGCCCACGGCCACCGCACACTCCTCGGAGTTGCCCACCGCCACGGTGACATGCGGCAGGATCCGGGCGACCTGCTCTCGAGCCTGCTCCACCGAGTCCCAGAACATGGGACGGTAGTCGAGGTCCAGGACCGTGTGCTGGCCAGGCGTCAGCGAGGCCTGCGGGCGGGCCTCGTGGGCGGTGACCTGCGCCTGGCGGGAACGTGGGCGGGAGAGCCCGGTGACGGTCGACCAGAAGATCCGGGCCGCGGCGATGGCATCGGTGTCGAGCTCGTTCGCCTCGATCTCCCAATCCGGGGCGCTGGGGGAGCGTCCATAGAAGTAGAGCGGGAAGTCCTCGGGCGGCCGGATGGCGCAGAAGGTGACCGGGGTCTGCAGCTCCGGCACCGCTGTGACCCACTGGTCGTCGACGCCGTAGCGCCGCAGCTCCTGGTGGAGGAACTCGCCGAAGGGGTCGTCCCCGGTGCGGGTGATCACCGCGGTGCGTCGTCCGTGCCGGGCGGCGGCCACGGCCACGTTCGCCGGCGAACCGCCCAGGTACTTGCCGAAGCGGGTGACGTCGGCCAGGCCGACGCCGATGTCGTCAGGGTAGATGTCGACGCTGATGCGTCCCATCGTGATGAGCTCGTGGGTCATGGGTGCTCCTTCGGGTGTGCCAGGAGTGATGTGGGGTCTGCTGTGAGGAGATTCGGTGCGCTGCGTCTGCGGCTGCGTCTGCGGCTTCGTCTGCGGCTCCGGCCCCGTCAGCGGATGCGCGTGCGGGAGCCGCAGCCGCAGAGGTGCTTCCGGGTGCGAGCGGCGATCGGCAGGGGGTCGTGGAAGGACGTCACCGGGTACATGTCCTGTTCGACGATGCCGAAGAAGGAGCGGCCGAGCTGCTCGAGCTCATCGATGACCTCGGAGAGGTCCGGAAGGCCGCCGGGCGGTTCGACCATGACACCGGCTTTGTTGGCGGCGGCCCAGGTGAGGTCGTCGCGGCGGACGACCTCCATGACCTCCGGGTCGATCTGCTTCAGGTGCAGGTAGCCGATGCGGTCCGGATGGCGCCGGATGAGCTCGGCGGAGGAGGCACCGCCGTACTCGGCATGGCCGGTGTCCAGGCACAGGCTGACCCGCTGTGGGTCGGTCTCCTCCAGGAAACGGAGGATCTCGTCCATGGAGCACACATGGGAGTCCGCGTGGGAGTGGAACTGCTGGGCCAGGCCGTACTTCTCTTCGAGCACCGCGCCCAGCTCGTCGTGGCCCTCGGCCAGGCGTCGCCAGCCGTCGGCGTCGAGGGTTCCGGGCTCCACCGCCTCGCCGGTGACGTCGTCGCGCCACATGGCCGGAATGACCACGATGTGCTCCCCGCCCACAGCGGAGGTCAGCTCGGCGACGCGGTGGATCTGATCCCAGGTGGCCTGGCGCTCGTCGGCCCCGGCGCGGTGGAAGGCGGTGAAGACCGTTCCGGCGGAGACCTTCAGATCCCGGGCGGAGAGCTCATCGGCCAGGCGGGAAGCGTCGGTGGGCAGGTATCCGTAGGGGCCGAGCTCGATCCAGTGATAGCCCGCCTCCACCACCTCGTCGAGGAACCGCTCCCAGGGGGTCTGCTGCGGGTCGTCCGGGAACCAGACGCCCCACGAGTCCGGGGCGGTGCCGATGAGGATGGGAGAGCGGGTGCCGTCCTCGGCGGTGCTGGGGGTGCGGGCGGGAGTGGTGGTCACTGCGGCCTCCTCGACGTCGTCGGCCGGTGGCGGCGACGAGCTGGTGATGACGTGGTGTGCACCACTCTGTCGCGTGGATGTTCTAATGTCAAGACATATTGCGTCAGCGGTCACTGAGGAGCGGTGAGTTGGTCTGGAGTTGTGGGTACTCGGCTCGATCGACTCGAGTTTCCACAACGTCCGACCAACTCAGCGGGAGGGGTGGGCGGGGGAAGGGAGGGCGCGGGGGCAAGTGGCGACGTCAGCCGCCCGGGTGCCGCGGAGGAGGACGGTCAGCCGGCGAAGCCGACGTGCGCCAGGGCCTGGCGGACCAGCTGACCGCGTCCGCCGACGAACTCTCCCTGGACCTCGTCGCTGAGCACCTGCTCCGGAGAGAGCCAGGACAGCTCGAGGGCATCCTGGCGGGGCTGGCACTCGCCGGAGACCGGGACCACGTAGGCCAGGGAGACGGCATGCTGCCGGTCGTCCACCAGCCCGGTCTCGCTCGGGTAGGGGAAGTACTCCGCCACGGTGAAGGGTGTCGGCGACGGCGGGATCTGCGGCAGACACAGGGAGCCGAGGTCCTTCTCGATGTGCCGCAGCAGGGCTGCCCGGATCGTCTCCCGGTACATCACGCGACCGGAGACCACCGTGCGGTAGAAGCGGCCGTCGTCATCGGCCGTGTAGAGCAGCCCGACCTCGGTGACATAGCCCAGGGAGTCCTGGCGGACTGGGATGGCCTCCACGTAGACCATGGGGAGTCGACGGCGAGCCTCGTAGAGGTCTGCCTCGTTCAGCCATCCCGGGTTGGGATCGGGGGTGCGCACGCTCATAGTCCATTCATACCGCACCCCGGGCCTCTCCGCCCATGGGCGCACCCTGGGCACGCCGGATGAGTATGCCGGACGGTGTCAGATGATGTCGTCCACCGGGCGGCCCATGGCCGCGCGGCGTTCCGCGTGATTGATCCGGTGCCGTCGGGACTCGGTGGCCAGGATGACCACGAAGGCGCCCATGGCCGCCCCGATCGCCACCCACACCGAGGGCGTCTCGGAGAGCAGACGGGGGAACACGAGCCAGAACATGCCCCAGCCGAGGCCGAGCGCGATGGTCATCCGGCCGCGCTCCGTCATGGCGTAGAACGCGGTGATCCAGATGCATACCACCAGGCCGATCATGGCCCAAAGGATCGCCGGGAAGCCGGGGATCCGCACGCCCATGGCGGTCAGGGCGGCCGAGACGGAGGACATCGCCCCGACCAGGGCCCAGCCGGTGAACAGCCCCACCGTGGAGTCGGTGAAGCGGCGCTCGATGGTGTTCCGCGCGGTATGGAGCGTGAACTGACGGACGGCGTCCACCAGGGCCAGGGCCGCGGCCAGTGCGGCCAGCACAGCGACGGCGAGCATGCCCGCGTGCACGGCGGCCGTCCAGACCAGCATCATCAGCGAGGCGATGCCGACCAGCCAGCCCGAGCGACGCTGCCGGGGAGTCGAGATCTGTGTGGTGGTCCACTGATGGACGCATGTCCCAGCAGTCCCAGCGCGATGACCGGCCAGAGCCAGTAGTGACCGGCGTCGGGGGTCAGCAGCGCGGCGTCGCCCGAATACCAGCCGTCCACCAGGGTCTCAAGTCCGTTGCCCCCGATGATGGCCGGACCGCCGAAGGCTCCCAGCATCCACAGCGCGGAGGCCAGCGCGGCCACCGCACTGACGCTGACGAAGATCTGGCGAGCCAGGTCGACGGCTCCCGGCCGCGGGTCGGGGTCCCGGGAGGGGAGGTTGTACGGCGGGATGTAGGTGTACAGGTCCTCCTCGTCATCCGCGTACTCGTCCGCGTCGTCGTCCTCATGGTCGGTGGCGGCCTCGATGGCGGCGGCCTTCTCCATGATCACGGCGCGCCGACGGGCGGCGCTGGCATCCTGCAGGCGCGTTTCCTCGGCCTCCTGCTCCCGAGCCTCCCAGGGGAGCGGGCGGCCGTCGTGCTTGGGCGGTCGCGGCAGGGGGATGCGGCTGGTGCGCGGGTCGCCGGTCTGGGCGTCGATCGGCGGCAGCGTGACCATGGTGGCATCCTCGTCCGGCAGGATGTCCGACGTCGGCAGCGGGGGATGCTCCTGCGCCCGCTGCGTGTAGGAGTCAAGCTCGGAGGCCGTCTGCTCGTCGGGGAGGTCGACGTCGTCGGCCTCGTCCTCCTCCAGGTGCGGTGGCAGGTCCTGGGCCGTGGCCTCCGGTTCTGCGGCCCCCTGGGAGGCATCAGTCGCGGCATCCGATGCTGGGCGGTCGGTGTCCTCGGCGACGGCGACGGCGGCGCAGCCACCGACGGCTCGTGCTGGTCGGCGCGGGGCTGGTCGGCGTGGTGCTGGTCGGCGTGGGGCTGGTCGGCGTCAGGGTCGGCCTCTGCCTGGGGGTTCCAGCTCTGGTGCGTCCAGTCCTGGGCGGGCCAGTCGTCGTGGGTCCGGTCCTGGTGGGACCAGTCCTGCCCGGTCCAGGCGTCATCGACGTCCTGGGGGAGTGCCTGCTCCTCCAGGGCGGCCTCCCCGTCGGAATCGGGTCCACCACATGGCCCTGGGCTCGGCGCGGGTCCAGGGGAGCGGCGATCTGCTCCCCGGGCTCGGGCCGGCGGAAGGCGTGCGCGAGCTTCTCCGTGGCCGCGGCGAAACGCGCGTCCAGGGTGTCGAAGAACTCGCTGAGCCCGGCCTCCTTCTCTTCCGGGCGGGCCTCGGGAGGAAGCACAGGAGTCGGGCGGCTCATCCGCACCTCACCGGTGTCCGAGGACACTGCCGGCTGCGTGTCAGTGCCGGGGCCCGCCTCGGAGTCACGAGCAGCGCCGTCGTCGTCGGACTGTGCGCTCTCGGGCCCGGTCACGTCCGACTCTGACGTCGGATCCGCGGGCTCGGACGGGGCGGGCTCGTGCTGGGCGGGCTCAGTGATCTCGTGGGCGGCGGCCTCCGCGCCGATCACTCCGGACTCGGCGGGAGCCTCCAGGTCATCGGCTTCGGCGCCGGACTCGCTGTCCTGTCCAGGATCCGCTGCGGCGTCGTCGGCGGTCGCCTCGTCGCCAGGTTCGTCGACTGGCTCGTCGGCGCCCTGTTCGTCGTCGATCTGCTCGTCGGTTCCCTGCTCGTCGGCGCCCTGGAGCTCATCAGGATGCGGCTCGGGGTGCTCTTCTGCAGGGGCGGTGACCGACGGTGAATACTCTGAGGACCGGTCAGTCACGGTGCGTTCTCCCCTCGTGAGGAACAGGATGTGCGGGACAGCGGAGGTCCAGCTGTGTCAGGCGTGCGGAACCGGCCAGCAGCCCTCTGCCGAGGCTCAGGCCGAACTCGCACGTGATCGTCGCCGTCGCGCGGAGACCACGGCGATGATCAACCCCACCAGAGTACCTACTGCGACGGCGGCGACCGTGCTCGCCCACGGGGGGAGTCCCGTAGTTGTTCCCGTAATGTAACCTAGCCCGACCAGCCACAACGACCAGGTCACGGCCCCGGCGAGGGCGAGCGGCACGAGGAACGGCCAGGTCAGCCGCATCATGCCGGCGGTTGCCATGGAGGCGCAGCGGCCGCCGGGGATCGCTCGGATCAGCAGCAGCCCCACCCAGGTGGAGGCCCCGCCGGCTCTGATGGACAGGCGCAGCAGCTTGCGGTGGATGAGCCGTCCCCATTTCCACCGGTGCAGCACCCGGATCAGCTGGTACCGAAACAGCAGGTAGACGCCGATGTCGCCCAGCAGACAGCCCAGCGTGGTCACGGCGAGCACGAGGCCCAGGGGCATCAGCCCCTCGGCGGCCATGGACCCGGAGGCGATCACCATCAGTTCGGAGGGGAAGGGCGGCACGAAGGCGGTGAACGCCACGGCCATCAGCTGCGCGGCGAAGTACCACCAGCCCCACTCCTCGAGCAGCTGAGGGTCGTCCAGGGCCTGGGCTGCAGCGATCAGTCCGTCCACGGGGCTGCCTCCAGGGGGTTCGTCGTCGGTGCTTCCACCAGCGACCGGCGGGAGGTGAACGTCCTGGGCTCCCCGCTGAGGGGATCGATGAAGCTCAGGGTGCGGGCCAGCAGCTGCAGCGGGCGGTCGAAATCGTCGGGAGCGTCGTCGAGCAGCTCCGGGTAGAAGCGGTCGTGCAGGATGCCCAGTCCCAACAGGGCCATGTGGATGCGCAGCTGGTGGGTCTTGCCGGTGTGCGGGATCAGCCGGAAGTGCCCGACGGCGTCCCCGGCTCGGTTCCGGCCGGTGCTCAGCAGCTCGATGCGCGAGGAGGCGTTGGGCCCGGGCACCGGAGTGGTGCGCCGGCGCCCGCGCCTCGGGGCGCGACGATCCTGCGGGCGTCTGCCGGAGTCGGCGACCTCATAGGGCTGCAGCTCGGAGACCACGACGCCCTTGGTCTTGGTGATGCGGTTGCGCACGGTCAGCGGGAACCGGGAGGCGAACGACGGGGGACCACCATCCTTGGACCTCAGCTGGTGCTGCGGCTCGGCAGGCAGGGCGCTGACGCACTCATAGGTCTTGTCCGCCTGCCGGTTCTCGAACAGCAGCTGATAGGCCCCACGGGTGCTGGGTTCCTTGGAGAAGATCACGACGCCGGCGGTGCCCCGGTCCAGTCTGTGGATCGGAACGAGGTCGGGAAGGTCGAGGCGGCGGCGCAGGCGCACCAGCAGGGACTCCTGGACGTATCGGCCCGCCGGGGTGGTGGGCAGGAAGTGCGGCTTGTCGACCGCCACCAGGTGCTCGTCCTCGTGGAGGATCTCCTCGGTCACGGGCAGCGGACGCTCGTCGCTGACGGATCGGTAGTACCAGAGGAACTCGCAGGCGCCCAGCGGGGTGGAGGTCGTCAACGGCCGGCCTGCGGCGTCGACGACCTCGCCGTCGTCGAACCTGCGGGTGATGCCGCCGTGGTCGATGTGGCCGAAGGTCTCCAGTACGTAGTCGTGGATGGTCTCCCAGGGGCCGGTGCGAGGGAGCCGCAGGCGGGTGGCATTGACCCCGTCGCGAACGGGGAGGGGAGACGTCTGAGCCACCTGACCAGCGTACCGTCTGAGCTGAGCACGCCGAACCCGGCCGCTCGGCCGTCGCCGAGCCGCCTGCGGCTGCGGGCTCAGCCCCAGTCGGGGGCCTGGGCCTGGGCGATATTCTCGTCGGGTGCGGTCAGCGGGTGGTTGACCTGCCAGGACATGCCGAAGCGGTCCTGCACCCAGGCGAAGTTCTTCGCGAAGTCGTAGTCGCCGGGCTCCATGAGGAAGCTGCCGCCCTCGCTGAGCTTCTCCACGATCTCGTCGAACTCGGTGGTGGTGTCCACCACCACGGCCACCGAGACCGACGGTGTGAAGCTGAACTCGTGCCGCACCAGGCTGTCCTGGATCATCAGCACCTGTCCACCCACGAGCACCTGGGCGGTGGCGACCAGCCGGGTGGGGGCCGCGGGCGTCGCCTCGGCATCCACCGTGGTCAGGTCCGTGCCGGTGGCCGGCGAGGGGTCTTCGTCGGTGGGCGTCACAGCGCCGTCGCCCGCTGAGGTGTCGCCCTCGTCCGGGGCCGTCCCTTCGGCGTCGTCATGCTCGACGCCGCCCTCGTCATCGGTGTCGTCATCGGCATCGAGGTCTGTCTCGTCGGCCGGGGCGCCCTCGTGCTCCTCACTCGCCGTGTCCTCCTCGACCTCGGCGACCTCGTCCTCGTCGCCGTTGCCTGCGTCGAAGATCTCGGTCCCCTCGGGGTGGTGCTGGATCTCGATGAGCTCGGCGTCCGGGAACGTCTCCAGGTAGAGGTCGATGGCCTCTTGGGCCTGACCTTGGAACATCAGGAACGGAAGGCAGAGAGTCATGGCATCAGCCTAACCGGAAAACCTCAGCCCCGACGGTGAGGAGTGGAAACCTGCACGGCGCAGGGCGTCCCCGAGCCGGGTGCCGAGCACCGGCTGCCCGTTGACACGTTCCACGGCCACGCGGCCGGTGCGGGCCTGGCGCAGGCGCTCGACCAGCGCCTGCGCGGGCGGCCTCCAGCAGGTGCTCCTCCTCGGTGAACACCAGCAGAGTCCGGCCGCCCCGCTCCATATACAGCAGGAGCTCGCCGCGGTGGAGCACGACGACGGCGCCGGCCTTGCGTCCCGGACGGTGTCGGCTGTCCTCCAGGGCGGGCCAATCCAGGGCGGCGCCGTAGGCGTTGGCCGGGTCGGTGGCCGCCAGGACCAGCACCTCTCGGGCGGTCTCCGGGTCCACCGGGTTGGGGGAGGAGTGCTCCCAGGCGGAACGCGGCCCGCCGCCAGGGTGGTCAGCGGAGCGGGTGCCGTGCGTGGTCCCGGAGGGTCCCGGGGAGGCCTCAGAGGCCGCCCGGTCCTCGAGGGCGTCGGCGGTGGCCCGCAGAGAATCGATGGTGGCGGAGGTGGTGAACTGGGCGGCACCGAGCTGCTCGATGAAATAGCCGCGACGCACCTGCCCGGCGTCCTCCGCGGCGGCGAGCACCTTGTAGACGGCGGCGAAGCCTCCGGACAGCGGCGAGACGGCGCGCACCCTCTCGGATGAGAGGCCGGACGCGTCCCGGATGACGCGCCGGGCGCGGTCCCTGTCCCAGGGGAACCGGTCTGCTGCTCGGCGAGCACCGAGCCGCGGGTCACCACTGCGTACCGGTCCAGCAGGATCTCCGCCCGGGCGTAGGCCAGGGTGGTCTGCTGCTCGGCCGCGGTCCCGTCCGCGGCCCCGGGCGCGGAGGACCACCGCACTCCCGCGGGCTGGCCGGGTGCGCCCCGGCCCCCCGGAG
>NZ_MDSS02000030.1 GCF_001758425.2 Nesterenkonia sp. PF2B19 | reverse complement strand
GGCACGGGTGAAGTCCCAGCTGCGCCGTCAGGCCGCAGAGGCGCTGGTGCACGGGTGCCACGACGGCGGCGGCTCTGCTGGCGGCGGCTCAGCTGGCCCGGCTCAGGCGGTCACCGTGCTGGGCTCCGGGCTGGACGCCCTGGACGCCTACTTCTCGCGGTACCTGCCGCAGCTGGTGCTCACCGTCCTGGCGGTGCCGATCCTGCTGGGCGTGCTGGCCACCCAGGATCTGACCACGGCGGTGATCGTGGCGCTGACCATGCCGCTGGTGCCGGTGTTCATGGTGCTGGTGGGCTGGTCCACCCAGTCCGCGCAGCAGCAGCAGCGCCGCCGACTGGACCGCCTGGGCACCGCCTATCTGGACCTGGTGGAGGGGCTCGCCACGCTGAAGATCTTCAACCGGCAGCACCGGCAGCGGCAGAACCTGCGTCGGCTCACCGACCAGCATCGCGGCGCCACGATGCGGGTGCTGCGGGTCAGCTTCCTCTCCGGGTTCGTGCTGGAGCTGGCCGCCAGCCTCTCGGTGGCGCTGGTGGCGGTCTCGGTGGGTGTGCGGCTGATCGACGGCGAGCTGGGGCTCTTCGTGGGTCTGTTCGTGCTGCTCATCGTCCCGGAGGCCTACGCGCCGCTGCGGCAGGTCGGCGCCCAGTATCACGCGGCCGCCGACGGCATCGCCGCCGCCGAGGAGGTCTTCGCACTGCTGGAGGCCGAAGCGGCGGGCCGAGCCGGGGGTCGATGCCGAGCCAGTCTCGGGCGAGGGGCCGCCGCCTGCTGCGGCGCTGGTATGCCGGGACGTCCAGGTGGGGCACGGTGAGACTCTCCGCCTCGACCGCGTGAGCCTCGCCGCCGAGTCGGGCCGGATCACCGCGCTCGCCGGACCGTCGGGGGTGGGGAAGTCCACGCTGGCAGCCGCCGTCGTCGGGCTGGTGGACCACACCGGGGAGATCACCCTGCGCGCGGTGGACGGCACCGAGCGGCGGCCCAGCCGTGACGACGTCGCCTGGACCGGTCAGCGGCACGGCCTGCGTGCCGGCACGGTGGGGGAGAACATCGCCCTCGGTGAGCGGGGCCCGGACCGTGACCAGGCTCGAGAGATCCTCGACATGCTCGGGCTGGACGGCCTGTCCCTGGACCATCGCCTCGGAGTCCACGGCAGCGGGCTCTCGGGCGGACAGGCGCACCGCGTGGCGGTGGCCCGGGCGGTCCACCGGGCCCGGGTCCGACGCTGCCCGGTGCTGCTGTTGGACGAGCCCACCGCCGCCCTGGACGAGGATGCGGAGCGGCTGCTGATCGACCTGCTGCGGGCCGAGGCCGACGCCGGACACATCGTCCTGGTGATCAGCCATCGGCCGCTGTGCTGGAGGCCGCCGATGCCGTGCATCGGCTCACCGACGCGCGGCAGGAGGCGCTGCGATGAGCATTCTCGCCCTGGCCCGTCCCAGGTGGCGCAGCCTGGCTCCCGGTGTGGCGCTGGGGGCGCTGTCCGGACTCAGCGCGGTGCTGCTGCTGGGGCTCTCGGCGTACTTGATCACGCGTGCCGCGGAGCAGCCGCCCATCCTCTACTTGGGTCTGCTGGTGGTGGGCGTCCGGGCCTTCGCCCTGTCCCGGGCGTTCTTCCGCTACCTGGAGCGGCTGAGCTCCCACGACGCCGCCTTCCGCGCGCTGAGCACGCTGCGGGTAGGCCTGGTGGAGCGGCTGATGCCGCTGGCCCCGGCCGGTCTGGCCGACCGCGGGCGTGGGGACCTGCTCTCCCGGCTGGTCCGCGATGTGGACCAGCTGCTGGACCTGCCCACCCGTGTCATCCAGCCGCTGGCCTCCTCCGCCGTGGTGGTCCTGGCGACCCTGGCCGGGCTGGCGTGGTTCTCCCCGTCGGCCGCGGCGGCGCTCGCAGTGCTGCTGGCGCTCGCCCTGGTGGCTGGGACCTGGCTCAACGCCCGGATCAGCGGGTCCGCGGAGCGGCGCACCGCCGCGTTGCGGGGGCAGCTGGCCGATGAGGTCGCGGACCTGGCCACCGATGTTGAGGTGCTGCTGGCCTACGGTGCCGCCGACGAGCATATTCGGCGGGTGGAGCGGGCCGACGCGCGGCTGCGGACCGCCGAGCTGCGCGCCTCCGCCGGTGCCGGCGTCGTCTCCGCGGTGCTGACGGGGCTGACCGGCGCCGCCGTACTGGCGATGCTGCTGCTGGCCGTCCCGGGGGTGCAGCCCAGCGCCCCTTTGGGGCCGGAGTTCGTGCTCAGTCCCGGATCGGTGGACGGCCCGGTGCTGGCGGTGCTGGCTCTGTGCCGTGGCGGTCTTCGAGGTCGCGGCCGCGGTGCCGGCCGCCTGGTCCGCCCGACGGCGGGTGCGCGCCTCGGCGGCGCGCATCGCGGAGCTCACCGAGCAGTCCCGGCCGGAGGAGATCCCGGCCGATGACGGCGACGACGATGGCGACGACGCCGGCGCGGTGGCTGTGGCTGGTGCGCCCCCCGCCGTCGGCGTCCTGCTGGAGCTCGAGGGGGTGACGGTCCGCTGGCCGGGCCAGCAGGTGGCGACGGCGGGGCCGGTGGATCTGCGGCTGGCGCCCGGGGAGCGGGCGCTGGTCACCGGCCCCAGCGGGTCAGGGAAGTCGGCGCTCGCGCAGGCGCTGGTGCGGCTGCTGGAGCATGAGGCTCATGCCGGCTGGACGGTGTGGAGATCCGTGAGCTGTCTCCGGCCGCGGTGCGGCGTCGGGTGTGTCTGATCGAGCAGAGGGCGCACCTGTTCGACGCGACGGTGCGGGCCAATCTGAGCTTCGCCCATCCCGAGGGGCCGGAGGGGTGTGCTGACAGCCAGCTCTGGGAGGTTCTGGAGGCCGTCGGCCTGGGGGAGTGGGCACGAGCCCGTGACGGTCTGGACACCCGGGTGGGCCGCGAGGGAGCGCTGGTCTCCGGCGGTCAGGCGCAGCGCATCGCGGTGGCCCGCGGGCTGCTCTCCCGGGCGGAGGTGCTGGTGCTGGACGAGCCCACCGCACACGTGGACCCCGAGCTGGGGGACCAGCTCATCCGGGATCTGCTCGGGGCGGCGGCAGGATCGGGGATGAGTGACGGCTCCCGCAGCGTGATCCTGATGTCTCATGTGCCGGTGCCACAGGGGCTCGTGGATCACCACGTGGGGCTGAGGAGCGCGCTGCCTTCGGCAGAGGTGTGATGGGCGGGTGAATCGGATCCTCAGGTCGGCGAGAGATCCACGCAGCCAGTCCGGCGATGACGAGAATGCTCAGTCAGACCGCGCCGTAGGCTATAGCGGGGAGCTGATACTGGGTGGGACCGAAGGAGGTCCATGCCAGAAGCGGTGCGCCGAGCCGACAGCGTTGAGGGCGGCAGCGACGACACGAGGATTCTGGTTCATCGAACGGGCTGTTCGATCTCGGAGCTCCATGTGCTGGTGGGCTGGTGAAGAGGGCCGAAATCTGCGTCAGTCGCGTGAGCAGGGGAGGTCAGTACGAGAGATGCAATGCCCACTCTCGCTGCAAAGGCCGTGCGCTTGTGCATGGATCTTCTCTCCATTCCTGTGAGACTCAGTGTCGTGTCGCTTCCTCGGCACATCCAAGGGGTGTGCATGAAACTGCCGGCCCGCTGCCCCCCCCTGGTGAGTGCGCTCCTGCGCTCACATGAGCAGTCAGTATCACTCATTTGATATGGTGGCGGTCACATCGACCTCCCGTCTCTGAAGGAACGTCATGACCGATGCCACGCCTCTGTCCGCCCGCACTGTCGCCGACCTGGGTCGCGAGACTCCCTCCGGGGAAGTGCTCCACACTCCCGGATATCCGCTGCAGGACCGTCGGGTCGGGATCGTCCACTTCGGCGTCGGGGGATTCCATCGCGCACACCAGGCCCTGTACCTGGATCGGCTCTTCACTGCCGGGCACGCCGCCGACTGGGCGATCTGCGGGGTGGGGCTGCTGCCCGGCGACGTGCGGATGCGTGATGCGTTGACCTCCCAGGATGGGCTCTACACCCTGGTCTCCACCGCGCCTGACGGCTCCCGCGACGCCAGGGTCATCGGCGCCCTCGCCGAGTACCTCTACGCCCCCGACGACCCCGAGGCGGTCCTGGCGCGGATGACCGACAGGGACATCCGCATCGTCTCGCTGACCGTCACGGAGGGCGGATACAACTACAACCCCAGCACCGGGGAGTTCCTGGCCGACACCCCGGCGGTGGCCCGGGATCTCGCCCGCGGTGCCAGTGACGCCCCGGAGACGCTCTTCGGCTTCATCGTCGAGGCCCTGCGCCGTCGTCGGGAGGCAGGAGCGGAGCCGTTCACTGTGCTCAGCTGTGACAACATCCGCGGCAACGGCGACCTCGCGCAACGCATGATCCTGGCCTTCGCCCGGCTGCGCGACGCCGACCTGGCCGCCTGGATCGAGGCGCACGTCGCCTTCCCCAACTGCATGGTGGACCGGATCACCCCGGTGACCACCGAGGCGGACCGCGCCATGGTCGCGGAAGACTTCGGCGTCGACGACGCCTGGCCCGTGGTCAGCGAGGACTTCCTGCAGTGGGTGCTGGAGGACCGCTTCCCCGCCGGACGCCCCGCCTTCGAGGAGGCAGGGGTGCAGATGGTCGACGACGTCGAACCCTATGAGCTGATGAAGCTGCGCCTGCTGAACTGCAGCCACCAGGTGATCGCCTACTTCGGGCTCCTGCTGGGCCACACCTACGCCCACGAGGCCTGCCGCGACGAGCTGCTCGTCCGCTTCACGCGGGAGAACTACATGGACGGCGAAGGGACGCCGACCGTCCCCGACGTGCCCGGGATCGACCTGGATCAGTACAAGGACCAGCTGATCGCCCGCTTCGACAACGAACACGTCCGGGACACCCTGGCCCGGCTGGCCGCCGAATCCTCGGACCGCATCCCCACCTGGATGGTGCCGGTGATCCGGGAGAACCTCGCCGCCGGGCGGGACGTGACCGCCTGCGCCGCCGTCGTCGCCTCCTGGGCCCGCTATGCCGAAGGGGTGGGCGAGAACGGGGAGGAATGGCCCGTGGTGGACCGGCTGCGGGAGCGGGTCATGGCCGCCGCCGCCCAGCACGACGACGACCTCCTCGCCTTCCTGCGCGACGAGGAGCTCTTCGGGGACCTGGTGGCGCACGATGCCTTCACGCGCCCGTATGCAGAAGCCCTGACCATCCTGCGGGAGCAGGGGGCCAGGGCGCTGCTGGAGAAGCTGGTGGGCTGAGGGTCAGGGTCTGTCAGCGCTTGGATGTCACCGCTTGGATCAGCCAGATCACGGCGGCGACGATCAGTGCGATGAAGATGAGGTTGGCGGCCAGACTCATCGCCGCACCCAGGATCCAGAGGACCACACGGATGGCGACGATGACCAGGATGATGGTCACGATCACGGAGAGCAGCTGTTTCATGGCCTCAGCCTAGGGGATGACGCCACCAGGCCGTGAGCTGCGCTGAGGGCGGGCCCCGGATCATCCGGGACCCGCCCTCAGCGGTGGTTCAGGTCAGGAGCGGCCTGGGCTCACTCGCCCTCTTCGTCCTGGAGTGCCTCGACGTCCGCCAGCTGCGCGTGCGGGGTGTTCTCCGGGATCTCGCCGTTGAGGCGCAGGCCCGTCTCGGCGTCGAAGAGGTGGATGTGGTCCATCTGCGGGACCACCTTGACGTGGTCGCCCTTGAGCGGAGGACGACGGCCGTCCACGCGGACCACCAGCGGCTGGAAGGACTCGAGGCCCTCCGGCGAGCCGAAGATGTGGGCGTCTGCGCCGAGCTCCTCGGTGAGGTCCACGACCATCTCGATGCCGTGCTCGGGGTCGATGTGGATGTCCTCGGGGCGCACACCCAGGGTGACCTTGTTGCTGCTGGTCTTCTTCAGCGACCCGTCCGGGATCACGTAGCGCTCACCGCCGAGGATGAGGGCCTCGCCGTCGTGCTCCACCTGGAAGAGGTTCATGGCCGGAGAGCCGATGAACCCGGCGACGAACACGTTGGCGGGAGTGTCATACAGGTTGCGCGGGGAGTCGACCTGCTGGAGCACGCCGTCCTTGAGCACGCAGACGCGGTCACCCATGGTCATGGCCTCGACCTGGTCGTGAGTCACGTAGACGGTGGTGACGGCGAGCTTGCGGGTCAGGGCAGCGATCTGGGTGCGGGTCTGCACGCGGAGCTTGGCGTCCAGGTTGGACAGCGGCTCGTCCATCAGGAAGACCTTGGGGGAGCGGACGATCGCGCGGCCCATGGCCACACGCTGACGCTGACCACCGGAGAGGGCCTTCGGCTTGCGGTCCAGGTAGGGCTCGAGGTCCAGCAGCTTCGCGGCATCCTTGACGCGCTTGGCGCGCTCATCCTTGGACACGCCCGCGATCTTCAGAGCGAAGCCCATGTTCTCTGCGACCGACATGTGCGGGTACAGCGCGTAGTTCTGGAAGACCATGGCGATGTCGCGGTCCTTGGGGGAGACGTGGGAGACGTCCTCACCGCCGATCAGGATGCGGCCCTCGTTGACCTCCTCGAGGCCGGCGAGCATGCGGAGTGCGGTGGACTTTCCGCAGCCGGAGGGTCCCACGAGGACGAGGAACTCGCCGTCGGCGATGTCCAGCTGGAGCTGATTGATGGCGGGGCGAGCACCGGGGGTGTAGATCCGGCTCGCGGCGTCATAGGTCACAGAGGCCATGGTGATATTTCCCTTTCACGGGCAGGTACGTGCCCGACGATCCGTTGTGAAAAGTGTTATGAAGTGGCCGGCCACTCCCAGGAGGAGCCCGCCGCTGTGAATCGTATCACGTTACGTGAGTCACAGTGTCCGCGCCTGACGGGCCGGCTGCGGCAGCTGAGCGAGACGGACGAGCCGGCGCCGCAGAGAAGAGAACCGGTCGATGCTGTCGTCCAGACCGCCCGGTCGGGAGGACAGCATCCAGACTCTGCGCTGCTCCGCGAGGAGCTTCTCCAGGCGATCCAGAAGTCTGCGAGCTTCGTCGCGAGCGGTCGCAGAGGTGTCCTCCGAGTCCTGGAGTGCCCCGCCGCGGAAGAGATCACTGCGCAGCACGTCGACGCCGAACTGCGCCCAACGAGCTGCCTGGGCGATCTCCTCGAGGACCACGGGGCCTTCGAGCTCGCCGGACGTGAGGAGCCCAGGGTGGCCAACGCCGAGTGGATCGTCTCTGCCGCGGCATCCAGGCACTCCACGGAGGGCACCTGGTGCGCCTCCAGCGCCTCCGGTTGCTGCACCGCACGGAACAGGGGGCTGGAATTGGCGACGGCGGCGTCGAGCTCACCGGCGACCCGGCCCAGTCGGACCACGGTCGGCCCCAGCACGCCCTGCTGGTCCTGGAAGACGTGCCGATCCAGAATGTCTCCCAGGAGCTCAGAGGTCTCGCGGTTGCTCTCCAGATGCCAGCTGGCCGCCCCGCCGAACAGGATGGGCGCATAGGACACGACCAGAGGATCGAAGTGTCCACAGTCTCCCCAGCTGGTGAGGAGGAATCCGGGTGCCATGTTCCGCCCTGCGGTCTCGACGGCGTCGATGATGTTGCCCACCGCGTTGTCCAGGCGCCCGATGAAGGACAGCCAGCTGCCCGTGCCCGGCGCGACCCAGAACGGCACGCCCGCGTCGATGAGCGCCTGCGCGCGGGCGGTGAAGTTCCTCAGCTGCTCCGTGTCGACGCCGTGCGCCTCGTTGAACTCCCTCTCCGCCTCGCTCATGTGGTCGATCACGGTGGCGATGTGATCCGGAGAGTCATAGAGCCAGACGACAGGCACGGTGCCCTCCGGAACCCGGTCCATCAGCTCCGGGTAGCTGCCCAGGATGTCGGACCAGAACTCCACCTGATGGCCCCGCGAGGTCCACGGGGCCGCGACTCTGGCGACGTAGTCCAGGAAGACCTGGCCCAGCCCCTGCTGTGAGACCCGCTCGCGGCTGACCCCGGTGCCCAGTTCCCAGGTCTCGTCAGCGCCGATGTTGAGCCGATCCGACCTGAAGTGAGGCGTCAGCTCCTCCAGCAGCTCGGTGACGAACTCCGCGTTCTCCTCTGTGGGCGCCAGGGTGGACGGCGGGCGCAGGCGCCCGGCGAACTCCTGGGGTTCCTGGTTCTCGGCCCGCGGGAGGTAGCGCTCGTGGGCCAGCCAACGCTCCCAGTGCCCGAAGGTGTTCTGGTTGGGCACCAGCTCGATGCCGTGTGCGGCGCAGAGGTCGTCGAGCCAGCGGAGATCCTCAGGAGTCAGCGGTGAGGCGTCCTGCCAGACCTCCTCGTGCCCCGAGTACGTGAAGCTGTGCTCGGTGTAGAGCTCCAGCTGGTTGTACCGGGCCAGGGAGAGGATGTGGATCAGGCGCAGCAGCGTCGAGCGTTCCGGGACACGGTCCCGACTGACGTCGAGCATGAATCCGCGGCGGCGGATGTCGGGCCAGTCCTCGATCAGCACGGCCTGCTGCTGCTCCGCCGGGGTGCCGCGCAGCTGGTCGAGGGCCCGTTGGGCATAGCGCAGTCCGGCGGCGTCGGAATAGGCGATGCGGACCGTCTCAGCGTATTCCAGGCGGAAGCCCTGGGGCGGCAGGTCGGCGTCACGGGTGACGAGGACCTCCGCGTGAGGGCCAGGGGCCGGACCGGAGAGCTCAGTGAGCTGGCGAGGCTGGGGGAAGACTGAAGTGTGCGTCACGGGGGCTCCTGGGTTCTTGAGGTGGCGAGGGCCGGGTGTCGAGTGAGGACGGGTGAGTGGGGGGATGGGGAGCACTGCGGGGCCGTGTCAGCCCTTGACTGCACCGGAGACCATTCCGGAGGCCATGCGTCGTTGGACGATGCTGAACAGGATCAGCACCGGGATCGCGATGAGTGCTGAACCGGCCATGATGCCGGCCCAGTCCGTGCCGCTCATCCCTTCCTGGAACCCTTGCAGCCAGACCGGCAGAGTCACCCTCCCGCCGGATGAGAGCATCACGAGGGCCAGTGTGAACTCATTCCACGAGACCAGGAAGCCGAAGACTCCTGTGGCCACCAGGCCCGGGCCCAGGAGCGGAAACGTGACGCGGAAGAAGGCCCCCACCTTGGTGCAGCCGTCGATCATGGCAGCCTCCTCCAGGTCCACCGGGACGCCGTCGACGAAGCCCTTCAGCATCCAGACGATGAACGGCATCACGGTGCCGACGTAGAGCAGCGAGAGCCCAAGGGTCGTGTTCACCAGCCCCCAGCCGGAGAGCATGCGGAACTGGGAGATGAACAGGGCCTCGGCGGGAATCATCTGGACGACCAGCACAGTGATGATGATTGCGGTGCGACTCCGGAACCGGAATCGGCTGAGCGCGACCGCGGCCAACGTGGCGGAGAACAGCGCGACAGCCACGGCGAGCAGGCTGACCTGCATGCTCATCCGCATCGCCGTCCAGAAGGAGCTGTCGGACAAGACTCCCAGGTAGGCGTCCGGAGTGAAGTCGAGCGGCACCCAGGTGGGGCCTTCGAGACGCATCTGCGCATTCGGCTGCAAGGACACGTTCACCATCCAGTAGATGGGGAAGATCCAGAGCAGGGCGACGGCGAGTGCTGTGATGTTCAGTGCCTGCCGACTCGCGGTCCGGCGCGGACGCAGCGGTGTGGTCGACGTCATCGGAGATCTCCTTGTCGGCCGAGGATTCTCACATAGCGCCAGGTCAGCGCCAGCAGGAGCAGGAGCATCACCATGGCCAGAGCGGAGGCCATGCCGTAGTCGCCGCCGGCGATGCCTGTCTGGTAGATGTAGGTCCCCAGCAGGTTGGTGTCCGTGGTGTTCCCCGCCGTCTGCTGCAGGGAGTAGATCTGTGCGAACACCCGCAGGTCCCAGATCACCTGGAGGATGGCCATCAGGATCAGCACGGGGCGGATGATCGGCAGCACGATGTGCCACAGGATCCGTGGCGTGCTCGCGCCGTCGATCTGGGCGGCCTCCACCGCGGACTCGTCCACCTGACTCAGTGCGGCGTAGGTGGCCAGTGTGACCAGCGGCGTGCTCGCCCAGATGACCACCGTCGCTGCGACGATGAGGAAAGGCGTCGTTCCAGCCTGCAGCCAATGAAATCCGTCGAAGCCGGTCAGGCCGGCTCCGGAGAGCACGGCATTCACCACACCATGCCGGTGATCTGCCATGAGCTTCCAGATGGCGACGGCGGCGATCACCGGCGTGGCCCAGGCGAAGAGCAGCGCCAGCTGCAGTGCCACGCGCACTCCGGTGGCGACGCGCTGCATCAGCACGGCCAGGCCGACGCCGACCACCATGGTCAGCCCCGCGGCCACGGCGGTGAACGCGAGTGTGCGCACCGTGACGACCCAGAAGTAGGTGTCTGTCAGAATCGCCTGATAGTTGGCGAACCCGACCCATTCGGCAGGCTGCCCGAACTGTTGGGCGATGCCGAACTCCTGGAAGGACATCACCAGCTGCCGCGCCATGGGGTACCCGAGGGCCAGCATGACCAGGCCTGTGGGGAGCGCGAGCAGCAGGAAAGGGAGGAAGGCCTGCCGACGGCGCGCTCTTCTGGAGACGTCACCCCGCCCTGGGGACGAGTCCCGGGGGACGGTCCCGGGGGGAGAGGTGGTGGGGGTCAGGGTCGCCATCAGTCGTTGAGGATCTCTTCGAGCTGAGCGTCCACGTCGGCGGCGATGTCCTCGACGTCCTCCCCGTCTGCGATGCGTGTCCAGATCTCCAGGGGGAGCTGGGCGCTGTCAGCCACACCCCACGACGGTGTGTTGGGGGTCAGCTGGGAATGTGCCACGGCCTCCTGGAACGCCTCGGCGCTGTGCCCCTCCAGTGCAGAGGCGTGGTCCAGGTTGCCGGGCACCCAGCCCGCGTCTGCGGCGAGCATCGTCTGGAAGTCATCGGAGTAGATGAGCCTGAGTACCTCGCGGGAGAGCTCCTGGTGTGCCGACGCGGCCGAGATGGCGACATTGGACCCTCCTGCGAACGTGGTGCCGGGAGTGTCGGCGTCGGTGCCGGGCAGGGCCATCACCTGGGCGTCACCGCTCTCCCAGAGCTCCTCGTCGATGTCGTACTCCTTCAGGGCGAGCCCGAGTAGAAGCCGATCTTCCCGGAGTTGAACAGCTCGTAGGCCACCGGCACGGCTTCATTCGGATCCGAAACATACTCGGATCCGCGCTCCATGAGGTCCTGCGCGGCCTGGAGGCCCTCCTGAGACTCTGGGGAGGAGAGCGTGCCTTCCCAGGTGCCGTCGTCGTGCTGAGTCGCATAGTCGCCGCCGTAGGTGAACAGCCAGCCCTCCAGCGTCTTGGGGTCGGAGGAGGCCAGGTAGATTCCGGAGAATCCGTCGGTGTCCTCCGGATTGGCCTCGTTCAGTTCGATCGCCGCTTCGTTGAGCTCGTCCAACGTGGTCGGAACGTCGATTCCGGCGGCGTCGAGTAGGTCCTGCCTGTAGAAGATGATGCGCGAGCCTGCGTAGAGCGGCGGGGCGTACGTCGTCCCTTCCCAGGTGCCGGCTTCCAGGCCAGACTCGATCAGCGAGTCTCCACCGAGCTCCTCGAGGAGGTCGTCGACCGGGGAGAAGGCCCCGACGGAGGTGAAGGTGGAGGCTTGGGTGTTGCCGATCTCGACGAGGTCCGGGGTCTGCGAACTGTCAGGCAGCGAGGTCTGCAGGAGCTCCACGACGCCTGCCCACGGCTGCATCTGCACGGTCAGTGTGGAGCCTTCATAGCTCGTCTCGAACTCGTCGACGAGCCACTCCTGGGCGGTTTCGGGAACAGAGTCCTCCATGAACCAGATGGTGAGGTCGGCGGACTCGGCGTCGTCGCCGGTGTTCCCGCCGCCTGCGCCACAGGCGGCCAGGGTCAACGTCAGAGTGGAGGCGAGTGCCAGGTGGGGGAGCCGTCGCATGAGTGGTCCTTTCACGGTGCGAGATGCCGGGTGCTGCGCCCCTCGTCGAGGGGTGCAGGCCGTCGTAGGAAAAAGTATGGAGCCTTTACTAACAAAATGGAAGAGGCTGGACCGAAGTCATGTGAAGTCCGCCACGTGGCACTCTCCCTTCTGATTCAGGGGACAGTGCTCGAATCGAGTTGGCTCCTGCCCTGGTGGTCGCGCCGCTTTGTAAGTCATACTTACAAACATGAGTTCTCTGGCACGCCCTTCCGGGCCGCAGTCCCGCAGCGCACGACCCGCAGGCCCCGTTCTGCCGGAGCACGTGAGGGTGCATAACCTGGCCCTCGTGCAGCGGGAGCTGTTCCACGCCGGGCCGATGAGCCGTGCGGATCTTGCGCGAGCAACAGGGCTGACCCGCGTGACCGCCTCCGGACTCGTGGGCGAGCTGATCGCGCGAGAGGTCGTCGTGGAGCAGGGCCCCAGGGCGCGTTCCGGACCGGGGAAGCCGGGAGTCCTGGTGGACCTGGACCGGGAAGGTCTGCAGGTCATCTCGCTGGATCTCTCGGGCGCCGAGGCCTACCGCGGTGCGGTGATGGACCTGACCGGCACGATTCTCGCCCGCCTCGAAGAGCCCCGCCGGGGGCGGGAGACCAGCGACCAGGCGCAGGCGACGGTCCTCGCATTGGCGCGCAACCTGCTGGCCCTGGCGGATCGTCGAGTCTTGGGCGTCGGTGTCGGCACACCCGGAGTCGTCTCGGACCAAGGCGTGGTGCTGACGGCGCCCAACATCGGCTGGGACGGCGTCCCGCTGAGGGACCTGCTGCACCGGGAGCTGAGCGTGCCTGTGGTGGTCCGCAATGATGCCAATGCCGCGGCGCTGGCGGAGCAGACCCTCGGGGGCGGTGACCCTGACATGTTCCTCGTCCGTGTGGGACGCGGTGTCGGCGGGGCGCTCATGATCCGTGGCGAACTCGTGGTCGGTCGATACAACGCCGCCGGTGAGATCGGCCATGTGCCGGTGGGTGAGGGCGGCGGTCCGGAATGCGTGTGCGGCAAGCGCGGATGCTTGGAGTCGTGGATCTCGGTGCCGCGGCTGGGTGAGCTGGTGCAGGAGGCGGAACGAGCGGGCCGTCCGATCGAGGACGTGCTCAGCGGCGCCGGAACCAAGCTCGGGATCCTGCTGGCGCCCATCGTCGGCGCGCTGAACCTCTCCGATGTGGTCGTCGCCGGCCCCCGGAGCCTCCTGGAGGGGACGTTCCTCGACGCCGCGCAGGAGGCGCTGCGCAGTCGGATCCTGGGTCGATTCCACACGCAGGTGAGGATGCGCCTGCCGGCCGACAGTGATGACATCGTTCTGCGGGGCGGGCTCGTCATGGTCCTGGAATCTGAGCTGGGCGTCTCATGACGCCCCTGTCAGTGCCGCAGACTGACCGAGCCTCCACGGTGCGAGTCGGACTCGATGTGGGCGGGACGAAGACTGACGCCGTCGCGCTCGATGCTCACGACTCCCTCGTCGCGCGTATCCGGCTGCCCACTCAGCCCGGGGCCGCAGGTGTGCTGGAGACGATCCGGACAGCTCTTCGCGGACTGACGGACCAGTGTACGGCCGGCGACGTTCGGTCGATCGGTATCGGCATGCCCGGGCAGGTCGATCCTGGAGGGTCAGTCGTACGGCACGCGGTCAATCTGGGGCTGCAGGACTTGGATCTCCGGGAGCTCCTTGAGCGGGTGACCGCGGTGCCCGTCAGTGTGGAGAACGACGTCAAGGCGGCGGCTCTGGGGGCGTATGCCCTCCGGGGCGGCGTGGATGAGGCCTTGGGGTATCTGAACCTGGGCACCGGCGTGGCCGCGGGTGCTGTGCTGAACGGTGAGCTGTGGCGTGGATCTGCCGGCGTGGCGGGCGAGATCGGCCACCTGTCCATCGACCCCACGGGACCTCTGTGTGCCTGTGGCCAGCGGGGCTGCATCGAGGCCTACGCCGGCGGTGGAGCCGTGGCGAGGCGGTGGGGCCGTCCTGGCGCAGGGGCCGTGCATGAGGTCTTTGACGCGGCAGAGGCCGGCGATCGCTGGGCGCAGCGCATGCGTGGAGAGATCGCCTGGGCCGTGGCTTCGGCGGTGCGGGTGCTCACACTGTCCCTGGATGTCTCCACTGTGGTCCTGGGGGGAGGCGTGGCCGCCTTGGGGGGCCGCCTTCTCGATCCAGTTGCTGAGGTCCTCGAGCAGGAGGCGACGGCCTCGCACTTCCTGGCCTCTCTGCGGCTCGCTGACCGCGTGGAGACCCTGCCTGCCGGCTCGCTGGCCGCCGCGTTCGGCGCCGCCCTGGTAGGGCAGCGACCCCACTGAGGACGGCGCCCGCCCCGGAAGTGCCGGGACGGGCGCCGTCGTGGTGCTCAGACGTGCGAGGTCAGAGCGCTGAAGGAGGAGGTCAGTCCTCGATGATCAGCGGGTACACGCCGTTCTCGTCGTGGACTTCCTTGCCGGTCACCGGCGGGTTGAACACGCAGATCATGCGCAGCTCCTCCTCGACCTCCACGCGGTGCTTCTCGTGGCCGTCGAGCAGGTACAGGAAGCCGTCGGTGATGTCGTGCTTCTCGCCGGTCTCCAGGTTCGTCAGCGTGCCCTTGCCGCCGACGCAGTAGACGGCCTCCACGTGGTTGGCGTACCAGAACTCGCTGGTGGTGCCGGCGAAGATGGTGGTCTCGTGGAAGGAGAAGCCGACCTTCTCCTTGCCCAGGACCATCCGGCGCGAACGCCAGTTGCCGTGGCGGATGTCGCGCTCGGTGTCGTTGAGGTCGTCGATGTGCAGCGTGTACATGCAGGTCTCCTGTCAGCTGAGGACGGTCGGTGGGGCGAGTGCTGGCCCGGAGTCTAGCGCGCCGGAGCGGCCCCGGCGGGGACGCGCACCGCGGGGGCCGCTCCGGGCTCTCCGATCAGTGCGGGGGGCGCACCCGCGAAGGCTCGCCCATCTGGCCGGTGGCGGCCAGGACGGCGTCCTCGATGACCTTCAGGCCCTTCTGCAGGTCCTCGGAGTCGATGGTCAGCGGCGGCATGACCTTGACGACCTCGTCCTCCGGACCGGAGGTCTCCACCAGCAGGTTGCGCTTATAGGCCTCGGCGGCCACCTTGCCGGCGGTGTCCGGGTCCGGGAAGCAGATGCCAGAGAGGAAGCCGCGGCCGCGCAGGGTCGCGCCCTTCACATGCCCGGCGATCTGCTCCAGACCCTCGCGCAGCTCGTCGATCTTGCCGGCCAGCTCCTTCTCGAAGGAGTCGTCGGCCCAGAACAGCTCCAGGGCGCGGGCGGCGGTGACGAAGGCGAGGTTGTTCCCGCGGAAGGTGCCGTTGTGCTCTCCGCCCTCCCAGACGTCGAGCTCCGGGCGGAACAGGGTCAGCGCCATCGGCAGGCCGTAGCCGGAGATGGACTTGGACACGCAGACGATGTCCGGGGTGATGCCGGCCTTCTCGAAGGAGAAGAACGTGCCGGTGCGGCCGCAGCCGGCCTGGACGTCGTCGATGATCAGCAGGATCTTGTGACGGCGCAGCAGGTCGGAGAGGCCCTTGAGCCACTCCATGCGGGCGGCGTTCAGGCCGCCCTCGCCCTGCACGGTCTCCACGATGACGGCGGCGGGCTTGTCCACGCCGGAGCCGGAGTCCTCGAGGACCTTCTCCAGCCAGATGAAGTCCGGGATGTCGCCGTCGAAATAGTCGTCATAGGGGATCTTCGAGGAGTTGGTCAGCGGGATGCCGGCGCCGCGGCGCTTCATCGAGTTGCCGGTCACCGACAGCGAACCCAGCGTCATGCCGTGGAACGCGTTGGTGAAGGACAGGATGTGCTGGCGGCCGGTCACCTTGCGGGCCAGCTTCAGCGCGGCCTCCACCGTGTTGGTGCCCGTGGGGCCGGGGAACATGACCTTGTAGTCGAGGTTCCGCGGCTCCAGGATGATCCGTTCGAAGGTCTCCAGGAAGCGGCGCTTGGCCGGGGTCTTCATGTCCAGGGAGTGGGTGACGCCGTCGTTGGCGACGTAGTCCACCACCAGGTCCCGCAGCTCCGGGTGGTTGTGCCCGTAGTTCAGGGCGCCGGCGCCGGAGAAGAAGTCCAGGTAGCGGGAGCCGTCCTCGGTGAACTGGTACGCGCCCGAGGACTTCTCGAACACGGCGGGCCAGTTCTTGCAGTAGCTGCGGACCTGGGATTCACGAGTTTCGAAGATGTCGGTGGCCATGGTGCTGGTCTCCTTGATGGCGCGGCGGAGGTCTCTCCGCCGCTCGGGGGTCAGGTGGACGTCGGGGGTCGGTGCGTCGACGGCGCCGGGCTCAGCTGTCAGAGGTGTTCAGCGGTGAGACCGTGTAGAGGTCCTCGGCCGCGTGCTCCTCGCCGGTCTCGGAGGACGGCGGGAACAGCTCCTCCGTGAAGAGGTCGGATCGGGTGATCTCGGCACCCTGGTCGCGGGCGAGCCCGGTGAACAGCGCGATCGATGCGGCGTTGTCCGCGGTGATCGTGGTCTCCAGTCGGGAGGCGCCGGAGCGTGCCACGACGTCGGCGAGCATCCGGGAGGCCAGGCGGCGTCCGCGGAAGGCGGAGTCCACCGCGACCTGCCAGATGAACAGGGTCTCGGGGTCCCCCGGCCGGTGATAGCCGGAGATGAATCCTGCGGGCTGGCCGTCGACGAGCGCGATCACGGAGGTGTCGGCGAAGTCGCGGGCCCACAGGAGGTAGGCGTACGGGGTGTTGACATCCAGCACGCCGGTGCCGGCGGCCAGCCGCCACAGGGCGGCGCCGTCGGTCACCTCGAGGGTGCGGATCTCGACACGTTCCCCGTTCTGGGCAGGGGTGTCTGCGGAGTTCGACATCGGTTCCACAGTAGTGAGCCACACAGACAGATCAACCCTGACCCCGGTGAAATCGGGGTGAAAACACCCCCTGCTGGCTTTTCCTGCGGGCTTTCCCCGTGGCGCGGCATCCTTGCGGTGAGTGGGATCCGCCACGACGACGCAAGAATCGCAGATCTCATCAAATACTGTGATTGTGCTGTGATCTGAATTTCGGCAAACCGTGTCAAGGGGATGTGAGGAGAGGCACGATATGCCGGATCGAACTGTCAGGCGGCGTCGACGGCGGACCGTGCCGCCTGCACCAGCGCGGCGTCGGTGGTGACATACGATCCTTCCCCTCCTCCCGGCCCCGGGGATCCGTGGGTGACCGGGGAGCCGGCCGAGAGATGGACGACGTCGGCGCCGGCCTCCGCCAGGCCCGCCACATGCGCGGCGCGGACCCCGCCGCCGGCGATGATCTCCAGCCGGCCCGCACCGGCCTCCGCCAGCTGACCGATGACGCTGGTCCCTTCGGGCGCCGTCGCGGCTCCTCCGGAGGTGAGCACCCCGCTGACGCCGAGGTCCAGCAGCTCCTCGACGAGCTGCGGCGGCGTGGTGAGCCCGGCGGCGAGCAGCACATCCACACACCGGTGGACCACCACCGGCAGCCCGTCGGCCGCCTCGACCAACCGGCGCAGGGCGGGATGGTCCAGCCCGTGATCGTCCAACGCGCCGACGATCACTCCTGCCGCACCAGCTTCCCGCAGCGCCGGCACATCCTGGCGCATCACGGCGACCTCGGCAGAGGAGTAGAGGTATCCGCCGCCGCGCGGACGGATCAACGGGCGGGCCGGCAGTCCCAGCTCGACCGCCTGGCGGATCATGCCCGACGTCGGAGTCAGCCCTCCGGTGACCAGCGCCTGGCACAGTTCGGCCCGGTCAGCGCCGTGGTCGTGGGCCACCTGGATTCCTGCCACGTCTTGGACGGCGATCTCGAGCTGCATGGCGGGTCGGCCTCCGTGATCTCCGGGTCATCCCGTCCCGGTAAGGTGCATGTCTGTGACCAAGACTCTCATCCCTGGCCTCGGCTGGACCCTGCACGGCGACGGGCGCACCGTCCGCCCCGGCGACGTCGTCGCCCCCGACGAGCGGCTCAGCTGGGGCCGCACCACCGGCATCGGCATGCAGCACGTGGTGGCCATGTTCGGCGCCACCTTCCTGGTGCCGCTGATCACCGGCTTCCCGCCCTCGACCACGCTGCTGTTCTCCGGGCTGGGCACCATCCTCTTCCTCATCATCACCGCTGGACGCGTGCCCTCCTACCTGGGGTCCTCCTTCGCGTTCCTGGCCCCGGTGGGCGCCTCCATGGGCCAGTACGGAATGTCCGGGGCGCTTGGCGGCATCGTGATGGCCGGGGCCGGACTGTTCCTGGTCGGACTCATCGTCCATGTGGCCGGCACCCGGTGGATCCAGCTGCTCATGCCGCCGGTGGTCACCGGTGCGATCGTCGCGCTCATCGGACTGAACCTGGCCCCTGCGGCCTGGAACAACGTCAACGTCGAGCCCGTGACCGCCACGGTGACGATCGTGGCGATGCTGCTCGCCGGGGTGCTGTTCCGTGGGCTGCTGGGCCGGCTGGCCATCCTCGTGGGCGTGCTCGTCGGCTACCTGGTGGCGGTGCTGCGCGGGGAGGTCGACTTCTCCGGCGTCGGCGACGCCGCCTGGTTCGGTCTGCCGGACTTCACCGCACCGAGCTTCCATGTGGGCACCATCGGGCTGTTCCTGCCGGTGGTCCTGGTGCTGGTGGCCGAGAACGTCGGCCACGTGAAGTCCGTGGCGCTGATGACCCGCCGTGACCTGGACCCGGTCACCGGCCGGGCCCTGATGGCCGACGGGGTGGCCACCATGCTCGCCGGCTCCGGCGGAGGATCCGGCACCACCACCTACGCGGAGAACATCGGCGTCATGGCTTCCTCGCGCGTCTACTCGACCGCCGCCTACTGGGTGGCCGGGCTCTTCGCCATCGCGCTGGGGCTGCTGCCCAAGGTCGGGGCCGTGATCGCCACCGTCCCCGCCGGGGTGCTCGGCGGTGCGGGCACCGTTCTCTACGGGATGATCGGCATCCTCGGTGTCCGCATCTGGGTGCAGAACCGCGTGGACTTCGCCGACCCCATCAACCTGGCCGTGGCCGGGGTGCCGCTGGTCATCGCCATCGCCAACTTCACCATGGAGTTCGGCCAGATCGTCTTCGAAGGCATCGCCCTGGGCAGCTTCGCCGCCCTGGCCATCCACCATGGGATGAGCGCCGTCGCCCGGATGCGCGGTACGGCACTGCCGCCTGAGGCGCGGGACGAGCCCGTTCCCGACGAGGTAGCCCCGCGGCCAGGCGCCTGATCCCGCTCGTCTGAACTCCGGGCTTCAGTCCCCCGTCAGCCGTGCCGCGGCCCGCTCGACGACGTCTCCGCGCAGCTCCGTGGTGGCGGAGATCTGCGCCTGGGCGAGCTCGTCATCGGCGTCGGGACGGGACGGCGCGCCGGCGTCGAACGGCGGCTCGGGGTCATACTCCAGCAGCAGCTGCAGGCGCTTGGCGACGTCGTCGCCGTGGATCTCCGCGGTCAGCCGCAGGGCGAAGTCGATGCCGGCCGAGACGCCCGCAGCCGTGATCACCGGGCCGTCGCGGACCACCCGCTCCGCGGTGGGGATCGCCCCCAGACGCTCCAGCAGATGCAGGGAGCCCCAGTGGCTGGTGGCCCGCCGCCCGCGCAGCAGCCCGGCCGCGCCCAGCAGGAATGAGCCGGTGCACACGCTGGTCACCCATTGGGCCTCGGCGGCCTGGCGGCGGAGGAACGCCAGCGTCGGCTCGTCCTCCAGCAGTTCGAAGGTGCCGCGGCCGCCCGGGACGAACAGCACATCGGCCTGCGGGGCCGCCTCCAGCGTGGTGGTGGGCAGAATGCTGAACCCGGCATCGGTGGGCACCGGGTCCAGGGAATCGGCGGCGACGTGCAGCTCGGCCCCGGGCATCTTCGCGAAGACCTGAGCCGGGCCGGTGAAGTCCAGCTGGGTGACGTGGGGGAACAGCAGCGCGACGACGTGCAGGGGCTCGGTCATGATCTCACCTCGGTGAAGTGCTCGACGCGGGGGAACGGGTCATAGAAGTGGTGCAGCAGCGCCTTCCAGCGCTGATACTCGGGGGAGTCGCGGAACCCCTCGGTGTGGTGCTCCACCGTCTCCCACCTCACGAGCAGCAGATACTCCTCCGGCGTCTCCTGGGAGCGCAGCAGCTCCAGGCCCAGGAAGCCCGGCATCGAGCTGATCAGCGGTCGCGCCTGGGCGAACGCCGCCTCGAACTCGGACTCGCGGCCGGGGGAGACCGGAAGGATGGCGTGCTCTGTGATCATGGGGCGAGCATGGCACAGCGGAGGCTCCTGTGGAAGAGGCGCTGAGGAGGAGAGATGGACAGCAGCATCAGAGAGGCCACGCTCGGTGACCACCCGGCCGTGGTGCAGATCGAGCATCGTGCCGGGCTGCTCTTCGTGGGCACTCCGATGGAGGACATCGCCGACGACGAGGCCGTCACCGCGGAGGAGTTCGCCGCCGTCGTCGCGACCGGCGCCGCCTGGGTGCATGTCTGCGAGGGAATCGTCGTCGGGTATCTGCTGGCCGAACGGCTCGACGACGCCGGCCACGTGGAGCAGGTCTCCGTGGACCCGGCATGGTCCGGGCGCCGGATCGGGGCCGCGCTGCTGGACCGTGCGTCGGCCTGGGCCGCAGAGCAAGGGTTGGACGCCCTGACGCTGACCACGTTTGTCCATGTGCCCTGGAACGCTCCCTACTATCGGCGGCTCGGATTCCGGGAGCTGAGCCCCGAGCGCTGGGGTGCCGAGCTGGCCGCGCGGGTGCGCGCAGAAGCGGAGCACGGGCTGGGCAGGTGGCCCCGCATCGTCATGGGCCGACCGACGTCGCTCCAGCCCTGATGATGCTCCGGCGCCCCCGTCGCGTGCTGCCCCTCCGAGATTCTCGAACCCCGCGAAGATCGGTGAGGATCGAGAATCTGGTGGGGGCGCCGCGGGACGTCGTCAGGGCCTCCAGTGGGGGTCACGTCCGATGAACCCCATGAGCTGCGCGGAGGCGGGGGCGTCGTCGTCGACGGGGACCGGCGGGCCGAACTGTCCCGAGGAGCGCATCGCCTCTTCCATCGGGCGCATCCCCTGCAGCAGGGCCTCGGCGTGCTCCTCGTCCAGGGCCGGGTCCTGGCCTGTGGCGACGGCGAGATCCCAGGTGTGCATGAAGACGTCGGCGGTGTAGAAGCGATCCACCATGTCCTGCAGCGGCAGCGTGCCCAGCTGCGGGTGGGTGACATCCCGGTCGGCGTCCTCGGCGTCCACCAGGCTCTGGATCTGCTCCCGGTGGTGGCGCCAGGCGCCGTGCGGATCATGGAGCGGGGAGGGGCCGGCGGTCAGGATGACGTCCACGGACCGAAGGAACTCACTGGACCACTCCACCAGGTGGCGCGGGACGTCGCGGGCTCGCCACTCGGGCACAGGAGTGGGCGCGTCCCAGTCCGTGACGGCAGCACTCACTCGTGTGAAGTCCTCGGCGACGCGGCGGTGGCGCGCGGCGGGGGCGGCGGGAAGGCTCATGGCGCTCCTGAGGTCTGCGGCGGTGCGACGAGTGTACTGACGCCTCGACCCGGGCGGCGAGGGGTCGCGGCCGCCCTGTGCCCGGAACGTGTGCGTCACGGCTCCGCCGCCGTCGGGAGCTGTCTGCGCGTTTCCTGTGAATCTGCCGGCACCTGATGACGCCGAAACTTCTGACCGGTAACGTGACGCGTGTCCACATGTCACCGACGGAGAGGAGTTCACTATGGGACTCGGAGACAAGTTCGACGCCGCGAAGGACCAGGTGTCAGGCCAGGCCAAGGAGGCGGCGGGCAAGGCCACCGGTGACAAGCGCACCGAAGGCGAAGGCAAGGCCCAGGACCTCCAGGGCAAGGTCAAGGAGACCGCCGAGAACGTCAAGGACACGGCGGGCGACCTCAAGGATGCCGCCAAGGGCTTCACCGACAACTTCAAGAAGTGAGTCCGTCCTTCGGGGTGTGAACCTCGAACTCTGAGCGGCGCCGGGATCGCAGATGCGGTCCCGGCGTCGTCATGTCCGGAAGGTTTCCGCGCGACCCACAAGAATCTTCCGAAGAATTTCCAGGAAATATCGGCGAAGATGTTCACAACCGCCGAATGGGCTGTTATTGTTGAGCGCATCATTCCTGTGCCGCAGGATCCGACGAGAGGAGGGGGCGATCACCATGAAGATCACACAGAAGCTGGCTCACAGCACCGGCGCGACCGGCATGACCGGGCGTGATGTCGGGACCGATCGAGCGATCGCCCACCCCCGCGGAGTCCTCGGCGGCATCTATCAGGGATGCACCGCGTGATTCTCGCGCGACGGCAGAGCTGACGCTCGCCGCCTTCCCGCAGCACCGGCACGAATCGTGGCGCCCCGGCGTCCGCGTTCGGCCCCGTGTGCGGGGACGGCCAGCCTGAGGCTCCCGCAGATCCTCTGCGGTCGGTCGGTCCCGCGAAGTCCGTGCTTCCACGGACTGCGCTCGTCTGATCCCCGTGGTCCTTGGTCCTCTTCCGCAGCAGTGCGCGGAGACTTCCACGCCTCATCGCCCAGGCCGTCTTCACTCACTTTGAGCTGAATTCCGCCTGTCCGGATCAGTTTTTCTTCTCACACATCTTTTTCTGGGCCTACTCATGCCCTTTTTCTTCTCTGGAGTTCATCAGTGTCTGTCGTGCACAGCAGTTCTTTCCATCAGTCTCTTCTGCGCCGGGCCGCCCACTCCGTGGGTTCCGCCATGGTGGAGTGGGCGACGCGCACCCAGCGTGAGCAGGTGCGCCGCGTCCCGCGGCTGAGTCCGCAGGAGGTCCACCGTCGTCGCATGGTGCGCCAGGAGGCCGAGGAGCGCCGTGAGCAGGCCGCCCTGCGCGTGCTCACGTTCCCCCGCCAGTTCTGACCGCATCTGTGATGCCTCACCATCCGGCACGCCGGGTCGCCCCACCGGGCGGCCCGGCGTCGTCACGTTCCTGACCGGCCATGCTCCAGACCGGCCATGCTCCAGACCGCGCAGCGCTCAGCCGGCCTGCATCGTCGCCGCCAGGGCGAGCAGCCGCTCCTCCTGCCCGTGCCGGCCGATGATCTGCACCGACCAGCTCATTCCGTCCGCATCGGTGTGCACCGGCACGGTGACCGCGGGCAGGCCCAGCACGTTCACCACGGAGGAGTACGGGGTGAACCGGCACTGCTGAATGTAGTCCTCGGCGGGGTCGAGGGAGGCGAACCAGCCCACCGGCGGTGCCCGGAAGGCGAGCATCGGGGTGACCAGCACATCCCAGTCGCCCAGAACATCCTCCGCGTGGTCGGAGGCCTGCTGCAGCGCGGCCCTGGCCTGCGCCGTCTCCTCCTCCGGACGCTCGGCGGAGAGCTCCACGAAATGCCGGGTCAGCGGAGCGAGCTGCTCCAGCTGGTCTCCGGTGAACCCGGCCTGCCCCAGGCGAGAGGTCCACAGCGCCTGGAAATGTCGGTGATAGTCGGCAGGCCAGAGGCGGTCCCGGAGGTCGCCCGTGAGGCCGCCGGCCTGACCCCCTCGCGAACGACCCTGCAGTGCGTGCCCGAGAGCCTCGAGTCGTCCGAGCCCCACCTCCAGGGCTCGCACCGCATCCTCGTCGAGCACGATGTCCAGGTCCGGGCTGAACGGCGACTCCGTGGTGACGCCCACCCGCAGGGGGCTCAGCCCCGAGTCCAGGGCCTGTCGCACTGGGCGCTCAGCCGGCCCCTGCGCCAGCACGACGCCGGCCTCTGCCTCGCGCCGTCGGGCCCGCCGACCGCGCGGCCGGTCCGGAACCTCGAAGCGGTGCCCGGCCATGACGTCGAAGAGCAGCGCCGCGTCCTCGGCGGTCTCGGCGATCGGTCCGGAGACCACCAGGTCCTCCACCCGGGTGGAGGCGGCGTCATCGGGGAGGCGACCCCGCCCCGGCTTCAGCCCCACCAGCCCGCAGGCCGCCGCAGGGATCCTCACCGAACCGCCGCCGTCGCTGCCCGGGGCCAGCGGCAGCATTCCGGCCGCCACTGCGGCGGCCCCACCGCCGGTGGAGCCGCCCGAGATCCGGGCTGGGTCCAGCGGGTTCCGAGACGGGGCGGCCAGGGCGTCTCCGAATAGCAGGGCAGGCCGAACTCCGGCACCTGGGTCTTGCCCACGGAGACCGCGCCGGCGAAGTGGACCCGGCGGGCCAGCGGGTCGTCCCGGCCCGGCACTCGGGGAGGCAGCGCCGTGGTGCCCATCGTGGTGGGCATCCCGGCGACGTCCACCAGATCCTTGAAGGCCGTGGGCAGCCCCAGCAACGGATGATGGGCGGAGAGCTCGCTCAGCCGCGCCGTCCTGTCCCGACCGGTGCCCAGCACGAGGCCGCGCACCGCATCGATCTCAGCGGCGCGGGCCAGCGCCGCCTCAGCGTCCACGTGGAGGAACGCGCCCAGCCGGGAGCCGCCGCCGCAGCGGTGAGTGCGGTGGTCGCCAGCTCCACCGCCGTCACGTCTCCGGCCAGGAACGCCGCCCGCCAGTGGGCGGCCGTCGCGGCGCGGAAGTCCGTCATGGAGGTGTCCGTGGTGTGGGCCTGATCAGGGGCGGGCGGATCGGGGCGATGGCTCATGACGCCACCCTATGCACCACGGGCCCCGAAACGGCAGGGGCGGCACCCGTCTCGGATGCTGGGCCGACGGCGTCGCGCCCACGCCCGCACAGGCGGAGCCGGTAGTCTCGTCGCGGAGCAGATCGTCACATGCCGGGACCCCGTCCCCGTCACCAGGGAGGCAGTCATGTCGGACTTCGAGACCGTGCGCGCCGCTGATGTGCCCGCGGGCGCCCACCTGCTGGACGTCCGTGAGGACTACGAGTTCGCCGCCGGCCATGCGCCGGGCGCGCTGCACATCCCCGTGGACCAGATCCCGGCGCGTTTTGACGCGGAGCTGGACCCGGATGAGGACTACCACGTCATCTGCCGCACCGGGGGGCGGTCGGTGCAGATCACCCAGTGGCTCACCGCCCAGGGGTATTCGGCGGTCTTCGTGGCCGACGGCATGGACGGCTGGGTGGAGGCCGGCCGGCCCTTGGAGACCGACGGCGGAGAGGAGCCCCGGGTCCTGTGAGCCAGCCGCCTGAGAACCTGCCCTTCGCCCGCTACTCCTACCTGGGGCCCGCCGGGACCTTCACCGAGGCCGCCCTGCTGCAGATGCCCGGAGCGCACGAGGCCGAACGGGTCCCCGCCGCCTCGGTGCTCTCCGCGCTGACCATGGTGGAGGACGGCACCGTCGACGCCGCCATGGTGCCGATCGAGAACTCGGTCGAGGGCGGGGTGACCGCCACCCTCGACGCCGTCTCGGTGGCGCACCAGCTGCACATCGTCGCCGAGGCGCTGGTGCCCATCACCTTCGTGGTCGCCTCCCGCGAGCCCACCACACTGAGCCGCATCCGCTCGTTGACCACCCACACCCACGCGTGGGCGCAGGTGCGCCGCTGGGCCGAGGTGTCCGTGCCGCATGCCGAGTTCATCCCGGCCTCCTCCACCGCGGCGGGGGCGCGGGCCCTGCTCCAGGAGGACCACGCCGCCGACGCGGCCATCTGTGCTCCCTTGGTGGCGGAGCAGCTCGGGCTGCACGTCGTCGCCCACGGTGTGGAGGACGTCGCCGGGGCGGTCACCCGCTTCGTGCTGGTCTCCAAGCCCGGACCCGTGCCGGAGGCCACCGGGGCCGACAAGACCACGATCATGATCCCGCTGCCGGAGGACCGCGCCGGCGCGCTGATGGAGCTGCTGGAGCATTTCTCCACCCGCGGGGTGAACCTGTGCCGCATCGAGTCCCGCCCCACCGGAGACGGCTTGGGGAAGTACTTCTTCTCCATAGACCTAGAGGGTCACATCGACGAGGCCCGGGTGGCTGACGCGCTCGCCGGGGTCCACCGGATCTCGCCGAAGATCCGCTTCCTGGGCTCCTACCCCCGGGCGGATCAGCGTCCCCAGCAGGTGACCGCCGACGTCAGCGAAGCCGCCTTCTCCGCGGCGCGCACCTGGATCGAGGCGCTGCGCCGCCGGTGATCAGTCGCTCGCGGTGATCAGGCGCGCGTCTCGTGCGTGGGCTCCCAGTCCTCGGCGGGGT
Source organism: Nesterenkonia sp. PF2B19 (assembly GCF_001758425.2). Taxonomy (GTDB): domain Bacteria; phylum Actinomycetota; class Actinomycetes; order Actinomycetales; family Micrococcaceae; genus Nesterenkonia; species Nesterenkonia aethiopica. The sequence goes on along the minus strand of NZ_MDSS02000030.1, from coordinate 15,947 downwards.
CCACGGTGAAACGTCCGGACTCCAGCCACGGCACCGCCGCCACCCCGTTGACGGTCAACGACGCCGGCCGCACCCGGGCTTCGACCGCGACCACCTCCCCGACGGCGTCGCCGTCGATCTGGAAGGGCAGCGGCTCGGCCATGGTCAAGGTGCTCACCCGGGCCTGACGCACGGTCATGACCGGGATCTCGGCGGAGAACCGGGTGACGGTCTTGGCGATGATCTTCGCCCAGTCCCAGGCGTGCCGCGGGGTGAACAGCACCGCGTCGAGCATGCCGTCGTCGAAGCGGGCCGAGGGGACCAGCACCATCCCGGCCTGGAGCATCCCGCAGTTGGCCAGCAGCACCGAACGGACCCGGTGGGTCTCCGGCTCGGCGTCGTCCACGGCCACGGTGATGGCACGACGGCGCCCCATCACGTGTCGCATGCCGGCCTCGCCGTAGGCGAGCCACCCCGCCCGGGCCTTCAGCGCCTCGCGGGTGTCGCTCATGACTTCGGCGTCGAGCCCGCCGCCAGCGATCACCAGCGAGTTCTCCTTCTCCGTGGAGCCGTCCTCGCGATGCAGGGCCAGGTCGAGGGTGTCCACACGGTGGGCGAGCCCGTGCAGGGCCTCGTCCACGCAGGCGGACAGGTCATGGTGGGGGAGCCCGATGTTGCGGGCGAAGAGGTTCCCGGTGCCCATGGGGATGATGCCCAGAGCGGCGTCGGTGCCGGTCAGCTCCTTGGCCACCGCCCGGACGGTGCCGTCGCCGCCGGCGGCGACGACGATGTCGGCGCCCTTCTCCAGGGCCTCGGCGGCCATCCGCTGGCCGGGGTCCTCCGCGGTGGTGGCCAGCAGCAGCGGGGCGGGCATTCCGGCCCGGGAGCATGCCGAGTGCACCAGCCGGACGACCTCGTCGGCTTCTGCCTTGGTGGGGTTGACCACCAGGGCCACCTGGCGGCCGGCACGGGCCGGGGCGGTCGGTGCGGCCTCCTGCTGATCACGGAGGCGACCGATCTCCGCGATCTCCCCCTGCAGGCGCCGGGTGGTGACCAGGGCGCGGACGATCACCGCCAGCGCGATGACGTGCACGACGGCGGAGACGATCAGCAGGGTGGTCAGCAGCTCCAGGCTCACCGGGCCAGTCTATCCAGGCTGACCTGGGGAGCGCCTGAAACCGGCGTGACCCGATAGGCTGGGGCCCGTGATCGACATCAAGGACCTCATCGAGAACCCCGACGCCTACAGGGCCAGCCAGCGCGCGCGGCAGGCCGACGAGTCCGTGGTGGATCAGCTGATCTCCGCGCAGCAGGCCCGGAACGAGGCGATCTCCCGGTTCGAGTCCCTGCGCGCGGAGCAGAAGGCCTTCGGCAAGAAGGTGGCTCAGGCCCAGGGCGAGGAGAAGCAGCGGCTGCTCGCCGAGGTGAAGGACCTGGCCGCCCAGGTGAAGGCCGCTGAGGCGGCCTCCGGGGAGGCCGAGGATCAGCTGCGCGACCTGCAGCGCCGGGTTCCGAACCTCATCCACGACGGCGTCCCCGCCGGCGGGGAGGAGGACTTCGTGGTCCTGCGCGAGGAAGGCACGCCGCGGGACTTCGCCGGCGAGGGCTTCGAGCCGAAGGACCACCTGGCCCTGGCAGAAGGGCTGGATGCCGTCGACATGGAGCGCGGGGCGAAGGTCTCCGGTGCGCGGTTCTACTTCCTCAAGGGCTTCGGAGCCCGCCTGGAGCTGGCCATCCTGCAGATGGGCCTGGACAAGGCGCTCGGCGCAGGCTTCACTCCGATGATCACCCCCACCCTGGTGCGTCCGGAGACCATGCAGGGCACCGGTTTCGACGTCGAGCACGACGAGGAGATCTACCGGCTCGAGCGGGACGACCTCTACCTGGTGGGCACCTCTGAGGTGGCGATCGCCGGGTACCACGCCGACGAGATCATGGACCTCACCGGCGGCCCGATCCGCTACGCCGGATGGTCCTCCTGCTACCGCCGGGAGGCCGGCTCGCACGGCAAGGACACCCGCGGGATCCTGCGCGTGCACCAGTTCAACAAGCTGGAGATGTTCATCTACTGCTCCCAGGAGGACGCGGCGGCCGAGCACCGCCGCATGCTCGGCTGGGAGGAGGAGATGCTCTCCGCGCTCGAGCTGCCCTACCGGGTGGTGGACATCGCCGCCGGGGACCTCGGCCTCTCCGCGGCCCGGAAGTTCGACTGCGAGGCCTGGGTCCCCACCCAGGGCACCTACCGCGAGCTGACCTCCACCTCGGACTGCACCACCTTCCAGGCACGGCGGCTGAACATCCGGGAGCGCACCGTCACCCCGGACGGCTCCAAGGGGCCCACCCGCCCGGTGGCCACCCTGAACGGCACGCTGGCCACCACTCGGTGGCTGGTCGCCATCCTGGAGAACCACCAGCAGGCCGACGGCTCAGTGCGCGTGCCCGAGGCGCTGCGTCCCTACCTGGGCGGCCTGGAGGTGCTCGAGCCGGTCCGCTGACCGGGCGGAGCGCCCCGCACAGTGGAGCGCCCCGCACCGCAGCACATCGCAGCACAGCAGACGGCGGCGGACCCGGTCAGGGTCCGCCGCCGTCTGCTGCGTCAGCGCTGCGTCACTGCGTAGAAGGGAGCTACTGGCGGATCCAGGCGGTGGCCTCGCCGGGCAGCTGGCCGTCCCGCAGCGGGGCGCTGGCCAGCAGCACCTCGCCTGCCGGCAGCGGAGTCTCGGCGGTGCCGAAGTTCGTGACGGTCACCCAGCCGCCCGGACGGCGGAAGGCGAGGACGTCGTCGCGCCCGGTGTCGACCCACTCGAGAGTCTCCGCGGTCTGCAGCTGGCGGCGCAGCCGCAGCGCGGACCGGTAGAGCTCCAGAGTAGAGTCCTGCTGACCGTCCTGGGCCTCCACGGAGTACTCGGCGAACCACTGCGGCTGCGGCAGGTGGGCCGGGCCGGGGCCGAAGCCGAAGGAGGAGCCCGTACGGGCCCACGGCAGCGGGACGCGGCAGCCGTCACGGCCCTTGTCCACGCCCGGGTTCCGGAAGAACGTCGGGTCCTGCCGGGCGTCGTCGGCGATGTCGCCGACTTCGTGCAGGCCCAGCTCCTCACCCTGGTACAGGTAGGCCGACCCGGGCAGGGCGAGCTCGAAGAGCGTCGCGGCACGCGCACGCCGCTCACCCTGCTCCCGGTCCAGCTGATCCTCCGGCCCGCCGGCGAGCACCCAGGCGGCGCCCTGCTTCTGGTCCTGCTCCGTGCTGCCGACCTGGTCGGCCAGCGGGGGCAGCCCGTAGCGGGTGGCGTGCCGGACCACGTCGTGATTGGAGAGCACCCAGGTGGAGGAGGAGCCGGACTCCGCGGCGAGGGTGAGGCTGTCGACGACGACCTCCTTGAACGCGGCGGCGTCGAACTCCTGGGTGAGCAGGTCGAACTCGAAGGCCTGCCCCAGGCCCTCGGCGCTGGCGTAGCGCGGGCGCCGGTGGCGCTCCACCCAGGCCTCGGCCACGGCGGTGCGCGGCGGGTCGTAGGAGTCGAAGACCTTGCGCCACTCCGCGTAGATCTCGTGGACCTCGTCGCGGTCCCAGATCGGGTGCTGGCCCTCGCCGCGCGGGATCGCGTCCAGCTCCGCCTCTGAGGGCAGTGGGTCGGTGAGGTCCTTGGTCAGCGCGTGGGCGACGTCGATGCGGAAGCCGTCGACGCCGCGGTCGGACCAGAAGCGCAGAGTCTTCAGGAAGTCAGCACGGACTTCGGGGTTGGCCCAGTTGAAGTCGGGCTGCTCCGGGGCGAAGAGGTGCAGGTACCACTGGCCCGGCGTGCCGTCCGGCTCGGTGACTCGGGTCCAGGCGGGGCCGCCGAAGATGCTGGTCCAGTCGGTGGGCGGCTCCGAGCCGTCGTCTCCGGCGCCGTCGCGGAAGATGTAGCGCTCCCGCTCCGGGCTGCCCGGCCCGGCGGCCAGTGCCTGGCGGAACCACACGTGATCGTCCGAGGAGTGGTTGGGGACGATGTCCACCACCACCTTGATGCCCTCGGCGTGCAGGGCGGCCACCATCTGGTCGAACTCCTCGAGCGTGCCGATCCGGGGGTCGACGTCGCGATAGTCGGCGACGTCGTACCCGCCGTCGGCCAGGGCGGAGGGGTAGAACGGGCTCAGCCAGACCGCGTCGATCCCCAGCCTGAGAGGTAGGGGACGCGGGAGATGATGCCCTGCAGGTCGCCGATGCCGTCGCCGTTGGCATCGGCGAAGCTGCGCGGGTAGATCTGATACACAGCGGCCTGCCGCCACCAGGTGGGGTCCTCGGCGGCAAGGTGCTGCGGCGAACCGACGACGTCGGTCTGCGGGGTGGAAGTCACAGGGCGGGTTCCTTTCTCAGCGGGTGTCAGATGTGGGTGTCAGATGGTCACGATACGGACTGCGGGGGCCTCAGGACTTCACCGCGCCCTGGGTGACTCCGGAGAGCACCCAGCGCTGCGTGAAGACGAAGACCAGGATCGAGGGGGCCAGCGCCATCAGGTAGGAGGCGAAGGAGACGTGGTAGTTGCTGCTGAACTGGCTCTGGAAGAGCTGGTTCACCACGGGCAGCGTCTGCAGGGACGGGTCGGAGATGATCATCGAGGGCATCATGAAGTCGTTCCAGGAGAACAGGAAGGCGAAGATGCCCACCGTGGCGCTCATCGGGGCCAGCACGGGGAAGATGACCCGCCAGAACGTCTGCCAGGTGCTCGCGCCATCGATCCTGGCCGCCTCCTCCAGCTCATGGGGCATGTTGCGCAGGAAGGTGGTCAGCAGCAGCACGTTGAATCCCAGATGGAACATGATGTGCAGGATGCCCACACCCAGTGGGGTGTCCAGCCCGACCATCCCGGTGAGCTTGATCTGCGAGAGGGCGAGCACCGGGAAGGGCAGGAACATGGCGGCCAGGATGTAGAAGAACGCGAACTTGAAGAACCGTCGCTCCCAGTTGGCGTGGATCGCGTAGGCGGCCATGCTGCTGATCAGCACCGCACCGGCCACGGCGATCGCGGAGACGAACACCGAGATGCCGAAGCTGACCGGGAAGTCCGTCAGCCGCCAAGCCTCGATGAAGCCTTCGATGCTCAGCGGGTTGGGCAGGGTGAACGCCTCACCCTGGACGGCCTGGGCCCCGGATTTGAACGCCATGGACACCGTCACGAACAGCGGGACCAGCACCGTCAGCGTGCACAGGGCCAGAACGACGGTCAGCGGGAGGTTGTACCGGCGCCTGGTGCGTGACGCCTTGATCGAGGTGATCTCCTGGGTGGACATGATCACTTCTCCTTTCGGCGCATCAGGCGCAGCTGGATGAGGGCGATGGCGAGGGTGATGAGGAAGAAGATGGTGGCGGTGGCCATCTGGTAGGCGTAGTCGCCGTCGGTGAACCCGGAGAAGATGGTCATCGCGACCGAGCGGGTGGCCGTGCCGGGTCCTCCGTCGGTGAGGCCCACGATGATGTCGTAGGCGTTGAGGAAGTTCTTGAAGGTGAGGATGACGTTGATGAGGATGTACCCGCTCATCAGCGGCACGGTGATCTTCAGCAGCTGCTTCCACGGGCTGGCGCCGTCGAGGGCGGAGGCCTCGTAGACGTCGTCGGGGATGGCCACGAGTCCGGCGATGTAGATGAGCATGGTGCCGGGGATGGCCTGCCAGGCGGTGACGATCACGATCGAGACCCAGGCCAGGTCCGCGTCGGCCAGGATGCTCGACTCCAGCGGACCGAACCCGACGGTCTGGGCGGCCGCCGGCAGGGAGCGGGCGAACAGGAACTGGAAGACGAAGGCGATGATGATCGGCGAGACGACCATGGGGATGACGAAGATGGTCCGCATGGTGATGCGGGCGCGGATCTGGGACGTCAGCCCCACCGCCAGGAGGAAAGCGATGATGTTGGTGACCACCACGGTCACCGCGGCGAAGCCCAGCGTGAAGCCGAAGGACCACAGGATGGCCGGGTCGGTCAGCATGAGCCGGTAGTTGGCCAGACCCACGAAGTCCCAGTCGCCGTAGCCCACCGAGTTCGTGAAGCTGAAGAAGATGCCCATCACCGCCGGCAGGGCGATGGCCAGGGTGAAGGCGATGAGCGTGGGCAGAAGGAACAGCCAATGGGTGAGGTCCGGGCCCCGCCGGGGCCCCGACGTGGAGGGCTGGGGCGCTCGGCGGGTGCCGGAGGGTCCCGAGGCTGGGGCGGGGGTGTCTGCGGGTGTCCGAGTGTCAGCGGTGCTGTGAGACATGATGCTCCTTGGTCGAGCGGCCGGTCAGGTGCGCTGGGCCAGGCGTGCCCAGTCGGCGTCGAGCGTGCGCAGCATCTGCTCGAGGTCGGCTCCGAAGACGAGGTCCTGGCAGTAGCTCTCGAAGGGGATGGTCAGCGGGATGCCCTGGGAGACGCCTTGGTAGATGGCGCCGCTGTCCACGTAGGGCTGCATCTCGGCGATGCGTTCGTCGGTGACGTCCGGGGCGTCCTCGCGGACTCCGAACCCCAGGGCGTGTTCGTTGTAGGCGTCCTGGATCTCCGGGCGGGCCAGATACTGCAGCAGCTGGCGGGCCTCCTGGGGGTGCCGGGCTCCCTCGGGGATCCACAGGGCCAGGTCCAGGTTGACTCGGACCTTGTTGTCCGCCGGGTCCTCGGTCATGGGCAGCGGGAAGGTGCCGACCTCCAGGTCCGGGTTGATCTGTCCGATCTCGATGAGCGCCCAGGGGCCCTGGAAGTACATGGCCGCCTCGCCGTTGGCGAAGGCGTTGTTGCCGTCGCCGTAGTTGCGGCTCAGCGCATCATGCTGGGTGTACTCGGAGATCTCCAGCATCTTCTCCAGCGGCTCGTGCAGCACCTGGCTGAAGGAGACCGGGGAGTCGGGCGTGACGTCGGGGCCCTGGGCGCGGAGCTGCTGGAAGAAGTCGATGACGTCGACCATCCCGCCCACCGCGTAGTCCACCAGGCCCTGCTTCACGGTCCAGGCGTCGGCGTAGGTGCCGTAGACGGGAGTGACGCCGGCGTCCTGGAAGGTCTCGCAGGCGGCGATGAACTCGCTGTAGGTGGTGGGGACCTCGACGCCGTGCTCGGCGAAGATCTCCCGGTTGTAGATGACCGAGGCGGCCATCATCGAATACGGCAGCACGGAGACGTGGTCCTTGTACTGCGGATAGAGCTGGACCTGCTCCATCACCGGTGCGGCGATGGCCTGAGTCTCGGGCAGGTCGGAGAGATCGCTGAGCTCGCCGCGCTCCACGAAGCGGGCCATCTCGAAGTTGTAGAGCTGCAGCGCGATGTCCGGCGGCGAGTTGCGGACGAACATGCCGTTGAGCGTGCCTTCGGCGGTGTCATGGATGGGGCGGATCCCGGGGAACTCCTCGCGGAAGTCGCCGAGGAGGTCGCGGATGTAGGGGATGACCTCACGCTTGGTCTGGTAGAAGCGGAGCTCCGTGGCGTCGCTGCGGCCGCCGCCGCAGCCGGCCAGGGAGAGTGCGGCGAGGCCTGCCGCTCCGGCGATGAGACTCCGCCGGGACACCGACGGTGGGGGTGCGCCCATGCTTGTCCTCCTGAGGTGCGAATCGAACCTGTGGTGCGAGCAGGGAATCCATGCGGGAGAAGCCTGGTGATCTCCGCCACATCCTGTGGTGCGTAAATTTAGCATCTATATTTAAGGCTGTCTATGATGGCGGCGTGGATGATCAGGAATCGAGGCAGACGGGCGGACTGGCCGTGAACGGTGTGTCCCAGCGCGTGCTCAACGGCCGACGTCTGCTCGAGTACGCCTGGTCGGGCGAGCCGATGACGGCCACCGAGCTCATGGAGGGCACGGGACTGACGCGCGCCACCGTGCTTTCGTTGTGCCGTGACCTGGTCGAGGCCGGATGGTTGCGGAAGGTGGCCGACGCCCGTGCTGCGGGCCGGTATGTGAAGGGGCGGCCGGCGCTGCGGCATGCCTTCTGCCCGGAGGCCGCCTATGTGGTCGGCTGCGACGCCGATGAGGACGTCTTCACCGCCGTCGTCGCGGATCTGCACGGAGAGGAATTGGCGCGCGTCCGCCGGGAGGTGCGCGCCCTCCGGGATCCTGGTCTGCGGAGGGAGGAGCTCGAGGCGCTCGTCGATGCCGCGCTCGCGGCGGCGGGTGTGGCCGGGGAGCGCGTGGCCGCCGTCGTCATCGGTGTGCCCGCACCGGTGGACCTGCAGGGCGCCTCGCCCCCGCCCGACGACGACGCCCACTACTGGAGCATCGCCAACCCCGGCTACGCGACATGTTCCAGGACCGGGGCTGGATCGTCCGACTGGACAACGACGCCAACCTCGGAGCGCTCTACGAGGCCGCCGACGGGGCGGGGTGGGGGCGCGCTCCTTCGCCGTGCTGCTGGCGGCCGAGCGGTTCGGCGCCGGCATCGTGGTCGACGGCGCGCTGCTGCGCGGCACGCGCGGCCGCGTGGGCGAGCTGCGCGTGCGGAGATGTCTCCGGCGTCGATGCGCCGCACGGCCTGGGGCGCCGCACGCGATGGGAGATCCAGCGGATGGCCGACGCCGGCCTGCTGGCCGGCGAGCTGGCGGACCTTCCGCCGGAGGACTGGGGCGCGGAGGCGTTGCTCGAGGCGGCGACGCGGGGCGATCCCGTCGCCCTGGAGATCGTGGACCGTCTGGCGCGACGCCTGGCGCCCGTGGTCACGCTGCTCACCGGCCTGTTGGACCTGGATCGCGTTGTGCTGGCCGGCCCCTTCGCCGCTTCGGCCGAACCGCTGCTCAGTCGCACCCGGGAGATCCTGGAGGCCTCGGTCGTCTTCCGCTGCCCGGAGCTCGTGGCCTCCACTGCCGGCGGTGACGTGATCCTGCGCGGTGCCGTTTCGCGGGCGGTCGACGTCGTCAGGGAGCGGGCGCTGCTGGACTGACCATCGGCGCGTCGCAGGGCCGTCCAGACGGGGCCCTTTCTTTTGTCTCTCGAAGAGGCCATAATCCCTGTGAGTCACATCACCCAGGGAAGGCATCGCCATGCAGGCATCACGGATCACCACCATCGGCGCCACGACGACGACTCTGCTGCTCGGCCTCACGGCCTGCGGCGGGGGCGGCGGGGGAGGGGAGGCCAATGCCTGGGTGCTCAACGGAGGGGTCTGGCCCGTCGTCGAGGAGGACTTCGAGGCCTGGAACGAGGAGAATCCGGATCAGGCGATCACCGTGGACTCCTTCGCCAATGACGTCTACAAGGAGCGCATCCGCACCGCCGTCGGCTCGGGCGAGGCGCCCACGCTGATCGTCGGCTGGACCGGCGGCACACTGCTGGAGTATGTGGAGCACGATTACGTCGTCGACCTCACCGAGTCCACCGAAGACCTGCGCGAGCGGCTCATCGACTCCGTGGTCGCCAACGGGGAGGTGGACGGCAGCACCTACGCGGTGCCGATGAACAACGTCCAGCCGGTGGTCATGTACGTCAACCAGGCCGTCTTCGACGAGGTCGGCGTCGACGTCCCCGCCGACTGGGACGAGATGCTCGAGGCCGTGGAGGCCTTCAACGACGCCGACATCGTCCCCTTCGCACTCGCGGGCGGCTCCCGATGGCCGATGCTGATGTGGGCCTCGTACCTGACCGACAGGATCGGCGGTCCGGAGGCCTTCGACGCCGTCGTCGCCGGCGAGCCCGACGCCTGGTCCCATCCGGCGATCCTCGAGGCGCTCGAGCGGGTCCAGGAGCTGCTCGACGCCGAGGCCTTCGACCCGAACTTCTCCTCCGTGGTGGCCGACCAGAACGAGGATGCTCAGATGCTCGCCGACGGGCGGGCCGCCATGGTGCTGCAGGGATCCTGGGTGTACTCGCGCATGCTCGAGGACGTCCCCGACTTCGCCGCCTCCGGGGACCTGGCGTTCACCACTTTCCCGGAGATCCCGGGCGGGGCGGGGGACCCGGCCAACATCGTGGGCAACCCGGCGAACTTCTGGTCCGTGTCCGGGGACGCTCCGAGGAGGACCAGCAGGCGGGGATCGACTACCTCAGCGAGCACCTGTTCAACGACGAGTCCGTGGACGCCATGCTGGAGACGGGCAACATCCCGCCGCTGGAAGGGCTCGAGGAGAAGATCGCCGACACGGAGGACGAGGAGTTCCTGGCTTCGCCTATGACATGGTGCGGGACGCCCCGAGCTTCCAGCTGTCCTGGGACCAGGCGGTGGACCCGAGCCAGGAGCAGCCGCTGCTGGAGAACCTGGAGAGCGTCTTCCTGGGGCAGATCACCCCGGAGGAGTTCGCCGAGAACATGAATGCCACTCAGCCGGAGTGAGGGCCGGAGTCAGTGATCAGTCGTCGCTGCGCACGCGGGAGGCCACGGCCTGCAGGTGCGTGCGCAGCGTACGACGCATCAGCTCCGGGTCTCCGGACTCGAAGGCCTCCAGCACCGCTTCATGCTCGGCCAGGGCTTCGTCCAGATCCAGCTCCCCGTGGTCCACCGTCTGGCGGAGGCGCTGCACATGGGCGCTGAGTGACTCACTGGTCTGCAGCAGATAGCGGTTCCCGGCCGCCTCGAGGATGACCCGGTGGAAGTCACGGTCAGCCTCGAAGTACTCCCGCAGGTCCTCGAAGTCCTGCGGGGCGGCGTCGCCTGCCGTGTGGCTCTCGGCGTGGTCCTCCTGGGTCCGCAGGGCGCGCACCCGTTGGGCGGCGCGGACCGTGCCGATCGTGGGCGGCACGCAGCACGGGGGTCAGGGCGGCGGCCCGCTCGGCGGCGCGCTCCACGGCGGCCATCTCCACGATCATGCGCATCTCGAACAGTTCGCGCAGCTGCTGGCCGCTCAGTTGGGGCGCCACCCGGTATCCCTTCAGCGCCACCCGGGTCACCAGCCCGGTGTGCTCCAGCTGCACCAGAGCCTCCCGCACCGGGGTGGGGGAGACGTCCAGCTCCCGGGCCAGGGCGTCGATGCTCATCGAGCTGCCCGCAGGCGCCGAGCCGTCCAGGATGCGGTCGAACAGGGCGGAGTAGACCTCATCGCGCAACGCGCGCCGGGCCACCCGGGCGCCGGGGTCGGTGGCATCGGAGTCGCCGGCGCGGAGGTCGGAGCGGCGGCCGGAGCGAGGGCTGAGCGAGCGGTTCATCGTCTGGTGATCCTAGCGGGTCGACGGCGACACGGTCCTGCATCTTCCTATTTCCTATAGGATATGCGAGCATGTGGTCCGAGCCACAGGACCTGCGTCACATTCCGGGGATGGTCGTCCGATGCCCCGGCAGAGAGGACCCGCCCATGCCCGTCCAGACCCCGAGACCTGTCCCGCACGCGGCGGAGACCTGGCCCATCGCCGGCAACATGCTCGCCTTCGGCCCCACCGGCCCCAGCGGGCGCCCCTGGTGGGACGAGCCCGCCTCCGCCTGGGCCGACTGCCTGGCCCAGATGCGCGACCTCGGCTTCACCCACATCGACCCCACCGACGCCTGGCTGCCGCTGCACCGGCTCAGCGACGCCCGGATCGCCGAGTTCAAAGCGGTCCTGGCCGACCACGGCCTGCAGATCCCCTCGATCTCCATGACGCGGAACTCCGTGGTGGACGTCCAGCACGGGGAACGGAACCTCGCCGACGCCCACCGGCTCCTCGACCTGGCTCCGGAGTTCGGCGCCACCATCGTCAACACCGGATTCATGCAGGCCTTCACCCCCGCTCAGGCCGACGCCCTGTGGTTCTGGCTGGCCGACGGCCACGTGGACGACCCTGCCCTGCGGCCCCTGGCGATCGAGCGCATCCGCGAGCTCGGCGACCACGCGCAGGCCAACGGCGTCGAACTGAGTCTGGAGATGTACGAGGACACGTTCGTCGGCACTCCGGATGAGGCCGTGGCCTTCCTCCGCGACGTCGACCACCCGGCCGTCGGGCTCAACCCCGACCTCGGCAACCTGGTGCGGCTCCACCGCCCCGTGGAGGACCCCGACGCGATGTTCGAGAAGGTCCTGCCGCACACCAACTTCTGGCACATCAAGAACTACTCGAGGGACTTCGACCCCGCCACCGGGGCCTATGCCACCGCGCCGCTGCCGCTGAAGCACGGCTACATCAACTACCGGCGCATCATCCGCCGGGCCCTGGAGCTCGGCTTCACCGGGCCGTTCTGCTGCGAGCACTACGGCTCCGACTCCATCGGCGTCTGCGCCGAGAACCGTGACTACATTCGCCAGGTGCTCCGCTCCGCGCTGCCCACCGGCTGATCCCGTCCCTGACCCAAGGAGAACACCCGCATGACCACCATCAGCACCGTCACCGTCGTCGGCGCCGGCTACATGGGCGGCGGCATCGCCCAGTCCATGGCCCTGGCTGGCCTGGACGTCCAGATCGTCGACGTCGACTCCGAGACCACCGCCCGCGGCCTGGAGCGCCTGCTCGCCGAGGCCCAGCAGTTCGAAGACCAGGGCCTCTACCCGGCCGGCTCCACGGAGACCATCCGCACCCACCTGAGCGCCGGCACCAGCTTCGAGGCCGCCGTCGCCCGGGCCGACCTCATCGAGGAGGCCGTCTTCGAGTCCCCCGAGGTCAAGCAGGAGGTCCTCGGGCGCATCTCCGAGCACGCCCGTGAGGACGCCATCATCGGGACCAACACCTCCACCATTCCCGTCCACGTGCTCGCCCCGCATGTGACCAACCCCGGGCGGTTCCTCACGGTCCACTTCTCCAACCCCGCCCCCTTCATCCCGGGCGTCGAACTCGTCTCCGGAGAGGCCACCGAGGCCTGGGCCGTCGAGGCGGTCAAAGAGCTGCTGCCGCGGATCGGCAAGGAGGGCGCTGAGGTCGCCGACGTGCCCGGCATGGTGCTCAACCGCCTCCAGTACGCTCTGCTCAAAGAGGCCGTCACCGTCGTGGAGGAGGGCGTGGCCACCCCGGAGGCGGTGGACATCATCGTCCGCACCACCTTCGGCTTCCGGCTGGGCTTCTTCGGGCCCTTCGCCATCGCCGACCAGGCCGGCCTGGACGTCTACGCCAAGTGCTTCCGCATCGTCGAAGAGGCCTTCGGAGAGCGCATGGCCACCCCGCAGATGCTGCTCGACCAGGTGGAGTCCGGCCGTCACGGGGTGAAGAACGGCAAGGGCTGGACCGGCGACTTCGACGAGCAGACCGCCGCCGAGCTCATCGCCTACCGCAACAAGGCCTACGCGCGGATGGGTGACCTGCTGCGCGAGCTCGGCCCGGCGCCGACGGGCACCCGCCCCGAGGGGACGGACTGAGTCCCATGGACGGCATCACCCTCGCCGTGGAGCACCCCACCTGGGCGCTCATGCTCATCGCGGTCGCCGCCATCGCGGCCCTGCTGGTGCTCATCGTCAAGGTCAAGCTCCACGCCTTCTTCGCCCTGATCATCGTCTCCCTGCTCACCGCACTGGTCGCCGGGATCGGCATCGGCGACGTCCTCGACGTCGTCGTGAGCGGATTCTCCACCACCGTGGGCAACGTGGCGCTGCTCATCGGCTTCGGCGCGGTGCTGGGCCGCCTCGTGGAGGCCTCCGGCGGCGCCCAGGTGCTGGCGGACCGCATGCTGCGCACCTTCGGCGAGCGCAAGGCGCCGCTCGCGCTCGCCGTGGCCTCCCTGTTCTACGCCTTCCCGATCTTCCTGGACGCCGGGTTCATCGTGATGCTGCCGATCATCTACACGGTGGCCCGCCGACTGGGCGGCAGCTTCATGCTCTACGTGCTGCCCTCCATCGGGGCGTTCCTGATGATGCATGCGCTCACCCCGCCGCATCCGGGCCCGACGGCGGCGGCCACCGTGATGGGCGCCGACGTCGGCACCGTGCTGCTGGTGGCCCTGCTGGTGGGTCTGCCCACCTGGTACCTGGCCGGCTACCGACTCGGCCTCGTGCTGGCCAGGCGATACCCCGGCTACCCGGTGCCGACGCTGTTTGGTGAACCCGAAGTCAAGGAGGAGGACGAGCTGCCGGCTTTCGGCACGGTGATCGGCTGCCTGGTGCTTCCGCTGGTGCTGATCTTCTTCAACACGCTGTCCTCCACGCTGGAGGCCGACGGCACGCTGCCCACCGAGAGTCCCGTCTACGCGCTGTCCCAGCTGATCGGCCCCACCCCGGTGGCGCTGCTGATCTCCTCTCTGGTAGCCATGTACCTGCTGTACATCCGCCCCCGCCGGGCCCGCGGCGCCACGGTGGGCTCGGCGCTGTCCGACCTCACCGACAACGCCCTGGCCCCGGTCTGCTCGATCATCCTGATCACCGGAGCCGGCGGTGCCTTCGGCGCCGTGCTGACCGCCACCGGCATCGGGGAGTCCATCGCCGACGGCCTCGACGCCATGGGGCTGCCGGTCATCCTCGCCGGGTTCCTGGTGGCGGTGGTCATCCGCGTCGCCCAGGGCTCGGCCACCGTCGCGGCCACCACGGCCGGCTCCATCATGGCCCCCGCTGTGGCCGGGCTCGGCCTGGACGGCTTCGCGCTGGCCACCGTGGTGGTGGCCATCGTGGCGGGCTCCATCACCTGCTCCCACTTCAACGACTCCGGCTTCTGGCTGGTGGGCCGCTTCTGCGGCTTCGACACCATGACCACGCTGAAGACCTGGAGCGTCATCGGCACCGCGATCGGCGTCATGGCCTTCCTGCTGAGCTGGGCGGCCTACGCGCTGGTCGTCTGAGAGAACAGAACCGAGGACACCTGATGACCTACCTGATCAACGACTCCTCCGACTTCGCCGCCGAGGCGGTGGCCGGCTTCGTCGCCGCCCACCCTGAGCACGTGACCGCCGTCCACGGAGGGGTGGTCCGGGCGCGGCAGACCCCGCCCGGCCAGCCCGCCCTGGTGATCGGCGGCGGCTCCGGCCACTACCCGGCCTTCGCCGGCTGGGTCGGCCCAGGGATGGCCACGGCGCCCCCTGCGGCAACATCTTCGCCTCCCCCTCGGCCTCCCAGGTGCATGCGGTGGCCCGCAACGCCGACAACGGGGGAGGGGTCATCCTCGGCTTCGGCAACTACGCCGGCGATGTGCTCCACTTCGGGGCGGCCGCCGAGAAGCTGCGCGCCGAGGGCATCGATACCCGTATCGTGGCCGTCACCGACGACGTCGCTCCGGGCCCGCCGACCAGCGGCGCACCCGGCGCGGCATCGCCGGGGACCTGCCGGTCTTCAAGATCACCGGTGCGGCCATCGAGGCGGGCGCCGACCTGGACGAGGCCGAGCGGATCGCCCGCCGGGCCGACAGCGCGACGATCTCCCTGGGCGTGGCCTTCGACGGCTGCACCCTGCCCGGGGCCCAGGAGCCCCTGTTCCACGTGGAACCCGGCACCATGGGGGTCGGCCTGGGCATCCACGGCGAACCGGGAGTGGAGGACCGTGCCCTCGGCACCGCCGACGAGGTCGCGGACCTGCTGGTGGACGGCCTGCTCGCCGAGCTCCCCGCCGTGCAGGCCGCGGTCGCTCCCGCCGGACACTCCGGCCGGGTGGCGATGCTGCTCAACGGGCTGGGCACGGTCAAATACGAGGAGCTCTTCGTGGTCCACCGGCGGGTGGCGGAACGTCTTGCCGACGCCGGGCTCACCGTGGTGCGTCCCGAGGTCGGTGAGTTCGTCACCAGCCTCGACATGGCCGGTCTCTCGCTGACCCTCGTGGTCCTCGACGAGGAGCTGGAGCGCCACTGGCTCGCCCCCGTGGACACACCCGCGCTCCGGCGCGGCGGCGCCGTCGTCGGACCCAGTGCTGAGGCCCCTGCCCGCGATGAGATCTACGCTCCCGGCGCCGAGGCGATTCCGGAGGCCGCCGAGGCCTCCCGGGCCTGCGCCGCCCAGGTGCTGCGGCTGGTGGAGCGCTTCGAGGCCACCTGCGCGGCGCACGAGGAGGAGCTGGGCCGCATCGACGCGATCGCCGGAGACGGCGACCACGGTCAGGGCATGCGCCTGGGCACCCGGGGTGCCGTGGCCGCCGCCCAGGAAGCCCTCGACGGCGGCTCCGGGGTGCGCGCGCTGCTGGAGCGGGCCGGCTCCGCCTGGGCCGATCCGCCGGCGGCACCTCCGGAGCCCTGTGGG
>NZ_MDSS02000002.1 GCF_001758425.2 Nesterenkonia sp. PF2B19 | reverse complement strand
CGCCCGGGCGACGCCCGGGCGGAGGGTGCGGCGGCCACAGCGGCCGCTGCCCGCCCGGTGACCTGCGCGCAGGGCCGAGGCGGTGGCCGTGACGGGCCTCGCACCGGGTACACTGAACCGCGGCCCAGCACAGACGGCGCCCTGCGCCCGGCGACTCGAAGGATCAGCACGTGAGCACAGACCCCACCGCGCCCGCCCCGAAGCGCGTGGTCACCCACGATGCGATCCGCAAGGCGTTCTCCGCCTACGTGAAGCTCACCTGTCGCCCCACGATCACCGGGCTGGAGAAGGTCCCGGCAGAGGGAGGCTTCGTCGTCGCCAGCAATCACCTGTCGTTCCTGGACTCGGTGCTGATCCAGGCGATCTTCCCGCGGCCCGTGAGCTTCTTCGCCAAGGCTGAGTACTTCACGCAGCCCGGGATCAAGGGACGGGCCATGAAGATCTTCTTCGAGTCGGTCGGGTCCGTGCCGGTGGAGCGGCAGAAGAAGTCGGCGAGCGTGGAGGCGCTGCACCGGCTGGGAGACATCGCCGCCTCGGGCCACGGCGTCGGGATCTACCCGGAGGGCACCCGCAGCCGGGACGGGCGACTCTACCGCGGCAAGAACGGAGTGGGCTGGCTCGCGCTGGCCACCGGACTGCCGGTGGTGCCGGTGGGACTGAAGGGGACCGAGAACCTCCAGGCGCCGGACTCCAACCGCGTGCGTTCGGCGGCGTTCGAGATGCATGTGGGCGACCCGCTGCACTTCGAGCACATCGGCCAGCGCCATCCGCTGCCGGTGCGTCGGGAGGCGACGGCACGCGTCATGGATGCCATCGCCGCGCTGACCGGGCAGGAGCGCGTCGACACGTACAACAGCCCGCCGGCGGACAGGGACGACGCCGACGCCGATGGCTGATCCCGCCTCCTACCGACCCCGGCCGGGAGAGATCCCGACCTCGCCGGGCGTCTACCGCTTCATCGACCCGCACGGTCGGGTGATCTACGTCGGCAAGGCCAAGAACCTGCGGGCCCGCCTCAACTCCTACTTCGCCCGCCCTGAGGGGCTTCACCCCAAGACCTACGCCATGGTGCACACCGCCACCCAGGTCGAGTGGACGGTGGTCGGTTCCGAGCTGGAGGCGATCCAGCTGGAGTACACCTGGATCAAGCAGCACGCGCCGCGCTTCAACATCATGTATCGGGACGACAAGTCCTACCCGTACCTCGCCGTCACCCTGAACGAGAAGTTCCCCCGCGTGCAGGTCATGCGGGGCGACCGGCGCCCCGGCGTCAAGTACTTCGGGCCCTTCCACCCGGCCAAGGCGATCCGCGAGACCGTGGACACCATGCTGCGCGTCTTTCCGGTGCGCAGCTGCTCCGCCGGGGTCTTCCGTCGTGCCGAGGCGTCGGGCCGCCCCTGCCTGCTGGGCTACATCGACAAATGCTCCGCTCCCTGCGTGGGACGGATCAGTCCGGAGGACCACCGCCGGCTCGCCGAGGAGTTCTGCGAGGTCATGGCCGGGCGTCCCGGCCCGCACATGCGCCGCATCGAGACCGAGATGAAGGAGGCCGTCGCGGAGCTCCGCTACGAGGACGCCGCCCGGCACCGGGACGATCTCGATGCTCTGCGACGGGTCTTCGAACGCAATGCGGTCGTGCTGTCAGAGGAGACCGAGGCGGACATCTTCGCCTTCGCGGAGGACGAGCTCGAGGCGGCCGTGCAGGTCTTCCATGTGCGGCAGGGACGGATCCGCGGACAGCGCGGGTGGGTCGTGGAGAAGGTCGAGGAGACTGACGCCGCCGGCCTGGTGGAGCAGCTCCTGCTGCAGGTCTACGGGTCCATGGAGGACGCCGAGCGGATCCCGCGGGAGGTGCTCGTCCCGGAGCTGCCCGAGGATGCGGAGCAGCTCGGCGCCTGGCTGCGGCAGCGTCGCGGAGCCGCCGTCGACCTGCGCGTGCCGCGGCGTGGTGACAAGGCCGCTCTGCTCGGCACGGTCCGAGAGAACGCGCAGCAGGCCCTGATGCTGCACAAGGCCCGGCGCTCCTCGGACCTGACCACACGGTCCCAGGCGCTGCGCGAGCTGCAGGAGGCTCTGGACGCCCCTGACGCGCTGCTGCGCATCGAGTGCTTCGACATCTCGCACACGTCGGGGACCAATGTGGTGGCGTCGATGGTGGTGATGGAGGACGGCCTGCCGAAGAAGAAGGACTATCGCCGGTTCTCCGTCCGGGGGGACGCCGCCCGGGACGACACCAGCGCGATGCGGGACGTCATCACCCGGCGGTTCTCGCGCTACCTGGACGACCAGATGCGGCTCGACGCACCGGGCGGGGAGCCCGCCGTCGTCGCGGACGACGGCACGGCGACTCCTGACGCGTCGGACGTGCCCGACGCTTCTGCGGGATCCGGGCCGGTGGAGGACACGACGGTGGATCGTGAGGGGAGCCGCTTCGCCTATCCGCCGAGCCTCGTGGTCGTCGACGGCGGCCAGCCTCAGGTCGCCGCGGCCCGTGAGGCCCTCGATGCCCTGGGGATCACCGAGCTTCCGGTCATCGGTCTGGCCAAGCGGCTCGAGGAGGTGTGGCTGCCCGACGACGACTTCCCTCTGGTGCTGCCGCGCTCCTCGCAGGCGCTGTACATGCTCCAACGCATCCGTGATGAGGCCCACCGCTTCGCCATCTCCTACCACCGCAGCAAGCGGTCCCGAGAGATGACCGCATCCGCGCTGGATGAGGTGCCTGGGCTGGGGCCTGCGCGCCGGAGGGCGGTCGTGGAGCATTTCGGCTCGGTGGCACGGATCCGACAGGCCGGCGTGGAGCAGATCGCGGAGGTGCCCGGCATCGGGGAGGCCACCGCCCGACGCATCCTGGAGCACCTGGCCGACGAGGATCAGCACGGATCCGGCGCTCCAGGTCAGGCCGGGGCCTGAAGCGATTGTTGAGGGTGCCGCCGGGGACGTAGGCTTCCTCCTATGAGCGATGGACTGATCCCGGTGAAGCCTCCCGAGAACGAGCTGCTGATCGTGACCGGCATGTCGGGCGCCGGCCGCACCACCGCGGCCCATGCGCTCGAGGACCTCGGCTGGTACGTGGTGGAGGGGCTCCCCGCGGAGCTCATCGGGACGATGATGGATCTCATCGCGAGGAACCCCGGATCCGTGGAGAAGCTCGCGGTGGTCATCGACGTCCGGTCCCGCGGCCCGTTCAGCGACATGATGGACGCCCTCGGTCAGGTCCGTGCGGCGGGTCTGACCTACCGGATGCTGTTCCTCGACGCCTCGGACGAGCTCCTGGTCCGGCGCTTCGAACAGGCGCGCCGCCCGCATCCGCTCCAGGGGTCCGGACGGATCCTCGACGGCATCGTCGCCGAGCGGGACATGCTCAAGGAGGTCAAGGCCGGAGCCGAGGTCGTGGTCGACACCACGGAGCTCAACGTCCACGGGCTGGCCCGGGAGATCACCGAGATCTTCACCGACGACGGCCCGATCCAGCTGAGGCTGAACGTGATGAGCTTCGGCTTCAAATATGGTGTGCCGGCCGATGCGAACTTCATCGCAGACGTCAGGTTCGTACCCAACCCGCACTGGGTGCCGGAGCTGCGGCCGCTCACCGGACTCGACGAGCCGGTCCGCGAGTACGTGCTCGTCGACGAAGGTGCCGGCGAATTCGTCGACCGGTACGTGGAGGCGCTCAAACCCGTGCTGGAGGGGTACCGGCGGGAGAACAAGCACTATGCGACGCTCGCCGTGGGCTGCACCGGGGGCAAGCACCGGTCGGTGGCCATCTCCGAGGAGCTGGCCCGTCGGCTGGCCCAGGTCCCCAATGTCACGGTGAACACCGTGCACCGTGACCTGGGGCGTGAATGAGCATGGCCTCCTCCTTTCCGGCCCCCCAGTCGACCGGGCCGGTGCCGATCGTCCCCTCCACGGCCGAGTCCCGGGGCACCCATCCCTCGGGCCGCCGGTCGTTCCGTGTCTCGGCGCTGGGCGGCGGGCACGGTCTCTCCGCCACACTGGCCGCGCTGCGGATCATCGCGGCCGAGCACCTGACGGCCGTCGTCACGGTCGTGCGACGACGGCGGCTCGTCGGGGCGCATCCGACAGGACATGGACGTGCTGCCCCCGGGAGATCTTCGCATGGCGCTTGCGGCGCTGTGCGATGACACCGAGTGGGGGCGCACATGGGCGCAGGTCATGCAGCATCGCTTCCGCTCCCGGGACGGTGTCACCGGCAGCCTCGATGACCACGCCATGGGCAATCTGCTGATCGTCGCGCTCTGGGAGCTCATCGGTGATCCCGTCGACGGTCTGCGCTGGGCCGGGGCGCTGCTGGGCGCGCGGGGGCAGGTGCTGCCGATGTCGCGTGAGCCACTGACGATGTCCGGCCTGGTGCATCGCCCCGCCGCTGACGGGCAGGAGCCGTCAGCGCCGATGCGCGTCTCCTCCCAGGTGGAGTTGGCCCGGGCGGGTCAGCTGGGCCGGCTCACCGATGTGCGGATCCATCCCGAGGAGGCGCAGGCGTGCAGCGAGGCGGTCACGGCGATCGAACTCTCGGACTGGGTCGTGTTCGGCCCGGGGTCCTGGTACACCTCGGTGCTGCCGCATCTGCTGCTCGAGGATCTGCGAGCGGCCCTGTGCGAGACCGAGGCGAAGCGGTGTATCGTGATGAACCTCACAGCTGACACCGATGAGACCGTCGGGATGACGCCGGCGGATCACCTCGAGGTGCTGATCGACCATGCCCCTGAGCTCCACGTGGACCGGATCATCGCCGCCCCGGACTCCGTGCGCACGGACGACCGTGCCGCCTTCGAGCAGGCGGCGGCGCGGCTCGGGGCGCGCGTGGGCTATCACCGGGTGCGCAAGGAGGATGATCCTGAGGTCCATGACCCGCTCCGGCTGGCGATCGCCTTCGACGAGGTCTTCGGCTCCTGACGGGCGAGGGCGCGGGTCGCCTTGGGGGTCGGGGGAGTCGCGCGGATCACACCCTCGACGCCGTGCCCAGAACCATCCAGTAGCATGTCGGAGCCCGATGCCGTGCTCACTGCGACAGAAACCACCGGAGGAACGTTCATATGGCGCTGACCGAATCGGTCAAGGAAGAGCTCTCTCGCCAGGAGGTCTCCACATCCTCTGAGCGCAAGGCCGAGGTCTCGGCCATGCTGCGGTTCGCCGGCGGACTGCACATCATCTCGGGGCGCATCGTCATCGAGGCGGAGCTGGACCATGCGGCGACGGCGCGCCGCCTGCGTGCCGCGATCGCCGAGGTCTACGGACACTCCAGTGAGATCATCGTGGTCTCCGGGTCGGGCCTGAAGAAGGGCAGCCGCTACGTGGTCCGGGTGGTCCGCGAAGGCGAGGCCCTGGCGCGACAGACAGGCCTGCTCGACGCCCGTGGTCGCCCGGTCCGAGGGCTTCCTTCGGTCATCGTCAACGGGTCGGTGGCTGATGCGGTCGCGGTCTGGAGGGGCGCGTTCCTGGCTCACGGATCGCTCACCGAGCCGGGGCGTTCATCCTCGCTCGAGGTCACCTGCCCCGGACCGGAGGCCGCGCTGGCGCTCGTGGGCGCCGCGCGTCGCCTGGGACTCACGGCGAAGGCCCGCGAGGTGCGTTCCGTGGATCGCGTGGTGATCAGGGACGGCGACTCGATCGCCCAGCTGCTGACCCGCATGGGCGCCCATCAGGCCCTGCTGGTGTGGGAGGAGCGACGCATGCGCAAGGAGGTGCGGGCCACGGCGAACCGGCTGGCGAACTTCGACGACGCCAACCTCCGGCGGTCGGCGCAGGCCGCCGTCGCCGCGGGAGCCCGGGTGCAGCGGGCGCTGGAGATCCTCGGCGACGAGGCTCCCGAGCACCTGAAATATGCCGGTGAGCTGCGCCTGCAGCACAGGCAGGCATCCCTGGATGAGCTGGGTCGGCTCGCGGAGCCGCCCATGACCAAGGACGCCATCGCCGGACGCATCCGTCGTCTGCTGGCGATGGCCGACAAGCGGGCGCAGGAGCTGGATGTGCCAGGCACCGAGGCCAACGTCACTCCTGACATGCTGGAGACCTGAGGGGCGTGGCCCCGCGATAATTAGGAATGCCTAAATCTTTCTCTCGTGAGGAAGTTTCCTCCCGTGGTGAACATCGGCTGTCATAGTCGGTAACCCCTTATGCGTTCTGGGTCGGAGTCATAGGATTGAGGGCGAGCGGGGCTCGACGCCCCGGCCCGATGAATCCCTGCTGCAAGGAGCACCGCATGGCTGAGTACACGCTTCCTGAACTCGACTACGACTACGCCGCGCTGGAGCCGCACATCTCCGCGCGCATCATGGAGCTGCACCACTCCAAGCACCACGCGACCTACGTCAAGGGCGCCAACACCGCGCTGGAGAAGCTCGCTGAGGCCCGGGAGAACGGCGACTACGGCACGACGCCGAAGCTGCTGAAGGACCTGCAGTTCAACCTCGGCGGGCACACCAACCACTCGATCTTCTGGAAGAACCTCTCTCCGGAGGGGCAGGAGCGTCCGCAGGGTGAGCTGGCCGCCGCGATCGACGAGTACTTCGGCTCCTTCGAGAAGTTCCAGGAGCAGTTCACGCAGGCCGCGCTCACCATCCAGGGCTCCGGCTGGGCGATCCTGGCCTTCGAGCCGATCGGCGGCAACCTGGTGATCGAGCAGTTCTACGACCAGCAGAACGGCGTCCCCGTGGCGACCGTCCCGCTGCTGATGCTGGACATGTGGGAGCACGCCTTCTACCTCGACTACCAGAATGTGAAGCCGGACTACGTCAAGGCGTTCTGGAACATCATCAACTGGGAGGACGTGGCGCGCCGTCTGGAGGCCGCACGCTCCGGCGCGGCTTCGCTGATCACTCCGTGACTCAGTGCCGGGATGCTCGCCCGGCGCCCCTGTCCTGAGGTCCACATGTCGGACTCATGCCGATCGGCTCACACACGATGCGCTGACATGTGACAGAATATGAGCTGATAATTCAAGACTGCGTTCTACGGACAACCTGAGAACAACGATGTTGTTGGGGGTCAGTGGCACTGGGTGAAGACCCGGGCCGCTGATCCCCAACGTGTTTCTCGGGGCCGTTCCGCCGCCCTCGGCCGCGCGGGACGACAGCACGCAGGATCCGCACCTCATCGGTCCGCCGACCCGGCGGACGGAGAAGTCAAGGAAGGGAACCCATGGCGACGAAGATCGCGATCAACGGTTTTGGACGAATCGGCCGCAACGTGCTGCGTGTGATCGAGGACCAGGGCCATGACCTGGAGCTCGTGGCGATCAATGACCTCACCGAGCCCGGCCAGCTGGTCAATCTGACCAAGTATGACTCCGTCCTCGGCCGTTTCCCCCAGGACGTCTCTCTCGACGGCGATCACCTCGTCGTCGGTGACCGTCGGATCCGTCTTCTCTCGGACCGCGACCCGGCCAACCTGCCGTGGGGAGAGCTGGGCGTCGACGTCGTCCTGGAGTGCACCGGGTTCTTCACCACCAAGGAGACCGCCGGCAAGCACATCGAGGCCGGCGCCAAGAAGGTCATCGTCTCCGCCCCGGCCAAGGGCGTCGACGCGACCCTGGTCGTGGGCATCAACGAGGACACCTTCGACGCCGCGAACCACACCGTGGTCTCGAACGCCTCCTGCACCACCAACTGCCTGGCCCCGCTGGTGAAGGTCCTCAACGACGAGTTCGGCATCGTCGAGGGCCTGATGACCACGGTCCACGCCTACACCGGTGACCAGCGCCTGCACGACGCCCCGCACAGCGACCCGCGCCGGGCCCGGGCGGCCGGCGTCAACATGGTTCCCACCTCGACGGGCGCTGCCGCCGCCATCGGCGCGGTCATCCCCGAGGTCGACGGCAAGCTCGACGGCTACGCCGTGCGTGTCCCGGTGATCACCGGATCCGGCACCGACCTCACCGTCACCGTCGAGAAGGACGGCGTGACCCCCGAGGACGTCAACGCGGCCTTCAAGAAGGCCGCCGAGGGCGAGCTGGCCGGCATCCTGGCCTACAACGAGGACCCGATCGTCTCCTCGGACATCGTCGGAGACTCGCACTCCTCGATCTTCGACGCCCCGCTGACCAAGGTCATCGGCCACACGGTGAAGGTGTTCTCCTGGTACGACAACGAGTACGGCTACAGCTCGCGCCTGGCCCAGCTGACCGTGCATGTCGGCTCGAAGCTCTGACACGCCCGCTGCCGCAGCTGACGACTCAGTGACCGAGGCCCCGCCTGCCCGACCGCCTGCGCGGACGTGGTCGGCGGGGCCTCGGCCGTTCCGCCCCTCCGACCGATTGGTACTCTGAACCCCATGACTGCCTCCACACTGGACACCCTGCTGGCCGACGGCGTCTCCGGACGCCGCGTCCTGGTCCGATCGGACCTCAACGTGCCCCTCGACGGCGCGACCGTCACCGACGACGGCCGGATCCGTGCCTCCCTGCCGGTGCTCGAGAAGCTCGCCCAGGCCGGTGCCAAGGTGCTGGTCACCGCCCATCTCGGCCGCCCGAAGGGCCAGGTCGACCCGCAGTTCTCGCTGGCGCCGGTCGCCGCCCGCATGGCCGAGCTGAGCCGAGTTCCTGTGCGCCGTGCCGAGGATCTGGTCGGCCCGTCCGCGCAGGAGAACGCCGCCGAGCTTCCCGACGGCGAGATCCTCCTGCTGGAGAACGTGCGGTTCGACCCCCGCGAGACCTCCAAGGACGACGCCGAGCGGTCCGCGCTGGCCACGGAGCTGGCCGCCCTGACGGGGGAGGACGGCGTCTACGTCAATGACGCCTTCGGCGCGGTGCATCGGCGTCACGCCTCGGTGGCCGACATCACGGAGCAGCTGCCCGCCTACCAGGGAGACCTGGTCCGGGACGAGCTGGTCGTGCTGGAGCGGCTGACCGAGTCCCCCCAGCGGCCGTACACCGTGGTTCTCGGCGGGTCGAAGGTCTCGGACAAGCTGGCCGTCATCGAGAACCTCATGTCCCGGGCGGACACGCTGCTGGTCGGCGGCGGCATGGTGTTCACCTTCCTGAAGGCCCAGGGATACGGCATCGGGAACTCTCTGGTGGAGGACGACAAGCTGGAAACGGTCCGCGGCTTCCTGGCCGCGGCCGAACGCCACGGCTGCCGGATCGTGCTGCCGACCGACATCGTCATGGCCTCCGCGTTCTCGGCCGACGCCGAACACGAGGTGCTTCCCGTCGAGACGCTCGAGTCAGGGGCTCACGGGGCGGCCGCGCTGGGCCTGGACATCGGGCCGGAGACCGCTGAGGCGTTCTCCCGCGAGATCGCCGACTCCAACACCGTGTTCTGGAACGGCCCCATGGGCGTGTTCGAGATGGAGGCCTTCGCGGCCGGCACCGCCGCAGTGGCCCGCGCGCTGACCGAGACCGAGGGCTTCACCGTGGTCGGCGGCGGAGACTCCGCGGCCGCCGTACGCAGCCTGGGCTTCGAGGAGGCCGCCTTCGGCCACATCTCCACCGGCGGCGGCGCGAGCCTCGAGTACCTGGAGGGCAAGTCCCTGCCGGGCATCGAGGCTCTGCAGCGCTGAGCGCCCAGCCTCACCGACCCCACCACATATCCGTCGCTGGACTCCACCGCTGGAAGGATCACCTGACTCATGACCGCTCAGAAGGACGGGCAGTTCGTCCGTCGCCCGCTGATCGCAGGCAACTGGAAGATGAACATGGACCATATGCAGGGCATCGCCCTGGTCCAGAAGCTGGCGTGGACGCTGGATGACGCAGGACACGACTACGAGCGTGTCCAGGTCTCCGTGTTCCCGCCGTTCACCGATCTCCGCGGCGTGCAGACCTTGGTCACGGGAGACAAGCTCTCCCTGGACTACGGCGCCCAGGATCTCTCGGAGCACGACTCGGGAGCCTACACCGGAGACATCTCCGGTCAGTTCCTGAGCCGCCTGGGCTGCTCCCAGGTGCTGATCGGGCACTCGGAGCGCCGGGAGGTCCACGGCGAGGACGACGCGCTGCTCAACCGCAAGATCCGCGCCGCGCTGCGCCACGATCTGGCGCCGGTGCTGTGCGTCGGCGAAGGGCTTGAGGTCCGGCAGGCGGGGGACCACGTCTCCCACACGCTGGCGCAGCTCGACGGCGCCCTGGAGGGGCTCACGGCCGATGAGCTCGGCGAGCTCGTGGTCGCCTATGAGCCGGTCTGGGCCATCGGCACCGGTGAGGTCGCGGGACCGGAGGACGCGCAGGAGATGGCGGCCGCGGTCCGCGCGCACCTGGCCGAACGGTATTCCGCAGAGTTCGCCGACGGCGTGCGGATCCTCTACGGCGGCTCGGTGAAGGCGAAGAACGTCGCCTCGATCCTCGCCGGGACCGACGTCGACGGTGCGCTGGTCGGCGGTGCCAGCCTCGAGGCTGAGGAGTTCGCCAACATCGTCTCCTTCGAGAAGCACGTCGACACGGGCCACGCGGGCTGAGTTCCCGCGTTATCCTGGTAGCTGCTGAAACCTCCACCGTCCACGAAAGGCCGCTGTGTCTGCACTGACCATCGCTCTCCAGGTCCTCCTGGCCGTCATCAGCCTGCTGCTGATCCTGCTGATCCTGCTCCACAAGGGGCGCGGCGGCGGAATGTCTGACATGTTCGGCGGCGGTGTGACCTCCTCGCTGGGCTCGTCCGGCGTGGCGGAGCGGAACCTCAACCGCCTGACCATCGCCCTCGGTGTCTCCTGGGGCCTGATCGTCGTGGCCCTGGGTCTGCTCATCCAGGTCAACGTGGACATCTGATCCTCCGCTGAGCCGTCCTCCGGGACCGCGCGGGATGGGGCCCGTGACTCGACCGTCCGGTCGGGTCACGGGCCCCATCGCGTGTCCGGACGATTCGTCATCACGCTGACGGGACGCGTTCATCCTGCCGTCACCATCGGTGGACACCATAGGGGGATGCCACGAGACCTGCTCACCTCCCAGCGACCGGCAGGTGATGGCTCAGCGCCCCCGCGTCGGGAGGAACGCCTCGTGGTCCACCTCAGCGATCTGCAGCTGGGAGCACCCGGTACGGACGCTCTGGGGTCCTTGGAACTGCTGGTCGAGGATCTGAGCCGGGAGGATGGCCCCGGGCGACGGGCCGATGCGGTCATCATCACCGGGGACCTGGTGCACCAGGGGACAGCCGAGTCCTATCCGATGCTTGCGGCGGCGCTGCGGTGCGTGGAGACGCGACTGGCGGCTCCCGTGCTGTGTGCTCTGGGTGACCATGACGACGCCATCGCAGCCAAGGCGATCCCGTCGTTGCGTGCTGGGTCCTGGACGGTGCACCGTCTGGGCCCGCTGCGGCTCGTGCTGCTGGACAGCAGCTCCGGACGCCTGGGGGAGGCTCAGCTGCGCTGGATGCGACGTCGACTCGCCACGGACGCGCCCTGGGGAAGCGTCGTGTGCCTGCACCATCCACCGGTGGCGACGTCCCTGGCCTCCCCGCCGCCGTACCCGTTCCCCAGGAACGGCGCGGCGGACGCACTGAGGGCGGTGGTGGCCGACGCCTCGGCGTTCACCGAGGCCTTGGAGGGCACCGACACCCGGGTGGTGCTCGCCGGGCACGGGCGCCACGCGCTCATGGGAGAAGTCGCCGGGGCGGGCCTCCTGGCGGCTCCGTCGTGGGCTCGCCAACGGCAGTACGTCGTCGTGTCGATGTCGTCCGGATGCTGGTCGGCGACGGTGCGCACCGTGGGGGCGGACCGGACCATCGAGCCTCAGGTCTGAGCGTGCCCCGCGGCGGCGCGGTCCACGTGCCAGATGGTCTCACGGGCACCACGGGCGTTCTTCGCCGGGATCTCGGTGACCTCCGTGGTCTCGTCTGCTGCGCGGCGGACGGCCTCGGCCTTGTCCTGGCCGGCGACGACCAACCACACCCGCTCGGCGCTGTGGATCGCGTCGAACGTCAGAGACACCCGGGGCGGCGGTGGCTTGGGGGAGTCGTCCTCTCCCACAGTGGTCCGGCCCGTCACCTGCAGAGCGGCCTTGCCCGGGAAGAGGCTGGCGATGTGCCCGTCGGGCCCCACGCCGAGCAGGATGACGGCGAACCGCGGGAGGTGCAGCCCCGCACGGCCTCCCTCAGGGGCGTGGAGGGCAAGCTGTTCCGCATAGAGCTCAGCCCCCTCCCGCGGGGAGGCGGCGTCCTCCGAGGACGGCATCCGGTGGATGTTGGCCGCCGGGAGGCCGTGCTCGGCCACCAGCAGGTCCAGCAGGGCCTCGTCGGCCTGCTGCGCGTTGCGCTCCGCGTCGCCGGCCGGGAGCAGCCGCTCGTCGCCCCACCAGAGGTGCACCGCGGAGAGGTCAAGTCCTTCGGCGGCTCCCGAGCGGAAGAGCCGGGCGGCCTCGACGAGGGTGCCGATGCCTGCACCGCCGCCCGTGAGCGCCACATGGGCCGCGCCGTCCTCGGCCACGGTGCGGCGCAGCAGATCGATCAGACGCTCCGCCACGGCCCGGCACAGCGAGTCCTTGTCCTCGAAGAGCTCGGTGCGGGGCGCTGCGGCGGCGGTGTTCAGGGGCACGGTCATGGAGGCGGCCTCTCTGCTGGGGTGACGGGGCATCAGATCGCGGACTGCTCCACACAGGCGCGCAGGTCGGTCTCGGGCAGGCCCCGGGTGAGGACCTCGCCGAAGACCTCGTCGGCGTCGAGCCGACGCATCTCCTCGGACAGGCAGTCCTCCAGCGTACGGTGCGGCAGCGGCACCCGTTGCACCGGGGCATCCTGGAGGTGCAGGGACGCGATGTCCCCCACGGGCCGGGAGAGCACGACGTCGCCGTCGGGAGTGTGCAGCCGCACGGCGCTCAGTCCCCGGTCCACCGTGTGGCGGGTGAGCGTCACCGGCACACCGAGGGCCAGCTGCAGCCAGGCGGCCAGCAGCGCCGAGGACGGCAGCTCCGGGGCCGCCTCCACGGTCGCGCCGGTGACGTGCTCGGGGTCCATCGTGTCCAGGATGCTGGCCAACTGGATGCGCCAGCCGGTGATCCGCGTCCAGGCGAGGTCCGAATCGCCGTCGTGATAGCTGCGGGCCACCGTGTGCAGCGCCTCCAGCGGACGGGAGGCCCGCGCGGTGTCGGTGATGCGACGGTGCGCGATCCGTCCGATGGGTGTGCGGCTCACGTCCTCCGGGATCTCGTCGGCCCACCACGCCACGATAGGAGCATCGGGCAGCAGCAGCGCGGCCACCATCGACTCGTTCTGCTCGGCCAGCTCACCGGAGGCGCGCAGCACGATGACCTCGGAGGCTCCGGCGTCGCCGCCCACGCGGATCTGGGCGTCCAGCCGGGTGTCGCCCGCGGCGTCGCCGGTGGCGAGCACGATGATGCGGCACGGATGCTCCCGGGAGGCCAGGTTGGCCGCCGCGATGGCCGGCTCCGCGTTCTCCTCGGAGGCCAGGATCACCAGCGTCAGCACCCGCGTCAGCGCGACGACGCCGCCGGCCTCCCGCATCTGGTTCAGCTGCTTGGACACCTTGGAGGTGGTGGTGTCCGGGATGTCAACGATCACAGGTCATCTCCTCGTCTCGCGCGCCTACGGCCGGCGCCAGGTGCGTCCATCGCGGGCCAGCAGCTCGTGGGCCGACGCGGGCCCCCAGCTGCCCGGAGCGTAGGGCTCCGGCTGCTCGTCGAGGGAGGCCCAGTGCTCCTCGAATGGGTCGAGGATCTTCCAGGACAGCTCGACCTCCTCGTGGCGGGGGAACAGCGGAGGCTCGCCGAGCAGCACGTCCAGGATGAGCCGTTCGTAGGCCTCCGGACTGTCCTCCGTGAAGGCGTGGCCGTAGCCGAAGTCCATGGTCACGTCACGGACCTCCATCTGAGTCCCCGGCACCTTGGAGGCGAAGCGGATCGTCGCGCCCTCGTCCGGCTGGACCCGGATGACCACCGCGTTCTGGCCGAACTCGTGGTCGTCGTGGTCCAGGAACAGCAGATTGGGTGCCCTCTTGAAGATCACCGCGATCTCGGTGACCCGGCGCCCCAATCGCTTGCCGGCACGCAGATAGAAGGGCACCCCGGCCCAGCGGCGGGTGTTGATGTCCAGCTTCAGCGCCGCGAACGTCTCGGTCCTGGACTCCGGGTTGAAACCCTCCTCGTCCAGGAACCCGACGACCTTCTCGCCGCCCTGCCAGCCGGAGGCGTACTGCCCGCGGGCCGAGGCGGCGCCGAGGTCCTCGGGGAGGGTGACGGCGGCCAGCACCTTCTCCTTCTCCGCGCGCAGGTCGCGCGTCGAAGGAGATCGGCTCCTCCATGGCCGTGAGCGCCAGCAGCTGCAGCAGGTGGTTCTGGATGACGTCGCGGGCCGCGCCGACGCCGTCGTAGTAGCTGGCACGTCCGCCGATGCCGATGTCCTCGGCCATGGTGATCTGCACGTGGTCCACGTGCTGGGCGTTCCAGAGGGGTTCGAACAGCTGGTTGGCGAAGCGCAGGGCCAGCAGGTTCTGGACCGTCTCCTTGCCCAGGTAGTGGTCGATGCGGAACACCGAGTCTGAGGGGAAGACCTTCTCCACCACGCGGTTCAGCTCCCGGGCGGAGGCCAGGTCGTGGCCGAACGGCTTCTCGATGACCACTCGGCTCCACGGCGTGGAACGCCCGTTGCGGGCGGCCGTCTCCTCCTGGCGGGAGGCGAGGCCATGGGCGGAGAGCTTCTCACAGACCACGTCGAAGGAGTTCGGCGGGATCGACAGGTAGAAGGCGTGGTTGCCTCGGGTCCCGCGGGACTCCTGGACCTCCCGCAGCGTCTCGCCCAGGCGGGCGTAGGCGTCGTCGTCGTCGAATCCTGCGGCCGGGACGAACCGCAGCCCCGCGGAGAGCTGGTCCCACACCCGCTGGTCGAAGCTGGTGCGCGCCGAGGCCTTCACATGGTCGAGGACCTCGGCGGCGAACTGCTCGTGGGTCCAGTCTCGGCGGCCGAAGCCCACCAGGGAGAAGCTCGGCGGCAGCAGTCCTCGGTTGGCGAGGTCGTAGATCGCCGGCAGCAGCTTCTTCCGGGCCAGGTCACCGGTGACGCCGAACATCACCATGGCGCTGGGCCCGGCGATGCGGTTCAGCCGCCTGTCGCGGACATCGCGCAGCGGATTGCCTCCGCGGGAGGTGCGGCTGCTGCGCGGGGTGCTCCGAAGGGTCGGATTCATGCGAGCTCTCTCTGTGTCTCTCCTGGTCAGGGCAGGATCTGGACCGTGGGTCAGGACAGGGCGTCGACGGCGTCGAGCACCTGCTGGAGCCCGGCGGCGCGGTCGGTCAGATGCAGCTGGAGCACCGGCATCCCGTGACCGGCCAGCACCTGGGCGTCACCGGCCGCCTGGGCGCCGATGAGCTTCTGCAGGGTGAACGGCCGGCCGGGGACCTCGAGGTCCTCGGCGGTGTCCGCAGTGATCTGCAGGAAGACGCCCACGTGGGGGCCGCCCTTGTGGAACTGGCCCGTGGAGTGCAGGAAGCGCGGCCCCCAGCCGAAGGTCACGGGTCGTCCGGTGTGGGCGGCGAACTGCGCGCGCACATCTTCCAGACGCGCCTCGGAGGTGCGGTCCAGGTACGCCATGACGGCCACATAGCCGTCCCCGGGCACCTGCGCGAGCAGGCCGCGCAGGGCGGAGCCCAGGTCCTCGCCGACCGGTGCTCCTCCGGCGGTACGGATCTCCACGGCACCGCAGGTCACGGCGTCGCCGGCTTCAGGCGCGGGGGAGTCCAGCAGACCGCGGGCTGCGGTCTTGGCGGACTCCACGTCAGGCTGGTCGAAGGGATTGATGCCCAGCAGTGCCCCGGCGACGGCGGTGGCGACCTCCCAGAGCACGAACTGCGCCCCCAGGCTCCCGCCGGTGCGCACGACATGCGGGGTGACGACGGTGTCCGCGGTGTCGCCGTCCACCGAGGAACCCTCCTCGGCGTCGGCGTCGACGATCTGCACCACGAGCACGTCGTCCAGCTCGCGGGTGAGCTCCGGCTCGCCGTCGGAGACGATCACCGGCAGCACGCCGGTGCCCTCCTTGCCGGTGGACTCGGCGATGAGCTGCTCGATCCATGCGCCCAGGCCCACCAGCGGGGAGCCGGCGTCGGTGATGACCAGCTTGTTGCGCAGCGGCTGGGTGCCGCCGATCGCGGAGCCGAGCTGCAGCCCCGGGTTGGCGTCGTCGTCGCCTGCCAGGACCGTGAAGGCCTCCTCGGCGTCGTCGAGGAGGGCCTCGATGTCGGCGCCGGCCAACCCGGAGGGGACGAGGCCGAAGGCGGTGAGGGCGGAGTAGCGACCCCCGACGGTGGGATCGGCCTCGAAGACCGCCCGCACCCCGTCGGCCGCCGCGGACTCGGCCAACGGGGAGCCGGGGTCAGTCACGACCACGGTGCGGGAGGCGGCGTCGATGGCGGCCGCGGCGAACGCCGCGGAGACGATCCGGCGCTGCGAGTCGGTCTCCACGGTGGAGCCGGACTTGGAGGAGACCACCAGCACGGTGCGCTCCACAGCCGTGCCGACGACGGCGGCCACGTGCTGCGGGTCGGTGGAGTCCAGTACGGTCAGCTCCACCCCCTCGGTGGCGCAGATGACTTCGGGGGCCAGCGACGATCCGCCCATGCCGGCCAGCACCACACGGTCGACTCCTTCGGCGGCGAGCTGGTCACGCAGCTCGGCGATGCGGGGGAGCAGCTCCCGGGAGTCGGCGAACAGGGACACCCAGCCGAGACGCTGCGAGGCCTCGTCCTCGGCGGCCGCACCCCAGAGGGTGTGGTCCTGGGCGGCCAGACGGCTGGCGAACTCGTGGTCGATCAGTCCAGGGACCTGGGCGTCCACGGCGTCGCGGGCGGCCCCGCGCAGGGTGAGGGAGAGCGAACTCATGGTGTGCATCCTTTCGAAGCGGAAGCTGCCGGACGGGTTCGGGGAGTGCCCTCGCCGGCGCGGGCCGCTGACGGGAGCCCCGGAACGGCCGACTCCGCGTCAGCGAGCGTCGGCGAGGGTCAGAGGTGGAGCGGGGAATCAGGGGTGGAGCAGGAGGAGGCGCTGTGGCTGCGGCGCCGGGTCTCGTGGAGCAGAGGCTGGTCCGCGGCGAGCGGACGCCGTGGGGCGGGCCGGGGGACCGGCCCCGTGGCCCGGGAGACGCCGCGGTCTGCGGCGTCTCCCGGGCGTCCGGGGACGGTCGAGTCCGTGGGAGGGTCAGGCCACCACGCGACGCAGACCCGCGTCGATGGTGCCCAGCAGGCCTTCCCAGGACTGCACGAACTTGTCGAGCCCCTCGGTCTCGAGGGTGTCCACGACGTCGCGGTAGCTGATGCCGGCCGCGGCGATGCCGTCGAGGACCCGGTTGGACTCCACGTAGGTGTCGGTCATCGTGTCGCCCTCGACCACGCCGTGGTCGGCCAGCGCCATGAGGGTCTTCTCCGGCATGGTGTTGACCACGCCGGCGGCCACCAGCTCGGTCACGTACAGCGTGTCCGAGAGGTTGGGGTCCTTGGTGCCGGTGGAGGCCAGCAGCAGGCGCTGGGGGCGCGCGCCGCGATCCGCCAGCAGCTGCCAGCGCTCGGAGCTGAACGACTCGCCGGCGATCTGGTGGGCCAGCCGGGCATTGGCGAGTGCCGCGGCGCTGCGCAGCTTCTCAGTGCCCGGCTTGCCCTCCTCCGCAGCCAGCTCCAGACGCTTGTCCACCTCGGAGTCGACGCGCGAGACGAAGAAGGAGGCCACGGAGTGGATAGTCGAGATGTCCTTGCCCTCGGCGTGGGCCTTCTCCAGTCCGAGCATGAACGCGTTGATGACCGCGCGGTACCGCTCCAGGGAGAAGATCAGCGTGACGTTGACGCTGATGCCCTCGGCGAGCACTGCGGCGATCGCTCGATGCCCTCCACCGTGGCGGGGATCTTGATCAGCACGTTCTCACGCCCGACCGCCTCCGCGAGCTCCTTGGCCTGCGCGATGGTGCCCTCGGTGTCGCGGGCGAGACGGGGGTCGACCTCGATCGAGACCCGGCCGTCCACGCCGTCGGTGCGCTCGTAGACGCCGGCGAAGACGTCGCAGGCCTGGCGCACATCGGCGGTGGTGATCTCGAAGACGGCCTTCTCCGCATCGGCGCCGGCGGCGGCGAGCTCGCTGAGCTGCTTCTCGTAGGCCTCGCCCTTGGCCAGAGCGTTCTCGAAGATCGTCGGGTTGGTGGTCACACCGACCACGTGGTGGCTCTCGATGAGCTCGGCCAGCGAGCCGGAGTCGAGACGCTCGCGGGAGAGGTCGTCCAGCCAGATGGAGACGCCCTGGTCGGAGAGCGCCTGGGTGTTCGGGTTCGTCATGGGTATGTCTCCTGATGACATGTCAGCGGGCGACGGCGTCGCCCTGGGGGTCGGAACTGCGGGGCGGCGGTCAGCGCGCGGCCGCGACGGACTCCTCGGCGGCCGCGGAGACGGCCTCGGTGGTGATGCCGAACTCGCGGTACAGGGTCTGATAGTCGGCGGAGGCGCCGAAGTGGTCGAGGCCGACCACGCGGCCGGCGTCGCCGACGAGCCGGTGCCAGCTCATCGGGTGCGCCGCCTCCACCGCCACACGGGCCTTCACCGAGGAGGGCAGGACCTGCTCCCGGTACGCGCCGTCCTGCTCGGCGAACCACTCCAGGCAGGGAGCGGAGACCACACGGGCGGCGACGCCCTTGGCGGCCAGCTGCTCGCGAGCCTCCACGGCCAGCTGCACCTCGGACCCCGTGCCGATCAGGATCACATCGGGGGTGACGGCCTGGCCATCCCTGACGGCCTCGGCGAGCACGTAGGCACCCCGGGCGGCCCCCTCGACCGAGCCGAAGGACTCCGCGGTCGCCGCACCCTCCCCGCGCTCGTAGGTGGGGATGCCCTGACGCGTCAGCGCCAGGCCGGCCGGACGGTCCCCGCGGCGCAGCACCTCGCGCCAGGCGACGACGACCTCGTTCGGGTCACCGGGACGGACCACGTCGAGTCCCGGGATCGCCCGCAGGGAGGCGAGCTGCTCCACCGGCTGGTGGGTCGGGCCGTCCTCACCGAGGCCGATGGAGTCGTGGGTCCACACGAAGATGGAGCCGATCCCCATCAGCGCCGCCAGGCGGATCGCCGGACGCTGATAGTCGGAGAAGATGAGGAAGGTGCCGTTGTAGGTGCGCAGCGGCGTCGAGAGCTGGATGCCGTTGGTGATGGCCGCTGCGGCGTGCTCCCGGACGCCGAAGTGCAGGTTCCGGCCGTAGGGGTTGCCGGAGAACTTCGAGGTGGATCGCTCCTCCGGAACGAAGGAGGGGGAGGCCGCGATCAGCGTGTTGTTGGACCCAGCCAGGTCTGCGGAGCCGCCCCAGAGCTCGGGCAGCACGTCGCCGACGGCGTTGAGGACCTTGCCGGAGGCGGCGCGGGTGGCCACGGCCTCGCCGGCCGGGAACTCGGGGAGGCTCTCCTCCCAGCCCTCGGGCAGCTCGCCGGCGGTCAGGCGGTCCAGCAGCGCGGCGGCCTCGGGGTTGGCTGACGCCAGGCCTGGTAGGACTGGTCCCACTCGGCGTGGGCGGCGGCCCCGCGGTCCACCACCTGGCGGGCGTGGGCCGAGGACCTCGTCGTCGACGCCGAAGTGTGCCTCGGGGTCGACGCCGAGGACCGTCTTCAGCGCGGCCAGCTCGTCGCCGCCGAGCTTGGCGCCGTGGATGCCGCCGGTGTTCTGCTTGGTGGGGGCCGGCCAGCCGATGATGGTGCGCAGGCTGATCAGCGAGGGCTTGTCGGTGGTCGCCTTCGCCTCGGCGATGGCACGCTCGAGCTCGGCCACGTCCTCGACGTAGTCGCCGGTCTTCAGCCAGTCGACCCGCTGGACGTGCCAGCCGTAGGCCTCGTAGCGGGCCGAGACGTCCTCGGTGAAGGCGATGTCCGTGTCGTCCTCGATGGAGATCTTGTTGTCGTCGTAGATGACGACGAGGTTGCCCAGCTGCTGGTGGCCTGCGAGCGAGGAGGCCTCGGAGGTGACGCCCTCCTGCAGGTCGCCGTCGGAGGCGATGACCCACACGGTGTGGTCGAAGGGGCTCTCGCCCGGAGCGGCGTCGGGGTCCAGCAGACCCCGCATGCGGCGCTGGCCGTAGGCGAAGCCGACGGCGGAGGCGAGCCCCTGGCCCAGCGGGCCGGTGGTGATCTCCACACCGTCGGTGTGGCCGTACTCGGGGTGCCCCGGGGTCAGCGAGTCCCAGGTGCGCAGGGCCTTGATGTCGTCCAGCTCCAGGCCGTAGCCGGAGAAGAACAGCTGGAGGTAGAGAGTCAGCGACGTGTGCCCCGGAGAGAGGATGAACCGGTCACGACCGATCCAGGTGGGATCCTTCGGGTCATGCCTCATGACCTTCTGGAAGAGCAGATAGGCGGCGGGAGCCAGCGACATGGCCGTACCGGGGTGGCCGGAGCCGACCTTCTCGACGGCGTCGGCGGCCAGCACGCGCAGGGTGTCGACGGCCCGCTCGTCGAGATCGCTGAAGACGGCGGAGTCGTTCACGGCTGTTTCGGTCACTGAGGTTCCTCCAAGGTTTTGACGGATGACAACGAGGCTGCACATCGTCGTGCCGCGCGTGTCCAGACTACCGGGGTCGAGCATATGTGTCTCGCATCATGTGGGGATTGCCGTTTGCTCACGCGAGCGCATGGGTGAGGTGAGAAGGGGTGGGTGGGTGCTCCGATCGCGCGTCTGGCCAGGCGAGACGAGGACTTCCGCGGATTCTCGGGAATCTCCACGGGGGTGAGGGCAATGGGAATGCGGTTTCCGATTTCTTCGCCAGGGGGCGTCATCGGAGGGAACATGCTCAGATGAGCGGCGCACATGAGCGTGCAGAAGGGTCAGTCGAGACCGAGCGCGAGGGACACCAGCTCCAGGGAGCGGTGTCGGATCACCAGGTCGGACTGCTCCGCCAGGGCAGGCTTGGCGCAGAAGGCGACGCCGACGCCGGCGGCGGCGACCATGTCCAGGTCGTTGGCGCCGTCGCCCACGGCCACCACGGAGGAGGCGTCGACGCCGTCCTCGGCGGCCCAGCGGAGCAGACGGTCCCGCTTCGCCGCACGATCCACCACGGCGCCGGCTACACGACCGGTCAGGCGGCCGGCCTCGATCTCCAAGGTGTTGGCGTCGGCGCGGTCCAGGCCCAGCCGATGCGCCAGGGGGTCCAGGACCTGGACGAATCCTCCGGAGACCGCGCAGGCCGTCCAGCCGCGACGCTGGAATCCGGAGATGAGCCGTTCGGCGCCGCAGGTGGGGGAGACCGCGTCGACAGTGGAGTCGATGACCGACAGCGGCAGGTCCTGGAGCGCGGCGACCCGCTCGTGGAGCGAGGCCGCGAAGTCCAGCTCTCCGCGCATCGCCCGCTCCGTGACCTGGGCGACCTCCTGCTCACGGCCGGCATGCCGGGCGAGCAGCTCGATGACCTCCTGGTCGATGAGGGTGGAGTCCACGTCCATGAGCAGCATCCGCGGACCCGGCGGGCGCATGGCCGCCGGAAGGACGGTGGTGGTCACCGCGGCCGCGCCGTCGAGGCCCTCCTCGCCGAGGCCCTCGGCCTCCAGCAGGTCACCGATGCGGTCCGCGACGTCCTGCAGCAGGGCGATCAGCAGCTGCGTGCCGTACGAGTCGTCGGCGTCATCCAACGTCACCGACCAGCGGGCCACCTCGACCTCGCCGTCACCGGCGGCGTCCCGCACGGCCACCGTGCGGGACTCGACGCTGTGCACGGCCCCGCGGCGCTCCAGCTCCGCAGTGAGCGAGCGCAGCAGCGGCACGTCGAGGCGCCGGGCGGCGATCATCGCGACGGTGCCGGGCGGCAGATCCGGAGAGGCGGGAGCCTCGGTGGAAGGTGCTGACGAGGGGCTGGGAGACACGCGGCCGGAGGAAGCAGTCATAGTGCGACCAGGGTATCGGGCTTCGATAGTCTGGGGCTCATGAGTCTTGTCCTCGACATCCAGGGCGTCAGTGTGCGCCGCGGCCGGAAGCATCTGCTCGACGACGTCACGTGGACCGTGGGAGAGGACGAGCGCTGGGTGGTGCTCGGCCCCAACGGTGCGGGCAAGACCACTCTGCTGCAGATCGCCGCGGCGCGTCTCCACCCCACCCAGGGGCAGGTGGGCATCCTGGACGAGCGTCTCGGTGCGGTCGACGTCTTTGAGCTGCGGCCGCGCATCGGCCTGTGCTCCAACGCCCTGGCCTCCACGATGCCGACCCGGGAGAAGGCCCTGGACATGGTCGTCACCGCCGCCTACGGGGTGACGGGCCGCTGGCGCGAGGAGTACGAGCGCCTGGACGAGCGCCGCGCCTTCGAGCTGCTCAACACCTGGGGAGTGGGCACCGTCTTCGACCGCCCCTTCGCCACGCTGAGCGAGGGGGAGCGCAAGAGGGTGCAGATCGCCCGGGCACTGATGACCGACCCGGAGCTGCTGCTGCTCGACGAGCCGGGAGCAGGGCTGGACCTCGCCGGGCGGGAGTCGCTGGTGCACCGCACCGCCGAGCTCGTGGCCTCCGAGGATGCTCCCACCACGGTGCTGGTCACCCATCACCTGGAGGAGATCCCTCCGGGCTTCACCCACGTGCTGCTGCTCCGCGACGGCCGGTCGGTCGCCCAAGGGCCGATCGACGAGGTGCTGACCTCGGAGAACCTGTCGACCACCTTCGACATGCCGCTGGAGCTCCACACCCGCAACGGGCGCTTCTCGGCGTTCGCCGACTCCCGCTGACGTGGGCGTGGACATCTTCGGGCTGGGCCTGGACCAGGTCCTGATCATCGCGCTGGCCGCCGTCTGGGCCGGGGCGATCAACACCGTCGTCGGCTCCGGGACACTGGTGACCTTCCCCGTGCTGGTGGCCATGGGCTTTCCCCCGGTGACGGCGACGATCTCCAACGCCATGGGGCTCATCGCCGGGAACATCACCGGCACCTGGGGCTATCGACGGGAGATCGCCCAGGTCGGTGGGACGCTGCTGCGTCTGGTGCCGGTCTCGCTGCTCGGTGGCGTGGTCGGTGCCCTGCTGCTGCTGACCCTGCCCGAGGAGGTCTTCGAGACCGTCGCCCCGGCGCTCATCGTGGTCGCGCTGTTCTTCGTGATCTTCCAGCCGCGGCTGCAGCGATGGGTCCGGGCCCGCAAGACCGCCGAACAGGAGCGCCGCACCGAGATCGCCGTGCAGAACGGGGAGGCTCCGCCGCCTGAGCGGCCCGAGGTGGGCTCGCTGCTGATCGCCCTGGTGTTCTTCGCCGGCGTCTATGGCGGGTACTTCGTCGCGGCCCAGGGCGTGCTGCTGGTCGGCATCCTGGGGGTCTTCCTGGCCGCGACCCTGCAGCAGGCCAACGCGGTCAAGAACGCCCTGGTCCTCACCGTGAACCTCACCGCCGCGGTGAGCTACCTGTTCCTGGCCATCGACCGGATCGAGTGGATCGTGGTCGCGATCATCGCCGTGGGCTCCACCATCGGCGGCTTCGCCGGAGCCTGGGTCGGGCGGCGGATGAAGCCGCTGGTGCTGCGGCTGGTGATCGTCACCCTGGGCGTGGTGGCCCTGGTCGTCATGATCCGCAACCTGCTGGGCGCATGAGCGGCGGCGTCTCCGGGCTCGAGCGCGACGCTGTGGCGTCGGTCCCCAATCCGATCGTGGTGCTGGACTCCGCCGATGATCCGCGGGCCACGGACTACCGGTCCCTGACCGACGCGGCGCTGCGGCGCCGCCAGGACATCGCCCACGGAATGTACATGGCGGAGTCCAGCCAGGTGGTGCGCCGGGCGGTCGACGCCGGGCACCGGCCACGGTCCTTCTTCATGGAGCACCGTCACTTGGCCGGTCTCGCCGACGTCGTCGCCCGCTGGCCGCAGGCGCCCGTGTACCTGGGGGAGCAGCAGGTCCTGCAGGACATCACCGGATTCCATCTGCACCGTGGCGCGCTCGCAGCGATGCATCGGCCGGCCGAGCTGCGTCTGGACGAGGTGCTGGACGGCATCGATGCGGATCAGAAGGACGCGCGCCTGCGAGTCGGCATCCTGGAGGATCTGACCGACCACACGAACGTCGGGGCCGTGTTCCGCTCGGCGGCGGCGCTGGGCGTGGATGCGGTGCTGCTCTCCCCGGCGTGTGCCGACCCGCTGTACCGGCGGGCGATCCGGGTCTCGATGGGGGCGGTGTTCCAGATGCCGTGGACCCGGGTCCACCCGTGGCCGGACGGCCTGGCGTCCCTGCAGGCCGCCGGCTTCGTGGTGGCCGGACTCTCGCTGGGGGAGGGCTCGGTGCCGCTGGACGACCTGGTGGCTCAGGACCACAGTCGGCTCGCCCTGGTGCTGGGCAATGAGGGAGACGGGCTGCGGGAGGAGACCGAGCGGCGTCTGGACGCGCGGGTGACGATCCCCATGATGCGCGGCGTGGACTCCCTCAACGTGGCCGCCGCCTCCGCCGTGGCGTTCTATTCGACCCGGTGACCCGCTGTTCGACCCGGTGATCCGCTGTTCGACCCGGTGACGTGCGCGGCGCGGAGGCGTCGTGGTCAGACTGTGGTCGGACTGTGGTGAGACTGCGGTCAGACTGCGCCGAGGCGCAGCCACCGTCCCTCGGAGACGACGTCGACGTCGCCGTCCACCACGCGGATCGCGGTGTCGTCATCGATCGCGTAGGCCCCTCCCGTGAGAGTCTCGGCCCATTCCGCGGCCTTCTCTGCCGTCTGATGGTCCCATCCCGGGTAGTCCAGATGGGGGAAGAGGGAGAAGTCCACGAACCCGAGCGTCTGATCGTCGCCGCGCGGCTCGGGCCAGGTCACGAAGCGCTCGCCGATCCGCGGCGTCATCACCATGCTGCCCGCACTCATCCCCACCCAGACGGTCTCTGACAGCTCGGGCAGGACCTCGGCGAGCCCGGAGGTCCTCATCCAGTGGCACAGGTACATCGTGTCACCGCCGGCGGCCAGCAGGACATCGGCCTCCTGGACCCAGCCCAGCCAGCGCTCACGGGCGATGCTGGGCAGCGCCGTCAGCTCCAGGACGCCGACGGAGCCCCACCGTGCGTCGATGAGACCTCGGCCCGCCGGACCCTGTCCGGCGATGCCCTGCCAGGTCATCTGCGGCGTGCACGACGGATGGCCATGCATCGCAGTGGGGATGTACAGCGCCCGGCTCTCGTCGGTCGGTCGGCCTAGCACGTCGGTGAGCGCGGACCGGATGGTCGCGTTGGTGATGCCTCCGGAGGTCAGCAGCAGCTTCATCAGGTCCTCCAGGGTCTCTCAGGGGATGGCTCCGTGATCTGATCCTGCCAGAGGGCACGGCGGCGGGGGAGTGCTGGACGTCCGCGCTCCGGCTCACAGGCTCATGGGTCCATGACCTGTGCCACACTGGTGCGCATGCGCATCGCACTGACAGGGTCCTCAGGCAAGCTCGGATCTGTGGTGGCCCGCGAGCTCCGTGCCGCAGGCCACCGGGTGGTCGGGCTCGATCGCGTCGGTGAGCGCGATCCTGACTTCGTCCAGATCGACCTGATGAACTACGGCGAGGTCGTCGACGCCCTGACCTCCGTCAACGACACACACGACGGAGTGGACGCGCTGGTGCACCTCGGCGCCATCCCCGCTCCGGGGCTCGCGCCCGACGTCGCCACCTTCCACAACAACATGCTCGCCACGTTCAACGTGTTCTGGGCGGCGACGAAGCTGGGGATCACGCGCATCGTGCATGCGTCCAGTGAGACCGTGCTGGGCCTGCCGTTCGACGTGCCCCCGCCCTACATCCCGGTGGACGAGGAGTACCCGGCGCGCCCCGAGTCGGTCTACTCGCTGGTGAAGCACCTCGAGGAGCAGATGGCGATCGAGCTCGTCCGGTGGAATCCGCAGGTGTCCATCACGGCCCTGCGCTTCTCCAACGTGATGTGGCCCGAGGACTACGCCGCGTTCCCCTTCGATGAGGATCCGCGGCAGCGCAAGTGGAACCTGTGGAGCTACATCGACGCCCGTGACGGCGCGCAGGCCGTCGAGAGAGCGTTGCAGTCCGCACCTGCCGGCTTCGACCGTTTCATCATCGCCGCCGCGGACACCGTCACCACGCGCAGCAACGCCGACCTCGTGGCCGACGTGTTCCCCGACGTGCCGATCCGCGGCGACCTCGGTGAGCACGACACGATGCTCTCCATCGCCAAGGCACGCCGTCTGCTCGGCTTCGAGCCACGGCACACCTGGCGCCCATGACCCGTGGCGACACGATCGTCGTCGGGGCCGGCGTCGCCGGTCTCACCGCAGCCCGGCTGCTCGCCCGGGCCGGACGGTCCGTCATCGTGCTCGAGGCCCGGGACCGCATCGGTGGGCGGGTGCACACCGCCCACGGGCTCGACCTCGGGGCCAGCTGGATCCACGGGGTGGACGACAACCCGGTGGCCGCGGCCGCGGCGGCACTCGGCATGCCGATGATTGAGTTCACGGTGGGCGGGTACCAGGTGGACGGCCGCCCGATCGCGTACTTCGGGCCCGACGGCGCGCGTCTGCCGGTCGAGGAGGTGCGGGCCTTCGCGGCGGACGTGCATGCGATCGACCGGGAGCTCCTGCCGTTGATCGAATCCTCCGGCCCGGCCGACTCGTACCACGACGTCACCGAGGCCGCCCTCGCTGCCCAGGCGTGGCCCCCTGATCGCGCCCAGAGGGTCCGCGAGCATCTCGCGCACCGCAGCGAGGAGCAGTACGGCGTCGGGATCGAGGAGCTCGCCGCGCACGGACTCGACGACGATGAGATCATCGGCGACGAGGTGATCTTCCCCCGCGGCTATGCCGCGCTGCCGGCGCATCTCGCCTCCGGACTCGACGTCCGCCTGAAGCACCCGGTCTCGCGGCTCGTCTGGGGCGGCGACGGCGTCGTCGCCGAGACCGACCGGGGCAGGTTCGCCGCGGACGCCGCGGTCCTGACCGTTCCTGTCGGTGTGCTGAGGTCCGACCTGCTCCGGGTGGAGCCCCCGCTGCCCGAGCCGGTCTCCACAGCCCTCGGGCGCCTGGAGATGAACGCCTTCGAGAAGATCATCCTGCGCTTCCCGCACCGGTTCTGGGACGAGGAGGCCTATGCCCTGCGACAGCTGGGACCCGCAGGGCACTGGTGGCACTCCTGGTATGACCTCACCCGGCTGGACGGCGTGCCCACCCTGCTGACCTTCGCCGCCGGACCGGCCGCGCAGGCCATCCGCTCCTGGAGCGAGGAGGAGGTCGCCGAGTCCGTGCTGAATCAGCTGCGACGGCTGCATCCGGACGTCCCCGCTCCCACCGAGGTGCACGTCACCCAATGGAGCGAGGATCCGTTCGCCCAAGGGTCCTACGCCTATCTGCCGGTCGGGTCCCGACCGGAGGACCATGACACCCTCGCGACTCCGGTCGGCGGTGTGCTGCACCTCGCCGGCGAGGCGACCTGGAGCGATGA
Source organism: Nesterenkonia sp. PF2B19 (assembly GCF_001758425.2). Taxonomy (GTDB): domain Bacteria; phylum Actinomycetota; class Actinomycetes; order Actinomycetales; family Micrococcaceae; genus Nesterenkonia; species Nesterenkonia aethiopica. Next base: position 102,204 of record NZ_MDSS02000002.1, on the reverse strand, counting down.
TCCAGCGACCGTCACCGCGGCCCTGTGCTCCGGTCACCGCGCGGCCGAGAACGTGCTGGGCCGCCCGATCCCGATCTGCGAGACGTGGGCGGGCGCGGGCGGCGGGGCCGCCGCAGAGCAGGGGACGGGGGCCTGAGGGTGCCCGGAAGAATCGGGCCAGGGGAGTTGGGTCGGCGGACCGGTCTGGGATAGCATGGTGTGCTGGTCCGCAGAGGGCCCCCTGATCCACGAGCTTCTGGCAAAATCCAGCGGCAGACACGAAGGACATCCGAACCATGAAGTCTGACATCCACCCCACCTACGGGCCGGTCATCTTCCACGACCTCTCCTCCGGCGAGAAGGTCCTGACCCGCTCGACGGCCACCTCCGAGAAGACCATGGAGTGGGAGGACGGCAACACCTACCCGGTCATCGACGTCGAGATCTCCGCGGCCTCGCACCCGTTCTACACCGGCAAGCAGCGGATCATGGACTCCGCCGGTCGCGTGGACAAGTTCAACAAGCGCTTCAAGGGCTTCGGCGGCAGCAAGTGACATGGCGCCGCCGCCCCTGACGATCCGTCGGGGGCAGCACGGACGAGGGCCGCGGCATCTGCCGCGGCCCTCGTCGTGTCTGCGGGCGCACGACCGGCCCGTGCACCGTCGCAGGCCCCTCAGGAGTGCTGTCTCGTGCACCGGCTGTGCCCAGCGTCAGTAGGATGGAGGCCGTGACGAGCGAACAGCAGAGCAGCGCAGGTCAGGCATCCGCAGGTCAGGCGTCTGGAGGTCCGGCGTCCAGTGTCCCTGCGCCGGCGGCAGGCCCGGTGGATCCCACCGCGTCCACCACCCGGCACGGAGAGTACAAGGTCGTCGGCGGCAAGCTGGTGGTGGTCGATCTGACGGTCGACGAGGAGGCCGGGCGCATCGCCGCGGCCTCGGTCAACGGTGACTTCTTCCTGGAGCCCGACGAGGCGCTCGAGGACCTGAACCGCTCGCTGGTCGGGCTCGACGTCGGCTCGACCCGTGAGACCATCGCCCGCGCCGTGGAGGCCGGGCTGCCCGTGGATGCGCAGATGGTCGGATTCGACGCCGACGCGGTCGGCGTCGCGGTCCGGCGGGCGCTCGGGCACGCCACCACCTGGACCGACCACGAGTGGGAGATCCTGCCGCCGGTGGCGCTGCCGATCGCGGTCAACGTGGCTCTGGATCAGGTCCTCACCGAGGAGGTCGGACGCGGTGCCCGCCCGCCGCTGCTGCGGCTGTGGGACTGGAACGAACGTGCCGTGGTCATCGGCTCCTTCCAGTCGCTGGCCAATGAGGTCGACGCCGAAGCGGCCCGCGCCACGGAGACCACCGTGGTGCGTCGCATCTCCGGAGGCGGCGCGATGTTCATGGAGCCCGGCAACTGCGTGACCTATTCCCTGTGCTTCCCGCAGTCCCTGGTCGACGGCATGAGCTTCGCGGACTCCTATCCGTTCCTGGACTCCTGGGTCATGGAGGCGCTGCGAGAGATCGGCGTGGAGGCAGCCTACAAGCCGCTCAACGACATCGTGTCCGCCGCCGAGGGCGAGGGACAGGGGCGGAAGATCGGCGGGGCCGCTCAGAAGCGTCTCGCCAACGGTGGGATGCTGCACCACGTCACCATGAGCTATGACATCGACGCGGCGAAGATGCTCCAGGTCCTGCGCATCGGCCGGGAGAAGATCTCCGACAAGGGCATCGCCTCGGCGGTCAAGCGGGTGGACCCGCTGCGCAGCCAGACAGGACGCAGCCGCCTGGAGATCTTCGAGACGTTCATGGAGGTCTTCGGCCGCCGCTACGGCGCGCGCACCGCGGAGATCCGTGAGCACGAACTGGCTCGCGCGCATCAGCTCGTGGACGAGAAGTTCAGCACCGAGGCATGGACGGCGCGAGTGCCTGATCGGCTCGGCCCGCACACCGCGGCTCCCAGTGAGAGGCAGGTCACTCGATTGGTGGAGCGCCTGGAGGCCGTGCTAGAGTCTCATGTCGTTGCCGCAAGGCATTCACCCCCTGCGCGGGTGGCGGAATAGGTAGACGCGCTAGCTTGAGGTGCTAGTCCTCTATTAATGAGGGTGCGGGTTCAAGTCCCGCTCCGCGCACGACTCGAGACCCCGGTCTGATCAGGCGAGATCCTGACCAGACCGGGGTCTTTCGTCATCCAGGCCAGCGGCCCGTCCTCGGCGTGACCGGTGGCTCACAGGGAGGTGGTCAGACGCCGCGGCACCAGCGATCAGCAGGTCGACCGGCGTCACGTCCCGGCCGTCGTGGGAATCCCTGGACGCATGCCTCGACCTCGCGCGGCGCGTCCCCCGACCCCCGCTCAGCCGGCGGAGAGCATCCGGCGCAGGTCCGCGGTGTCCTGGTGGTCCACTGCCTCGCAGATCCGTAGTCCCGCTGCGAGGTGCGCCTCGGCCTCGGTGACCCGGCCGGTGAGACGGCACGTCTCGGACAGCCCGCGGTGGGCCCGCAGCCCCTCCTCCCAGGCGACGCCGGCGTGTTCCAGGGCGGCCCGGTGGTGCTCCTCGGACGCGGTGAGTCGGCCCAGGTCACGGAACACCTCCGCCAGACCGTTGTGAGCGGTGGCGAGGCCCAGAGACACCTGGTGGGCCTCGGCGAGATCGAGTGCGTCGCGGATCTGCCGCACCGCTTCCTCGGTCCGGCCCTGCTGCCACAGGGCGGTCCCGCGCCAGGCCAACGTGGCAGAGGCCTTGGGCCACCTGCCGAGCCGCTGGGACAGCTCCAGCGCCTCCTCGGCGGCGTGCAGTGCGCCCTGGGGATCGCGCCGTGCCACCTGCACCGCGGTCATCTCGTTCTGGGGGCCCAGACGGTACCGGGGTCGGTCGGCGGGCTCGGCCTGCTCGGCGAGGGCCAATGCCTCCTGGAGGAGGGGCATCGCCAGATGGGATCTCCCGGTCCACCGGCGCATGGTGGCCAGGTTCGTCAGCGGGTGGATCACCGTCGGGAGCTTCAGCCGGCGGTAGATGCCGATGGACTCCTGGAGATGATGCACCGCCTTCCCCAGGTCGCGCTCTGCGGCATAGGCGCCGGCGAGGAAGTTTCGGGAGGCTGCGGACCTCTCGTCGTCCTCGATCCGCTCGGCGATCTCCAGGGAGGCCCGCAGGTGCTCCCGCGCCACGGATGGCAGCCCGCGGCGCAGCGCCAGGATGCCCAGGTTGTGCTGGGCCGTATCCTCCCCGGAGGGGCTCCCCTGGGCCTGGGCGGCGCGCAGCGCGGCCCGGTGCAGGCGTTCCATCTCATCGTGACGATGATGCTCGTCCAGGTGACGACGCAGCAGGGCGGAGAGCTGCGGCGCGAAGTCCAGGGGGCCGTGCGCGGCCGCACGTTCGGCGGTGGCCAGCAGCGTCTCGAGGGTGCAGTCCAGCCAGCGCGCAGCCGAGGCGCGATCGTCGAAGAGCGGAGCCACCGTGCGGGGATCCTGATGATCGACCGGAGTGACCATCGCCTGCGCTGACCGGGCGGTCCTGAGCTGCTGCTCGCAGTACGCGGCGAACGCCTCGCCGAGGGGTCGGCCCCCGTCCTGGACTGCTGCGAGTTCGCGGGCATAGTCGCGGACCAGGTCGTGGAGCATCAGCCGCCGCGGTGGCAGCCTGTCGACCAGATGTGCGCGCACCAGCGAGTCCACCGCACGGGCGGCGGCTCGCCGTTCCAACCCCGTGACGACGCGGACGCTCCGCAGGTCATGGCTGTGCCCCGGCAGATCGCCCAGACGGCGCAGCACCAGGTGCGCATCGTCGTCGAGCCGGTGGACCGACCGGGCGAGGACCTCCCGCAATGACCCGCTGCCGGAACGGCGGGAGAGTGCGCCCAGGCGGCCGTCGGGCGCGCGCAGTTCCGCGAGGAGGTCCTGCAGCCGGTCTGCTGCCTGATCACGGACGAGGTCAGCGGCGAGCCGCACGGCCAGTGGGATGCCGCCGCACGCCTCGGCGACCTCCGTCAAGGTGTCCGGTGAGAGGGCGGCCGCGTCGCCGCCGAGCTCCTCGGTGAGGAGATGCCGCGACTCGGCCGTCGGCAGGGGCCTCACGGGCACGCGGAGAGCGCCGTCGGTGACGGCGAGTCCGGACAACGCATCTCTGCTGGTGATCACCACCTGACAGTGGTCCGTGCCGGGGAGCAGGGGACGGACCTGATCTGCCGTCGCCGCGTCGTCGAGCAGGATCAGCATCCGACGTCCCGCGACCCTGGACCTGAACATGGCGGCCCGTTCTGCCGTCGACTCGGGCAGCTCCCTGGAGTCCAGGCCCAACGCACGGAGAAACCCGCCGAGCACGCGTTCCGGGGGCAGCGGAGCGTCCGGGCCGAAGCCGCCCAGTGCGGCGTAGAGCTGACCGTCAGGGAAGGCGTTCACTGCTGTGTGCGCCCAGTGCAGGGCCAGGGTCGTCTTCCCGACTCCGCCGACGCCGGTGAAGGCGATGACCCCTGCCCGTGAACGGACGGCGTGATCCACCAGAGCCAACTCGTCCGTCCTGCCGCAGAGCCGGGCCGGGGGACCCGGCAGCTCCGAAGGCCTGCTGACCTGCTGGACCTGCACGTGCGCCTCGGGCGGGTCGGCGACGCCGTCGGCGGCTCCGGAAACAGCCTCTCCGGCCTGATGCGGCGCAGGGGCGACGCCGCTGAGGTCCCGGCCGTCGAGCACATCCTGTTCCAGGCGGCGCAGGCGGACGCCGGGCTCCACGCCGAGCTCCTCGGCCAGGGTGCGCCGGGCCTTCCGGTAGGTGGCCAGCGCATCGGCGCGGCGGCCCGTCAGCGCCTGCCCGAGCATCTGGATCTCATAGAGGCGTTCCCGCAGCGGATGCTCCCGCAGCAGCGCCGGGAGCTCCGCCGTCACCGCGTCGGTGCGCCCGCGCACGATCTCCGTGTGGTGCAGATCCTCCAGAGCGCAGAGCCGCAGCTCCTCCAGGCGCTCCGCCTCCCCGGTCAGCAGCGGATGGTCCAGCCCCTGGTAGGGGCGTCCCGTCCACAGGTCCAGGGAGGTGCGCAGCAGGTCCACGGCACGGGCCGGATCTGAGGCCATCACCTGGTGGGCCTCCCGCATGAGCCGACGGAAACGGTCCGAGTCCAGGTCGCAGCCCTGCGCCGCAAGGCAATAGCTTCCGCCTTCCGCCGTGATGGCGACGCCTGGGCCCAGCGCGCGCCGCAGGCGGTGCACATGGGTCTGCAGGCGGTGGGTGGTTCGGGAGTCGGTGAGTCCGCCCCACAGCGCATCGATGATCTCGTCCACGGACACCGGCCGGCCGGCGTGGACGAGCAGCAGCCCCAGGAGCAGCCCCTGCAGGCCGGTCGGCGTCCAGGAGGGGCCGTCGGGCCGACGCACCTGCACGGGCCCCAGGACGTCGAACACCACCACCGGAGATCTCCACCTCACGAGCCGACCATCGGGATGACAGCACCATACCTTCTGTCGGACGCACGACGACGCGGGCGATAAGGTGGTGCCATGACTGACGCACTCGACCCCGCAGCCCTCGCTGAGCAGGACGTCGTCGACTTCTGCCGGGACCTGATCCGCCTCGACACGACCAACTGGGGCAACGGCCGCTCCAACGGGGAGCGGGCGGCCGCCGAGTACTGCGCCGAGATCATGCGGCGTGCAGGACTCGAGCCGCAGATCTTCGAGTCGGCGCCGGGTCGGGCCTCCGTGGTGGCGCGACTGGCCGGGACCGACCCTGAGGCCGGGGCCCTCGTCGTCCACGGCCACCTCGACGTCGTCCCCGCCCAGGCGGAGGACTGGCAGGTGGACCCCTTCGCCGCCGAGGTCGTCGACGGCATGATCTGGGGCCGCGGCGCGGTCGACATGAAGGACATGGACGCCATGATCCTGGCCGCCATGCTCCGCATGCACCGCGAGGGCCACCGGCCCGTGCGGGACATCATCTTCGCCTTCTTCGCCGACGAAGAGGACAACGGCACCTACGGAGCCGGATGGCTGGTGGAGAACCACCCGGAGATCTTCGCCGGCGCCACCGAGGCGATCAGCGAGGTCGGCGGGTTCTCCACCGAGATCGCCGGCACCCGGGCCTACCTCATCCAGACCGGAGAGAAGGGTCTCCACTGGACGAAGATGATCGCCTCCGGCACCGCCGGACACGGTTCGGCCGTCCAGCACGACAACCCCGTGGTCACCCTGGGGGAGGCGGTGGCCCGCATCGGCGCCCACGAATGGCCGATCGAGTACACCAAGACGACCCGGGCGCTGATGGAGCAGCTCTCCGAGCTCACCGGCATCCCCTTCGACGAGGAGGACCCCTCGGCGCTGCTGGAGGCCACCGGCAGCACGGCCAAGTTCATCGCCGCCACGCTCCAGAACACCTCCAACCCCACAGCCCTCGACGCCGGCTACAAGCACAACGTCGTGCCTGGGACGGCCGAGGCCCTCGTGGACGCCAGGACCCTGCCCGAGCAGGACGAGAAGGTCGCGGCGACGCTGCAGGAGCTGGCCGGAGAGAAGGTGCGGTTCGAGCTGCAGAAGGGCGGGCCCTCCCTGGAGGTCCCGTTCTCCGGGGCGCTGGTGGAGGACATGGTCGCCTCCCTGCGCGCCGAGGACCCCGACGGCGTCGTGCTGCCCTACATGCTGGGCGGCGGCACCGACAACAAGCATCTCTCGGCACTGGGCATCGCCGGCTACGGCTTCGCGCCGCTGCAGCTGCCGGCCGAGCTCGACTTCACCGGCATGTTCCACGGAGTCGATGAACGGGTGCCGGTGGACTCGCTGATCTTCGGCGTCCGGGTCCTGCACCGGTTCCTCGCCGCGCAGTGAGGGCACAGGACATGACGATGGCCACCCACCCCGACGCCGCCGTGCGTGACCGCGTCGCGGCCGTCCTGACCCCCGAGCTGCTGGCACGGATCCACGAGCGCGCCGCCGGCTACGACGAGCGCAACGAGTTCTGCCACGAAGACCTTGCGGAGCTCATGGACGTCGGATACCTCCGCGCTCTGGTGCCCGAAGCCGACGGGGGCCTCGGCTGGGACCTGCCCACGCTGGTCGCCGCTCAACGGCTGCTGGCCGCGCATGCGCCGGCCACAGCGCTCGCGGTCAACATGCATCATGTCTGGGTCGCCGTGGCCCGGCAGATGACCGCGAGCGGCCATGAGGAGTTCCACCCGGTGCTCCGGGAGTCGGCAGCAGGGGAGATCTTCGCCTTCGGGATCTCGGAACCGGGCAACGACGCGGTGCTCTTCGACTCAGCGACCGAGGCCCGGGTGGACCAGGACGGCGCAGTGAGCTTCACCGGCACGAAGATCTTCACCACGCTGGCGCCCGTGTGGACTCGCCTGGGGCTGTTCGGCAGAGACGTCGAGGGCGGTGATGCGCCGTTGATCTTCGGCTTCCTCGAGCGGGAGGCGCCGGGCTGGCGGAGCCTGGACGACTGGGACACCCTCGGCATGCGGGCCACGCAGTCCCAGACCACGGTCCTGGAAGGTGCCCGGGTGCCCGCACACAGGATCGTGCGGCGTCTTCCCGAGGGGCCGAACCGGGATCCGCTGGTGTTCGCGATCTTCTCGTCCTTCCTGGGGCTGCTCTCGGCGGTGTACACAGGGCTGGGGGACCGTGCTCTGCAGCTGGCCGCCCGACTGGCGGAGGACCGGAGGAGCCGCATCACGGGGGAGTCGCTGAGCCAGGACCCGGACATCCGATACCGGCTGGCCGAGGCCCAGCTGCAGCAGCTGGGGTTGGACGCTCAGCTGCGTCAGCTCTCCCGCGAGATCGAGGACAGGGTCGAGCATGGTGACCTGTGGTTCCCGCGGCTGGTGGCTCTGCGCACCACGGCGACCCGTACGGCTCGAGCGGCGGTGGACGCCGCGCTCCACGTCAGCGGCGGAGGCCAGTATCGCCGGGAGAGCGAGCTGAGTCGGCTGTATCGTGACGTGCTGGCGGGGGTGCACCATCCGTCAAACGACGAGTCCGCGCATCGGACGCTGGCGACGTCGTTGCTGGGGCCCCTCGACGGCTGACCCGCCGGTGTCCGCGCCGCGGCCTCAGAGTGTGGCCCGGACCTTCATGATGCGGCGCCGCAGCCAGTACTTCCGGACGCCGCCGGTGTAGATGCGGCTGCGCCGCAGCTCCCACTTGCCGTACTCGGCGTGGTCCGCCAGGCGCCGCCGGACCTCCTTCAGAGACTCCCGGGGCTGGCAGGTGATCACCAGGTACTCCCAGTTCGGGCCAGAGGCGTTGTCGGTGGTGTAGCGGGCGGCTGCGGGGGACGGGATCGCGGAGAACTGCTGAGACATTCCGGCCGATCACGCTCGCTCTCTGATGTGCGACTGAAGGCGATGTCAGCGCGGCATCGCCTCTGCGATTGAGTGCACCTTAGCACCTGGTCACATCCGTGTCGTCAAGGGTGTGCCGATCATGTCCCGAATCTCTCCGAGAGGTCTTACCGAAACCCTCGGGCGTTGGTACCGTGTGGGCTATGAACATGGATCCCCGCGTCGCACTGAGCACGCTGACGAACGCTCTCGAAGAGCATCTCTCTGCTTCACTCAACCGCCGCGGCGAGGAGGACCCGGCGGTGGAGTCGGCCTTCTACGGGGTGGCCGACGCCTTCGAGGCTTATGAGGACGCCCTCTTCGCGGCCACCGGGGAGGTCACGCCCCTGGACCTCTATGACGAGGACGATGACTCCGACGACGTTCTGGACGAGGACGACGAGGACGATGACCTCGAGGAGTCGCTCGACGACGATGACGACGATGAGGACGACGACTTCGACGACGAGGGCGGACCCGACGACGAGCCTCGGCAGTAGCCCGACCGGGGGCACGTCCCGAGGCGGTTCGCGCGGGGCCGTGGGGGATCTCACCCGACGTCGTGGTCAGGCAGGACGCCCAGGATGATCTAAGCTCAGCCTGTGCAGTGGATAGAAGCGATCATCCTGGGGCTGGTCCAGGGCCTCACCGAGTTCCTCCCGGTGTCCTCGTCGGCACATCTGCGCATCGTGGGGGAGTTCCTCCCCGGCGCGGCCGATCCCGGGGCGGCTTTCACCGCGATCACTCAGCTGGGCACCGAGACCGCGGTGCTCGTGTACTTCTGGCGCGACATCGTGCGCATCCTGCGGGCGTGGTTCGCCGCGCTGGCCGGACGGCTCTCCCACCGCGACCCCGACGTCCGGATGGGGTGGCTCATCATCGTGGGCACCATCCCGATCGTGGTGCTCGGGCTGCTCTTCGAAGAGCTGATCGACACCACCTTCCGCACGCTGTGGCTGGTCGCCACCATGCTGATCGTCTTCGGCGTGCTGCTGGCTGTGGCGGACGCCTACGGCCGACAGCGCAAACCGCTGGCTGAGCTCTCCATCCGCGACGGTGTGCTCTTCGGCTTCGCGCAGGCGCTGGCACTGATCCCGGGCGTGTCCCGCTCCGGCGGTACGATCACCGCCGGGCTGCTCATGGGCTACACCCGTGAGGCCGCCGCCCGCTACTCCTTCCTGCTGGCCGTGCCCGCGGTCTTCGGCTCGGGGCTGTACAAGCTCGTCGGGTCCCTCGGCGAGCAGCAGGGCCCGTACTCGATGGCGCAGACGATGGTCTCCACCGTGGTCGGGTTCTTCGTGGCCTATGTGATCATCGGGTGGTTCCTGCGCTACGTGTCCACGAACTCGTACACGCTGTTCGTCAACTACCGCATCATCGTGGGGCTGATCGTCTTCGTGCTGCTGGGCCTGGGCATCATCCACGCCTGACCCGTGATCGTCGGCATGCCCAGGGCGGAAATACCCTGGCCAGAGCCGACGTTGTCCACTGACCGGACTGCCCGTGCAGAAAGGACCCCGCCGCGTGAAACCCTGGACCTCCCCGGCCGTGCCGACCCTCCCACCGCTGCCGGAGGCCCTGCAGCTGCACGACACCGCCGGTGGCGCCGCCGTCGACGTCGTCGCGCGGGACGGGATCGGGTCGCTCTACGTCTGCGGGATCACCCCGTACGACGCCACACATCTGGGACATGCGAACACCTACGTCCAGTTCGACCTGCTGGTCCGCTATTGGCGGGCCTGCGGACTGGACGTGCGGTACGTGCAGAACGTCACCGACATCGACGACCCGCTGCTGGAGCGAGCCCGGGACACCGGCGTGGACTGGCAGGCGCTGGCCGAGGAGCAGACCGAGCTCTTCCGCACCGACATGGAGGCCCTCGACGTCGTCGCCCCGGACGTCTACCTGGGCGCCGTGGAGTCCATTCCCGACGTCGTCGCCGACGTCGAATCGCTGGTGGCCCTCGGCGTGGGGTACCCCGTCGTCGTCCCGGCCGAGGAGCTGCCTGCCGGAGTGGACCATGGCGAGGACGTCTACTTCGACATCGCCGCGGCGGAGGCTCGCACCGACTGGCGCCTCGGCAGCATCGGCGCCTATGACCGCGCCACCATGGAGCAGCTCTTCCCGACGCGCGGCGGGGATCCGCAGCGGGCCGGGAAGCGCGATCCTCTGGATCCGCTGCTGTGGCGTGCCCGCCGGCGGGACGAGCCGTGGTGGGAGGGTGGTTCGCTCGGCGACGGTCGTCCCGGCTGGCACATCGAGTGCTCGGTGATCGCGAGGCGTCATCTCCCGGCCCCGTTCACGGTCCAGGGAGGAGGGTCGGACCTGCGCTTCCCGCACCACGAGTTCTCCGCGGCCCATGCCACGGCGGCCGACGGCGTCCCCCTGGCCGAGACCTATGTGCACACCGGCATGGTGGGCCTGGACGGCGAGAAGATGTCCAAGTCGCGCGGGAACCTGGTGCTCGTCTCGAAGCTCCGGGAGCGGGGGGTGGATCCGCGGCTGATCCGCATCGCGCTGCTGGGCCAGCACTGGCGCCATGATTGGAGCTGGACCGAGGAGCACCTCGAGCAGGCCCGTGCCCGGCTCACCCGCTGGGAGGAGGCGCTGCGCCGTGCTCCCGCCGTGCATGAGGGTCCGGCGGACACCGCAGAAGACCTGCAGTATGCCCTGCATGCGGCACTGTCGCTGAACCTCAACGGCCCTGCCGCGCTCGACCAGCTCGACCAGTGGGCTGCCGGGCACATCGCCGGCGGCACCGGGCAGGACCGGGTGCGCGCCGTCGTCGAGTCGATGCTGGGCATCCGACTCGGCTGACGCGGGAGCCGGCCCGACGGGCCGGCGTCAGGAGTCGCCGGGCTCGGGCGGCCGGCGACGGCGCAGATACCGTTCGAACTCGCGCGCGATCGCCTCGCCGCTGGCCTCCGGCAGATTGGGTGTGTCGGTGGCCTCCTCCAGCCGCTGCACATACTCGGCGATGTCGGTGTCCTCCTGAGCCAGCTCGTCCACGCCGCGCTCCCACGCCTCGGCGTCCTCGGAGACCTCCTCGACGTCCAGGGTCAGCCCGAGCAGGTCTTCGAGCTGCCGCATCAGGGCCAGCTGGGCCTTCGGGGAGGGCGCCTGACCCACATAGTGCGGCACGGCCGCCCACAGCGAGACCGCGGGGATGCCGGCCTGGTTCGCCGTGTGTGCCAGGACTCCGACGATCCCGGTGGGCCCCTCATAGGTCGGCTCGTCCACATCCAGGGCGTCCTGCAGAGCGGGGTCCTCACTGGACAGTGCGGCAGGGATGGGCCGGGTGTGCGGCACGTCCGCCAGCAGCGCGCCCACCAGCACGATCGCGGCGACGTCGTGCTCGGCGGCCTTGGTCAGGATGTCGGCGGTGAAGGCCTGCCAGCGGAAGCTCGGCTCCACGCCGTTGACCAGCAGCAGGTCCAGTTCACAGGTCTGCGGGCGGGCCCGGTAGATCTTCGTCGCGGGCCAGACGATCTCCCGGTGCGACCCGGTCCGACGGACCCGCGGGCGGGTGAACTGGTAGTCGTAGTAGTCCTCGTCGTCGATGCGCTCGACCAGCTCTCCGTCGGCGGCCGTGGTGATGGAGCGCACGGCCGAGGAGGCGGCCCCGCCGGCGTCGTTCCAACCCTCGAAGGCCAGCACCATCACGGTGGGCCGCTCGTCTGCCACGTCGGTGGACTCGCGGAGATGCCGGGCGAACCGGGCGGCGCGGGCCTCGGTCTGCTCGGGTGCGTCCTCGGGCTGGTTCTGCTGATCCACAGCTCTCACACTAGCTCCGGCCCTGGGGGGAGGGAAGTGCTGACGTGGGCGTGTGACGTCCGCGACGGCGTGCCGCGCGTCATCACGCCTACGATGGAAGCATGCATTCTGAGACCTCTCCCGGCGCGTCCCGACGGCTCCAGGCCGTGTTCTGGGACATGGACGGCACCCTCGTCGACACGGAGCCCTACTGGATCGCCTCCGAGTATGAGCTCGTCGCGGCCCACGGCGGCTCCTGGAGCGACGAACAGGCCCACTCGCTGGTGGGCCAGGCTCTGACGCACAGTGCCGCCGTGCTGCAGCGTGCCGGAGTGGACCTGTCGGTCCGTCAGATCATCGACCATCTCATCGGACAGGTGGTGGAGAGGGTCCGAGAGCAGATGCCGTGGCGTCCCGGCGCCCGCGAGCTGTTGGAGGACCTCCATTCCGCGGGAGTGCGCTGCGCCCTGGTGACCATGAGCGAAGGGCCGCTCGCCCGTGAGGTCGTCGCCGCCCTGCCGGAGGGGAGGCTCGAGTTCGTCGTCTCGGGAGACATGGTCAGCCGTGGCAAGCCTGACCCGGAGGCCTACCATGTGGCGTTCGAGCGGATGGCGGCCGACCATCCGGAGCCTCTGGAGCGCGGACGCTGCCTGGCGGTGGAGGACTCGGTGCCCGGCACGGCCGCCGCCGCGGACTCCGGGATCGTGACCCTGGCGGTGCCGCATATGAGTCCGCTGCCCGAGTCGGGACGTTGGCACACTCTGCCCACTCTCCGCGGCCTCGACGCCGATGGGTTGGACCAGCTGATCTCGGTGGCTCCCGGCTCGGCCATCGGCTCGCTGGCCCGACCATGAGACCTCGAACGGGACGGGGCGGGATCACGGTCGCCCGCGTGGCCGGCACGCCCGTGCGGCTGCAGTACTCCTGGTTCCTCATCGGCGGGGTCATCGTGATCCTGTTCGGACCCCAGGTGGCCCGCATCTTCCCCGGGCTGGGGGTGTGGGCCCACCTGGTCGCGGCCGCCTATGCGGTGCTGCTGCTGCTCTCGGTGCTCGCCCATGAGCTGGCCCATGCGCTCACCGCCCGTGCCTTCGGCTGGCCGTCCACCGAGATCGAGCTGAACCTCTGGGGCGGTCACACCCAGTTCCTCACCCGGGAGGCGACTCCCGGGAAGTCGTTGGCCGTCTCTCTCGCCGGGCCGGCTGCGAATCTGCTGATCGCCGCCGTGGGCTGGGCGCTGATCGAAGCCCTGGAGCCGGTCGGGGTGCTCGGCATGCTCGCCTCGGTCACCGTGCTCGTCAACTTCCTGGTGGGGCTGTTCAACCTGCTGCCGGGGCATCCCCTCGACGGCGGGCGCCTCGTAGAGTCCGCAGTCTGGCGGGCCACGGGGAGTCAGGACCGCGGGATGCTGGCGGCCGGCTGGGCGGGCCGCGCCGTCGTCGTCGCCCTCGCCGCGACGGTCCTGGTCCTGGCCGCCACGGGTTCGCCGCGGATCAGCCTCGTGCTGGTCGTCGTGGCGACGATGGTGTGCTTCTTCCTCTGGCAGGGTGCTGGGGATGCGGTCCGGACGGCCCGAGCTCGGCTGACGCGTCAGCGGCACGACGACGACGGCGGAGGCGGGGCCGGCGGGCCTCAGGGCCCCGGGGAGCGATAGGCTCGAGATGACGAATGCGTCGGCGCCGGCACCGGTCCGTCGTCGCGCCACCAGACCCCCACGACGAGAGTGAGATCCGTGAGCACCAACCCCGAGTCGGCACCGACAGGCCCCGCGGACGAGCAGGGCGCTCCGATCGGCGTGCACATGCGCAAAGGCCCGCTGCGGCCGGGCCAGCGCGTGCAGCTCACCGACCGGAAGGGGAAGCCCAGCACCATCACCCTGCAGCGCGGAGGTGAGTGGCACACCCACCAGGGGGTGCTGCGCCATGACACGATGATCGGTCAGCCCGAGGGCATCGTGGTGGCCAACGACGCCGGCCACGAGTACCAGGTGCTCCGCCCGCTGCTGAACGACTTCGTGCTGTCGATGCCGCGCGGCGCCACCGTCGTCTACCCCAAGGACTCGGCCCAGATCGTCCAGGTGGCTGACGTCTTCCCCGGAGCGCACGTCATCGAGGCCGGGGTGGGCTCGGGTGCGCTCTCCCTCTCCCTGCTGCGCGCCGTCGGAGATCACGGCACGGTGCACTCCTATGAGCGTCGTGAGGACTTCGCCGAGATCGCCCGCGGCAACGTGGAGGCGTTCTTCGGCCAGCCGCATCCCGGCTGGAAGGTCCTGGTGGGCGACATGCAGGAGCAGGTGCCCCACCAGGAGAGCGCCGGAGCGGCGGATCGGGTGGTCCTGGACATGCTGGCCCCGTGGGAGTGCCTCGACGCGGTGCGGCATGTGCTCGCTCCGGGCGGCGTGTGGGTCAGCTACGTCGCCACCGTCACCCAGCTGTCTCGGCTCGCTGAGGCGATCCGCGCCTCCGGGGCCTTCACCGAGCCGGAGGCCCACGAGACGATGCTGCGCACCTGGCATCTCGACGGTCTGGCGGTGCGCCCGGACCATCGCATGGTGGCTCACACCGGATTCCTGCTCTCGGCCCGCAGACTGGCCGACGACCAGACGCCGCTGCAGCTGAAGAAGCGGGAGAAGCAGTCCGAGGTCACCACGGAGGACATGCAGGCCTGGCTCCCGGAGGACGCCGCCTGGGACGAGGAGACGCTCAAACGGCGCACCGTCACTGGGCGCAAGGCCCGCAAAGCCGCCGCCCACTCACAGAAGCTCGCAGAGGCCGCGCGCGGCGCCGACGACCCAGCACCGTCCCAGGAGCCGTCACAGGACACTGTGCAGGACACTGTGCAGGACACTGTGCAGGACGCCGCCCAGGACACAGCGGACACAGCCGAGACCGGCCGCGGGCCCCGGGGCGGGGCCGTGGAGCAGGAGGAGACATGAGCCAGACGCCGCACAGGGACCGCCCACTGGAGAGTCCTCGCCGGCAGAGGCCACGGCCGAGCAGCTGCAGGAGCGCCTGGAGCGCGCCCACCGGCAGCTCGACTCGCTGCGCCAGCGCAGCCGCCAGCTGGAGCAGCAGCTGCAGACCGCCGGGAGCACGAACCAGCGGATGGCTCGACTGCTGGAGACCACGCGGAACCAGATGGACGAGCTGCGCACCGCGCTGCACGCCGACGGCCAGGCACCCTTCACCTTCGGCACCGTGATCGGCTACCGGCCGGCCCATGAGCTGGTCGAGGGACGGGAGATCGACGCGGCCACCGGACCCGGGGCGGACATCCTGCACGGCGGCCGGAAGATGCGGGTCAGCGTGTCCCCGCTGCTCGACCCCGAGCAGCTGCGGCCCGGGCTTGAGGTGCTGCTCAACGAGCACCTCACCGTGGTGGCGGTGCTGCCGGCCGAGGACACCGGGGAGCTCGCTCGGGTCAAGGAGGTGCTGCCGGACGGTCGTCTGGTGGTCTTCATCCGGGGCGAAGATGAGCGTCTGGTGCGCCTCGCCGGTGACCACGAGACTCCGGTGCGGGTCGGCGACGCCGTCACGGTGGACCTGCGCACCGGCACCGCGACCGAGGTGGTGCCGCTCTCCGAGGTCGAAGACGTCGTGCTGGAGGAGACGCCGGACGTCTCCTATGCGGACATCGGTGGTCTCTCCGAGCAGATCGAGCAGATCCGCGACGCCGTCGAGCTGCCGTTCCTGCACGCGGACCTCTACCGCGAGCACGGGCTCAGCGCGCCTAAGGGCATCCTGCTCTATGGCCCTCCGGGCTGCGGGAAGACCATGATCGCCAAGGCCGTGGCCTCCTCGCTGCAGGGCGTCGAAGCGCCAGACGGCGCGGGGGCCCCCGGGACGACGTCGGCCCGCAGCTTCTTCCTCAACATCAAGGGGCCCGAGCTGCTGAACAAGTACGTCGGCGAGACGGAACGTCATATCCGGGTGATCTTCTCTCGGGCGCGGGAGCGGGCTTCGGCGGGACACCCGGTGGTGGTGTTCTTCGATGAGATGGAGGCGCTGTTCCGCACGCGCGGCACCGGCGTCTCCTCGGACGTGGAGACCACGATCGTCCCGCAGCTTCTGGCGGAGATCGACGGCGTCGAGTCCCTGGACAACGTCATCGTCATCGGCGCTCCAACAGGGAGGATATGATCGATCCGGCGATCCTGCGCCCCGGGCGCCTGGACGTGAAGATCCGAGTCCGCCGTCCCGGCGCCGCCGCGCCCGGGAGATCCTGGGGATCCATCTGGGCGGTCGGCTGCCGCTGCGGGCCGACTATGTCGCGGAGAAGGGCGGGCATGCCGAGGCCGTGGAGGCGATGGTCGACGCCGTCGTCGACCGGCTCTATCCGCAGGACTCGGCGGCGCGTCTCCGCCTGGTGCACGCGGACGGCGCCACCACGGACTTCACCGCCGCGGACTTCATCTCGGGAGCGGTGCTGAGCAACATCGTCGACCGGGCCAAGAAGTCCGCCATCAAGCAGTTCCTCGCCGCTGACCGCAGTGTGGAGGCCAAGGGGCTCTCGGAGGAGCAGCTGTTGGCAGCGGCCGAGGCCGAGCTGCGTGACCAGGAGGACCTGGTGAACACCGCGGACCCCCAGGAATGGGCGCGGGTGCTCGGCGCCGCCCCGTCCCCGGTGGTGCGGGTCGAACGACTGGCCGGAGGAGCCCGATGAGCGTACGGCGTCTGATCGGCATGGAGACCGAGTACGGGATCCACGCCCCGAACAACCCCCGGGCGAGCCACGTGGCCTTGTCCATCGAGCTGGTCAACGCCTATGCGGCGGCGGTCACGGAGGACGGCGGCGCGGTGGCCGGCACGGAGTGGGACTACCGTTCGGAGTCCCCCCTGGTGGACGCCCGCGGCTGGGTGCTGCCCCGTTCGGCGGCGCATCCGAGCCAGCTGACCGACACCGGCGAGGCCCTCGAGGGGGTCAGCGGGGGAGACCCCTCCCCGGCCGACGTCCCGGTGCGGGCCACGCCGAGGACCGCCTCGACGGCGAGTCCCGCAGACCTCTCGGAAGGACAGGAGGACAGTGGGGACTCGGAGTTCCATGCGCCGGGATCGGCGCACTGGCGCGGCGACTTCTTCGAGCTCCGGGAGGGGCAGCCGCAGCTGCTGATGAACCTGGTGCTGACCAACGGGGCGCGGCTGTACGTGGACCACGCCCACCCCGAGTACTCCGCGCCGGAGACGATCGGCGCCAAGCGCGCGGTGCTCTATGACGTCGCCGGGGACGTGATCGTCCGGCGGGCCGTGGAGCGGCTCGCTCGCGAGGATGGCAGCCCGGAGCTGCTGCTCTACAAGAACAACACCGACGGCAAATCCGTGTCCTACGGCGCCCACGAGAACTACCTGGTTCCCCGGGAGGTGCCTTTCGATCAGCTGGTCGCCGGGCTGATCCCGTTCTTCGTGACCCGGCAGATCATCTGTGGAGCCGGTCGCGTGGGCATCGGTCAGCGAGCCTCTCGCAGCGGCTTCCAGATCTCTCAGCGGGCCGACTTCTTCGAAGAGCAGGTGGGTCTGGAGACCACGGTGCGGCGCCCCATCATCAACACCCGGGATGAGCCGCACGCCGACGCGACCGGCATCGGCGCCTGCACGTGATCATCGGCGACGCGAACATGAGTGAGTACTCGGCCTGGCTCCGCGTGGGCACCACGGCGCTGGTCCTGGACCTGATCGAGTCCGGTCGGGCTCCCCAGCTGCGCCTGCACGACCCGGTCGATGCGCTGAAGGCCGTTTCGCATGACCCGAGCCTCACCACCACGGTGCGCACCAATCGGGGCGAGATGACCGCCCTGCAGATCCAGCGGCTCTACCTGCGGGCCGCGGCCTCCCGGGCGGCCGAGAAGTCCGGACCGAAGTCGGCCCACACCGCCCCGGACACCGAGACCGCGGAGGTGCTCGAGGCCTGGGAGACTCTGCTGGAGGACCTCGAGAACGACCTCACCCTGGCCGCGGACCGCGTGGACTGGGTGGCCAAGCTGACCCTCATGGAGTCCTACCGTCGGCGGGACCGGCTGGACTGGGATGCCCCGCAGCTGAAGCTCATCGACCTGCAGTACGCCGACCTCCGGCCGGAGCGCGGGCTCTACCACAAGCTGGCCCGGGCCGGGCGGATGCGGCGGCTGTTCACCGACGATCAGGTCGCCTGGGCGGCGGCGCACCCGCCCGAGGAGACCCGGGCCTGGCTGCGCGGCCAGCTCGTGTCCCAGCATGCCGACCACGTGGTCGGCGCCAGCTGGGACCAGATCCTGCTGCGTCCCGATCCGCTGGGACGCGTCACGCGTCTGACGATGGCGGAGCGACCCGCGGCTCCCGTGCCGACGCGGAGCCTGTCCTGTATGCCGCCGAAGCCCCTGAGGACCTGGTGGCCGGGCTGCGCCGTCTGTTGGAGTCCTGAACGCCCCGTCAGGCCCGGCGGGACACGCAGAAGCCGCCGGCAGTCGTAGACTCGGAAGTCAGTCCGTCGCACGGCGCCCCGCCGTGCGGAGAAGGTCCCGGACCCCTGGTGCTCGGCGCCGGGTCCGGGGACGAGGAAGGGAGACATCATGGCCACTCAGCCGCAGCGCCGTCCCGGCCAGACCGAGCAGGACACCCCGGGAGCCCCCGGGGACGGTGGAGCGCCGGCCCCTGCCGGCGGAAACGCCCAGTCTCAGGCACGGGTGGAAGAGCTCGACAGCCTGCTCGACGAGATCGACTCGGTGCTGGAGAGCAACGCCGAGGAGTTCGTGAAGGGATTCGTCCAGAAGGGCGGTCAGTAGCAGCATGGAGCGTCGCGTCTTCGGCGTGGAGACCGAGTTCGGCCTGGCGCACCACGGCCAGGGACGTCGCGGACTGGCGCCGGACGAGGCCGCCCGGTACCTGTTCCGTCCGGTGATCGACTGGGGGCGCAGCTCGAACGTCTTCATTCCGAACGGGTCCCGGCTCTACCTCGACGTCGGATCCCATCCGGAGTACGCCACCGCCGAATGTGATGACCTGCTCGACCTCATCGCCTCGGACCGGGCGGGGGAGCTGATCATGCATGACCTCGGCCAGCGGGCCGAGGCGGCGATGGGCGCCGACGGGCTTCCCGGATCGGTCTACCTGCTGAAGAACAACATCGACTCGCAGGGCAATTCCTACGGCTCGCACGAGAACTACCTGATCCCTCGGACCACGCATTTCCGGCGACTGTCCACCGTGCTGCTGCCCTTCCTGGTGACCCGCCAGATCATCGCCGGTGCCGGGCGCATCGTCCCCGCGACGGAGGACGCACCGGCGCACTACGCCTTCTCGCAGCGTGCCGACCACATGTGGGAGGGCATCTCCTCGGCCACCACCCGGTCCCGTCCGATCATCAACACCCGGGACGAGCCGCATGCCGATGCGTCGGTGCATCGGCGGCTGCATGTGATCGTGGGCGACTCGAACATGTCGGAGACCACCCAGCTGGTGCGTTTCGGTGCGACAGACCTCGTCCTGCGCATGATCGAGGCCGGCCAGCCGCTGGGAGACCACGAGCTGGAGAACCCGATCAGCGCGATCCGCCACATCAGCCACGACCTCTCCGGGCGCGCGACGGTGCGCACCCGCGAGGGCAAGCGCGTGACGGCTGTGGACGTGCAGGCCGCTCTGCTCGAGAAGGCGCGCCGCTTCGTCGCCCGGCACGGAGCCCACCACGACAGGGTCGAGCAGGTCCTCGACCTCTGGGGCAGAGCCGTGGAGGCGGTCGCCACCGGCGATCACTCGCTCATCGACCGGGAGATCGACTGGGCCATCAAGAAGCGGCTGATCGACGAGGTCGCCGCCCGCTCAGGGCTCGACCTCGGGGCGCCCCGGCTGGATCAGATCGACTTCGCCTACCATGACATCCACCCGGAACGGGGCCTGTTCCACCTGCTGGTCCGACGGGGCCGCGCCGAGAGGCTGCTCGACGACGCCCGCCTGCGTCGGGCGATCACCGACCCGCCCGCGACGACGCGTGCCGTCGTCCGGGGGCGCTTCCTCTCAGCGGCTCGTGCCCACGGCGTCGGCCACACCGTGGACTGGGTCCACCACAAGCTGGTGGACCGCCCCTTGGAGGCGGTCATGGTCAAGGATCCCTTCGTGACCGAGGACCCTCGGATCGAGACGCTGCTGGCTCGCCTCGGCGGCGAGCTGCTCGAGCTGAACCCCGCCGAGCGGGAGGCTCAGTCGGTGCCGCTGGCGCTCAGCGAGCGCTACGTGCGGACACAGCCCGCGGCACCGCCCGAGCCCCCGCTGGTGTGATCGGCGCACGGGCTCGACACGGAGGAACGGCACGCGGCCGTCCAGCGGGAACCTGTACAGTTCACCCTGGCGAGAACACTGGCGGGACCACCGTCTGCCCCGATCAACACTGGAGGACACCCTTCGTGCGAAAGAAGCATCACGCCGCCCTGGCCGCCCCTGCCGTGCTGCTGCTGGCCGCCTGCTCCGGCGACGGCCTCGGCGACACCTCAGCGCTGTCGGGGATCGACCTGCATTTCACGGATGAAGGCGTCCCGGAGGTGCTGATCAGCAACCCGGTCGAGGCGGACGAGGAGTCCTCGGTGATCCTCTCCCAGGGCGATGGCGAGGAACTGGATCCGGAACAGATCCTGCACGTCTCCTCGGCGACGGTGGACCCCTCGAGCGGTGCCGTCCAGCAGGAGAACTTCAGCGAGGATCTGCCCTCCTTGCTGTTCCTGCCGATGATCGAGCAGCAGAGCGAGTTCATCTACGATTCGCTCATGGAGACGGGCGCGACCGTCGGCTCCGATCTGGCCCTCTACGAGCCGGGAACGCCGGAGACGGGCGGCGTCGACTCGTTGATCATCCTGCGCATCGATGATCAGGTTCCCGCCTATGCCACCGGTGAGGAGCAGGAGCAGAGCGGCGACCTCCCGGAGATCACGTCTGTGGAGGGCGAGGCTCCCGAGCTCGCCGAGGCGCCCGGCGACGACGAGGACGCCCCCGAGGAGACCGCGAGCGAGGTGCTGATCGCCGGCGACGGCGAAGAGATCGGCGCCACCGACCAGGTCGTGGTCCGCTACACCGGGTGGAAGTGGTCCGACGGCGAGGTCTTCGACTCGGCCTGGCCCGGTGTGACCGCCGGGGCCGCGGAGGACGATGAGGCCGATGAGGCCGATGAGGACGATGAGGCCGATGACGCCGACGACTCCGAGGACGAGGCCGAGGGGGAGGAGACCCCGCCGGCACCGCCCGCGAGCTTCCCGCTGGACAACCTGGTCGCCGGATGGGCCGAGGGTCTGGAAGGCAAGCATGTCGGTGACCGCGTGCTGCTGGTCATCCCGCCGGAGGAGGGCTACGGGGAGTCCGAGGGCCACGAGCTCCAGGACGAGACCCTGATCTTCGTCGTCGACGTCATCGAGGCCGCACCCATGCCGGAGCAGACGCAGCAGGAGATGCCCGAGCAGCCGGAGCTCAGCGAGGAGGAGCTTGAGGAGCTCCAGGAGATGCTCGAGGAGCAGGGCGCCGCGGAGAGCGGAGCCGACGACGCCGATGCTGAGGGCGACGCTGAGGATGAGGCTGAGGACGAC
Organism: Nesterenkonia sp. PF2B19; assembly: GCF_001758425.2. GTDB lineage: Bacteria > Actinomycetota > Actinomycetes > Actinomycetales > Micrococcaceae > Nesterenkonia > Nesterenkonia aethiopica. Next base: position 80,649 of record NZ_MDSS02000002.1, on the reverse strand, counting down.
GCTGAGGACGATGCCGGCGACGACGACGAGTGAGAGGGGCCCCGCGGCCGCCGGCGCGTGACGGGCGCTCCGTGAGGACCCGACCCTGACGATCCCACGCCCCGGGGCCCGACCTGATGGTCCGGCCCCGGGGCGTGTGCCGTCTCTGCTGTGCGGTCTCCGATAGGCTGGATGCAGAAGATCCCTGTCGGAGAGGAAACAGCACCTATGTCTTTCGGTCAGCGCACCTACGACCGCACACGCCCGGAGATCGACTTCCCCGGAGACACTCCGCCTGAGGAGCTCGTCGTCGAGGAGCTCATCCCCGGCGGCGGCCGCGCCGTCGAGCCGGGCGACCAGGTGTCGTGCCACTACGTGGGGGTGTCCTGGTCCACCGGCGAGGAGTTCGACGCCTCCTGGAACCGTGGCCAGCCGTTGGACTTCACGGCCGGCGTCGGACAGGTCATCGCAGGCTGGGACCAGGGGCTGATCGGGATGAAGGAGGGCGCTCGGCGGCGTCTGGAGATCCCGCCGCACCTGGCATACGGCGAGCGTGGCGCCGGTGCGGCCATCGGGCCGAACGAGACCCTGATCTTCGTGGTCGACCTGGTCCGCGTCCGTCGAGCCGGCTGATCCGCCGTGGTCGGGTATCGCCACCGCAGCCGAGGCGGGCCGGACCGGATCGGCGCCGAGGGGCAGGGGGGCTTCGTCTACGGGACGACGCCGCATGCTCCTGAGGCGGAGCGACAGGACGCCTTCGCCGACACCGGCGTCAGCCGCGCGCTCTCGCTGGCGGCGACGCTGATCGACGCCGCCCCCGTGGGCCTCTCCAAGGCAGAGATCCGGGAGCGGGTCGAGCACTACCGTCCCGAGGGCGAGACCTCCCGGGAGGCCTTCGAGCAGCAGTTCAACCGGGACAAGCGGACGCTGCGGCGGCTCGGCATCGACATCACGTCCCTGGGTTCCGAGGACGAGGGGCGGGACGGCCACGGCGGTGACCACGACTTCCGCTACGTCATCGATCCGGAGGCCCACGGGCTGCCCCCGTTGCGGATTCCGGCGGACGAGGTCATCGCCCTGCGACACGCCGAGCTGCTGTGGAGCGGGACCCGGGCACAGGCGGCCATACGGCAGGCCGCCGGCGCGCTGACGGCCCTGCAGGCCTCGGAGCCGGCGGGCGACCGTGCCGCGGCCGCTTCGACTGCGATCCGGAGGCGCCCACGCCCGGCGCTCTGCCGCCTCCGGCATCGGTGAGACTGGGTCTGGCCGACGACCACGTGCTCGACCACCTCGGGACCCTCGCCGACTCCCTGACGACTGCGGCAGTGGCGTTCACCTACAGTCCGCGAGGCCGGCATCGCGCCCAACAGCGCCGCACGGTGCCGTTGGGCGTAGGCTCCCGCGGCGGCTGGTATCTGGTGGGCCACGATCTTGACCGCGACGCCGTCCGTGTCTACCGATTGGACCGCATCCGTGGCGACATCACCCGGCTCACGGCGCCGGACGATTCCATCAGGACCGTCCTGGAGCAGATCGCCGACGGCCGCATCGACCCCCCGCAGGTGACCCGCGAGCAGCTCGAGACCCTCGGCCCGGCCCACGGGACGGAGACGGTGGAGCTGGAGGCCGACGCCGACGTCGCGGCCACCTTCCTGCCGCATGCGCGTCACGATCCTGTGTCTTCTGAGGCGTCCCACGACGAAGCTGTCCGACTTACGGTCGAGACCACGCTCCACGACAGCTTCCTGGGGAAGATCGCCGTCGCGCTGCCGCGGGTCCGGGTGCTCTCCGGGGAGCGACTCACGGCGCTGGTCCGGCGTCACCTGGAAGCTGTGCGCCGGGCGCATCGGGACAGCCCGGTTCCGGCGGAGGAGCTGAGGGCGCCGCGGACCTCGACGACCAACGACGCCGGAGCGAAGATCGCCCGGGTCATGTCGATGGCCGCCTACCTGCACGCCACCGGCGGTGCACGGGCCAGCGATCTGCTGGAGCGCTACAGCATCACGCCTCGTCAGCTGCACCGGGATCTTCTCTCCCTGCAGCAGTCGGCCGCCTTCGATTCCGCGCAGTTCGGGCACTACATCGACATCGACCCAGAGCTTCCGCTGACGCGTCGCGTGTTCGAGAAGCAGCTGCTGGCAGAGGACCCGGTCATCCGCATCGCCCTGCCGGGCCCGCGGCTTCAGGACACGCTGGGGCGTCCGCTGCGGCTGACCGCACCGCAGGCGCTCTCGGTGCTGATCGCCCTGGAGGGTCTCATCGCCTCCCAGGATCCGGACACCGAGCCGGTCCGGCAGGCCGCCGCGCGCCTGCGCGACAGGATCCGTGCGATCGTTCCGGCTGAGCTCGACGCCACTGCCGCCGAGCTGAGTGTGGCCTGGCAGAGCGCCGACGAGTTCGGCCACGAGGCCGTTCTGCGCGAGGCCCTCGACGGCGAGCACGCCGTCGAACTCCTCTACGAAGATGTCCAGAACCGCCGGACCCGTCGCGTCGTGGACCCCGTGACGCTGCTGCACGACGGCGCCCGCACCTACCTGCGGGCCTGGTGCCGGTCGGTGGAGGGGGAGCGGAACTTCCTGCTCGGCCGGGTGCTGGACCTGACGCCGATGCCGGACACGCCGCTGAGCGATCAGGCCCGCGCGCTCGCGACCGAGCCTGCGCGCCGCCCGGAGGTCCCTCGTCGTCGCGATGACGAGCTCGTGATCCTGCGCTTCGCCCCCTCGGCGGCGGCCGACGCTGATGCCTGGGCGCCCGTGCGGGAGGTCTGGGGAGAGGACGGCGCGCGGACGGTGGAGGTCGCCCTGCGCAGCGGGTCCATCGCCGTCGATCTGGCGCTGCGCTCCGGGGGCGACGTCACCGTGCTGCAGCCGGAGGAGCTTGCCGGGGAGGTCGTGCGTCGAGCCGAACGGGGGCTGGCGGCCCTGGGCGACGGTGTGTCCAGCTCGGTGGAGTATCCTGGGGGCCAGACGAAAGGACGCACTCCATGAACATCACCGGTTGGCAGATCGCCATCATCGCCCTGCTCATCATCCTGCTGTTCGGTGCGCCGAAGCTTCCACAGCTGGCCAAGTCCGTGGGTCAGTCGATGAGGATCTTCAAATCCGAGGTCCGCACGATGCAGGACGAGTCTGACTCCAAGGACCCCGAGACCGGCGACGCCGAGCGTCCCGCGGTGGAGGGCCGTGTGGTGGACCCCACCGACACCCCGCGCGGCAGCTCACAGCACCGCCGCGACCACGCCTGAGGACCGATGGCAGGGACGCACGACGACGCTCCCCGCACCTCATCGCCACGACGTCGCAGGAAGTCGAGACGCCGCAGAGACCCTGAGGGGAAGATGCCCCTGAAGGAGCATCTGCGCGAACTCCGCAATCGGCTCATCAAGGCCTGCCTGGGGATCGTGGTCGGTGCCGTCGCGGGGTTCTTCCTCTATGACACGATCTTCGCGCTGCTGAGCGCGCCGGTCATCGGTTTCGACGATGTGGACCGCAGCACCGAGATCGCCTTCAACACGGTCGGCCAGCCGCTGGACCTGATGATCCGCATCTCGCTGTTCGTCGGGATCGTGATCTCCTCGCCGGTGTGGCTCTACCAGCTGTGGGCCTTCATCATGCCCGGGCTGCAGAAGAAGGAGAAGCGCTACGCCCTGGGGTTCATCGCCGCCTCGGTGCCGCTGTTCGTGATCGGCATCGGCCTGGCCTACGTGGTCCTGCCGCAGGCCATCCGATTCTTCTTCACCCTGAACCCCGAGGGCACGTCGAACATCATCGCTCCGGACGTCTATTTCACCTTCGTGCTGCACCTCTTCCTGGCCTTCGGGGTCGCGATGGTCATCCCGGTGATCCTGGTGGGAGTGAACATGATGGGGCTGATCACCGGGCGTCGGGTCCTCAAGAGCTGGCGGGGGACCCTGATGTTCATCGCGCTGATCTCGGCCATGGCGGCCCCCGGCGGCGATGCGATCACCATGTTCTTCATCGCCGGTCCGCTCGTGGTCCTCTTCGGGGTCGCGATCGTGCTGTGTCTGCTCAATGACAAGCGCCGGGAGAAGCGGGTGGCCGCTCGCGAGGCCGCCACCGAGGATCTCATCACCCGCACCTGAGCGGGGTGCGGATCGTCTCTCCGTGAGAGATCGTCGCCGAATCAGGGGGCGATCTCTCACGGAGAGACGATCTTCTGCGGGCCGCAGGGGCGAGGACTGATCAGCCGAGGACTGGTCAGCCCAGGGTCCTCCCAGCCCGGTTCTGCCCAGTCCCGCCCAGCCCAGCCCGGTTCTGCTGAGCCCGGTCTACCGCCGCGCCGACTGCTGGGCGCGCAGACTGCGCAGCAGATGGTCCTGCTCCTCGATGAGCAACCGCCGCAGCGCCGCCGGAGCGTCCTGATGGGCGGCGAGCCAGTCGGCCGTGCGGCGGGCCGTCGGGTGCTCCTGAGGCTTCTCTCCGGCCGTCAGGTCCTGAGTGCCGGGGAACAGCCCGGCGACCACACGCGTGGCCTGACCCTGGCTCATCCGCTCCCACACGTCGACGACGGCGGCGAAGTAGTCCTCCTCATAGGCGTCCACGAGCTCGGCCGGACCGCAGCGGAAGCCCTCCACCGTGGCGGTGAGGTGATCGTTGGACAGTTCCTCGCCGTCGTCGTCCCGGCCGGAGATCGCCTGGGCGAAGGCCTCCTTCTTCACCGCGGGGCGAGGGCGGGCCGCCAGTGCGAGCCGGTGGGCGATCCGTCCGCGCGCGTGGTGCGGCCGGCCAGTTCGGCGTCGAGGGCGTTGCGCTCCACCCGTCCGTGGGTGGTGAGCGCCTGCAGGAACGCCCAACGCAGCTCCTCGTCCAGCGCCAGGCCGGTGATCCCCAGGGAGGCGGCCTCGCCGTCGAGCAGCGCCGCCAGCAGGTCCAGCTGTGCGGGCGTGCGACGCGAGATCGTGGCCAGGGTGCGGGCCGCTGCGCGCTGCGGTCACCGCCGTGGCACTCGGCGATGAACTCGGCCAGGCGGGCGGCGAACTGCTCCTGCAGCCGCTCCCGCTCCTCCGCCGGCGTGAAGGCCTCCAGGGCACGGTCGCTCTGCCGCAGCAGCGCCTGGACGACGACGACCTCTTCGATCTGCAGGCCCAGAGTCATCACCGCTTCCAGGAACCGGGCCGCGGGCAGCTCGCCGTCGCGGACCATGGACCACAGGGCGGCCCACACGGTGGCACGCGCGAGCGGGTCCTCGACGGGGTGGGTCAGGACTGCCGCCACGGATTCCGGATCCAGGCTGAGCTTGGCGTAGGTGAGGTCCTCCTCGTTGGGCAGCAGCAGCCGCGGAGCACCCGCAGCGGGGAGGGTCAGCTCCTGGAGCACGCGGGGGCCCTCGAGGGCGATGCGTTCTGATCCGGTGCGCCGCAGGGTCCCGGTGGTCTCGTCGAGCACGTGGACGCCGACCTCCACGACGTGCGGACGGCTGATCGGTCCACCCGTGGCGGGATCAGTGCCGCGCTCCTCGACCACGACGCGGCCGGCGTCGTCCACCGATGCGGCGAGCTCCGGCACGCCGGCGGTCTGCAGCCAGGCCGCGGCCCAGCTGGTCATGTCGCGGCCGGAGACCTCGCCGAGCACCGACAGGAAGTCGTCCAGGCTCGCGTTGCCGAAGGCATGCCGGACGAAGTACCGACGGGCAGCCTCGCGGAAGGCCTCGCGGCCGACGAAGGCCGCGAGCTGCTTGAGCACCGAAGCGCCCTTGGCGTAGGTGATGCCGTCGAAGTTCTGGTCGGCCGCCTCCAGGTCGGTGATGTCTGCGACGATCGGATGCGTGGTGGGCAGCTGGTCCTGCACATACGCCCAGGCCTTCCGGCCGTTGGCGAAGGAGATCCAGGAGGTGGTCCAGTCGGTGGCCTCGTCCACCGCCAGTGACCCCATGTAGTCGGCGAAGGACTCCTTGAGCCACAGGTCGTCCCACCAGCGCATGGTGACGAGGTCGCCGAACCACATGTGAGCCATTTCGTGCATCAGCGTGTTGGCTCGGGTCTCGCGCTGGGCGTCGGTGGCGTCGGTGTCGAAGACGTACTTCTCGGTGAATGTGACCAGGCCCGGGTTCTCCATGGCGCCGAGGTTGTACTCGGGGACGAAGACCTGGTCGTATTTGCCCCACGGGTAGGTGAAGGCGAACTCGGCGTGGAAGAAGTCCAAGCCTGAGCGGGTCAGTTCGAGGAGCTCCTCGGAGTCGAGGTGTTCGGCCAGGGAGGCTCGACAGAGCACCGCCAGCGGGACCTCGATCGGGGACTCTCCCTCCACCCCGCCCGCCCAGGAGCCGTCCACGCGGTGGTACGGTCCGGCGAGCAGCGCGGTGATGTAGCTGGACATCCGTCGCGTCTCGGCGAAGCTGACGCGGACCAGGCCTTCACCGTCGAGCCCTGCGGCGGTGCCGGAGACCGACTCCCGGGAGACCTCCGCGCCGTTGGACCGCAGCTCCCAGCTCTGGGGGCCGATCAGGGAGAAGCGGAACGTGGCCTTCAGGTCCGGCTGCTCGAACACGGGGAACACGCGCCGGGAGTCGGCGGGCTCGTACTGCGTGTACAGGTAGACCTGCCCGTCGGAGGGGTCCACGAAGCGGTGCAGGCCCTCCCCGGAGCGGGAGTAGCGGGAGGAGGACCGGATCTCCACCACGTTCTCGGCCGCCAGCTCGGGGAGTCGGATCCGTGCGGAGCCCACATGGTCCGCCGGGTCCAGGCGAGCGCCGTTGAGGATGACCTCCTCCACCGCGGCGCCCAGATAGTCGAGGAACGTCTCTGCCCCGGGCGAGGCGCTGCGGAACAGGATCCGGGTGGAGACGGGATAGGTCGAGGCGCCCTCGGCGGCGGCGCCCGAGAGGTCCACGTCGACCTCATAGGCGTCCACCGTCAGGTGCGCAGAGCGGGACGCGGCCTCGTCCCTGGTCAGGTTCTCCTCCGCAGCCCGGGGGAACGGGGTCTCCGCTCCGGGGGATGCGTCAGTGTCAGTGATCGTCATGACCCCATTCAAGCCGCATCCGACGGGGCGGGCAAAGCCGGGTCGCGACCCCGGTCCGGCCCTGTGCAGCCCAGTCCGGCTCTGTGCAGCCCAGTCCGGCTCTGTGCGGCCCTGCCCGCCCCGTCTCCGAGCCTCAGCGTTCCGTGCGTCGCCCCCGACGCTCCTGCTGGCGCCGCTTGAGCAGGATCTTCTCGTCCACGGGTGCGTCCGAAGAGGCGCGGAGCACGCGGTAGTGCTCCATCGCTTCCTCCTGACGCAGCTGCTCGGCACCGGATGCGACCTCCATGCGCACATGATCGGCGGTGTAGCCGAACGAGTCCACGATGTCCTGCGCCAGCGGGCGCAGGCGGGCCAGCAGCCGGTTGATGTAGGGGCTCAGCGTGCGGGCCCTCTGGGAGGAGATCCGGCCGTTGAGCAGATACCAGTCCAGGTTCTCCTCGATCCTGGTCAGCGTGTAGACGTCGCGCAGCCAGGTCAGCACCTGACGGGTCCCCGCGTGCTCCACTCCGTCCAGCGCCTCGGTGAAGGACTCCCAGATGAGGAGCTCGGCGTGGGCCGTCGCCGCCTGGATGATCTCGTGCTGGTGCTCGTTGAAGGTGGCGGCCTGCTCGGCGGCGGGCTTGCGGGCCACGCTCCGCAGCTCCCCGGCCACATCGGTGACCATCTGCCGGACCCGGTCGGTGAGCAGATCCCGCTGCACCTCGGTCTGCTTGAACCAGTTCGCGCTGCGACGCTCGTCGCCGGTGTCCTGCACGGACTGGATCGCCCGCCGCAGGCCGAAGCGGTGCAGCACCGTCGACTGGGCCTGCGAGGCCACGTACCGGGACAGCGCCCCGACGTCGGCGTCCTTGAACTCGGCGGCGAAGTCGCTGAGCAGCCGCTTGGCCACCAGCTGCAGCAGCACGTTGTTGTCACCCTCGAACGTGACGTAGATGTCGAGGTCCGCGCGGAGCGTCGCGAAACGGTTCTCCGCGATGAACCCTGCTCCACCGCACGCCTCACGGGCCTCCTGCAGCGTGTCCAGGGCGTGCCAGGTGGCGATCGGCTTGATGGCCGCGGCCAGCGTCTCGAGCTCCTGGCGGTTCTCGTCGGAGTCGTCGGCGCCGGAGAACACGTCCTCGAACTTCGCCAGGAGCTTCTCCTGGGCGAAGGTCAGTGCGACGGTGGTGGCCAGGCGAGGGATCAGCCGGCGCTGGTGCAGCTGGTAGTCCATGATGACCTCCTCCTCCACGGGGGAGGAGGCGTTGAACTGGCGCCGCTGGTTGCCGTAGGTGACGGCGCCGATCAGGGCCAGCTTGGAGGCCGCCACTGAGGCGCCGGACAGCGAGACGCGCCCCTGGACCAGGGTGCCGATCATGGTGAAGAACCGGCGGCCGGGGCTCTCGATGGAGGAGGTGTAGGTGCCGTCGGCGGCGACGTCCCCATAACGGTTGAGCAGGTAGGTGCGCGGGATCCGGATCGAGTCGAAGGCGATCCGACCGTTGTCGATCCCATTGAGGCCGCCCTTCTGGCCGTCGTCCCAGATGGTGATGCCCGGCAGCGGCTGGCCGTCGTCGTCCCGCAGGTGGCAGTAGAAGCAGTGCACCCCGTGGTTCACGCCCCCTGTGATGAGCTGGGCGAAGACGACCGCGTCCTTGCCGTCCACGGCGGCGTTGCCGAGGAACCGCTTGGTGGCTGCCGTGAACGGCGTGTGGAGCACGAACTCATCGGCGGCCGGGTCGTAGGTCGCCGTGGTGCCGATGGAGGCCACGTCCGAGCCGTGGCCGATCTCCGTCATCGCGAAGGCGCCCGGCACGCTGAGGTCCATGATGCCCGGCAGGAAGCGTCGGTGATGCTCCTCGGTGCCGAGATGCAGCACGGCGGAGCCGAACAGTCCCCACTGGACGCCCGCCTTGATCTGGAGCGAGGGGTCGGCGGTGACGAGCTCCTCGAAGGCGGCGATGTTCCCGCCCGGCGCGTCCTGGCCCCCGAACTCCTTCGGGAAGCGCGGTGGACCGCATCGGCGGCGACGAGCTCGTGGAGCTGACCGAGCACGCGCTCGCGGTGCTGCTCCTTGGTCAGGCCCTCGATCTTATGGAACCGGTCCTCGGCGGCGAGGGCGCGAGAGACTCGGCGGGTGTCCGCCCACCGTCCGAGCAGAACCTCCTCGAGGAGACCGGTGTCCAGGGATGGTGAGGACACCTCGTGTTCAGTAGTGTCAGTGGTGGTGTGACTCGTGGTCTGACTCATGGTCCGACTCCTTACGCCCGCGTGGGGAGTGTGACAGTGATGATCAACACAGATAGTCTAAGATACTGAGCAGTAATAAAGACAAGTCCTGGTCCACCGACTGGAGGAGAACCCCTCGTGACCACCATTGACCGGACGAGCGCCCAGACACGCACCGTCCAGACGCGCGACGTCGTCGTCATCGGCGGCAACCGCATCCCCTTCGCCCGCGCTCACGGCGCCTATGCCACCGCATCGAACCAGGACATGCTGACCTCGGGCCTCAACGGCCTCGTGGCGAGGTTCGGGCTGCAGGGACAGCGGATCGGGTCGGTCGCCGGCGGCGCGGTGATGAAGCATTCGAAGAACTTCAACCTGGTGCGGGAGTCCGTGCTGGGCACTCCGCTGGATCCGGCCACGCCGGCCACCGACGTCCAGATGGCCTGTGCCACCGGCATGGAGGCCATCGGCTCGCTGGCGGACAAGATTCGGCTGGGCCGCATCGAGTCCGGCATCGGGGCCGGGGTGGACTCCATCTCGGACGCCCCGATCGTGGTGACCGACGCCCTGCGCCGGATTCTCATGGAGGCCAACCGGGCCAAGACGCCGGGACAGCGGCTCAAGGCGCTGGCGAAGATCCGTCCCGGGCACCTGGCCCCGCAGGCTCCCGGCGTCAACGAGCCCCGGACCGGGATGTCCATGGGGGAGCACATGGCGGTGACCGCCCACGCCTGGGGCATCGGGCGTCAGGAGCAGGATGAGCTCGCCCTGGCCTCCCATCAGAACCTGGCCGCCGCCTATGACGACGGCTTCTTCGACGACCTGGTCACCCCCTTCAAGGGTGTGCAGCGGGACACCAACCTCCGTGCTGACTCCACGCTGGAGAAGCTCGGGAAGCTCGCCCCCGCCTTCGGACGCGATCTGGGGGAAGAGGCCACCATGACGGCGGCCAACTCCACCGCACTGACCGACGGCGCCTCCGCCGTGCTGCTCGGTTCGGCGGACTACGCCGAGGCCCACGACCTGCCGCAGCTGGCGACCTTCGTCGACTATGAGCAGGCCGCCGTGGACTTCGTGGACGGTGCCGAGGGGCTGCTGATGGCTCCCGCCTATGCCGCCGCCCGGATGCTGGAGCGCAACGGCCTCACCTTCGAGGACTTCGAGTACTTCGAGATCCATGAGGCCTTCGCCTCGACCGTGCTGGCGCAGATCGCCGCCTGGGAGGACGAGGAGTTCTGCCGCGGGAAGCTCGGCCTCGATGCGCCTCTGGGGCGCATCGACCGCAGCCGGCTCAACATCCACGGCTCATCCCTGGCCGCGGGCCACCCCTTCGCCGCCACGGGCGGACGGATCGTGGCCACCCTGGCCAAGATGCTGCACGGCAAGCCGGGCAAGCTCGGCTTCATCTCGGTCTGCGCCGCAGGCGGGCAGGGCATCACCGCGATTCTGGAAGGGCGGTGAGCAGTCCATGGCACGCGATACCTACACCGAGTTCGCCAATACGCCGCTGGGGCGCCGGCTGACCTCCGCCCTGGGCCTGCCGCAGCCGGCCAGGCTGCGACGGCATCGACCCGGCGCGCCCGTGGTGCCGGGGCCCGTCGTCGTCGTGGGCACAGGGACGGTCTCGGATGAGATCGCCTCACTGCTGCTGACGTGGGACCTGGACGTCCGCCGGCATGTGGAGCCCCGCGAGCGGGTCTCGGCCGTGATCGCCTGCTTCGACGCGATCTCCACTCCGGCGGACCTGAGCGAGACCGCACTCGGCCTCGGTCGGATGCTGAAGCAGGTCGCACCGTCCGGGCGGGTCGTCACGGTCTTCCGCAGCCCTGATGCCGCCTCGGACCCGGCGCTGCGGGCCGCACGCAAGGGCGTGGAGGGCCTCACCCGGTCGTTGGCCCATGAGATGCGGGCCGGCGCGACGGCCAACGGACTGGTCCTCGCTGAGGACCTCGACGCCGGCGCACCCTCCGTGGCAGGAGGGCTGCGCTTCCTGCTCTCCGGGCGGTCGGCCTTCGTCTCTGGGCAGTTCCTCACCGTGGACTCCGTCAACGGTGTGCTCCCTGGGGACTGGGATCGCCCCCTGGAGGGTCAGGTCGCGGTGGTCACGGGCGCGGCCCGAGGGATCGGCGCCTCCATCGCGGAGGTGCTGCATCGCGACGGTGCCCAGCTCATCGTCGTGGACGTCCCCGCGGCGGGCGAGCAGCTCGCCGCCACGGCGAACCGTGTCTCCGGCACGGCCCTGCAACTGGACATCACGGCCGACGACGCCGGGGAACGCATCCTGGCCCACGCGCGGCAGCACTATGGCCGGCTGGACATCGTGGTGCACAATGCCGGCATCACCCGCGACAAGCTGCTGGCCAACATGGACCCGGCGCGGTGGGACTCGGTCATCGCGGTCAACATCGAGGCCCAGCTGCGGATGAACCGCGCGCTGCTGGCCGATGACCTGTTCAACCGGCCGGAGGGCACGTCCGGGCCGCGCATCGTCTCCCTGGCTTCGACCTCGGGCATCGCGGGCAACCGGGGGCAGACCAACTACGCGGCCTCGAAGGCTGGGGTGATGGGCATGGTGGCGGCGAGCTCGGCTCAGCTGGAGGCTCGTCACGGGACCATCAACGCCGTGGCGCCCGGGTTCATCGAGACGGAGATGACGGCGAAGATCCCGTTCGCCACGCGTGAGGTGGCCCGACGCCTGAACTCCCTCAACCAGGGAGGCCGTCCCGACGACGTCGCGGAGACCATCGCGTACCTGGCGTCCCCTGCGGCCGGCGGCACCAGCGGACTGACGCTGCGTGTCTGTGGTCAGAACCTGGTGGGGGCCTGAGCCGGTATGACTGATCGGATCGAGGAGCAGAGCACAGGTCCTGTCGACGTCCGTCGGATCGAGCTGCCCGCGCTGAAGGACATCTACGTCCACGCCGGCTGGGAGTCCGCCCGTTCGGCCGTGGCCCCACGATCCTCGGGAGCCGCGGACGAGCTGCCGGGGCACGCCGTGGTCGCGCGGCATCCCGGTGCCTCGGCCCAGCAGCTGGAGCAGTACCGCCTGCTCTTCGGCGGGGAGCCCTTCGACGGCGTGCACCGTCGGGGCCTGCCCTCGGTGCTGGCCCACATCCTGGCCTTCCCGGTCCAGATGGGTCTGCTCGCCGAGGAGGCGTTTCCGCTGCCGCTGATGGGCATGGTCCACCTGAGCAATGCGGTGGAGCATCGTCGCCGGGTGACGGTGGACGAGCCGGTGCAGATCAAGGCCTGGACCGAAGGTCTGCGCCCGCACCGGCGCGGCACACAGTTCGACGCCGTCGTGGAGGTGCTCGCGGACGCCGCGGACGTCGGGCGCCCCGCGGAGTCGGAGGTGCTGTGGCGGGGGGTGTCGACCTATCTGAGCCGGGGCGCGCACCTGGCCGGTCGCCCGGGCGACGGTGAGCCTGAGAGGCAGCCGGAGTCGTCGGAGCGTGAGGAGTTCATTCCGCCCGCCAAGACCGGACAGTGGCGTCTGGGCGCCGACATGGGCCGCCGCTATGCCGCCGTCTCCGGAGACTGGAACCCGATCCACATCAGCTCCGTCAGCGCCCGCATGCTTGGCATGCCCCGGGCGATCGTGCATGGCATGTACGCCGCCGGCCGGATGCTGGAGGGGCGTGAGCCCGACGACGCGGGGCACCGGTGGCGCATCACCTTCGAGGCACCGATGCGCCTGCCCTGCACCGTCGCCTTCCACGCCGAGCGCCGAGGCGTCGATGCCTCCGCAGGTCAGGTTGTGGAGACCTTCACCGGATGGGATCCGCGCAAGGGGCGCCGACACTTCACCGGAGAGCTCGCCAGTCCTGCCTGATCCGCAACCCGCAGGTACGCAGACACCGGCCGGGCCCCGTCGAGACATCGACGGGGCCCGGCCGCTGTCGACCCTGCGTGGGGCGGCCGCCGCGTCGCGAGCGCGGTCACCTCGTCCGAGTCCTGGACACCGCCTAGGATGGAGACATGGCAGCGGCACAGCGCGGGGCAGGACAGCGAGGAGCAGGGCGACGGGGGGCGGGGCAGCGCACCCAGGGCGGAGGCTCCGCCGGGCGCAAGGGTGCGTCACCACGCGCCGGTGAGGACTTCCGTCTCGTCGAACCTGCGCCGCTGATGCTGCTGCGTGGACCTGAGGACTATCTGGCGTCCCGCGCGATGGACCGTATCAAAGCCACGCTGCGCAGTGCTCACCCTGACCTGGAGTACACCCGGCTCGACGTCAGTGCGGCAGCCCGCGGCGAGCTGGCCACCGTGGCCTCACCGTCGCTCTTCGGCGAGGCGCGCCTGATCCTGGCGGAGGATCTCGCGCAGATGAACGACGCCTTCCTGGAGGACGCCCTCTCCTATCTCGGGGAGGCCCCTGACGCCGAAGTCACCGTGGTGATGCGTCATTCGGGCGGCAACCGGGGCAAGAAGCTCCTGGATGCGATGTCCGGGCGAGCCGTCGTCGTCGACTGCGCGGCGGCGAAGTCCGACACGGACAAGATGGACTTCCTCCGGCGCGAGTTCCGTGCCGCGGGTCGGGAGATCCAGCCCGACGCCGCCCGAGCACTCGTGGCAGCCGCCGGATCCTCCCTGTCGGACCTCGGCGGAGCCTGCCAGCAGCTGATCCGGGACGTGCCGGGAGCGATCACGGAGGAGGACGTTGACCGGTACCACGGCGGCCGGGTGGAGGCGACGGCCTTCAAGGTCGCCGACGCGGCATTCGACGGGCGGCGTGACGCCGCCACCCGGCTGTACCGCCACGCGATGGCCACCGGAGTCTCGCCGATCGCCGTGACTGCCGCGCTGGCCCGCAAGGGGCGCCAGATCGCCGCCCTGGTGGACCATCGGGGCAGCGCCGACCGGTTGGCCTCGGACCTCGGCGTGCCTCCCTGGCAGCTGCGTCAGGCCGCCGAGACGGCCCGACGCTGGCAGTCCCACCGGGCGGCGGCCGCCGTGGAAGCGGTGGCACGCGCCGACGCGGAGGCCAAGGGAGCTTCCCGGACGCCCGAGTACGCCGTGGAGCGCGCCATCGGGATCATCGCCGGGTCCGTCGGGCGGTGAGTCCAGCGTCGGCACCGCCCCAGGTGAGACGAGCCCCGTGTTCTCTGCTACGATCTATAGGCAGTGTCTACGGCCCTCGCGGTCGGCACTCCCTGCGGCAGAGAGCTCTCTGCGCGGCGTCAGGCCCCTCTGCCTGATGACGTCGCGCATTCGCCATGGCAACCCCACGCCACTCAGTCTGTCTTCTGCCGCCCAAGCAGGGATGCAGCCCTCACCACACAGTGAACCCAGACAGAAAGACAACACGTGGCAAACATCAAGTCTCAGAAGAAGCGCATCCTCACCAACGAGAAGGCTCGCCTGCGCAACCAGGCCGTCAAGTCCGAGCTGAAGACCGCGGTGAAGAAGGTCCGCAAGGCCGTCGCGGCCGAGGACAAGGACGCCGCGCTGGCGGCGCACCGCGAGGCCGCGCGCAAGCTGGACAAGGCCGTCTCCAAGGGCGTCATCCACAAGAACCAGGCCGCCAACCGCAAGTCCGGTCTGGCCGCCAAGGTCAACGCGCTCTGATCCATCCCGGATCACGCTCGTCTCGCAGCCGCGGGAGTCGGGTGCCGCGGGCCCCGTCGCACATGGTGCGGCGGGCCCGCGGCGTCCGGGTCGCGTCTTCCGGGCGCCGAGTCCGTCCTCCGCACGGTGCTGCGCCCGTTTCATGGAAGAATGGAGCGTCAGCCCGACATCCCGTCCCCGAGGGAAGGACCACTCGCACGTGTCTCCGAAGGCCCGCACTCCTCTGGTGCCCGCCGCGACCGATCCTGGCGTGATCCGGAACTTCTGCATCATCGCGCACATCGACCACGGCAAGTCCACACTCGCGGACCGCATGTTGCAGCTGACGGGAGTCGTCCAGCCCCGCGAGATGAAGGCCCAGTACCTGGACCGCATGGACATCGAGCGTGAACGGGGCATCACCATCAAGTCCCAGGCGGTGCGCATGCCCTGGGAGCACGACGGCGAGACCTACGCCTTCCACATGATCGACACGCCCGGCCACGTGGACTTCTCCTATGAGGTCTCCCGCTCGCTGGCCGCCTGCGAAGGGGCGCTGCTGCTGGTGGACGCCGCCCAGGGCATCGAGGCCCAGACGCTGGCGAACCTGTACCTGGCCATGGAGCATGACCTGACGATCATCCCGGTGCTGAACAAGATCGACCTGCCGGCGGCCCAGCCCGAGAAGTACGCCGAGGAGATCGCCCACCTGATCGGCGGCGACCCCGCCGATGTGCTGCGCGTCTCGGGCAAGACCGGTGAAGGCGTGGAGGAGCTCCTGGACCGCATCGTCGAGGAGATCCCCGCCCCGGAGGGCGACGCGCAGGCACCGGCACGCGCGATGATCTTCGACTCGGTCTACGACACCTACCGCGGCGTGGTGACCTTCGTCCGCGTCGTCGACGGCAGTCTTGGGCATCGCGAGCGCATCAAGATGATGTCCACCGGAGCCACCCATGAGCTGCTCGAGATCGGCGTCTCCTCCCCGGAGCCGGAGCCGACCAAGGGGCTCGGCGTCGGAGAGGTCGGCTATCTGATCACCGGCGTCAAGGACGTGCGTCAGTCCAAGGTCGGTGACACCGTCACCTCGCAGGCGAAGCCTGCCGACGCGATCATCGGTGGCTATGACGAGCCCCGCCCGATGGTGTTCTCGGGGCTGTTCCCCATCGACGGCTCGGACTTCCCGGTGCTGCGCGAGGCGCTGGAGAAGCTGCAGCTCAACGACGCCGCCCTCAGCTTCGAGCCGGAGACCTCGGCGGCTCTCGGGTTCGGGTTCCGCGTCGGGTTCCTCGGCCTGCTGCATCTGGAGATCACCCGCCAGCGTCTGGAGAGCGAGTACAACCTCGACCTGATCTCCACCGCGCCGAACGTCATCTATGACGTCACGGCGGAGGACGGCGAGGTCCACGTGGTGACCAACCCCAGCGAGTTCCCCGACGGCAAGGTCTCGGAGATCCGTGAGCCGGTGGTCGCCGCGACGGTGATCGTCCCCAGTGAGTTCGTCGGAGCTGTCATGGAGCTCTGCCAGGCTCGTCGCGGCACCATGGAGGGCATGGACTACCTCTCCGAGGAACGTGTGGAGCTGCGGTACAGGCTTCCCCTGGCGGAGATCGTCTTCGACTTCTTCGATCAGCTGAAGTCCCGCACCAAGGGCTACGCCTCGCTGAACTGGCAGGGCGAGGGTGATCAGGCGGCCGACCTGGTGAAGGTCGACATCCTGCTGCAGGGGGACAAGGTGGACGCCTTCTCCGCGATCACCCACCGCGACCATGCCTATGCCTACGGAGTGAGGATGGCCTCCCGTCTGAAGGAGCTCATCCCGCGCCAGCAGTTCGAGGTTCCGATCCAGGCGGCCATCGGCTCGCGCATCATCGCGCGTGAGAACATCCGCGCCATCCGCAAGGACGTGCTCTCGAAGTGCTACGGCGGAGACATCAGCCGCAAGCGCAAGCTGCTGGAGAAGCAGAAGGAGGGCAAGAAGCGCATGAAGATGGTGGGCACCGTGGAGGTGCCTCAGGAGGCCTTCATCGCTGCTCTGTCCTCCGACGAGGGTGGCGGCGAGAAGGGCAAGAAGTAGGCAGTGCCTGCCACGCTTCCGGTGGGCGATCCGGTCCCGGCCGACGGCGCGCTGCCCGCGCGGGTGCTCGCCGGGCTGGGCGGGCGCGCCTCAGCGCCGCTGGGGCTGTACGTGCACATCCCCTTCTGCTCGGTGCGCTGCGGCTATTGCGACTTCAACACCTACACGGCTGAGGACCTCGGTCCGGGTGCGTCCCGGGAGTCCTACCCGGAGACGCTGATCCGGGAGTTGGAGTTCGCCGCGGATCTGCTGGCACGCTCCGGGGCGCCCGAGCGCCCCTTGCGCACGATCTTCTTCGGCGGCGGCACCCCCACGCTGCTCCCGGCCGAGTCCCTGGCCCGCATCCTGGAGCGCGCCCGGTCCCTGTTCGGGGTGGCCCCGGGGGCGGAGGTCACCACGGAGGCGAACCCCGACACCGTGGACGAAGCTACCGCCGCCACATTGGCCGAGGCCGGATTCACCCGGGTGAGTCTGGGCATGCAGTCGGCGGTGCCGAAGGTGCTGCGCACACTGGACCGCACCCATGATCCTGCCAATGTCACCCGTGCGGTCGACGCCGTCCGGAGCCAGGGCCTTCAGGTCAGCCTGGACCTGATCTATGGCACGCCGGGAGAGACCTTGGAGGACTGGCGCACCAGCCTGGAGACTGCGGTCGCGATGGATCCGGACCATGTCTCGGCGTACTCGCTGATCGTGGAGGAGGGTACCGCGATGGCGGCGAAGGTCCGCCGCGGCGAGCTGCCCGATGTGGATCCGGATGACCATGCGGACAAGTACCTGCTCACCGACGAGCTGCTGAGCGCGGCCGGACACCAGTGGTACGAGGTCTCGAACTTCTCGCGGGATGAGTCGACCCGGTCGCAGCACAACCTGAACTACTGGCGGGACTCCGACTGGTGGGGTGCGGGGCCGGGCGCCCACTCCCACCTGGGCGGACTGCGCTGGTGGAACGTCAAGCACCCCGCCGCCTACGCCCAGCGGCTCCACCAGGGCATCACCCCGGGCCACGGCAGGGAGCTTCTCGACGACGACGCACAGGCGCTGGAGCACCTGATGCTGCGCCTGCGGATCGCCGAGGGCCTCGACGTGGCCGAGCATGAGGCGCTGCCTGGGGCTCGACGCCTCGACGACGGAGTCCTGCGGGCCCTGGTCCACGAGGGGCTGGCGCAGGAGGGACCGTTGAACCCGGACGAACGGAGCCCGCGCGGACGGGTGGTGCTCACGCTGCAGGGCCGCCTGCTGGCCGATGCGGTGACCCGTCGCCTCAGTGGATGAGGCGCAGGTTCATCCGGTACCGGTAGGGGCGACCCTTGTTGCACTCGATGCCCGCCACGAGACCTGAGATCGTCATCACGACCCACAGGAAGACGGCGGCCAGTCCGAAGATCCACCCGATGGCGGGGATCAGCGCCAGCACGTAGCAGACGAGCATCACCACGGTCAGCGGCAGGGTGAAGTTCAGGGCCTCCTTGGACTCCTGTGCGGTGAACGGACCTCGGTCCCGGAACACGAGGTAGATGATCAGCGACGGCACGCAGCCCATGAGCCCGCCGAAGTGGGACAGCGTCGCCCAGCGACGGTCCTCCGAAGGGGTCAGTGGCAGCGCCGCGTCGGCGGAGCCCTCGACGCGCTCGGAGTCCCCGGCGTGCTGGCGGCGTCGGTCCGCAGGCCGGTGACGGTCGCCCGAGTTCGGCTGCTGCGGATGTGGCGGCTCGGACTGTGGCACGGCGCCCCTCTCTGATGCTCGTGGGATGGCGGTCGTGCGGACCCGGGGGGCCTGCACGGATGAGGCAGATTCTACCGCCCCCTCCTGGACGTGGGCTGCCGGCGACACCCCCGCGGAGCCGCCGGGCGCAGGCGTCAGCCGGTGACGAAGTCGATGAGCTCCTCGACCCGTCCCAGCAGGGCCGGTTCCAGGTCGGTGTAGCTGGAGACCGTCCCCAGGATCCGCTTCCAGCCGGCGGCGATGTCCCGCTGCCCGGAATGCGGCCAGCCGAGTGCCTGGAGGGTGCCCACTTTGATGTCGATGTGCCGAGGGATGTCGGGCCAGGCCTGAAGTCCCACGAGCTGGGGCTTCACCGCCTGCCAGACGTCCACATAGGGGTGGCCCAGTACTGTCACGTTGCCGGCCGCCCCCGGCATGGACATGGCCTCGGCCGCAATGCGGCTCTCCTTGGAGCCCGGGACGAGGTGGTCCAGCAGCACACCCACTCGACGGTCCCGGCTCGGTCCGAACTCCCGCAGGGCCCCGACGAGGTCGTCTGCGCCGTGCAGAGGTTCGACGACGACTCCCTCGAGCCGCAGGTCCTCGCCCCAGACCTTCTCGACCAGTTCGGCGTCATGGGTGCCCTCCACCCAGATCCGGGAGGCCCGGGCGACTCGTGCCCGGGCGCCCTCCACAGCCAGCGAGCCCGATGCGGTGCGGCGGGGGCCCTGCGGGGCGGTGCGAGGCTTCGGCGGGACCAGCTCCACCGGGGCGCCGTCGTGCAGGAACCCGTGCCCCAGTGGGAAGGCCCGGCTGCGGCCGTGGCGGTCCTCCAGGCGGACCACGCGGATGCCGCCGGCCGCCTCCACACCCACCACGGCACCGACCCACCCCGACTCGGTCTCCTCCACCACGGTGCCGTGGTCGGCGGGGAGCGGCGGAACCTCACGGTACTGGGCGCGACGCCGTTCGGCCATGTCCGCGGGGCCCCAGGCGGACCAGTCGGTGGGGAAGTGAGGAGATGTCACAGCCCGGGAGCCTAGCAGCGGCGGCGCCGACTTCGGCGGATCCCGACGACACGCGCTAGAATTGGCACTTGTCGCAGGAGAGTGCCAATCGCCGCCGGGAGAGGAGACCAGCGATGTCTGACACCCGTCGCCTGCAGGTGCTGCGCGCGATCGTGGAGGACTACGTCCAGACCCAGGAGCCTGTCGGGTCCAAGGCGCTGGTGGATCGCCACAACCTCGAGGTCTCTCCGGCCACCATCCGCAATGACATGGCCTTCCTGGAGGCCGAGGGCCTCATCGCGGCCCCACATACCTCCGCGGGCCGGATCCCCACCGACCAGGGGTATCGGCTCTTCGTGGACCGCATCACCGAGGTCCGTCCGCTGTCGCGGGCCGAGCGTCGCGCGATGGACATCCTGGTGGAGGCCGCAGACGACCATGACGCCATGCTGGAGCAGACCGTGCGTCTCCTGGCCATGCTCACCAACCAGGTCGCCGTCCTGCAGCACCCCCAGCAGTCCACGGCGCGCATCCGGCACATCGAGGTCCTGTCCATGGGGCCGCTCAAGGTGCTGGTGGTCGTGATCCTCTCCTCCGGGAAGGTGGAGCAGCGGATGGCCACACTGCCGGAGCCTGTGGACGACGATTCGCTGCAGGTGCTCGGTCAGCGGCTCGCCGGGGAGCTCCACAACCGGTCCGCCTCGGCGCTGCCGCTGCCGGTGGACCGCCTGCTCGGCTCGGTCGAGCCGTCGCTGCGCTCCAGCCTCGCGATCGTCGCCCACACGGTGGAGGCGGTGCTGGAGTCCGGACGGGTGGATCGCATCATCATGGCCGGCACTGCTAACCTCGCCAGGTCTGACCGCGACCTGGGCCCCTCGCTCGGTCCCGTCCTGGAGGCCCTCGAGGAGCAGGTGGTCCTGCTGCGCCTGCTCACCGAGATGGAGCAGGACCGCCGTGGCCTCTCCGTGCGGATCGGTCATGAGACGAGCCATGACTCGCTGTCCGAGACCTCGGTGGTCGCTGCGGAGTACGCGGTCGGCGACGGCGGCGACGCCGCGAAGCTCGGCGTCGTCGGGCCCACACGCATGGACTACGGCTCCACCATGTCGGCGGTGCGAGCCATGGCACGGTACCTGTCCCGGATTCTCTCTGAAGGGTGAGAAGTGACTGACTACTACGAGGCGCTCGGCGTGAGCCGAGAGGCGTCGACCGACGAGATCAAGAAGGCGTACCGGAAGAAGGCGCGCAGGCTGCATCCGGATGTGAACCCCTCGGAGGACGCCGCCGATCAGTTCAAGCTCATCGGACGCGCCTATGAGGTGCTCTCCGACCCGGAGAAGCGCCGCAACTATGACGCCACCGGTGACGAGAACGGCCGGTCGCCCTTCGGCGGCGGATTCGGGGGAGGGAGCCAGGGCTTCGGCGGCTTCAGCGACATCTTCGAGACGTTCTTCGGCGCCGGAGCCTCGGGTCCGGCCTCCCGCACCCGGCGCGGCCAAGACTCCCTCATCCGCGTGCGCGTCGATCTCAAGGACGCCGTGTTCGGCACCACCAAGGAGGTGGAGATCGAGACGGCGGTCACGTGCTCTGTCTGCCATGGCTCGTGCACGCGGGAGGGGACCAGCCCGACGACCTGCCCCGACTGCCACGGTCAGGGCCAGGTCCAGCGGCCCATGCGCTCCATCCTGGGCACCGTCCTGCAGACCGAAGCCTGCGCCCGGTGCTCCGGCTTCGGCAGCATCATCGAGGACCCGTGTCAGGAGTGCGACGGACAGGGCAGGGTGCGCGAACGCCGCACGCTGAAGGTCAAGATCCCCGCTGGCGTGGACAAGGGCAACCGCATCCACCTCGCCGGGGAAGGGGAGGCCGGACTGGCCGGCGGGCCGCACGGCGACCTGTTCATCGAGGTGGACGTCCGGCCCCACGACGTCTTCACCCGACGCGGGAACGACCTGCACGCCACCGTGTCCATCCCCATGACGGCCGCCGCCCTCGGCACCACGGTCAGTCTGGAGACCTTCGACGGGACCGAGGAGATCGAGGTCAAGCCGGGCACGCAGTCGGGCGAGGTGCTGACGCTGCGGGACCGCGGTGTCGCGCACCTGCGCGGCGGCGGCCGCGGTGCGCTGAAGGTGCATCTGAAGGTCGAGACCCCCACCAAGCTGACCGATCGCCAGCGCGAGCTGCTCCGTGAGCTGGCCGCCGAGCGTGACGAGGAGCTGGGGGAGTCCACCACGGAGCACCGGGGGATGTTCGCCAAACTCCGCGAGGCCTGGGACAGCCTGTGACAGCTCCGCTGTTCCACCTGGCGCCGGGACGGCTCGACGGCGTCTCCTGCGGCGACCACGTCCGGCTCGACGGCGCGGAGGGCCACCACGCGGCCACGGTGATGCGCCTCGAGGTCGGGGAGGAGGTCCACCTCTCCGACACGCGCCGGCTGCGGGTCACCGGATCGGTGGTCGAGACGGGGGCCGGTGTGCTGACGGTGGAGGTCTCCGCCGTCGAGGAGGAGCCCGACGAGCGTCCCCGTCTTGTGCTGGTCCAGGCGCTGGCGAAGGACCGTCGGGATCTGCAGGCGATCGAGTCCGCCACGGAGCTCGGCGTGGACCGGATCGTGCCGTGGCAGGCCGAGCGCTCCGTGGCCCGCTGGAAGGCGGGTCGGGAGGCGAAGAAGCACGCGGAGTGGGTCTCGACGGTCCGGGCCGCGGCCAAGCAGACGCGCCGCACCGCCGTCCCCGAGGTGGAGCAGCTGCACACCACCGCGCAGTATGCGGCGGCAGCTGCCGCGGATCCGCGGCGGGCCGTCGTGGTGCTCCATGAGTCAGACGAGCACACTCTGGCCGGCGCGCTGCAGGACGTCGATGCGTCCAGCGTCGAGGAGCTGCATCTGCTGGTGGGCCCGGAGGGAGGGATCTCGCGGGGCGAGATCGAGCGGCTGGTCGCCGCAGGTGCTCGGGTGGCGCGCCTGGGGCGCACTGTGCTGCGTTCGTCGACCGCAGGGCCGGCCGCCCTGGCCGGCGTCCAGGTGCTGCTGGGCAGGTGGGAGCGCGAGGAAGCTCCCGACGACATCACCAGTAGACTGAGCACCGATGACTGATACTCCCTTCACCCCCGCCGACTCCACCTCCGGTGTGGCCGCCGGCGCCGCGGCCTCTCCGGTGGGCAGCATCGAACGCACGGTGCACTTCGCCGACTCCGACACGATGTTCCGTGCCCTCGGCCCGCAGGATCTGGCGATCCGCATCCTCCAGGGCATCTGCCCGGCGGCGTCCATCGGCCTGCGGGACCAGCTGATCACGGTCGCGGGCCCCGAGCAGGACGTCCGGCAGATCGTGGAGATCCTCTCGCAGCTCAAGAGCCTGGCGGCCTCCGGCACCACGGTGGGCGAGGAGATCGTCGAGCAGGTCGCGACCATGGTGCGGGCGAACCAGGCCGGAGCCTCCGCCCGGATGATCACCACCAATATCCTGTCCCACCGGGGCAAGACCATCCGGCCCAAGACGGCGAACCAGCAGACCTATGTGGATCAGATCGACGAGGCCACCGTGGTCTTCGGGATCGGACCCGCCGGCACCGGCAAGACCTACTTGGCCATGGCCAAGGCCGTACAGGCCCTGCAGGCCAAGGAGATCAACCGCATCATCCTCACGCGGCCCGCCGTCGAGGCGGGGGAGAGGCTCGGGTTCCTGCCGGGCAGCCTCAACGAGAAGATCGACCCCTATCTGCGCCCTCTCTACGACGCGCTGCACGACATGATCGACCCGGAGTCGATCCCGCGGCTCATGGAGTCCGGGATCATCGAGGTGGCTCCGCTGGCCTACATGCGTGGCCGGACGCTCAACGACTCCTTCATCATCCTCGACGAGGCCCAGAACACCACCGCCGAACAGATGAAGATGTTCCTGACCCGGTTGGGCTTCAACTCCAAGATCGTGGTCACCGGAGACATCACCCAGGTGGACCTGCCGCATGGCACCGACTCGGGCCTGCGGACCGTGCTGGACATCCTCGACGGCGTCGAGGGCATCACGATCTCCCGCCTGGGCTCCCAGGACGTCGTCCGGCATCAGCTCGTGGGCCGGATCGTCGACGCCTATGAGTCCTTCCAGCAGCGGCAGGACAGCCGACGTTCCACGGGGACAGGCGGTGGGCCCCAGGGCGCTCGTCGGAGCCCGCAGGACCGACGGCGGCCCCGCAGCGAGAGGGCCGCCATGGCCGAGGACGAGCGCTGATGCCGTCCTCGGAATCTGCCTGCACGCGGCCGGCGGGTGTGGCGATCAGCGATGAGTCCGGCTCCTCCGCGCTGGCGGAGGACGTGCAGGAGATGCTCGGGCGCCTCACCGGGATGCTCTATGCCCGGCTGCATCTCTCTCGGGAGGTCGAGCTGACCGTGACCCTCGTCGACGAGGCCCGGATGGCGCAGCTGCACCTCGACTGGATGGACCTGCCCGGTCCCACCGACGTGATGAGCCTGCCCATGGACGAGCTGCGCCCGGGCACCGCCGAGGAGCCCGTGGCCGAGGGCATGCTCGGTGACATCGTGATCTGCCCTGAGGTGGCGCGGCGGCAGGCGGAGGCGGCCGGACACGGGACCGGTGACGAGCTCGCCCTGCTCACGGTCCACGGGGTCCTGCACCTGCTCGGACACGACCATGTCGAGCAGGACGAACGTCAGGTGATGTTCGCGCTCCAGGCACGGCTCCTGGAAGAGTTCCTCGGGCGACGGGCCCCGACCCCGACCGTCGACGGACCATGAGCAGCGTTCTGCTCGCCCTGGCGGGTCTGCTGTGCGCCGCCGTCGCCGCGGTGCTCTCCACCGCCGAGGCCGCCTTCATGCGTCTCTCCCGGCGCGAGGCGGAGGACATCGCAGAGAGGCAGGGCTCGCGAGCCGTCCAGAAGATCCTGCTGGAGCCGGTGCCGCACACCGTGGCGCTGCAGCTGTGGCGGTGGATCTTCGCCAGCGCGGCGGTCGTGCTGGTCACGGTGGCGGTGCTGTTCCTCCTCGATGACGTCGCCTGGCAGCCCTCGTCGCCGCGCTGGTGCTGCTGGCCGGCGGCGTCGTGCTGGCCACGCTCTCTCCACGCCGACTCGGGCGGGCACATCACCTGGTGGTCTCTGCCGCCACCGCCCGACTGGTACGGGGGCTGCGGCTGGCGCTCGGCCCCGTCCCGGTCGTGCTGGCCCGCGTCGGCGCCCGCATCGCACCCGGCACGGATGACGCATACCAGGGGTTCTTCGATGACGAGGAGTTCCGAGAGTTCGTGGCCCGTGCCTCCGAGACGGACATCCTCGAGGACGCCGAGGCAGAGCTCATCCAGTCCGTCTTCGACCTCTCCGCGACTCGGGTCCGGGCGGTCATGGTGCCGCGCACGGACATGGTCACCGTGGACACCGGAGCCACGCTGCCGGAGGTGATGACGTTGTTCCTGAGGTCCGGATACTCGCGTGTGCCGGTGGTGCGCGGATCCGCCGACGACATCACGGGGATGGTGTACCTCAAGGACGTGGCATTCCTGGAGCACCAGCTGCGCGCCGGCGAGGTCTCCGATGAGTTCCGCGGCCGGACCGCGGACACGATCACGGTGGACGAGGTCCAGCGTGACGTGCGGTACGTGCCCGAGTCCAAGATGGTCTCCGAGTTCCTCTCCGAGCTGCAGCGGGAGTCCACGCATGTGGCCGTCGTGGTCGATGAGTACGGCGGCACCGCCGGTCTCGTGACCTTGGAGGACCTGATCGAGGAGATCGTGGGGGAGATCGTCGACGAATACGACGTCGAGTCCGCCGAGGTGGAGGAGCTCGAGGACGGACGCCGTCGCCTCGCGGCCCGCATGGCGGTGGACGACTTCGCCGACCTCTTCGACCTCGACCTCGACGACGAGGACGAGGTCGACACGCTCGGCGGGCTGCTCGCCAAGACTCTCGGACGAGTGCCGATCGCGGGCTCCGAGGTCGAGATCGACGGGGTCGTGCTGCGGGCCGACCGTCTCGAGGGTCGACGCAACCGGGTGAGCCATGTGCTCGCCTGGGAGGTCGAAGGTCGCCGCGGGGCCCGGGCCGGGCTCGGCACCGAGGACGCCCCCGAGGTCTTCGCCCATGAGGCCCAGGATCGTCGGGAGGCCGGCGCGGAGGCACCCACCCCCGGACCGACCACCGCCACAGGATCGGCCGCTCAGCACGACGCCGCTCAGCACGACGCCGCTCAGCACGACGCCGACCAGCACGACGCCGGAGAGCAGGACGCGCAGGACCGGCACGACCCACACGACCAGGACCACAGGACCGACCGGCAGGAGCAGCGGTGAGCACCGACGCAGAGATCACCTTCGCAGAGCATGATGAGAACCACCGCGCGGGATTCGCCAGCTTCGTGGGGCGCCCCAACGCCGGGAAGTCGACGCTGACCAACGCGTTGGTCGGCTCGAAGGTGGCGATCACCTCCTCGAAGCCCCAGACCACGCGCCACACCATCCGCGGGATCGTCCATCGGGAGGATGCCCAGCTGGTCCTGGTGGACACCCCGGGTCTGCACCGGCCCCGGACGCTGCTGGGCCAGCGGCTCAACGATCTGGTCATCGACACGCTCTCCGAGGTCGACGTGGTCGGCTTCTGCCTGCCGGCGGACCAGAAGATCGGCCCGGGGGACCGGTTCATCGCCGGGCAGCTGACCAAGGTCCCGCATAAGCCGGTGGTCGCCCTGGTGACCAAGACCGACACCGTGCCGCGGGATGCCCTGGCCGAGCAGCTGATGGCCGTGGACCAGCTGGGCCGTGAGCACCTCGCCGGCGAGGGCCGCCAGGCCGACGGCTTCTCCGCCATCATCCCCGTCTCGGCGGTCGCGGGGGACCAGGTCGACGTCGTCGCCGATGAGCTGGCGGCCATGATGCCGCTCTCCCCGCCCCTGTACCCGCAGGGGGACCTCACGGATGAGCCCGAGGCGGTCATGGTCGCGGAGCTCGTCCGGGAGGCCGCTCTCGAGGACGTCCGCGACGAGCTGCCGCATTCGATCGCCGTCGTCGTGGAGGAGATGGTCCCCCGCGAGGGCCGCCCGGAGGACCGCCCGCTGCTCGACGTCCGGGTCAGCATCCACGTGGAGCGTGACTCGCAGAAGGCGATCATCATCGGCCGCCGGGGCGCGCGGCTGAAACAGATCGGCACACAGGCCCGCGAGGGCATCAAGAAGCTGCTCGGGACGCCCGTCTATCTGGATCTCCACGTCAAGGTCAGCAAGGACTGGCAGCGGGACGCCAAGAAGCTGGGCCGTCTGGGATTCTGAAGGCCCGGGGCACCAGGCGTCCGGCCGGTCCATACTCTGGAACGTCCGGCGTCAGGTCATGGGCAGCGCGCAGATGACGTGCTAGCGTGAGAGACGTGCTGACCTTCACGACCGCACCGCGACTACTACAGCTTCTCCGCCGCAGCGGGGACCAGCTGTCGCGCGTGCAGCACATCATCCACGGCGCAGCATCCTGACGAGCCGAACCCCGTTGCGGAGTCTCATACCCCGGTCCTGCTGACCGGCGCCTCGGCTTCTCGACCGCACTCTCTCGACCCAAGGATGAACCATGCGCACTCTGCAGCAGACCTCGCCGATGCCGTATCACCGGTACGTGCCCTTCCAGGACCAGATCACCGTCTCCCTGCCGGATCGGACCTGGCCGGACAAGGTCATCACCTCCGCTCCGCGGTGGTGCGCCGTCGATCTCCGTGACGGCAACCAGGCGCTGATCGATCCCATGTCTCCGGAGCGGAAGCACCGGATGTTCGACCTGCTGGTCGCGATGGGTTACAAGGAGATCGAGGTCGGATTCCCGGCGGCCTCGCAGACGGACTTCGACTTCGTGCGGCAGCTCGTCGAGCAGGACCGCATCCCCGATGACGTCTACATCCAGGTCCTCACCCAGGCCCGGGAGCACCTCATCGAGCGGACCTTCGAGGCGATCGACGGCGCCCCACGAGCCATCGTCCACCTCTACAACTCCACCTCGGTGCTGCAGCGCGAGGTCGTCTTCCGCCAGGACAAGGACGGCATCGTGGACATCGCCACCCAGGGTGCCCGCCTCTGCCTCAAGTACGAAGAGCAGATGCGTTCGGGCACTGAGGTCGTCTACCAGTACTCGCCGGAGTCCTTCACGGGCACCGAGCTGGAGTTCGCCGCGCACATCTCGGACGAGGTCGTCGACGTCTTCGGCGCCTCCCCGGAGAAGAAGGTCATCGTGAACCTGCCGGCCACGGTGGAGATGGCCACGCCCAACGTGTACGCGGACTCCATCGAGTGGATGCACCGCAATCTGCGCAACCGCGACTCGATCATCCTCTCCCTGCACCCGCACAACGACCGGGGCACCGGCGTGGCCGCCGCCGAGCTGGGCTACATGGCCGGGGCGGACCGCATCGAGGGATGCCTGTTCGGCAACGGTGAGCGCACCGGCAACGTGGACCTGATCACGCTGGGCATGAATCTCTTCAGCCAGGGTGTGGACCCTCAGATCGACTTCCGGGACATGGACCACATCCGCCGCACCGTCGAGCACTGCAACCAGATGCCGGTGCCGGAACGCTCCCCGTACGGCGGCGATCTGGTGTTCACCGCCTTCTCCGGCTCTCACCAGGACGCCATCAAGAAGGGCTTCGAACACATCGAGCGGAGGGCCGAGGAGCAGGGACAGGACGTCGCCGACGTCACCTGGGCTGTGCCGTACCTGCCCATCGACCCGAAGGACATCGGCCGCAGCTATGAGGCGGTCATCCGGGTGAACTCGCAGTCCGGCAAGGGTGGGGTGGCCTACCTGCTGAAGTCGGAGCACGGGATCGATCTGCCGCGCCGTGCCCAGGTTGAGTTCTCCCAGGTCATCCAGCACCGTGCAGATGCCGACGGCGGCGAGGTCTCCGGGGAGGAGATCTGGCAGGTCTTCCGGGACGAGTATCTGCCGGTGGACAGCGCGGCCCGCCGTTGGGGCCACTACCGCATCGGGGAGGTCCGCACCTCCTCGACGGCGGAGGGCGCCTTCTCCATGGACCTGCAGCTGCAGACCAACGGGTCGGTGGTCGAGCATCACGCCGAAGCCAACGGCCCTGTCGCGGCGCTGGTGGAGATCCTGGGCCGCGACGGCGTCGACGTCCGGGTGCTCGACTACACCGAGCACGCGATGAGTCAGGGAGGCGACGCCCAGGCGGCGGCCTTCGTGGAATGCGCCATCGGGGAACGCGTCCTGTGGGGCGTGGGCATCGACCACAACACCACGGCGGCCTCCCTGCAGGCGGTGGTCTCGGCGGTGAACCGAGCGATCCGCGACACGGAGTCGTAGACTCGATCCGTGGCCGGATCGACCTTCGCCTCGCGCAGCTATCGCGACAACGCCCTGATCCTGCGCACCCGCAACCTGGGGGAGGCGGACCGCATCATCACGATGCTCACCGCCGAGCACGGTCTGGTGCGCGGCGTGGCCAAGGGTGTGCGCCGGACGTCGTCGAAGTTCGGCGCCACCCTGGAGCCGTTCATGGTGGCCGACGTGCAGCTCGTCCATGGGCGCAGCCTGGACATCGTCACGCAGGCCGTGTCGAAGGGCGCGTATGGGGCGATGATCGTCGCCGACTATGAGAAGTACACCAGCGCGCACGTCATGGCGGAGGCGGCCGAACGGCTGACCGAGTCTGATCCCGAGGACAGTCGGCCGCAGTTCCGGCTGCTGCACGGGGCGCTCTCTGCCCTGGCCCGTGGGGTGCACGCTCCGGACCTGGTGCTGAACTCCTATCTTCTGAGGGCTCTGAGCACCGCCGGATGGGCTGTGACCTGGACCGCCTGTGTGGCCTGCGGCCGGCCCGGCCCCCAGCCGGGGTTCCATGCGGGCCTCGGGGGGCCGGTCTGCCCGGACTGTCGTCCGCCCGGGACGCGGACTCTGGCTCCGGCGACCACGGATCTGCTCCACGCGCTGCAGCACGGATCGTGGCAGAGCGCATCGGCGGCCGCTCCGGAGGCACGTCATGAGGCCTCCTCCGTGGTGACCAGCTACGTCCAGCATCATCTGGAGCGGAGACTCAGCTCGCTCGGGTGATAATGGAGTCCATGGCTTCACAGCGCAGCGCCGCCCGGCGCCCGTACTCGGACCCCTGGCCCCATCGCGACGGCGCACGACCTCCGACGCTGCCGACAGAACTGATCCCCCGTCACGTGGCCGTCGTCATGGACGGCAACGGACGGTGGGCGAACCAGCGCGGACTGCCGCGCACTGACGGCCACCGGGCCGGCGAGGCCTCGCTGATGGAGGTCATGGCGGGAGCGGTGGAGATCGGCGTCGAGCATGTCTCCGTCTATGGCTTCTCCACGGAGAACTGGCGCCGCTCGCCAGAGGAGGTGCGCTTCCTCATGAACTACTCGCGGGACGCGCTGCGTCGCCAGCGGGACGTCCTGCACGATTGGGGCGTGCGCATCCGGTGGAACGGGAGGCGCCCGCGGCTGTGGCGCTCGGTGATCAAGGAGCTGGAGGCCGCCGAGGAGCAGACCCGGGGCAACGACCGGTGCACTCTGACGATGTGCGTGAACTACGGAGGCCGGGCCGAGATCACCGACGGTGTACGGCGCATCGCCGAGAAGGTCGCCGCAGGGGAGCTGAATCCGGCCCGCATCCGCGAATCCACCATCGCGGCGCACCTGGACGAGCCCGATCTGCCGGACGTGGACCTCTTCCTGCGGAGCTCGGGGGAGCAGCGCATCTCGAACTTCCTGCTGTGGCAGTCCGCCTATGCCGAGATGGTCTTTCTCGATGTGCTGTGGCCCGATGTGGACCGCACCACGCTGTGGCATGCCATCGAGCTCTATGCTCAACGGGATCGCCGCTACGGTGCGGCCGTGGACCGGGTGGCCCCCTCGGCAGGATCGGCGGGGTCGGCCGACTCGGCTTCCGGGGCGTAGGCCCGCAGCCACCGGCGCACCTCGTCGAAGGCCTGCAGCCGGACCGGTTCGGGAGAGGCGAAGACGTCGTGCATCGCCCGGGCGAGTCGCACCACGGTGACGCGGCCGCCCAGCCGGACGGAACGGCGCGCCAGCAGCTCCACATCCAGGACGATATCGGACTCGCGCAGCTGATCCTTCCATTGGCGGCTGTACACCGTCTGAGTCGACAGCAGCACCAGCACCGGCTCCTGGACGTCGAGCCCGTCGTGGACCTGACGGTGCCCCGCCAGGACTGCACGCAGCCATCCGGCCGGCATGGGAAAGGACTGACGGGGCCGCCAGAGCGGGTGCAGGCTCCACTCTCCGTGGGCCTGGTCCGAGAGGGACTGCCAGTAGTTGTCCACCCGCGGCAGCCGCAGCGGGCGCCGGGGATTCAGATGGCTCAGCGGCGCGAGCAGACCTTCGACGGCGGCCCGTGCGGCCGCATCGCCGGGCAGCTCCAGCCACGGACTGTTGAGGATCAGGCCCGAGGCGCGGCCGGGGTGCCGGTGCGCCCACAGTGCGGCGACGAGTCCGCCGGTCGAGTGGCCGTGGATCAGGGGTGCCGGGGCCTGAGGATGCTCGGACCGGATGACCTCCAGGGCGGATTCGAGGTCGGCGTCGTATTCGACGAGGTCATCGATGTACCCCGGAGTCTGCCAGCGGCGCAGGCTGCGTCCGTAGCGGCGGAGGTCCAGCGCGTAGAAGGGCCGACCCGCGGCGGCGAAGCAGCGGGCCAGCGGAGTGTTGTAGAAGTAGTCGGACCAGCCGTGCAGGTGCAGCACCGGCGCGAGCGGACCGCCGTCGTGGGCGGTGTCATGGGCGGTGTCGTGTTTGGGGGCTCCGTCGTAACGGACCAGCGTGGCGCTGAGCGGTCCCTCCTCGTCCTCGCCCAGCGGCAGGGTGCGCCTGACACATCCCGGCAGGATGTCGGGAACCCAGTCTCCGTCCGGAGCGTCCTCCATCAGGCCCTCGGACCCGAGGGAGGGGTCGGGCGAAGAGTCGTGCGGTGCTGAGTCGTGTGGTGCTGTGTCGTGTGGTGCTGTGTCGTGTGGTGCTGTGTCGTGCGTGTGCGCCATTCCACCATCTTAGGGAGCCGCCGCTGACATGCGCCGCCGAGCTTGAGGGGGTCCGTCCTGCGCGGTGGCCGACATAGGATAGGAACATGCCTGGAGAGAACATCGCCGCTGAGAATCCCGCAGCATCCGCCCCCTCCGCCGCCACGCCCTCGGAACCCACTCGGGCCGCGCGACGCGCGGCCACCGCGGCCGAGGCCCCGGATCCGCTGTACTCGTTCCTGTTCCGCCGGGTGTTCTCCCGCATGGACCCCGAAGATGCGCATCACCTGGTGGTCCGTGGGCTGCGCCTCGCGGAGTCGCTGGGGGCCACCCGCCTGCTGGAGAAGGCCACTCGGCCAGCGCCCGAGCTGGAGCGCCACGTCCTGGGACGCCGCTGGCCGTCGCCCTTCGGCCTGGCCGCAGGCTTCGACAAGGGAGCCGTGGCGGTGCTGCCGCTGGCGGCCCTGGGCTTCGGACATGTGGAGATCGGCACCGTGACGGCCCAGGCGCAGTCAGGGAACGCTCGGCCCCGGCTGTTCCGGCTCCTGCAGGACCGTGCCCTGATCAATCGCATGGGCTTCAACAACGACGGCGCCGAGGTGGTCCGGGGGAGACTCGACGATGTGCGTCATCGGATCGAGAACCTGAAGTCCGCTGGGAGGCACGCTCCCGTGGTGGGGGTGAACATCGGCAAGACGAAAGTCGTCCCACTCGAGGATGCAGTGGAGGACTACCTGCTGTCTGCTCGCCGGCTGGCGCCGGTGGCCGACTATCTGGTGGTCAATGTGTCCTCGCCGAACACCCCGGGTCTGCGCCAGCTGCAGGACATCGAAGCGCTGCGCCCGCTCCTTGAGGCCGTCGGACGGGAAGCTGACTCCGTAGCCCGGCGTCACGTGCCGCTGCTGGTGAAGATCGCGCCGGACCTGGCTGACGAGGACGTCGACGCCGTCGCCGACCTCGTGGCGGATCTGGGGCTCGACGGCGTCATCGCCACCAACACGACGATCTCCCGGGAAGGGCTCCGCTCGTCGCGCCAGGCGGTCGAGAAGGCCGGGGCGGGCGGACTGAGCGGGCCGGTGCTCGCCGCACGCTCCGTCGAGGTGCTGCGTCGGCTGCGTGAGCGTCTGCCGGAGGAGACCACGGTGATCTCCGTCGGGGGAGTGGTCAGCGCCGAGGACGTCGCCCAGCGGCTCCGGCACGGCGCGGACCTGGTGCAGGGCTACAGCGCCTTCATCTATCAGGGACCGCTGTGGGTCCGGCGCATCAACCGTGGACTGGCCGCGATGGCGCCGGAACGCCTCAGGCGGGAAACTCGCCGCGGCTGACCAGCGGCTTGGGGAGGCGCAGACGGCGGATCTGCAGTGCGCGCATGATGGCGTAGAAGCGGATCCCCTTCTCCTTCTCCCCGAAGCGCTCTTCGATCTTCCGGCGCACGCTGCGGGCCACCCACCAGCATTCGATGAGCACCACGAGCACCAGCAGCCACAGGAACTGGCTCATGATGATGCGCATCTGCTCAGGCACGGCGAGGGAGACGAAGAGGAACAGCAGCACCACGATCAGCATCCACTCGCCGACCCCGGTGCGGGCGTCGATCCAGTCCCGCACGAATCGGCGCTGGGGGCCCCGGTCCCGCACAGGCAAGTAGCGCTCGTCGCCAGTCTCCATGGCCACGCGCTGCTTCTCCCGCAGCTGGCGCATGTGCTCGCGCTGGGCCTGCTTGGCGGCGCGTCGGTCGTCCGGCACCAGTGGGCGCTTCCTTGCGGCCACCTGGTCCTTCCGCCGGGGCGTGGGCTGCCCCTTGGGCTGGGGGAGGCGCTTGTGCGCCTCCTGCTCGGCCTGTTCGGCGTCGCGGTGGGCGGCCTCGGCCTCTTCCTGCTGCTTCTTCTTTCGTCCTAGCACCGTGCCAGTCTACCGGGAATGATCGCGGACTCCTCCGGCGTTGATACGGTGAGACCCAGAGACCGACCCAGACCGACACCCGTCGAGATCGGAAGAGGTGCACGGATGACCACTCCCACCCAGGACACCACCGCGGAGGCCGCTCCGGAGGCCCAGGAGATCGCAGGAACCGTGGAGGGGCACAAGCCTCACCAGGTCGAGCTGACCGAGACGGCCGCCCAGAAGGTCGCTTCGCTGCTCGAGCAGGAGGGCCGTCAGGACCTGCGCCTGCGTGTGGCCGTGCAGCCCGGCGGCTGCTCGGGCCTGATCTACCAGCTGTACTTCGACGAGCGCCTCCTCGACGGTGACGCGCTGCGTGAGTTCGGCGGCGTACAGGTCGTGGTCGACAAGATGAGCGTGCCGTACCTGGAGGGCGCCACGATCGACTTCGAGGACTCCATCTCCAAGCAGGGCTTCACGATCGACAACCCGAACGCCGGAGGCTCCTGCGCCTGCGGCGACTCCTTCCACTGAGACTGCGCAGGAGACTCCGTGTAAGAGAGGCCGCAGGGACCCGGGCCGCGCGCCAGCGCGGTGCGGACGTCGGCCGAACGGGCTCCTGCGCCTGCGGCGACTCCTTCCACTGCGCGACGCGCCTGAGCCACGTCGGATCGACTGACCGATCAGCAGGCGGGCGGGCGATGCCGACATCGGCGTCATATTCACGACACGGCGGGACGTCACAGATGGCTGTGCCGATCGTCGTCTCCGAGCTCACGAGAACTCCGCCTCTCCCGCGTTTCTACGCGGCGTAGAAGCGGAGTTCTCGTGCATCTGCCCTGGTCACCACGGAGGCCTCCGGAGGATGCTGACGGCGGTCACAGCGGTTCCCGCCGTGTCATAGCCGCGGCGGGCGGGGGGCGAACTACTACAGTTGGTAGTAATCTTGTCGTCGAAGCGTCCAAGGCCGTCCAGCGCAGCTCGTCCCCGTGCGACCAGCAGTCCCCAGGGCGGCCCCATAACGTGCCGATCGCATTCGCACACCGAGGAAGAGGAAGGGCCGTCTGTGAGTTCGCAGAAACGAACCGGCAGCCGAGGCCAGCGCGCCGTCAAAGGGATGGTGCTGGCCACCGCGGCGGCACTGGTGCTGACCGGCTGTTCGGAGCAGGTCCAGCGTGGCTGGCTCCCCGGCAGCCGTGAGACCACCAGCAACACTGCTGAATTGACCGACCTGTGGGTCAACTCCTGGATCGCAGCTCTGGCTGTCGGTCTGCTGACGTGGGGCCTCATGCTGTGGTGCATGGTGGCCTACCGGCGTCGCAAGGGTGAGACGGGCTACCCGCGCCAGCTGGCGTACAACATCCCGCTCGAGATCATGTACACCATCGTGCCGCTGGTCATGGTGGGCGTCCTGTTCTTCTACACCGACCAGGTGCAGCGCTCCGTGGACGAGCCGAACGAGGACCCGGACCTCGTCGTCGACGTCCGGGGCAAGCAGTGGGCCTGGGACTTCAACTACAGCTATGACGGCGACGAGCGCTACTTCGCCGGCACCCAGGCCCACCTCACCGGTGAGGACGGCGTGCGTGACACGCTGCCGACCCTGTACCTCCCGGTCGACCAGTCCGTGACGTTCGAGCTGAACTCCCGCGATGTCATTCACTCGTTCTGGATCCCCGCCTTCCTGCAGAAGCGCGACATGATCCCCGGACGCACCACCGAGATCCACCTGACTCCTCAGGAGGAGGGCAGCTTCGACGGCAAGTGCGCCGAGCTCTGCGGCGAGTACCACTCCGAGATGCTGTTCAACGTGGAGGTCGTCTCCGAGCAGGAGTTCCGCGACTACCTGCAGACTCTGCCCGAGGGCCACCTGGGCGACGAGTACGACCGCAACATCAACCTTCACGACGACGTGACCGCGACCGAAGGGGACTGATCGTGGCGACCTATGAATACACCGCTGACGAACGCGCGGTCGAGTCGCGCGTCGTACCCCGGTCGAAGGGGCGCATCGTCGTCAACTGGCTGACGACGACCGACCACAAGACGATCGGGTACATGTATCTGATCGCCTCCTTCCTGTTTTTCTGCATCGGCGGCGTGATGGCGCTGATCATCCGCGCGGAGCTCTTCGAGCCCGGCATGCAGCTGCTGCAGACCAAGGAGCAGTACAACCAGCTGTTCACCATGCATGGCACGGTGATGCTGCTGATGTTCGCCACGCCGCTGTTCGCCGGTTTCGCCAACGTCATCATGCCGCTGCAGATCGGCGCACCCGACGTCGCGTTCCCCCGGCTCAACGCCCTGGCGTTCTGGTTCTTCCTCTTCGGGTCGTTGATCGCCGTCTCCGGCTTCCTGACCCCGCAGGGGGCTGCGTCCTTCGGCTGGTTCGCCTACGCGCCGCTGTCGGACACCACCTACTCGCCCGGTGTGGGTGGGGATCTCTGGGTCTTCGGCCTGGCGCTGTCCGGCTTCGGGACCATCATGGGTGGTGTCAACTTCATCACCACGATCATCTGCATGCGTGCTCCCGGCATGACCATGTGGCGCATGCCGATCTTCACCTGGAACACCCTGATCACCGCGATCCTGATCCTCATGGCGTTCCCCCCGCTGGCCGCTGCACTCTTCGGCCTGGGGCTGGACCGTCGCTTCGGCGGGCACATCTTCGATCCGGAGTCGGGCGGCGCCATCCTGTGGCAGCACCTGTTCTGGTTCTTCGGGCACCCTGAGGTCTACATCATCGCGCTGCCGTTCTTCGGGATCATCTCGGAGATCCTGCCGGTCTTCAGCCGCAAGCCGATCTTCGGATACAAGGGTCTGGTCTACGCCACGATCGCCATCGCGGCGCTGTCGGTGACCGTCTGGGCGCACCACATGTATGTGACCGGTGCGGTCATGCTGCCGTTCTTCGCGCTGATGACCATGCTCATCGCCGTGCCCACCGGAGTGAAGTTCTTCAACTGGATCGGGACCATGTGGCGAGGGTCCATCACGTTCGAGACCCCGATGCTCTGGAGCCTCGGGTTCCTGGTGACCTTCCTCTTCGGCGGTCTGACCGGCATCATCCTGGCCTCACCGCCTCTGGACTTCCACCTCTCCGACACCTACTTCGTGGTGGCGCACTTCCACTACGTGGTCTTCGGCACGGTGGTGTTCGCGATGTTCGCCGGATTCTACTTCTGGTGGCCCAAGTGGACCGGAAAGATGCTCAACGAGCGTCTGGGCAAGATCAACTTCTGGATGCTGTTCATCGGCTTCCACGGGACGTTCATGATCCAGCACTGGCTCGGCGTGATGGGCATGCCTCGTCGGTACGCCGACTACCTGGTCGAGGACGGCTTCACCGCCATGAACCAGTTCTCCACGGTCTTCTCGATGATCCTCGGGGCGTCCCTGATTCCGTTCTTCTGGAACGTCTGGATCACGC
The DNA here is from genome assembly GCF_001758425.2 of Nesterenkonia sp. PF2B19. Taxonomy (GTDB): domain Bacteria; phylum Actinomycetota; class Actinomycetes; order Actinomycetales; family Micrococcaceae; genus Nesterenkonia; species Nesterenkonia aethiopica. Next base: position 43,850 of record NZ_MDSS02000002.1, on the reverse strand, counting down.
ACCGCAAGGGCCGCAAGGTCCACGTGGACGACCCGTGGGGCTTCGGCGGATCCCTGGAGTGGGCGACGTCCTGCCCGCCTCCGCGGCACAACTTCTATTCGTTGCCGCGGATCCGGTCCGAGCGCCCCGCGCTGGACCTGCACCACCCGGAGCTCTCCGACCGCCACAGCCTGCACACGCCAGCTGGCAAGGTGTTCGGTCCCGCTGATCAGAAGGACAAGGCAGGTATCTGATGAAGACGAACACCGGACTCTTCGGCCTCCTGGGCGTCTTCGTCCTGGTCGTGGCCTTCATCTACGGCTTCCTCACCGGCTTCGAGGAGCTGGCGGGCTTCCCGCTGCTGCTGCTCACCGCGGGCCTCGGGTTCATGCTCTGGTTCTACCTGCGCCAGACGGACAAGCACTCTGAAGTGATGGACGGGGACAACCCGGAGGGTGAGATCCACCAGCAGGCTGGCAACTACGGCGAGTTCGCCCCGTGGAGCTGGTGGCCGCTGGGTCTCGGCTTCTCCTGCGCCTTCGTGTTCTTCGGCATGGCCTTCGACTGGTGGGTCGTGTTCATCGGCGCCATTCCGGCCATCTTCTTCGTCACCGGCTGGGTGCTGGAGTACAACCGGAAGCGCTACGCGCACTGACCCGATCAGGCGGGGCTGACCGCCCCTCCAGGGCGATGTCGCCCCGCATGCCGCAGCGACGCCCGTCGGCGCCTTCAGGGCCCGGCGGGCGTCGGCGTGCGTGCCTCCACCGTTAGGATCTCTCCATGACCATCCGCCCCATCACCATCCATGGCGAGCCGGTGCTGCATCGCCGAGCCGCAGAGGTCGAGGCCGTCGACGACACGGTGCGTCAACTGGTCCAGGACATGTACGAGACCATGGACGCCGCCCACGGGGTGGGCCTGGCCGCCCCGCAGATCGGCGTCGGGCTGCGGATCTTCACCTATACCTACGCCGACTCCGGCGACGCCCCCTCACGGGGAGCGTTCGTCAACCCCACGCTGCGGCTCATCGGCAGGGTCTCGAAGACCGCGCCCGACCCCGATGAGGAGACCGAGGGCTGCCTCTCGGTGCCCGGATACGGCTTCCCCCTCAAACGCAGCGACCACGTGGAGATCACCGGGCTCGACGAGTACGGTCAGCTCAGACGGCTCGAGGCCACCGGCTGGTTCGCCCGCATCATGCAGCATGAGTACGACCACCTGGACGGGTATCTCTACGTGAATCGTCTCGATCAGAAGTGGGCGCGTCGTTGGAAGAAGGCGATGAAGAAGGAAGGCTGGACGCAGGAGGGGAACACCTGGATGCCCGGTGTCGACCCTGACCCGTTCGGCCATGGGGAGCCCGAGGGCGAGGACTGACCGCCTGGCCCGTCGGCGGGATCAGCTGTCGGGTCCAGCTGTTGGGATCAGGCGGGCGGCTCAGGCGCGGCTGAATTCGACCCAGCGCTCGAGCACCGCAGCTGCGGCGCCGGAGTCGAGAGCGGCCGCAGCCCGCTCTCTGTTCGCGTGCAGGCGGTCCAACAGCGAGCCGTCGGAGCTCTCATCGGCCGCGGTCAGTCCGGCGGCGGCGTTGATCAGCACAGCGTCCCGCACGGGGCCCCGGTCACCCCGGAGCACCCGTCGGACGATTTCCGCGTTGTCGTCGCCGGCGCCGCCGCGCAGCGCGTCCACCTCCACCTGCGCCACTCCGAGGTCGGAGGGGCGGATCTCGTGGTGCTCCACGATGCCCTCGCGCACCTCCCAGACGTCCGTGGGCGCGGAGGTGGTGATCTTGTCCCGGCCGTCCTGTCCGCGGAACACGAGTCCCCGCGTTCCCCGAGCCGCCAGCACCTGGGCCATCTTCGGTGCGAGGCCGCGGTGAGCGCAGCCGAGCGCCTGGGCATCCACCCGCGCGGGATTCGACAGCGGGCCGAGGAAGTTGAAGATGGTGCGCACACCGAGCTGGCGTCGTGCCGGGGCCACGTAGCGCATCGACGGGTGGAAGCTCTGGGCGAAGAGGAAGGTGATGCCGACCTCGGTGGCCGCCTGGGCGACACGCTCAGGGCTCATGGCGAGGTCCACCCCGAGAGCCTCGATGACATCGGCCGCTCCGGCCGTCGTCGAGGCGCCGCGGTTGCCGTGCTTGACCACCCGGGCGCCTGCCCCGACGGCCACCAGGGAGGACATGGTGGAGATGTTCACCGTGCCCAGACGGTCGCCTCCGGTGCCCACGATGTCGAGGGTGGGGCCGGGGATGGAGATCTCCACGGCCTTGGCCATCATGGTCGACGAGAGCCCGACGAGCTCCTCTGCGGTCTCGCCCTTCGCCCGCAGCGCGATCAGGAAGCCGGCGATCTCGGCGTCGGTCAGCTCGCCTCCCATGAGGCGCTCCATGGCCCAGGCGGAGGTCTCCGCGGTGAGGTCCTCGCCGCCCAGCAGGGCGTCCAACAGATGCGGCCAGGTGGTCTGTGAGGCGGGGGAGGTCTCAGTCACCGGACCAGGATATCCCGGCCCACGACACGCCGTTTCTCTACATTTCGTAGAAATTTCTGACACATTCTCGCGGGCCCCGACCTTGGTACTTCCTGGGAATGACGGGGATCGCCGGTCTGACAAGGAACTGGGGGACGCGCCACGCACCCTTCGTCGATGGCGAACGGGCGTCGATTCAGGCAATAATGTCCTCGTGACGTCTGCAACCCAAGCCCCCAATGCTCCGGCGCGCACGCTGCCGAACCGCCCGAACATGGTGTCCGTGGGCACCATGGTCTGGCTGACCAGCGAGCTCATGTTCTTCGCCGGCCTGTTCGCGATGTTCTTCACCCTGCGCTCGACGCAGCCCGAGATGTGGGCGGAGTACAGCTCGCGACTCGACATCACCCTGGCCACGATCATCACGGTGATCCTGGTGGCGAGCTCCGTGACGGCGCAGTTCGGAGTGTTCGCCGCCGAGCGTCACCAGCCCCGCCGCACCGGTTCCCTGATGAACGTCAAGAACTGGGGCATGGTCGAGTGGTACATCCTCTCGTTCCTCATGGGCACGATCTTCATCGCCGGCCAGACCTTCGAGTTCGCCGAGCTGGTCAGCCACGGCGTGGCGGTCCAGACCAACTCCTTCGGCTCCGCCTTCTACATCACCACCGGCTTCCACGGCCTCCACGTGATCGGCGGGCTCATCGCCTTCCTGTATGTGATCGCCCGGGCGTACTTCAGCGTGAAGTTCACTCACAAGGAGGCCAGCGCCGCCGTCGTGATCTCGTACTACTGGCACTTCGTCGACGTCGTGTGGATCGCTCTGTTCGGCGTCGTCTACATCCTGCCGATGTTCGTCTGACGGGCGTGACCGTCCATTCCCGACGGACGACGACCATCCACCACCCATCACTTTCGCCCGCAGGCACCGCAGGCGGGCCCGCACCGAGAAGTTAGGAACCGGCACGTGAAGGCACTCTCACAGAAGCGCCGCCACCCCTTCGCAGGCGTGGCACTGCTCCTCCTGGGCCTCCTGATCACAGGAGGCCTGTATGCCGCGGCCACGACCATCAACCAGGCCCAGGCCTCTCAGGAGGCGGACGGATACTCCGCCGCGGATGTCGATGAGGGCGAGCGCCTCTTCGTGGCCAACTGCGCCACCTGCCACGGCATCAACGCCGAGGGGACGGACGCCGGACCGTCCCTGATCGGCGTCGGCGCGGCCTCGGTCGACTTCCAGGTCGGGACCGGCCGCATGCCGATGCAGATGCACGGTCCGCAGGCGCAGGAGAAGCCGCGGCAGTTCAACGACGAGCAGACCATGCAGCTGGCCGCCTACGTGGCCTCCCTCGGGGCAGGGCCGGCCGTGCCCGATGACGAGTATCTAGACGTGGACCAGGGCGACCCTGCCCGGGGTGGTGAGCTCTTCCGGATCAACTGCGCCATGTGTCATAACGCAGCCGCTGCTGGAGGCGCTCTCACCGAAGGCAAATATGCGCCGTCCCTTCATGGGGTCGAAGCGCGGCACATCTACGGTGCGATGGTCACCGGCCCTCAGAATATGCCGGTCTTCTCGGACTCGAACATCCCGCCGGAGGACAAGCGCGATATCATCGCCTTCCTGAAGACCTATGACTCTCAGGGCACCCCGGGCGGCTTCTCGCTCGGCTTCCTCGGCCCGGTCTCCGAAGGTCTGTTCATCTGGACCGGTGGCCTGGCGGTGCTCATCGCTCCATGGTCTGGCTGACCTCGCGCTCCTCCTGAGCCGCCGGTCGCGGTGGACCGCAGACGCCGCACACGCACCCACTACGCAATCACTCAAGCAAAGGACGAGAACCATATGGGCGAGCACGGTCACGGCGACCCGACCGAGTCGGGGGCCGTCATCAAAGCCGGTGACGGGGAGTCGGGCAAGTACGCCATCGACAACCCCGGTCTGCCGCCGCACCGCCCGCGGGTGGCAGATGAGGACCCCAAGGCCGAGAAGCGCTCCGAGCGCCAGGTGGCCACCCTGTTCCTCATCTCGATCATCGGCACCGTGATCTTCTTCATCGGCTACTTCGCCGTGGAGCTCAGCGAGGACCTGCAGGCGCTGCGTCTGCAGAACACGCTGCTCGGCGTCGGCGTCGGCTTCGCCATGCTCGGCATCGGCCTGGGCGTGGTCCACTGGGCCAAGACGCTCATGCCGGACCACGAGCTCGTGGAGGACCGCAAGCCGCTGCGCAAGGAGGCCGAGCGGCAGGAGGCCGAGCAGATCATCGATGATGTGCTCGAGGAGTCTGGGATCAAGCGCCGCCCGCTGATCCGCAACACGCTGATCGGCGCGGCCGTGCTGGCACCGCTGCCGTTCGTCCTGACCCTGCGTGACCTGGATCGCTCCGAGGACTTCGGAGTGGAGCGCATGCGCCACTCCATGTGGGACGAGGGCGTGCGTCTGGTGCGCGACCCCACCGGAACGCCCATCCGTGCGGCGGACATCACCATCGGCTCGGCGATGCACGTGATCCCGGAGAACCTGCGTGAGGTCTCCGGCCACGCGGCCCGTCTCTCCGAGAAGGCCAAGGCCGTGGTGCTGGTGGTCCGGATGAACCCTGACGACATCCAGCAGGTGACCCCCGGCCGCGAGGACTGGACCTACGACGGCATCATCGCCTGCTCGAAGGTCTGCACGCACGTCGGCTGCCCGGTGGCGCTGTATGAGCGGCACACCCACCACCTGCTCTGCCCCTGCCATCAGTCGACCTTCGACGCGGCGCAGGAGTTCAAGGTGGTCTTCGGACCTGCAGGCCGCCCGCTGCCGCAGCTGCCGATCACCGTCGACGACGAGGGCTTCCTCGTCGCCCGCAGCGACTTCACCGAGCCTGTCGGCCCGACCTACTGGGAGCGTGGCTCCACCGACCCCGAGGGTGATTACAACGCATGAGCGCCACCACTGAGAAATACACCGAGGCCCAGTACCTCGAGGCAGAGCAGTACCAGCCGGCGACCCGCACCGGCCGCATCACCAACTATGTGGACCAGCGGGTCGGGGGCACTGGCATCGTCCGGGAGTTCGGGCGGAAGATCTTCCCCGACCACTGGACCTTCATGTTCGGCGAGGTGGCGCTGTACAGCTTCGTCATCCTGATCCTCTCCGGGACGTTCCTGACCTTCTGGTTCGACCCGTCGATGGCCTCCACCCGCTATGACGGCTCCTACGCGCCGCTGCAGGGCCTGGAGATGTCCACGGCCTACGCCACGGCTCTGGAGCTGTCCTTCGACGTGCGCGGCGGGCTCTTCATGCGCCAGCTGCACCACTGGGCCGCCCTGCTCTTCGTGATGGCGATGTCCATCCACATGCTGCGCGTGTTCTTCACCGGTGCCTTCCGCAAGCCCCGAGAGCTGAACTGGGTGGTCGGCTGCGCCCTGCTGATCATGGGCCTGGCCGCCGGCTTCACCGGCTACTCGCTGCCGGACGAGGTCCTCTCCGGCAACGGCCTGCGGATCATCGACGGCATGATGAAGGCCATCCCGGTGGTCGGCACGTACATGTCGTTCTTCCTCTTCGGCGGGGAGTTCCCCGGCGGCGAGGTGATCCCGCGCCTGTACGTGCTGCACATCATGGTCATCCCGGCCCTGATCCTGGTGCTGATCGCCGTGCACCTGTTCATGGTGGTCACCCACAAGCACACCCAGTACCCCGGCCCGGGCCGTACTGAGCGAAATGTGGTCGGCTACCCGGTGGGCCCGGTGTACGCGGCCAAGGCCGGCGGCTTCTTCTTCATCGTCTTCGGCATCCTGGCCGTGATCTCCGGGACGTTCCAGATCAATGCGCTGTGGAACTACGGTCCGTACGACCCGTCTCCGGTGCAGGCCGGTGCTCAGCCGGACTGGTACATCGGTCCGTTCGAGGGCGTCCTGCGTCTCATGCCCGGCTTCGTCGGCGAGATCCCGCTCGAGTTCGTCATCCCGACTCCGTGGGGAGGCAACTCGGTGGCCACGCCGGTGCTCATCCCGATGATCCCCATCGCGGTGATGTTCCTGGTCATGTTCATCTGGCCCTGGATCGAGGCCTGGATCACCGGGGACAAGAAGGAGCACCACATCCTGGACCGTCCGCGGAACGCCCCGACGCGCACTGCGATCGGCGCCGCGAGCGTCACGTTCTACTGCATCATGTGGGGCATGGGGTCCAACGACCTCATTGCGACGCACTTCATGCTCTCGCTGAACGACATCACCTACTGGTCGCGGGTGCTCATCTTCGTCGGCCCGGTGATCGCGTTCGTGCTCACCAAGCGCATCTGCCTCTCGCTGCAGCGCAAGGACCGTGAGACGGTCCTGCACGGTCACGAGGCCGGCGTCATCGAGATGCTGCCGCACGGCGAGTTCCGCGAGAAGCACACCCGGCCTTCGGACTACGAGCTGTACACGCTGGTCGCCTTCGAGTCGCCGGCCCCGTCCGGCCCGCAGCCGAACGCGAAGGGCAAGATCACGCGCACGGAGAAGCTCCGGGCCAGGCTCAACCAGTGGTTCTACCAGGACCGCGTCGAGCCGGTCAGCCGCGAGGAGTACCTCGAGGCGCTGGAACACGACCACCACGGCGACGGTCACGAGGGCGGCCTCGAGGCGACGGATCGTCGGTCGATCGAGGCCAGCCACTGAGCCGCAGCTGAGTCCGAAGGGACCGATCGACCGCAGCTCGGGCTGGCGGAGCTGTCGACGGCGGGGCCGCACTCTCCTCGGAGGGTGCGGCCCCGCCGTCGTCTGTGGGGGCGTTGCGGCGGTCGTCCGGGGGAGCGTGGTGGTCGCTCGTTCAGGCCGGGTTCGCCGGTGACGGATGCTCAGCCTCGTCGGGTGATGGCACGCAGCCGTTCGAGCCGATCGGCGACGGTCCGCTCCTGTCCGTTCCCGGTGGGGCGGTAGTAGTCCACTCCGACGAGGTCGTCGGGAGGATACTGCTGGGCGGCCACATGATGGGGTTCGTCGTGGGCGTAGACGTAGCTGCGGCCGTGGCCCAGTCGGTGGGCTCCGGCGTAGTGCGCATCCCGCAGATGGAGCGGGACCGGGCCGCCCTTGCCGGCGCGGACGTCGGCTATGGCGGCGTCGAGGGCGCGGTAGGAGGCGTTGGACTTGGGCGCGGTCGCGATGTGCACTGTGGCCTCCGCCAGGAGGATTCGGGCCTCGGGCATGCCGATCAGCTGGACGGCCTGGGCGGCCGCGACGGCGGTCTGCAGAGCGCTGGGATCGGCCATCCCGACCTCCTCACCGGCGGCGATCACCAGACGGCGGGCGATGAATCGGGGATCCTCACCGGCGACCACCATGCGTGCCAGGTAGTGCAGCGCCGCGTCGGGGTCGGAGCCGCGGAGGGACTTGATGAACGCGGAGACGATGTCATAGTGCTGATCCCCGTCCCGGTCGTACCGCTGGACGGCATGGTCCATCGCCTGCTCGGCGTCCTCGGAGGTGATCGTGACGACGTCGGCACCCTCCGGATCGTCCTCCGTCGGGTGCGAGACGTCCCCCTGCGGGTCGGCGTCCGCGGCCTCCGCGTCGGGCGAGCCCCCGTCCGCCGGTCCGCCCGGCGCGTAGCGATCAGTCCGTCCCGCGGCCACCGCAGCGGCCGCCTCGAGAGTGGTGAGCACCCGCCGAGCGTCACCGCCGGCCATGCGCAGGATGTGCCCGCGCGCCTCCGGGTCCAGGGCGAAGGCGCCGTCCAGACCGCGCTCCTCGGACAGGGCGCGGTCGATGAGTCCGGAGAGGTCATCGTCGGTCAGCGGGCGCAGGGTCAGCAGCAGGGACCGGGAGAGGAGCGGAGAGACCACGGAGAAGGACGGGTTCTCGGTGGTGGCGGCCACGAGGATCACCCAGCCGTTCTCCACCCCGGGGAGCAGCGCATCCTGCTGGGCCTTGTTGAACCGGTGGATCTCATCGAGGAAGAGCACCGTCGTCTTGCCGCGCAGGTCCCGGTCCTCGAGGGCCTGATCCATGACGCGGCGGACGTCCTTCACGCCGGCTCGGATGGCCGAGAGCTCCACGAAGGTGCGGGACTCTCCGCGTGCGATCACGTGGGCCAGCGTGGTCTTGCCGGTGCCCGGCGGGCCGTAGAGGATCACCGACGAGGCGCCGGCGGGGCCTCGTGAGCCCTCCGCCAGCACCCGGAGCGGGGAGCCCTGCTCCAGCAGGTGCTGCTGTCCGACGATCTCGTCCAGGTGGCGGGGCCGCAGGCGGACGGCCAGGGGCACATGTCGACGTCGTCCGCCCCCCTCCTGGTGGGCGGCGGCGGAGAACAGATCGCCGGTCAGGGGGTCGGTCACCGGAGCTCCTCGTAGACATGTTCGAGTCGGTCGGCTCCACTCTACCGCTGGGACGCCCCGCGCAGGGACACCGACCGCGAGGCAGATCGTCGGCGTCGCCGACCGGGTGGCACGGCGGTGCGGCGCGGATGCCAGAATGGTGCCCATGCGTGCCGTGATCCAGCGAGTCTCCCGTGCCCAGGTCCGTGCCCGAGACGTCGATGGGGGTGAGCATGTGGCCGGCTTCGATGGCGAGGGCCTGGTGGTCCTGCTCGGTGTCACCCACGACGACACCGATCACCAGGCCCGCCTGCTCGCGGAGAAGACGTGGCGGCTGCGCCTGCTGGATCAGGAGCGCTCCGCCGAACAGGCGCAGGCGCCCGTGCTCGCCGTCAGCCAGTTCACCCTCTACGGCGACGCACGGAGGGGGAGACGTCCCTCCTGGAGCAGCGCCGCTCCGGCGGCAGTGGGAGAGCCCCTCTACGAGCGCTACGTCCACCATCTGCGCGAGCTCGGCGCCATGGTCCACACCGGGGTCTTCGGGGCGCACATGGATCTGGAGATCGTCAATGACGGGCCCGTCACGCTTCTGCTCGACACCGAAGAGCTGGGCCGCCCTCGGCGCAGCTGAGCTCAGCCGAGTCGACACGCTCGCCACGGACTGCCTCCACCCACGGACTGCCCCACCCACGGACTGCCCCATACGGACGGGCTCTCCGCGCCTCAGGTTCCGCACAGCGCGAGGCCCGGCCGGAGCGAACTCCGGCCGGGCCTCATGTCATCCCGTGGGTACAGGACAGGCGAACTCAGGAGGAGGGCATGCCCTGGGTCAGGACGCCGCCTCGACCGCCTGCTTCGGGGTTCCGTCCGAGGAGCCGCCCTTCGGCTCGGGGCGGGCGTCCACTCCGGCCTCCTTCCGCTGCTGCGCGGTGATCGGCGCCGGTGCGGCGGTCAGCGGGTCGAACCCGCCTCCGGACTTCGGGAAGGCGATGACCTCGCGGATGGAGTCCTCACCGGTGAGCAGAGCGACGACGCGGTCCCACCCGAAGGCGATTCCGCCGTGGGGAGGAGCTCCGAACTTGAAGGCGTCCAGCAGGAAGCCGAACTTCTCCCTGGCCTCGTCCTCCGCGATGCCCATCACGGCGAAGATCCGTTCCTGAATCTCGCGTCGATGCACACGGATGGAGCCGCCGCCGATCTCGTTGCCGTTGCAGACCAGGTCGTAGGCGTAGGCCAGCGCCTCACCGGGGTCCTGGTCGAAGGTCTCGGCGAACTCCGGCTTCGGGGCGGTGAAGGCGTGGTGGACTGCGGTCCAGGCGCCGGAGCCGACGGCCACGTCGCCTGCCGCGGTGGCCTCGGCGGCGGGTTCGAACATGGGGGCGTCGACGACCCACACGAAGGACCAGGCGTCGTGGTCGATCAGGCCGGTGCGCTCGGCGATCTCTACGCGAGCCGCTCCCAACAGGGCGCGGGAGGTCTTGACCTCTCCGGCGGCGAAGAAGATGCAGTCGCCGGGCTTCGCGCCCACCGCCTCGACGAGGCCGGCGCGCTCCTGGTCAGAGAGGTTCTTCGCCACCGGGCCACCCAGTTCTCCGTCCTCCGAGACGAGCACGTAGGCCAGACCCTTGGCCCCGCGCTGCTTGGCCCATTCCTGCCAGGCATCGAGGGTGCGGCGCGGCTGGTCGGCACCGCCGGGCATCACGACCGCGCCCACATAGGGGGCCCGGAACACCCGGAACGGCGTCTCCGCGAAGTAGTCGGTCAGCTCCACGAGCTCCAGGCCGAAGCGCAGGTCCGGCTTGTCGGTGCCGTAGCGCGCCATCGCCTCCCGATAGGTGATCCGCGGCAGGGGAGCCTGAAGCTCGACGTCGATGAGGCGCCACAGCCGCCGCATCAGGTCCTCCGTCAGCGCGATGATGTCCTCCTGGTCCACGAAGCTGGCCTCGATGTCCAGCTGGGTGAACTCCGGCTGACGGTCGGCGCGGAAGTCCTCGTCCCGATAGCAGCGGGCGATCTGGTAGTACTTCTCGAAACCGCCGACCTGCAGCAGCTGCTTGAACAGCTGCGGCGACTGCGGCAGTGCGTACCAGGAGCCGGGGGCCAGGCGGGCGGGGACCAGGAAGTCGCGCGCACCCTCCGGCGTCGACCGGGTCAGCGTCGGCGTCTCGATCTCGGTGAAGTCCTGCGTGTGCAGGAACTCCCGGGCCACACGGTTGGCCTCCGAGCGCAGCCGCAGGGCACGCTGCGGTGCCTCGCGGCGCAGATCGAGATAGCGATGCCGCAGGCGCGCCTCCTCACCGACCTCCACGTGCTCGTCCACCTGGAACGGCAGCGGGTCGGCAGTGTTCAGCACCGTGACCTCGTCCGCGATGACCTCCACCTCGCCGGAAGCCAGGTTCGGGTTCTCGTTGCCCTCCGGGCGGCGCTCGACCGTCCCGCGGATCTGCAGGACGAATTCATTGCGCAGCGGGGCGAAGTCCTCCTCGTCCCGCACGACGACCTGGGCGACGCCTGAGGCGTCCCGCAGGTCGAGGAACGCCACGCCCCCGTGGTCGCGACGGCGGGCGACCCACCCCGTCAGCGTGACAGTCTGTCCGATGTGCTCGGCGCGGAGTGCGCCGTTGTGGTGTGTGCGAAGCACGATGTCCTCCCTGGAGGGCCCGCTGTCGGTCCGGGTTCTGCCGGCCGACCTCGGTGCTGCCTCTGTCCTGGGGCCTGATGGGCCGATGTCTGTAGCTGTCTGGATGTGTGCTGATGTCGTCGTGTGCTCTGCTGCGCCGACACGGAGCGTCGGCGACCGGGGTCAGCCCGCGGGGACCACCCGCGGGGACAGATCCTCCTGCGGCGGCGTCCAGGTCTGCGGATCGGCCGAGACCTGGTCCCCGGACCGGATGTCCTTGACCTCATGGCGACCGTCCTCGTCGGTGAACCAGACGAAGGGGATGCCGCGTCGATCCGCGTGACGGATCTGCTTGCCGAACTTCTCGGCCCGCAGCGCCACCTCCACGTTGATCCCGCGCGACCGCAGCTGGTCGGCGACGTCCTGAGCGGCGCCCCACTCCTCATCGGCGCGCAGGGCCACATACACGGCGCTGGGCACCGATCGGCTCGCGCTCACGGTCTCCTCGGCCAGCAGCCGCGAGACGAGACGGGTCACGCCGATGGACAGCCCCACACCGGGGAAGGTGCGCTTGCCCTTCGAGGCGAGCGACTCGTAGCGGCCGCCCGAGCAGATCGAGCCCAGGGACTCGTGGCCCTCCAGGACGGTCTCATAGACGGTGCCGGTGTAGTAGTCCAGGCCCCGTGCGATAGAGAGGTCGGCGACGGCGCGCCCCGGAACGCGTCGTTCGAGCTCCCCGATGACGTCGGCCAGTTCGGCCAGTCCGGCGTCGAGCAGCTCGTGCGATCCGCCCAGGGCGCGCACCTGCTCCACGAAGGAGAGGTCCGGCGTGCGGATCTGGGCCAGCGCCAGCGCCTTCTGCGCCTGCTCCTCCGTCGCGCCGGCCGTCTCCGCCAGCTCGGCGGCGACCTTCTCCGGGCCGATCTTCTCGAGCTTGTCGATGGCACGCAGCACCGCGGCGGTGTCCTCCAGGCCGATCGACCGGTAGAAGCCCTCCGAGAGCTTCCGGTTGTTGATCCGCAGCCGGAAATCACCGATGGGCAGGGACTCCAGGGCCCGCGCCATGACGACGGCGAGCTCCACGTCGCAGCGGAAGGGCAGGGCGCCGTCGCCGACGATGTCGATGTCCGCCTGCGTGAACTCGCGGTACCGGCCGTCCTGCGGGCGTTCTCCGCGCCAGACCTTCTGGATCTGGTATCGACGGAAGGGGAAGGAGAGGTGGCCGGCGTTCTCCACGACATAGCGTGCGAAGGGCACCGTGAGGTCGAAATGCAGCGCCAGGCGAGCCTCGGCGTCCTCGTCGGCCTGCAGCCGGGAGACCCCGTAGATCTCCTTGTCGATCTCGCCCTTCTGCAGCAGGGTGTCCACGGTCTCCACGGCGCGGGACTCGATGGAGGCGAACCCATGGCGCTCGAAGACCTCGCGGAGCGTGTCGAGCACATGGAGCTCCACGAGCCGCTCCTCAGGAAGCCACTCGGTGAAGCCGGAGAGGGACGTTGTGCGTGCCATGCGGGGTGGGCGCTCCTCACTGGAGGTGACGGGGTCGACAGACCGGTCCATCATAGCGGCCGCGTCGCAGGTCGTGTGCGGTGCCGGTAGGGTGGTGCCCATGAGTCCCGCAGTCAGACCCGGACACCACGAGACCACTCTCGACGAGGCGCGGCAGCTGGCCCGCGTCGACGAGGACGGCCATGTCTACGCGACGGCGCCGACGTCGTCGGGAACGCCCGAGCCTGCCGTCCGGCAGGAGGAGTCGGCTGAGCAGACGCCTGCTGAGCAGACCGGCCAGCCCCAGGAACCCGAGGGTGATCAGAGCGCCGGCCGGCCGTCCGCCGGGGAGGTCTACGTCGGCCAGTACCCCGGCGCGACGTCGGAGGAGGCTCTGCAGTACTTCACCCGCAAGTTCGACGAGCTCTTCAACCGCGCTCTGCTGCTCAAGGCCCGAGTGGAGGCGGCCGCTGACGGTGCCAAGGCGCTCAGAGAGAGCCGGGAGGCGCTCCTCGCCGAGCTGGACGGCGGCGCGTGGGTCGGCGACGTCCCGGCTCTGCGCAGCATGCTCGCCGAGCTGGCCGAGGGCATCGACGCCCTGGCCGCCCGGGAGAAGGAGGAGGCGGAGCAGGCCGTGGCCGAGCACCTGACGGTGCGTGAGGGGATCGTGGCTGAGGCGGAGCAGATCGCCGCCACCGATCCCGGAGCCCAGCATTGGAAGTCGGCGCAGCAGCGCATGTCCGAGCTCTTCGAGGCGTGGAAGGCCGAGCAGAAGAAGCCGCCGCGACTGACCAAGGCCCAGGAAGACCCGTACTGGAAGCGCTTCCGTGCCGCGCGCAACACGTTCGACAAGGAACGCCGGGCCTTCTTCAGCCGGCGGGACAAGGAACACGGCGAGGTCAAGCGGATCAAGGAGGAGCTCATCGCGCGTGCGGAGGAGCTCCAGCACAGCACCGACTTCGGGCCCACCACGAAGGCCTACCACCGCCTCATGGACGAATGGAAGGCGGCGGGCCGCGGGGCACGCCGCACCGACGACGCGCAGTGGGCGCGGTTCCGGAAGGCCCAGGACGTGTTCTTCGCCTCCCGAGACGCGGTCAACGCGGAGATCGACGCCGAATACCAGGCGAACCTGGAGGTCAAGGAGCAGCTCCTGAAGGAGCTCGAGGCGCTCATGCCGTTCACGGCCCCCGAGACCGTCCGTGATCGCTACCATGCGCTGCTCGAACGCTGGGATGCGGCCGGTCGGGTGCCGCGGGGTGACGTCAAGCGTATGGAAGGGGCTCTGAAGCGCGTCCAGGACGCCTTCCGTGAGGCGGAGGAGGCCCACTGGCGGCGCACTGACCCTGAGACGGTCGCGCGTCAGAACTCGATGCTCACCCAGCTCGACGAGACCATCGCCGGCCTGGAGCAGGAGCTCGAGCAGGCACGGTCCGCGGGCGACGCCCGGACCATGCTGAGGCGGAGGAGGCTCTGGAGGCGCGGCGCAGCTGGCGGCGGATGATCGAGGAGTCGGGCTGAGTCCTCAGGTCTCCCGGTCCTCAGGTCTCCCGACGTCCCGGAATCCGGATCACGAATAGATTACAATCGCATCGACATGTGCCGCCGACACCAGTGAGGACCCCCGCGTGAGCGATGACATGCCGCATCAGGTGGGCTCCCGCCGTCGCCGTCGTGAGATCCGGGAGGCCCGGGAGCGCGCGAGGGCCGAGCGGGAGCGGCAGGCGGCGGAGGCGCCCTCGAGGCGGGTTCCCTTCGAGCAGGCCATCGGCGCCCCCGGCGCCGCCTCCGGAGAAGTGGCTTCGACGGATCGGCGGGCGCCGGCCGACCCGGAGCCCTCCCGCACGGCGGATCCTGTGGAGGTCGTGTCTGACCCGGAATCCGCCGCCTCTCCTGTGTCTCCGGACGAGGCCGTCCTGGGGCCGGAGGAACACGTGCTGGAGGAGCATGTCGAGCACGACGCGGACGGGACGCCGCTGCTGATCACCTCCTCGAGCTATGGCCGCGGATACCAGACCGTCACCCCCCTCGACACGGGCGCCAGCCGCGAGATCCTCACGCGGCGTCGGGAGCGGCGCCGTCGGCGCAATCTCGCCCTCGGGCTCGTGCTCGGCGGATTCGCCGCGCTGCTGGTCATCGTGGCCGTCGTGTTCAACGCGGTGTTCGGCGGGCTGCTCTCCGGCCCCGAGGACTACGAGACCCAGGCCGGAGACACGGTCACGTTCGAGGTGAACCCGGGCGAGGGTTGGGAGGTCGTCGGCCGACGGCTCGCCGAACAGGGGATCATCGCCAGCCAGGAGGCTCTGCGTGATGCCCTGCGCGACGCCGACGACCTCGGCGTCCTGCAGGCCGGAGAGTTCGAGGTCCGCGAGGAGATGCCGGCCGCCGACGCGGTCAGCGCGTTGACCCCGGACCGGGAGGCTCAGGGAGTCGTCTGGGTCAACGCCGGATGGCGGATCGATGAGGTCTTCTCCGCAGTCGCTGACGCCACAGGGATCCCCGAGGCCGACTTCCGCGAGGCCGCAGAGGACCCTGCTGACTTCGGCCTGCCCGAGGAGGCGGAGACTCTGGAGGGCTATCTGGCGGTCGGCGAGTACCGCTTCAGCGTGGAGGAGGACCCGGAGCCGACAGAGATCCTGCAGGCCATGGTGGACCGGACGTTCGAGGAGTTCGAGGATGCCGGCATCACCGACGAGGACGAGCAGTGGCGAGCCGTCATCATCGCCTCACTCATCACCGGGGAGGCCAACCATTCCGAGCCCGATGACTACCGGGTGATCGCCAGCGCGATCGAGAACCGGCTGGACCCGGACAACACGGAGACCGGAGGCCTGCTGCAGATCGATGCAGCCGTGAACTACGGCCTCGGCCTGTCCGGCGACCTGCACTTCCCGGAGTCCGAGCGGCTGAACCCGGAGAACGAGTACAACACCTACGTGCACGAGGGACTGCCACCCGGCCCCATCGCCGCGCCGACGCCGGGCACGCTGGAGGCCGCCGTCGACCCGGCCGAGACCGACTACTACTACTGGGTCACCGTGAACGTCGAGACCGGGGAGACCCGCTTCAACGAGACCTACGCGGAGCATCTGGAGGATGTCGCGGTGTTCAACGACTACTGCGACGACAACCCCGGGGTCTGCAGCCCGGCCGAGGAGGAGGCTGCAGAGGCCGAGGTGGAGGAGGGCGAATGAGTCGGCCCCGCGCCGCGGTGCTCGGGCACCCCATCGGCCATTCCCTCTCTCCGGCGCTGCACGGTGCCGCCTACGCGATGCTGGGAGCGGATATCACCTACTCACGCCGCGACGTCGACGTCGCCGAGCTCCCCGACTTCCTGGCGGGGGAAGGGGCGCAGCGCGGCTGGGTCGGGTGGTCAGTGACCATGCCCCTGAAATCTGCATGGTGCCGCATATGGACACCCTCTCTCCGCGAGTGGAGACCCTGGGGGTGCTGAACACGGTGGTCCATCGTCCAGATGGCCTGGCCGGCGACAACACCGACGTGGACGGAATCGTGGCCGCGCTCGAGGAGGCCGGGCTCCAGAAGGCCGGGCTCCCGACGGCGGCGACGGAGCGTCCGCCCACCGAGGGGACGCAGGGCCGGTTCGGCGTCATCGGGGCGGGCTCGACGGCGGCGGAGCGCTGGCCGCTGCCGCCGAGCTGGGCTTCACCGAGGTGTGCGCCTACGCCCGCTCCCCGGAGCGGGCCGTCTCGCTCGAGCCCGTGGCTGAGGCCCTGGGGATCCGTCTCCGGACGGCGACCCTCGAGCGCTCACCCGTGACGTCGCCGGCGACGAGCTCGGTGCAGTGGTCTCCACCCTGCCTCCGCGGGCGGCGGACGGCCTCGCCGCGCAGGTGCCCCGTCTGAGACGTCGCCTGCCGCTGCTCGACGTCGCCTACGATCCCTGGCCCTCCGCGCTGGCGGACGCCTGGGAGCGGGCCGGTGGCCACGTGGTCTCCGGGCTGACCATGCTGCTCCACCAGGCAGTGGAACAGGTCCACAGATTCACCGCAGGCACCGCGCGCCCGGCGGCGGAGCTGCCGTCGGCGGAACACGAGCAGATGGTCGCCCGCATGCGGTCGGTGCTGCCCGACTGATCGGTCGGGAAGGTGCCCGCGGCGCGCCCTGCACGTCCTTCCGAGGCCCACCAGGCGTCCACCAGGCGGAATCGTGCCCGACGACGCCGCCGTGCGCCCTGCGACATGGCATCATGGAGGCCATGTTGCGCTGGCTGACCTCCGGAGAATCACACGGCCGTTCCCTCGTCGGCATCATCGAGGGCCTTCCCGCCGGGGTGCGGCTGACCACCGAGGCGGTCCAGGATGCCCTGGCGCGCCGTCGTCTCGGCTACGGGCGCGGAGCCCGGATGAAGTTCGAGAAGGACGAAGTCAGGCTGCTGGCCGGTGTGCGGCACGGTCTGACCATCGGCGCGCCGGTGACAATCGAGGTGGGCAACACCGAGTGGCCGAAGTGGGAGAAGGTCATGTCGGCCGACCCGATCGACGCCCATGAGCTCGAAGGGCTCGCCCGCAACGCCGCGTTGACGCGTCCGCGTCCTGGGCACGCCGACTACACCGGTATGCAGAAGTACGGCTTCGACGAGGCCCGACCGGTCTTGGAGCGCGCCTCGGCGCGCGAGACCGCCACCCGTGTCGCCCTGGGGGCCGTCGCCCAGTCCTTCCTGGACGACCTGGGCATCACCACGGTCTCCCACACCACCGCCATCGGAACCGTGGAGATCCCGGAAGAGGTCGAGACGCCGTCGGCGCGCGACGTCGAGCGTCTGGACGCCGATCCGCTGCGCTGCACCGACCCGGCCACCAGCGAGCGGATGGTCGCTGAGGTGGACGACGCCCACAAGGCAGGGGAGACCCTCGGCGGCGTCGTGGAGGTCGTCGTCGACGGACTGCCTCCGGGGTTGGGGTCCTACGTCCATTGGGACCGGCGCCTCGACGCCCGGCTGGCCGGTGCGCTGATGGGCATCCAGGCGATCAAGGGTGTGGAGGTCGGCGACGGCTTCCGCACGGCGCGCCGGCGCGGTTCCGAGGCCCATGACGAGATCGAGCCCGAGGGCTCCACGGCCCGCCGTGCGACCAACCGGGCCGGAGGCATCGAAGGGGGCATGAGCATCGGCACGCCGCTGCGCGTGCGCGCCGCCATGAAGCCGATCGCCACAGTGCCGCGCGCGCTGCGCACTGTGGACACCGCGACAGGCGAGCCGACCACCGCTCACCACCAGCGTTCTGACGTCTGTGCCGTCCCGGCGGCCGGTGTGGTGGCCGAGGCGATGGTGTCGCTGGTGATCGCTCAGGCCGTCCTGGAGAAGTTCGGCGGCGACAGCCTCGCCGAGGTGCGTCGGAACCTCAAGTCCTACGTCTCCGAGCTCCCGGAGCTCGGCTCCCGGCCGGGGAGCGCCGGCACCGACGGCGATCCGCTGCAGGCTCCTGCGGCGATGCAGGACTGACGGCGGGCACAGCCGATGGTGGGAACCGGACGTATGCAGGAGCCGGCGCGCAACATCGTGCTCATCGGGCCGATGGGATCCGGCAAGTCGACCGTCGGCTCCGCTCTGGCACGCCGGCTGGGCAGGCCTCATGTGGACACCGACCATTTCTTCGTCGCGCGTCATGGAAGCATCGCTGAGTACTTCATCACCCATGGTGAGGAGGCTTTCCGCGCCGAGGAGGAGAAGATCGTGGCGGAACTTCTGGACTCGCCGCGCCCCTCGGTGCTCAGCCTCGGGGGAGGCTCCGTGCTCAGTGCCCGCACCCGCGAGGCGCTGCGCCGTCAGCTGGTCGTCATGTTGGACCTCACCGCGCAGCAGGCTGCCCAGCGTCTCGGCGACGGTTCCACCCGCCCGGTCCTCGGAGACGATCCGGTGACCTCCTGGCGGCGGATCTACGCCGAGCGCGAGGCCCTGTATCGTGAATGCGCGGACGTCGTCGTCCCGCCTGCTGAGGGGACGATCGACGAGCGAGTCGATACCATCGTGTCGGCACTCCGTGCCGTCCACTGACCCAGCCGAGGAGAAGACCTCACTCCATGAGCCCCCAGGCAGACACCGCACCCGAGAACCCCGTGCCCGAGAACAGCCCTGGAACAGGTGCGGGGCCGGCCGCCGAGACGGACCAGGCCGCCGAGCCCACGGTCATCACTGTCGGTGACGGCCGAGGCACGGGCGGCCAGGAGCTCGGCTATGACGTCGTCATCGGCAACGGGCTGCTCGGACGCTTGCCGCAGATGATCGGATCTCAGGCCGAGCGTGTGCTGGTCATCCACCCCCGTGCGTTGCGCGCCACCGGCGACGTCGTCCGCGAAGACCTGGAGAACGCCGGCTACAAGGCCGTGGTCGCGGAGATCCCGGACGCCGAGGAGGGCAAGCACATCCAGGTGGCCGCCTTCTGCTGGCAGGTCCTGGGGCAGAACGACTTCACCCGCTCCGACGCCGTCGTCGCCGTCGGAGGGGGAGCGGTGACCGACGTCGCCGGGTTCGTGGCCGCCACCTGGCTGCGTGGGGTCCGGGTGGTCCACATGCCCACCACGCTGCTGGCCATGGTCGACGCCGCCGTCGGGGGCAAGACCGGCATCAA
Organism: Nesterenkonia sp. PF2B19; assembly: GCF_001758425.2. Taxonomy (GTDB): domain Bacteria; phylum Actinomycetota; class Actinomycetes; order Actinomycetales; family Micrococcaceae; genus Nesterenkonia; species Nesterenkonia aethiopica. The sequence continues at coordinate 24,427 of NZ_MDSS02000002.1, read as the reverse complement.
CACCGCCGAGGGCAAGAACCTGGTGGGAGCGTTCCACCAGCCCGCCGCGGTGCTCGCCGACCTGGACACTCTGCTGACGCTGCCGCGGAACGAGCTCGTCGCCGGACTCGCCGAGGTGGTCAAATGCGGCTTCATCGCCGACGAGAGGATCCTCGAGATCATCGAGTCCTCGCCGGAACAGGCCCAGAATCCGCACTCGCGACAGCTGCGGGAACTCATCGAACGCGCCATCCGGGTCAAGGCCTCGGTGGTCGGCCAGGACCCGAAGGAGTCCGGGCTGCGCGAGTCGCTGAACTACGGGCACACCCTGGCCCACGCCATAGAGCTGGCCGAGCGCTACCAGTGGCGCCATGGGGCCGCCGTCTCGGTGGGCATGGTCTTCGCCGCCGAGCTGGCGCGCAGTCTGGGCCGTCTGGACGATGCCACGGCGGACCGTCACCGGTCGGTGCTGACCTCGCTGGGCCTTCCGGTGACCTACCGGGACGACCGCTGGAACCAGCTGCTCGAAGGCATCCGGCGGGACAAGAAGAACCGCGGCGACCAGCTGCGCTTCGTGCTCCTGGCCGGGCAGGGCCAGCCCGCCACGGTGGAGATCCCCGACGCCTCGATCCTCTTCGCCACATATCAGGAGATCGCGGAGTCGGACGAGGGCACCACGGTCTCCCTGTAGAATCGACAACCGCGCACAGCCGTGCCGTGTGCCGACCGGCGCGCGGACACCCGCATCCGATGTGAAGAAGGGCAATCAGTGGCCACCTCCAACGACATCAAGAACGGTTCCGTCCTCAAGCTCGAGGGCCAGCTCTGGAACACCCTGGAGTTCCAGCACGTCAAGCCCGGCAAGGGCGGAGCGTTCATCCGGACCAAGCTGAAGAACATCACCTCCGGCAAGGTCGTGGACAAGACCTTCAACGCCGGCGCCAAGGTGGAGTTCGCCACGGTGGACCGCTCCAACTATCAGTACCTCTACGCCGACGGCGACGACTACGTGTTCATGGACCTGCGGGACTATGACCAGATCACCGTCCCCGGCGCCGTCGTCGGCGATGCGGCGAACTTCCTGCTGGAGTCCCAGGAAGTCAGCATCGCGCTGCACGAGGGCACACCGCTGTACCTGGACATGCCCCCGTCCGTGGTCCTCGAGATCACCTACACGGAGCCGGGCCTCCAGGGCGATCGGTCCTCGGCCGGCACGAAGTCCGCCACCCTGGAGACCGGCCACGAGATCCAGGTCCCTCTCTTCGTCGACCAGGGCACGAAGGTCAAGGTGGACACCCGGTCCTCCGAGTACCTCGGCCGCGTGACGGACTGACCTGTGGCCCGTCGAAGCAAGGCGCGCCGCCGTGCGCTCGAGGTGCTCTTCGAGTCGGAGCAGCGTGGAGCCGAGCCGCTCGAAGTCCTCCGGGTCCGCCGGGAGAAGGCCGATCTCGTGGTCGATGACTACGTCGTCACCGTCCTCGACGGCGTCGTCTCCCACCGCGAGCGGATCGACGAGCTGCTGACCACCTACTCCCGGGGCTGGAGCCTGGAGCGCATGCCGCGCGTGGACCTGATGGCGCTGCGCATCGGCGCCTGGGAGCTGCTCTACAACGACGACATCCCCGACGGCGTCGCCGTCGCCGAAGCCGTCGCCATGGTGCGGGAACTCTCCACGGACGAGTCCCCGCCCTTCGTCAACGGGGTCCTGGGGCGGCTGCAGAAGCTCAAGTCGACTCTGCTCGACTGAACCGTGCTCCCACGCCCGCGCCACGTCACCGCGATGTCACCGCGATGTCACCGCGGGCGGACGGGGCTCCGGGATCCGCTAGAGTGGGTCTGAACAGCTGAATACCCTGCTGTCTCCTTTAATGATCGTCCCGTGAGGCGAGGAAGGAGTCGCCTGGTGACCACACCAGAGACCTCACAGGTCATGTCCGCCTCCGATGTGGAGCGGGCCTTGACGCGCATCGCGCACGAGATCGTCGAAGCCCATCGCGGTGTCGACGATCTGCTTCTCCTCGGCATCCCCCGCAGGGGTGCCCCGCTGGCCCGCCGGCTGGGCGAACGGCTCGCCCGCATCGACGGGGCCTTCGACCCCGTGCGTGCGGTCGGCTCCCTCGACATCACCATGTATCGGGATGATCTGCGCACCGGCAGCGCACGCACCCCGGAGCCCACCCGGGTGCCCGAGGCCGGCGTCGACGACGCCACCGTCGTCCTGGTCGACGACGTGCTCTACTCCGGCCGCACCGTCCGCGCCGCGCTGGACGCCCTCTCCGCCCTCGGACGCCCCGTGCGGTGCGCCTGGCCGTCCTGGTGGACCGCGGCCACCGCGAGCTCCCGATCCGTGCCGATCACGTGGGCAAGAACCTGCCGACCTCCCGGGACGAACGCGTCTCGGTGCGCCTGGCCGACGTCGACGGCGTCGCCGCCGAGGACGAGGCCGTGCTCATCGAGAGGGGGCCACGCCCATGAGGCACCTGCTCTCCACCGCGGACCTGTCCCACAGCGACGCGCTGAGCATCCTCGACACCGCCGAGGAGATGAGCGCGGTGGCCACCCGCGAGGTGAAGAAGCTCCCCACGCTGCGGGGCCGCACCGTGGTGAACCTCTTCTTCGAGGACTCCACGCGGACGCGGATCTCCTTCGAAGCCGCCGCGAAACGCCTCTCCGCGGACGTCATGAACTTCTCGGCGAAGGGCTCCTCCGTCTCCAAGGGCGAGTCGCTGAAGGACACAGTCCAGACCCTGGAGGCCATCGGAGCGGACGCGATCGTGATGCGCCATTGGGCCTCCGGCGCCGCGGCACAGCTGGCGGCCTCGGGTTGGACGGACTGCGCGGTGGTCAACGCCGGAGACGGCACCCATGAGCATCCCACACAGGCGCTGCTGGATGCGCTCACGCTGCGCCGAGGCTGGGCCGCTGGGCGGGGCCACGGGCCTCGTGGCACGGACCTGACCGGTATGCGGGTGCTGATCGTCGGGGACATCCTGCACTCTCGGGTCGCCCGCTCCGGCGTGTGGCTGCTGAACACTCTCGGCGCCGAGGTCGGCCTCGTCGCTCCGCCGACCCTGCTGCCTGTGGGTGTGGAGCAGTGGCCCGTCAGCGTGCACTACAGCTTCGACGAGGCGCTGGCCTCGGGACCGCACGCCGTGATGATGCTGCGCGTGCAGGCCGAACGCATGGGCGGAGCCTTCTTCCCCACACCGGCGGAGTACACGCGCCGGTGGGGCCTGACCGACGAGCGCCTCGCACGGGTGGAACGTCTCAACGGCCCCGGAGGGGACGGAGCCATGATCCTGCACCCTGGGCCGATGAACCGAGGCGTGGAGATCTCCGCAGCCGCCGCCGACTCTCCGCTGAACCGGGTGCTCGACCAGGTCTCGCACGGAGTCTCGGTGCGCATGGCGGTGCTGCACCTGCTGCTTTCACAGAGTCACGACGACGGGAGTTCCGCATGACCGACCACCTGATCCTCGGTGCCAAGATCCTCGGGGAGACGACTGCCGACCTGGTGCTGCGGGACGGGAAGATCGCCACTCTCGGGGCCGACACGGCCGCGCCGCGGGAGGGCGTGCCGCTGGAGACCATCGACGCCACCGGCCTCATCGCGCTCCCCGGCATGGTGGACCTGCACACGCACCTCCGCGAGCCCGGGCGCGAGGACGCCGAGACCGTGGAGACCGGCAGCCGCGCGGCCGCCCTGGGCGGCTTCACCGCCGTGCACGCCATGGCGAACTCCTCACCGGTGGCGGACACCGCCGGCGTCGTCGAACAGGTCCACCGTCTGGGGCTGGAGTCCGGTTGGACCGAGGTGCATCCCGTGGGGGCCGTCACGGTCGGGCTGGCCGGTGAGAACCTGGCTGAGCTGGGCGCGATGGCCGAGTCCTCCGCCCAGGTCCGGATGTTCTCCGACGACGGCATCTGCGTGCACAACCCGGTGTTGATGCGTCGGGCACTGGAGTACGTGAAGTCCTTCGACGGATTCGTGGCCCAGCACGCCCAGGAGCCGCTGCTCACCGAGGGTGCTCAGATGAATGAGGGCTGTGTGTCCTCGGTGCTGGGGCTTCCCGGCTGGCCGGCAGTGGCCGAAGAGGCGATCATCTCCCGTGACGTGCTGCTGGCTCAGCACGTGGAGTCGCGTCTCCATGTCTGCCACGTGTCCACGAAGGGGTCGGTGGAGATCATCCGCTGGGCCAAGGAGCGGGGCATCGACGTGACCGCCGAGGTCACTCCGCACCACCTGATCCTCACCGAGGAGATGGTCCGCAGCTTCAACCCGGTGTACAAGGTCAATCCGCCGCTGCGCACGGCTGAGGACGTCCAGGCGCTGCGCGAGGCGCTGGCCGACGGCACGATCGACGTCGTCGGCACCGACCACGCCCCGCACCCCACGCAGCTCAAGGAGTGCGAGTGGCACCAGGCCGCGATGGGGATGACCGGGCTGGAGACGGCGCTCTCGGTGGTGCAGCACACGATGGTCGAGACCGGCATGATGGACTGGCGGCGCTTCGCGGAGGTCACCTCGGTGCGTCCGGCGGAGATCGCACGCCACGGGCACCAGGGCCGCCCGCTGGCCGTCGGCGAGCCTGCGAATCTGATTCTGGTGGACCCGCAGGCGCGCCGCACCGTGCGTCCTGAGGAGCATGCCACCAAGGGCCGGAACTCCCCGTTCTCCGGCATGGAGCTGCCGGGCCGGGTCCACTCCACCTTCCTGGCGGGACACCGCGTCGTCGCCGACGGTGCGCTGCAGACCTCGCTCACCGGCAGAGAGGCGGACTGACCCCGCATGACGCAGGTCTATCTGAACTACTTCTATGTGTCCTTCGCGATCATCGTGGTCGCGGCCCTGATGCTCTGGTGGGGCTGGCGAGGACGCAAGAGACGACAGGCCGGGCTGCCGGAGCCGGCCACGATCGTGCCGGAGATCATCGACGCCGAGCCGCTGGCCGCCGGCGAGGGCATGGTCATCGGCACGGTGAAGGCCTCGGACTACCTGGACCGCGTGGCCGTGCACGGCCTGGGGATCCGCACCGACGGTCGGATCGAGGTCCATGACCAGGGTGTGGCCGTGTTCCGTGCCGGAGCGCGGAACTATCTCATCACCCGAGACCAGCTGACCCATACGCGCACCGACCGCGGGGTGGTGGGTAAGTTCGTCGAGCGCGACGGCGCCCTCATCATCGGCTGGAAGCTGGGGGAGGAGTCCGTGGAGACGGCCTTCCGTGCGCGGCACGCCGAGGCCCATGAGCAGCTGCTGAGCCACTTGAAGAGACTGACCGAGGAGTGAACCCACCTATGAGCACCATCGATCCTGCCCTCCTCGTCCTCGAGGACGGCACCGTCCACGAGGGGACCGCCTACGGGGCCCGAGGCTCCCGTCTGGGGGAGGCGGTCTTCGCCACCGGCATGACCGGCTACCAGGAGACCCTCACCGACCCGTCGTACGCACGTCAGATCGTCGTGCAGACGGCCCCGCACATCGGAAACACCGGAGTCAACGACGAGGACCCGGAGTCCCGCCGGATCTGGGTGGCCGGCTATGTGGTCCGTGACGCCGCGCGGCGTCCCTCGAACTGGCGCAGCCGACGCAGCCTGGACGAGGAGCTCGTCGCGCAGGACGTCGTCGGGATTCAGGGAGTGGACACCCGTGCGGTGACCCGTCATCTGCGCACCGCCGGCGCCATGAAGGCCGGCATCTTCTCCGGGGAGGCCGCTTCGCGTCCCGTGGCGGAGCTCGTCGACGAGGTCCGGTCCCAGCCGTCGATGAAGGGCGCACGCCTGGCCGAGGAGGTCACCACGGAGCAGGCCTACGTCGTGGAGCCGTCCGACCACGGCTGGCAGGGGGAGCCCCTCGCCGTCGTGGCCGCGCTCGACCTCGGCATCAAGACGATGACGCCGGTCCGCATGGCGGAGCGCGGGCTGCGCGTCCACGTCCTGCCGGCGACGGCGTCCTTCGCGGACATCGAGGCCGTCTCGCCCGACGGCGTGTTCCTCTCCAACGGCCCCGGGGACCCTGCCACGGCAGCCACCCAGGTGGGCCTGCTGCGGGAGGTCCTCGACGCCGGAGTGCCGTTCTTCGGGATCTGCTTCGGCAACCAGATCCTCGGCCGCGCGCTGGGCTTCGGCACCTACAAGCTGCCCTTCGGGCATCGCGGGATCAACCAGCCGGTCATGGACCATCTGACCGGCAAGGTGGAGATCACCTCGCAGAACCATGGCTTCGCGGTGGACGCACCCGTCGGGGAGACCACCACCGCCCCGGAGTCGCGATACGGCCGCGTGCAGGTCAGCCACTCCAGCCTCAACGACGGCGTCGTGGAGGGGCTGCGCTGCCTGGACATCCCGGCCTTCTCGGTGCAGTACCACCCGGAGGCCGCCGCCGGACCTCACGACTCCGCCTACCTCTTCGACCGCTTCGTCGAGCTGATGAAAGTGAAGGACAATGCCTAAGCGTCAAGACCTCAACTCCGTGCTGGTCATCGGCTCCGGCCCGATCGTCATCGGCCAGGCGGCAGAGTTCGACTACTCGGGGACCCAGGCCCTGCGCGTGCTCAAGGAAGAGGGCATCCGCGTCATCCTGGTCAACTCCAACCCGGCAACCATCATGACCGATCCGGAGTTCGCCGACGCCACGTATGTGGAGCCGATCAGCCCCGACGTCGTCGCCAAGATCATCGAGAAGGAGCGTCCCGACGCGATCCTGCCCACTCTGGGCGGGCAGACGGCGCTGAACACCGCCATCGCGCTGGACAAGGACGGCGTCCTGGAGAAGTACGGCGTGGAGCTGATCGGGGCGAACATCGCCGCTATCGAGCTCGGTGAGGACCGCGAGAAGTTCAAGGGCGTCGTGGAGCGCTCGGGCGGCGAGTCCGCCCGTTCGCGGATCGTCCATTCCATGGAGGAGGCGTTCGAGGCGGCCGAGGACCTCGGCTACCCGATGGTGGTGCGGCCGTCGTTCACCATGGGAGGGCTGGGGTCCGGGCTCGCCTACGACGCCGAGGACCTGCGGCGCATCGCCGGGACGGGACTGCAGTACAGCCCGACCACGGAGGTGCTCCTGGAGGAGTCGATCCTCGGGTGGAAGGAGTACGAGCTCGAGATGATGCGCGACGCCAACGACAACGTCGTGGTCGTCTGCTCGATCGAGAACCTCGACCCGGTGGGTGTGCACACCGGCGACTCCATCACCGTGGCCCCGGCGCTGACGCTGACCGACCGGGAATACCAGAAGCTGCGCGACATCGCGATCAACGTGATCCGCGAGGTCGGCGTCGACACGGGCGGCTGCAACATCCAGTTCGCAGTGGACCCGGCGACCGGGCGGGTGGTCGTCATCGAGATGAACCCCCGGGTCTCGCGCTCCTCAGCGCTGGCCTCGAAGGCGACCGGGTTCGCCATCGCCAAGATCGCCACGAAGCTCGCGGTGGGCTACACCCTCGACGAGATCCCCAACGACATCACCCGCAAGACCCCGGCGAGCTTCGAGCCCACGCTGGACTACGTGGTGGTGAAGGTCCCACGTTTCGCCTTCGAGAAGTTCCCGGCCGCCGACACCACGCTGACGACCACCATGAAGTCTGTCGGTGAGGCGATGGCCATCGGGCGGAACTTCAGCGAGGCGCTGCAGAAGGCCCAGCGGTCCCTGGAGCAGCGGGGCTCGGAGTTCGACTTCACCCCCGCCGGCCAGGAGGAGCTCGCCGAGCTGCTGGAGAAGATGGCCACGCCGACCACCGAGCGTATCCACCAGGTGCAGCGTGCGCTGCTCTCCGGGGCCAGCCTGGAGCAGGTGCACGAGATCACCGCCATCGACCCGTGGTTCCTGGACCAGCTGGAGCTGATCAACGAGACCGCCCAGACGATCGCTGAGGCACGTGAGCTCAGCCCGGAGGTGCTGCGCACCGCCAAGCGGCACGGCTTCTCGGACGAGCAGATCGGCGCCCTGCGCCACATGGACCCCGCCGTGGTGCGGGGTGTGCGCCACGCACTGGGCATCCGGCCGGTCTTCAAGACGGTGGACACCTGTGCGGCCGAGTTCGAGGCCTACACGCCGTACCACTATTCGTCCTACGACCGTGAGGATGAGATCAGCGACCACGAGAAGCCCTCGGTCATCATTCTGGGCTCGGGGCCGAACCGGATCGGCCAGGGCATCGAGTTCGACTACTCCTGCGTGCATGCCACCATGGCGCTGCGGGATGCGGGCTACGAGACCGTCATGGTCAACTGCAACCCGGAGACCGTCTCCACCGACTACGACGTCTCCACACGGCTCTACTTCGAGCCGCTGACCCTGGAGGACGTCCTGGAGGTCATCGCCGCCGAGGAGCGGACCGGCGGCGTCCACGGGGTGTTCGTCCAGCTCGGCGGTCAGACGCCGCTGAAGCTCGCCCAGCAGCTGGCCGACGCCGGGGTGCCGATCCTGGGCACGTCGCCGGAGGCCATCGATCTGGCGGAGGACCGTGGCGAGTTCGACCAGGTGCTGCGGCAGGCCGGGCTCATCGCGCCGAAGAACGGCACGGCCGTGAGCTTCGAGGACGCCAAGCGGGTGGCCGACGGCATCGGCTATCCCGTGCTGGTGCGGCCCTCCTATGTGTTGGGCGGACGCGGCATGGAGATCGTCTACGACGAGCCTGGACTCGCCCGGTACATCGCCAACGCGACCGAGGTCACCCCGGAGCATCCCGTGCTGGTGGACCGGTTCCTGGAGGACGCGATCGAGGTCGACGTCGACGCCCTCTTCGACGGCCGGGACCTCTACCTGGGCGGTGTCATGGAGCACATCGAAGAGGCCGGGATCCACTCGGGCGACTCGGCCTGCGCCCTGCCTCCGATCACCCTGGGACCGGACGTGCTGGAGCGGGTCCGGGAGGCGACCGCCGCGATCGCCGCCGGCGTCGGGGTCCGTGGCCTGATCAACATCCAGTTCGCCGTCGCCTCCGACGTCCTCTACGTCATCGAAGCCAATCCGCGGGCCTCACGCACGGTGCCGTTCGTCTCCAAGGCCACCGGCGTGCAGCTGGCCAAGGCCGCCGCGCTGATCGGCACGGGCGTCTCGATCAGCGAGCTGCGGGCGGGCTCCGGCCACCCGGCAGGCGGGCTGCTGCCGACCTTCGGTGACGGATCCCTGCTGCCCCCGGGCGCCCCGGTGTCCGTCAAGGAGGCCGTACTGCCGTTCAACCGGTTCCGCACCCCTGAGGGGCGTGTGGTGGACTCGCTGCTGGGTCCGGAGATGCGCTCCACCGGTGAGGTCATGGGCATCGACAAGCACTTCGACACGGCCTTCGCGAAGTCTCAGCAGGCGGCGAGCAACCCGCTGCCGACCTCCGGCAAGGTCTTCGTCTCGGTGGCCAACCGGGACAAGCGCGCCGTCATCATGACCGTCAAGCGCCTGGTGGACCTCGGCTTCGAGGTCGTCTCCACCGGGGGCACCGCGGACGTGCTGCGGCGCAACGGCCTGAACCCCTCGGTGGTGCGCAAGATCGCCGACGCCCCGGGGGAGGGGGAGACCATCCTCGACCTCGTGGAGTCCGGGCAGATCGACCTGATCGTGAACACGCCCTCGGGTGGGGACGCCCGCAGCGACGGCTACGAGATCCGTGCGGCGGCGACGTCGGTGGGCACTCCGGTGATCACCACGGTGGCGGAGTTCGGCGCCGCGGTCCTGGCGATCGAGGCGCTGCGCCAGTTCAGCTGGTCGGTCACCTCCCTGCAGGACCACGCGGCACGGCTCGCGGAGCTCTCCTCATGAGCGAGCGCCCTCCGCAGTTCGGCGCACGGCTGGCCGAGGCGATCCGTCGCCACGGTCGGCTGTGCGTCGGCGTCGATCCGCACGCCGCTTTGCTGACTCAGTGGGGCCTGGCCGACGACGTCGCCGGGCTCCGGGAGTTCGGCCGCCGCGTGCTGGATGCCGCGGTGGGTCGGGTCGGCATCATCAAGCCGCAGGTCGCCTTCTTCGAGCGGTTCGGGCCTGCGGGCCTGAGCGTGCTGGCCGAGCTGCAGCAGGCCGCCCGCCGGGAGGGGCTGCTGGTGATCGCCGATGCGAAACGGGGCGACATCGGTTCGACGATGGCCGGCTACGCCGAGGCGTGGCTGGACCCCGACGCCGCCCTCGCCGCCGATGCGCTCACCGTCTCCCCGTACCTGGGCTTCGGTTCGCTGAGCCCCGCCGTCGAGGCGGCCCGCCGCCATGGCGCCGGGCTGTTCGTGCTGGCGCTGACCTCGAACCCCGAAGGGCGGGAGGTCCAGCTGGCACGGGACGCCCACGGGACGGTGGCCGCAGGCATCGCCGCTCGGGCCGCCGCGGAGAACGACGTGGTCGACGACGGCGCCCTGGGAGACATCGGCCTGGTGGTCGGCGCGACGACGGCGGGCCTGGCGGAAGAAGCAGGTGTCGACCTGACCGCAGGGGCGATGCCGCTGCTCGCTCCGGGATACGGGGCGCAGGGGGCGACGGCGCAGGACCTGCGGCGAGGCTTCGGCCCGGCTCACCGGCAGGTGGTCGTCAACTCCTCCCGGGGGATCCTCGCGCACGGACCCGACGTCGCCTCGCTGACCGCTGCGATCGACCGCACCGTGGCCGATCTGGGCGACTGACCGTCCAGGTCCGTCTGGACGCTCGACCGCGCCGCGTCCGGGGCTGTCGCCGCCTGATCTGGGGGAACTGGCTATTGCCCCTGGGCACAAATGAGGCTAGATTCTGCCACATGTCATAGGCGGCGCAGCAGAGGAGAACACCGTGGCCCTGCGAGAACTGAGCAAGGAAGAGCGCGACATCGCCCGGCAGAAGGCCCTCGCGGCCCGGATCGAGCGGGCCGAGCTGAAGGAGGCCTTCGGAGCGGGGAAGATCAGCTTCGACGACGTGCTGGCCAAGGCCGAGACGTCCGAGGCGGTGGCCCGGCTGAAGACTGTGGAGCTGCTGGAGGCGCTGCCCGGCGTGGGGAAGGTCACGGCCGCCCGGACGCTGGAGGATCTCGGGATCTCCGAGAACCGGCGCATCGGTGGACTCGGCGTCAAGCAGCGGACCGCTCTGGCCCGACATCTGGCTCAGCTGGCCTGAAGCGGCCCGCGTGCTGCCCCGCGTCTCGGTCGGCGGGGCCTCGTCCGGACGTTAGGATGGACGACATCCTGATGCCCAGGCTTGAGGTGCGTCGGTCCTGCTCCGGCCGGGACTGTTCCGCCTCGGCCCACCGACCACACCGAGGTTCCGCGGCCGCCGTCGAGCGGCTCGGACCGCGCCGAGGAGTCCACCGCAGTGAACGAGCCCAAGGTCACCGTGCTCGCAGGCCCCACGTCTGTGGGGAAGTCGACGATGAGCCGCTACATCCGAGAGAACTATCCGCAGGTCTGCTTCTCGGTCTCTGCGACGACCCGCGATCCGCGACCGGGGGAGGCTGACGGCGTCGACTATCATTTCGTCGCGCCCGAGCAGTTCGACCGCCTGGTGGAGGAGGGCGCCTTCCTCGAATGGGCCACCGTCCATGGGCGGCACCGCTACGGGACCCTGCGATCCACCGTGGAGGAGGCCCTGGGCCAGGGACGCAGCGTCCTGCTGGAGATCGACCTCCAGGGGGCCCGGCAGGTGCGGCGGACCATGCCCGAGGCGCAGTTCGTGTTCCTCTCGCCGCCGTCGTGGGACGAGATGGTGTCTCGCCTCACAGGGCGGGGTACGGAGGGGCCCGAGGAACAGCAGAGGCGCCTGGAAACCGCTAAGATGGAGCTTGCGGCAGAATCGGAGTTCGACGTCACCGTGATCAACGACGACCTCGACCGCGCCGCCGCCGAACTCGTCGCCCTCATGGGCTTCCAGAAGGACGCCGTCTGATCGACGGCCCACCACACGCGACCGACAAGGACCTTTCTTCCGTGACTGAGCAGCTCGAAGGCATCATCGACCCGCCGATCGACTCCCTGATGGGCAAGAGCGACTCGAAGTACGCCCTGGTGCTCTTCGCCGCCAAGCGCGCCCGCCAGATCAACGCCTACTACGCGCAGCTCCACGAGGGGCTCTTCGAGTACGTCGGCCCGCTGGTGGACACGAAGCTCAACGAGAAGCCTCTGTCCATCGCTCTGCGGGAGATCGACCAGGACCTGCTGGTCAACCACCCCGCCGAGAACCCGGCATCCTGACCCTACGGTCCGGAGAGCACCGATCGACCTGATGCGCATCGTCCTGGGAGTCAGCGGAGGCATCGCGGCCTACAAGGCCGTGCACCTGGTGCGACTGCTCCGTGAGGACGGCCATCAGGTCGACGTCGTTCCGACCGCCGCCGCGGAAGAGTTCGTGGGCCGTCCCACGTGGGAGGCCATCAGCGGGCGGAAGGTGAGCACCTCCGTCTTCTCTCATGTGGACGAGGTGCGGCATGTCCGCCTCGGCCAGGAGGCGGACCTGGTCGTGGTGGCACCGGCCACCGCCGACCTGATGGCCCGGGTGCGGGCCGGCATGGCCGATGATCTTCTCACGTCCACGCTGCTGGCCACCGAGGCGCCGGTGGTGCTCGTGCCGGCCATGCACACCGAGATGTGGCGCAACGCCGCCACCGCCGACAACGTCGAGACCTTGCGTCGGCGCGGGGTCGACATCATGGAGCCCGCTGTCGGGCGGCTGACAGGCTCCGACTCGGGTCCGGGCCGGATGCCCGAGCCCCACGACATCCACGCGCACCTCCGCAGGGTCCTCGCCGAGGGCCCTGGTGACGCAGACCCGGCGCCGCCGTCGGGCGCCGTGACCCCGTCGGAGGGCCCGCTGTCCGGGCGAGCCGTCGTCGTCACCGTCGGGGGCACCCGCGAGCCGCTGGACCCTGTGCGATACCTGGGCAACCGCTCCTCCGGGAAACAGGGACTGGCACTGGCCGAGGCCGCGCTGGCCGCGGGTGCGCAGGTGCACCTCATCGCCGGGGTGATGGACGTCCCGGCACCGGCGGCTCAGGACAGGCTGACGGTGGAGACCGTCGAGACGGCCGAGGAGCTGCATGCCGCCGTCGAGTCCGCGGCCGCCGCAGCAGACATGCTGCTCATGGCGGCGGCAGTCGCCGACTTCCGTCCGGCCGACTATGCCGAGGCCAAGATCAAGAAGACCGACGACGGCACGGACCCGGTCATCCACCTGCAGCGCAATCCGGACATCCTGGCCACGACGGTGCGGAGGCGCGCCGAGCGAGGGACCGGTCCCACCGTCATCGTCGGCTTCGCCGCCGAGACCGGCGACGCGGAGAACGATCCGCTGGACCTCGCACAGGCCAAACTGCTGCGCAAGGGATGCGAGCTGCTCGTGCTGAATCGCGTGGGCCGGAACCTGGTGTTCGGTCAGGACGACACAGAGATCCATATCCTGGCGTCCTTCGGCGTCCAGGGGCTCCTCGGTGACGCCGATCCGGTCCATGTGGTGGGCACCAAGCAGGAGGCCGCGCAGGCCGTGGTCGACCGTGCCGCGCAGCTGATCTCCCGCCGGGCGCGATCGCCTTACGCTCTGTGAAGCCGCTGGCTGACCGGCCAGCCTCGACGCTGGCCGCTCGCGTAGGATGAGCCGGTGACCAACACCAGCGCTGCCTCTTCTGACATGCCCCTGCCGCAGGGACTGCGGCTGTTCAGCTCCGAGTCCGTGACCATCGGTCATCCGGACAAGATCTGCGACCAGATCTCCGATGCGGTGCTCGATGCGATGCTCGCCGTAGACCCCGACTCTCGGGTCGCGGTGGAGACCCTCACCACCACCGGCCTGGTGCATGTCGCCGGGGAGGTCACCACCTCGGGGTATGTGGAGATCCCGCAGATCGTGCGCTCCACGTTGCTGGACATCGGCTACGACTCCTCGGCCAACGGCTTCGACGGCGCCCGCTGCGGCGTCTCCGTCAGCATCGGCCAGCAGTCCCCGGAGATCTTCGCCGGCGTGTTCAACTCGATGGAGGCCCGCGGCGGAGCCGAAGATCGCCGGGACGCCCAGGGAGCCGGCGACCAGGGCATCATGTTCGGCTACGCCACCAACGAGACCGACACCTATATGCCGACGCCCATCGCGCTGGCCCACCGTCTCTCGGCCCGGCTCACAGAGGTCCGGCAGACGGGTGAGCTGGACTATCTGCGCCCCGACGGCAAGACCCAGGTGACGGTCGGCTACGACGGAGCGCGACCCGTGAGCCTGGACACTGTGGTGGTCTCCACCCAGCACACGCAGGAGACCGCCCAGGAGCAGCTGCACGCTGACATGTCGGAGCACGTGGTGGCGCCGGTGATCGAGGCCTCCGGGCTGGACATCTCCGCGGTCTCCGAGATCATCAACCCCTCTGGGCCCTTCGTGGTCGGTGGTCCGGTGGGCGATGCCGGACTCACCGGCCGCAAGATCATCGTCGACACCTACGGCGGCTTCGCTCGGCACGGAGGCGGCGCGTTCTCCGGCAAGGACCCCTCCAAGGTGGACCGCTCGGCCGCCTACGCGATGCGCTGGGTGGCGAAGAACGTGGTCGCCGCCGGGCTGGCCGAGCGCGCCGAGATCCAGATCGCCTACGCCATCGGCCGGGCGCGTCCGGTGGGCATCTATGTGGAGACCTTCGGCACGGAGACGGTGGATCCGGCGCGCATCTCCGCGGCCATCGATGAGATCTTCGACCTCCGCCCGCTGGGGATCATCGAGGATCTGGACCTCAAGAGGCCCATCTATCGCGAGACCGCCCGCAACGGCCACTTCGGCCGTGAGGGCGAGAACTTCCCCTGGGAGCGTCTCGACCGTGTCGAGGCTCTGAAGTCGTACTTCGGCGCCTGAGGCCCGGCGACCCTGCAGCACGCGGCCCCCGCCCACCCCAGGGCGGGGGCGCGTGCTGTCCTCCCTGCCTCTGTGTCCGGTGCGGCCTCTGTGTCCAGTGCGGCCTCTGCCGTGCCTGCACCGGCACCAGACGGCCACCGGGGACTTCGTGCCTGTCAGCCCGGGCGCGTAGCATCATCCGGTGAACAGGTCCCAGTGCCGTGGAGGGAGACAGGCGATGACGGAGCGGGAGGACAGCCAGCCGGCGCTCCTCGACGCCCTGGCTCCGCCGCCGCCTGCGCGTCTGCCGGCGGGGGCGGCCCCGGAGCTGCCGGTGGCGCGGGTGCTGCTGGACTCCGGAGTCCCGCATCTGGACCGAACCTTCGACTATGTGGTGCCGCGGGACCACGACGCCGCCGTCGTGCCCGGGGGGAGGGTGAAGGTCCGTTTCTCCGGTCGCGAGATGCTGGGCTTCGTCGTCGAGCGCTGTGAGGCGGCGGAGACGGCGTCCCGGCTCTCTCTGATCCACAAGGTGGTCTCGGCGGTCCCGGTGCTGTCCCCGGAGGTGCTCCAGCTGGCCCGGCAGGTGGCTGAGCGCGGTGCCGGGGTCACCTCGGATGTGCTGCGGGCGGCGATCCCCCCGCGCGTGGCCCGGGTGGAGAAGGAGTTCGCCGGGCTGACCGCCCCGGATCCGGTGTGCGACCCCGAGACCCCGAGACCCCGCCAGGCGGCCCTGGCGCTGACCGGCTATGGGGAGCAGAGCTGGGTCGCCCAGATCCTGGACACGGTGCGTCGCTGCCTGGAGCAGGACGGCGATGCCGTGGTGGTCCTGCCCGATGCGCGCGACGTCGAGCAGGTGGCGGAGGCGCTCGAGCACGTGTGGGGCGCGGAGCAGGTGGCCCGGCTGACCGCCGACGTCGGCCCCACACCCCGATACCGGGCGTTCCTGCGCCTGCGCCACGGGCAGGCTCGCATCGCGGTGGGGACCCGGTCGGCCGTCTTCGCCCCGGTGCCGCGCCTGCGGCAGCTGATCGTGGTCGACGACGACGACCCTTCGCATGCCGAGCCGCGCGCGCCCTACCATCACGTGCGTGAGGTGGCGCTGCTGCGCACGGTGCTGACCGGATGCGGCCTGCTGTTCCTGTCCACCTCCCGCAGCCTGGAGGTGCAGCGCCTCGTGGAGCGCGGATGGCTCCAGGACGTCGCCCCGTCCCGCGAGTCTCGCAGGGAGGCCTCCCCGCTGATGATGGCCACCGCCGATTCTCACCACACGGAACGGGACCCGATGGCACGCGGGGCGCGGCTTCCGGCCGCGGCGTACCGCACGGCCCAGCAGGCTCTGCAGCACGGGCCGGTGCTGGTGCAGGTGGCACGGGCCGGCTTCGTCCCGGCGGTGCTGTGCGAGCGCTGCCGCGTCCGGCAGCAGTGTCCCAGCTGTCATGGGCCGCTGAGCCTGCCGCCCCACCATGAGCAGTCCCGGACCCTGAGGTGTCGCTGGTGCGGGCTGCATCACCGGGGCCACCGCTGCGCGGAGTGCGGGCACGATCGCTTCCGGGCAGGTGTCAGGGGAGCGGACCGCACCGCGCATGAGCTTGGCCGGGCCTTCCCGAACACTACGGTGATCTCCTCCACCGGGGACCACCCGGTGCGTGAGGTCTCGGCGGCTCCGGCCGTGGTGGTGAGCACTCCCGGGGTGGAGCCCGTGGCCGCTGGAGGATATGCCGCCGCACTGCTCCTCGACGGGGACGCCCAGCTCAGCCGTGAGGGACTGGACGTGCCGCGCAGGGTCCTGGCTCGCTGGTTCCGTGCGGCGTCTCTGGTCCGGCCGCACGGAGCTGACCCGGCACGCTCGGGGGCGGTGGTGGTCACCGCGGAGGCCGAGGAGCTCACCGCGGCGCTGGTGCGCTGGGACCCGGTCACCTATGCCCGTCGGGAGCTCTACCGTCGGCTGGAGCTCGGTCTTCCCCCGGCGAAGCGCATGCTGAGCCTGACGGCGGAACCGGAGGAGGCCGAGGCATTCATCCGGGCGGCGAACCTGCCCGAGGGCGTCAGCTGGATCGGGCCGAGCCCTCTCGAGGACGGTCGTCACCGGTACCTGCTGTTCTTCGGCTATGCGCAGGCCGCCGAGGTCGTCGAGGAGATGCGGCGGCTGCGTCGCACCCAGAGCGCCCAGCGTGGGGATCGGGCCGTGCGGATCGCCGTGGACGACGTGGCGGCCCTGCAGGTCTGAGGCACTCCTCAGGGCTCGAGGACTGGGGGTGTCTGGCGGGACGCTGACACTCGGACGCTTGAGACCTTCAGAGCTCGCTGAGGAAGCGGCGGATGGCCCGGGCGGTCGGGGCAGGCTTCTCATAGTGCAGCAGATGGCCCACCCCGCGGAGGACCTCCAGTCGGGCCTGGGGGAGCAGTCGGGCGAGGCGCTGTCGTCCGCGCAGGGTGGAGAGCTGATCCTGCGCCCCGACCACCAGCAGGGTCGGCAGGTCCAGCTCGCGGGCGAACTGGGTCACGGTGGTGCGGCTGGAGGACCGGTAGGCCTGCAGGACGGTGTCCCGGTCGGTGAAGCCCCCGAAGTGCTCCCGGTGTTCACGGCGCACATGCTCGACCACGTCCCGGTCCCGCGACACGATCATGGTGAGATTCGTCACGGCCAGGATCAGGGGTGAGCGCAGCAGGGAGAGCGCCCAGGGCTCAGGCAGTCGGCCGCAGACCCGATAGTAGGCTTCCACGGCGACGGCGCCGGGCAGCAGCGACCCGGTGAAGACGTCGTCGCTGATCGGGTTGAGCAGTCCCAGCCCAGCCCAGCGTCGGCCCTCCGGGATGCCCTGCTGCCAGGCGGTGTGCGCCGCGGCGACGATGGATCCGAAGGAGTGGCCGACCAGGACGTCCTGGTCGTCGAGTGCCAGGGCCTGGGCCAGGGCCTCCACGACGCGCGCGTAGGTCTCGGCGTCGTGGACGCCGTGGGACAGCGGGGCGGTGGCGCCGAAGCCCGGCAGGTCGGGGACCAGCAGCTCCTGGTCGGGCAGGGCGTCGACGATCAGCTGCATCCCGTGGTGGTCGCCTCGGAAGCCATGGATGACCAGCAGCCGGCGCGCCGGCCCGGGGACCTGATGCCGGGCACGGTAGTGCCACAGGGTGATGTCAGCGGTCGCCGCGCGCCCGTCGGACAGGCGGACCCCAACGGGGACGGTGCGGCGTTCCCCTTCGCGACGTGGATGCGGCACCCAGGGAGCGGCGGGCAGGTCAGAGGAGGAAGGCGTCGACAGCGGCACCTCACCAGGGTAGCGGTGCGGGCGTCGGCGGCGTCGGCGGCATCGGCGGCGTCGTCACTCAGGTCGGCATCGGCGGCATCGTCACTCAGGTCGGCATCGTCACTTAGACTGGGTGGGCCGGACGTCGTCTCTGAGGCCGGCGGTCGAACCCGACGGGATCGTGGGGCGGGACGAGGTCCTGCCTGCGACCGTGCTGGGTGAGCCGACCGCGGCGAGCCCCGTCCATGACGTCCCGAGATGCCCTTTGCCCGATCCCATCGAACGACCACGAGGTGCCCCCAGGTGAGCAACGCGAGCGGTTCCGCCGCGGCCCAGTCCGCGCAGGCCTCCGAGAAGCCCCAGCAGTATGACGTCGCCGAGATCGAGGCGCGCTGGCTGCCCTTCTGGGAGGAGGACGGCACGTTCGAGGTGGACCCCGACGACACTCGCGAGCGGCGCTATGTGCTGGACATGTTCCCGTACCCGTCGGGCGACCTGCACATGGGGCATGCCGAGGCCTTCGCCATCGGCGACATCCCGGCCCGCTATGCGCGGCTGCGAGGATA
Source organism: Nesterenkonia sp. PF2B19 (assembly GCF_001758425.2). GTDB lineage: Bacteria > Actinomycetota > Actinomycetes > Actinomycetales > Micrococcaceae > Nesterenkonia > Nesterenkonia aethiopica. Next base: position 5,897 of record NZ_MDSS02000002.1, on the reverse strand, counting down.
CAACGTGCTGCACCCCATCGGCTGGGACTCCTTCGGACTTCCGGCGGAGAACGCGGCGATCAAGAACGACGCGCACCCGGCGGACTGGACCTACACCAACATCGACACCCAGGCGGCGTCCTTCAAACGCTATGCCATCAGTGCGGACTGGTCGCGGCGCCTGCACACCTCGGACGAGTCCTACTACCGGTGGACCCAGTGGCTGTTCCTGCAGTTCCACCGCCGGGGCCTGGCCTACCGCAAGGACTCCCCGGTGAACTGGTGCCCGAAGGACCAGACGGTGCTGGCCAATGAGCAGGTCGTCGACGGCGCCTGTGAGCGCTGCGGCACTCAGGTCACCAAGAAGGCCCTGAACCAGTGGTACTTCAAGATCACCGAGTACGCGGACCGGCTCCTCGACGACATGGAGCAGCTGGCCGGACGATGGCCGGAGCGCGTGCTGAGCATGCAGCGCAACTGGATCGGCCGCTCCACCGGTGCGACGGTCCGGTACGAGGTCGAGCCTGCCGAGGACGGCGCCGACGTCGAGCCGATCGAGGTCTTCACCACCCGCCCCGACACCCTGTACGGGGTGACGTTCATGGTGGTCGCCGCCGATGCGGCGCTGGCCGAGCAGCTGGTCACCGAGGAACACCGGGAGGAGCTGGCGCGCTACCGCGCGGCGCTGGGCTCGGTCTCCGACATCGAGCGTCAGTCGGCCGACCGGGAGCGCACCGGCGTGTTCCTGGGCCGGTACGCGGCCCACCCGCTGACGGGAGAGCGCCTGCCCATCTGGGCCTCGGACTATGTGCTCGCCGACTACGGCACCGGCGCGGTCATGGCTGTGCCGGCCCATGACCAGCGGGATCTCGAGTTCGCCCGGACGATGGGGCTGGATGTCCGCGTCGTGGTGGACACCGGAGAAGAGGATCCCGCGGTGTCCGGCACGGCCACGGCCGGCGAAGGGACGTTGGTGAACTCGCCCGCCTGGGAGGGGCTGGGCAAGCAGGAGGCCATCGCTCGCGCGGTGGACGTCCTGGCGGAGCGCCAGCTCGGACAGGCCACGGTGAACTACCGGCTGCGCGACTGGCTGCTGTCCCGTCAGCGTTTCTGGGGCGCCCCGATCCCGATCGTGCACTGCCCCAGCTGCGGCGAGGTGCCGGTGCCCGAGGACGAGCTGCCGGTGCGGCTGCCGGCCGACCTGCGAGGCGAGCAGCTGGCTCCGAAGGGCCAGTCCCCGTTGGCCGCGGCGAGCGACTGGGTCACGGCGGACTGCCCCTCGTGCGGTGAGCCTGCCACCCGGGACACTGACACCATGGATACCTTCGTGGACTCCTCCTGGTACTTCCTGCGATTCCTGGACCCGCAGAACGACGAGCGCATCTTCGATTCGTCCGAGGCCGACCGATGGATGCCGGTGGACCAGTATGTGGGCGGCGTGGAGCACGCCATCCTCCATCTGCTCTATGCACGCTTCTTCACCAAGGTCATCCATGACATGGGCCTGATCCGCTTCGACGAGCCCTTCAAGGCGCTGATGAACCAGGGCCAGGTGCTCAACGGCGGCAAGGCGATGTCGAAGTCGCTGGGCAACGGTGTCGACCTCGGTGAGCAGCTGGACGCCTACGGCGTCGACGCGGTCCGGCTGACCATGGTCTTCGCCTCACCGCCCGAGGACGATGTCGACTGGGCCGACGTCTCGCCGGCTGGGTCGGCGAAGTTCCTGGCCCGGGCGTGGCGTGTGGCCCAGGATGTGGCCAGCGCCCCCGGCACGGATCCGACCAGCGGGACCGCAGCACTGCGTGCGGTCACCCACCGCACCGTCCACGAGGTGGAGCAGCTGCTCGAGGACCAGAAGTTCAACGTGGTCGTGGCGCGGCTCATGGAGCTGGTCAACGCCATCCGCAAGGAGATCGACTCCGGGGCCGGCGCGGCCGACGCCGCGGTGCGGGAGGGGGCGGAGGTCACCGCACAGATCCTGAGCCTCGTGGCCCCCTACACCGCTGAGGACATGTGGGCGATGCTCGGGCATGAGGCCTCCGTGGCGAACTCGACCTGGCCCACCGTCGATGAGGCTCTGCTGGTCGAGGACACGGTCACCGCCGTGGTGCAGGTCAAGGGCAAGCTGCGGGACAAGCTGGAGGTGTCCACGGACATCACGGCGGACGATCTCGAGGCCCGCGCACTGGCGCTGCCGAAGATCCAGAAGTACATCGAGGCCGACGGCGGGGTTCGCAAGGTGATCGTCCGGGCTCCGAAGCTCGTCAACGTCGTCACGGGCTGACCCGATGGACCAGGTCTCGCGGGAGCGCAGGGACCAAGGCCTGGCAGCCTGGATCCGGTCTTGTGAATACGCCCTCACGGTCGGCGGACCCCGTCGATCCGGGCTCTGGGGGCCGCGGCGACGGCAGGGCGGCGTCGCAGTGGTGACGGATTCCTCCTGCTCGCTGCCCCCGGCCCTGCTGAACGCCGCCCGGCCCCCGGTGACCTCGGTGCCGATCCCCGTGATGATCGGTGATCAGATCTACGCGGGGGAGACCGGGGCGTCGGCAGGCGGCGGCGAAGGTGCCGAACTGGAGCGCGATCTGGCCCTTGCGGTCGCTCAGGGTGCACCGGTGCGCACCTCCCGTCCCTCTCCGGGCCGCCTCCTTCAGGCGTTCCGCGCTGCCGAGGCGGCCGGCTGTGAGGGCATCGTGGCGGTGCACCTGTCCTCCAAGCTCTCCGGCACCGTGGACGCCGCGCGTCTGGCTGCCGAGGCCGTGGGCGTCCCGGTGCGTGTCGTCGACTCGCAGCTCACCGGAGCCGCACTGGGGGACGCCGTGCTGGACGCCGCCGCTGTGGCTGGTCGCGGTGGGTCGATCGACGCCGTCGCTGACGCGGCCGAGCGGTGCGCGCGTGGGGCGAGCGCTTTCTTCGTGGTGCCGAATCTGGAGCAGCTGCGGCGAGGCGGCCGGATCAATGCCCTGGCTTCCCTGGTGGGCGGCCTGCTCTGGGTGAAGCCTCTTCTGGGGCTTGAAGACGGCGAGGTGCAGCTGGTGGAGCGGCCCCGCACGATGCCGCGAGCGATGGAGCGGCTCATGGCCCGCGTGGAGGAGGCGGCCTCCGCGATGGACGACCCACGCCTGGTGGTCCACGGCTTCGGCAATCTTCCGGAGGCGCTCGAGCTGGCGGACCGGGTCTCGGGGCTCTCGGCCCGGCCGGTGCCGGTGGTCGACCTGCCTCCCTCGCTCGCAGCGCATCTCGGCCTGGGGGCGCTGGCGGTGTGTCTGACGCCGTCGCCGCGGTGAGGGGCCGAGCGCGGCCCGGTCCTGAGGAGGCCGGCGTCGGCGGAAGGCGCCTGAGTCACAGTGTCCTTCCCTGTGGTGTCCTGCCCTGTGGTGTCCTCCACAGCGGGGTTCTCTGCGGGACTGACACGCCGACGTCTCCACATCCTTCGGGGCGCGGCTGAACGGTGCATCGCCGTGGTCCTAGCCTGACGGCATGGAGGATCATGGGCTCTGGGACGAGGCGCCGGTGCTCTCTCGCCGGGAGCGCCTCAGGCAGGAACGAGAGGCCGCTCTGCGACGTCCTGCACGCACCCGGTTGCGGATCACAGCGGCGGTCGCGCTGGTGGTGGCGCTGCTCGCCTGGCTGCTCGTCTCGTGGCTGATCAGCAGCCCGTCCTCGTCTGAGCCGCTGCCGGAGGCGCCGGCGCTCGACAGCGCACAGGAGGGTGCCCAGGAGGGTGCCCAGGAGGGTGCCCAGGAGGCGGGGCGGGGGGAGGCGCGTCCGCGGGAGACGCCGCCCGGTGCGGAGGGCGCCCCGCCCCTGGTCAGGGCACGCGGCCGGATGAGGTGCCCGAGCAGCGCTCGGATGAGACGGGTGACGACGGAGCTGACCACGACGGTGCTGACCATGACGGGGCTGACCACGACGGGGGGCAGCTGGTGGTCCACGTCGTCGGCGCAGTCCAGGAGCCGGGCGTCGTCGAGCTTGACCCGGGGGCGCGGGTCCATGACGCGGTGGAGCAGGCCGGCGGGGCCGAGGAGGACGCGGCGCTGGAGGTCGTGAACCTGGCCGCGCCCCTCGTGGACGGCTCGCTGATCCATGTCCCGACCCACGCTGACGTCGACGCCGCCGAGCCGGGGGCGTCGTGGGTCCAGGACGGCCACGGCGGCGACGAGGGGAAAGAGTCTGAGTCCCTGGGGCCGCACGACTCCGGTCACCACGATGGTGGTGCGCCCGGGACACCGGTGGTGGACCTCAACACGGCCGAGGCCGCAGAGCTCGAACAGTTGCCGGGGATCGGACCGGCGCTTGCCGAAAGGATCTTGGAGCACCGGGCCCGGCACGGTCCCTTCGGCTCGCTCGAGGAGCTGGCCGCGGTCCGCGGGATCGGACCGGCGATCCTGGAGGATGTGGCCGATCAGGTGACCTGGTGATCGCGGCTCACCGACGGGACGACGACCCCGCGGGCCGGGCGACCGACCCTCCGGGGAACGCCGCCGGTCCTGTGCGCCCGGTGGACCTTCGGCTGCTGCCCGCTGCCGCGACGGCCTGGGCAGTGGCCTGGGCCGCAGTGCACAGCAGCTCTGCGATCTCGGCAGCCCTGGGAGCTCTGCTGGGGATCTCCGGTCTGGCGCTGCTCGGGGTCCTGGTGCTGCTGCGCCACCTCATGCCACGGGGACGACGGTCATCAGCCCCGGCGGTGCAGCTGGCGGTGTGCTGCGTCGCAGGAGCCGCCGTCGCACTGAGCTGTTCCGGCGCTCAGCGGCAGATCGACCTGAGCGGATGGCCCACGACCGTCAGCGAGGACATTCCTGTCCAGGTGCAGCTCGAGCCGACAGGGCCCGCGCGGGAGACGGTCCGCCCCGGTCCTGACGGCACGGTTCGAGTCATCGTGCCGGTGACCGTGCGGGCCTACGCGCAGCGGCCCCGTGGTCCGAGCTCAGCCTCCCCACCCGACTCAGCCTCTCCATCAGGCTCTGGCGCGGCTCGCTCGGGCGAAGAGGAGCCGACGTGGCGCCAGGTGGACGCCGCGGCCGTCGTGCTGCTCACTGAAGCGGAGGCCGCTGGGCTCAACCGGGATCATGCCGATCGTGCCGTCCGGTTCGAAGGAATGGTGCGGTCGACCCCTGCGGACTCGGGAGGCAGGAGCACAGCATTGCTGACCCCATTCGGGGAGGGTGCTCTGGTGCCGGTTGCGGATGCGCCAGCACAGGTCGGAGGGATCGCGGCCCGGGCGGCCGAGACCTGGGAGGGATGGCGGAGCGACGTTCGCCGCGGGACCATCGAGCTGTCCTCGCAGACGGTGGGCGACGGTCCTGAGCTGCTGCCCGGACTCATCCTCGGTGACAGAAGTGTTCAGTCTCGCGAACTGTCGGAAGCCATGCAGGTGGCAGGGATGACGCATCTGACAGTCGTGAGCGGGACCCACTGCGCACTGGTCATGGGGGCACTGCTGGCGCTGCTGCGTCTGTTGCGGGTGCCGCGGGGTCCCGGGCTCGTGCTCGCCCTGGCGGGTCTGATGCTCTACGTCGGCCTGGTCGATCAGGCTCCGAGCGTGGTGCGGGCCGCCGTGATGGGCGCGCTCGGGGCACTGTCCCTGTTCGCGGGACGTCGGAGGGTCTCGTTCTCGCTGCTCTGCGTCTGCGTGCTGGGCATGCTCATCTGGGATCCCTGGTACGCAGTGGATGCTGCCATGCAGCTGTCAGCGGCGGCGACCGCCGGGATCGTGCTGACCGGGGCTCGCATCCAGGAGGCCTTCGCCCGGGTGCTGCCCGGGGTGGTCGCCGGTCCGCTGGCGCTGGCTGTGTCCGCTCAGCTGTTCGTCACGCCGCTGCTGCTGCCGCTGCGCGGGGTGACCACCTATACAGTCCTCGCCAACGTGCTCGCGGCCCCGCTGCTGCCGCTGGCGACCGTGCCCGGGCTGCTGGGCG
>NZ_MDSS02000029.1 GCF_001758425.2 Nesterenkonia sp. PF2B19 | reverse complement strand
CGCGGCGTCACCTCGTCCAGCGTCCTCCCCGCCGCCCGCGCGCCTTTGTGGGCCTTGTACCGGCCATGCGCCGTGCGCACCAGGTGCAGGGCCTCATCCACGGTGATCTCCACGCCGGCCCGGCCCAGGGTCCTCAGGACCGCCTCCGCGACCCCTGCCAGGGGCCGGTCGGCCGGGACTGTGGCCGAGACGACGCCGCCGTGGTCCAGGAGGAGAACCCGCACGGGCGTGGCACGATCGGGGCGCACGGCGCCGGCCCTGGATCGAAGCACGTCGGCGGCAGGGCCGCCGTCGTGAGCAGCGCCCCCGTCGTGGGCTTCGTCGGCAAGTGCCCGCCGCATGAGGTCGATCAGACCGCGGGGCGTGTCCAGGACGGCGTCGGGGACCTCCCGCACCGGGAACGGCGGCTCATCCGTATGCTGGGAGCGGATCAGGACCACCGCCCCCGCGCCGGCCCGACGCCCGGCGACCAGATCTCGATCCAGGGTGTCACCCACGTACCAGCTGCGCCCCACCGAGATTCCCAGTGCCCGCGCCGCCCGATGCAGCATGTCCGGGTGCGGCTTGCGGATCCCCGCCTCGTCCGAGTAGATCTGCACGGCGAAGCGCTGCTCGATCCCGAGCTCCGCCAGCAGCCGGCGGTGGCTCCGCCCGGAATGGGCGTTGGAGACGATCCCCACAGGCACCCCTGCCTCATCCGCGAGGTCCAGGAGCTCGACGACGCCGTCCCGCAGACGGTGCTCCGTGAGCGTCAGGGCCATCGTCTCCAGCAGCTGGGCCCCGTGGCCCACCAGGATCGCGCGTGCCGGATCCGGCAGATCCGCGAACCAGAAGTCCTCGAGGAGCTCCCGGACCGTCAGCTCCCGGGGCCGACGACGACGGCTGGAGGCGTGCTTCCAGTGCTTCAGGCGGCCCGCCCGGCATGCAGGCTCTGCTCGAGACGCCCCTCCTGGAGGTCTGTCCCGGCCGCTCGGAGCAGGTCCCGCAGGTGCGCGACGAGCTCCGCGACGCCGCTGGGCCGCCGATGCGTGGTGATGATGACCCCGCCGAAGTCCAGCAGCAGGGCCTGCGGCGCCTGCGGTGGGCGGTCAACGGGTTCGGCCGCGCCGTACGCGGTCGCAGGGTCGGCGAGCGCCGAGAGGGCAGACATGCGGGTCCTCCGAGGTCGTGGGCAGGTCCCTGCGACCGTACGAAGCGGGGGTGACCGGGCGGGTCCCGGTTCATGAACGATTCTGGAACGCTCCATGCTGCGGCGCTGGAACGTGCCAGATCCCCCGGGGAGCCGCGTGGCGACGGCCTACAGTGAGCGACAGGTCCCTTGGGAGGACCAGGCCGACCACCGAGACCTCCGAGGAGGGCACCACCCGATGAACACGTCCCGCCGCACCGCCGTGGACCGCCGTCCTTCCGGGCGGGCCCCGACCATCCACGACGTGGCCCGCGCCGCCGGGGTCTCCAAGTCCTCGGTGTCCCTGGCCGTGCGGGGTCAGGCCGGACTGTCGGAGGCGACCCGCAGCCGCATCCTCGATGCCGCTCAGCAGCTGGGCTACCGGTCCAATGTGTGGGCACGGTCGCTGGTGCAGGGGCGGACCGGGTTGATCGGAGTGCTGCTGGGAGATCTGGGCAGCAGCTACCACCGCGACGTCACCAACGGCATCGAGGACGCGGCCGCCGAGCAGGACATCCGCCTGGTCATCGGCCATGGGCGCCGCGACCCGGAACGCCTGCGCCGTGAGCTCGACTCGCTGCTGGCACTCGGTGTCGAAGCGGTGATCGTGGTCAGCTCCTGGCTTCCCCCGCAGCATCTGGAGGCCGTGGCCCAGCGGGTGCCGATCGTCGTCGTCGGCCGACTCCCTCAGGAGGTCCCCGGGGTGGACACCGTGGCGAACCAGGATGCGGCCGGCGCACGCCTGGCGGTGGAACACCTGCTGAGCCTGGGGCACCGCCGGATCCTGCACCTGACCGGGTCCTCTCGTACGGCCGCGATGCACCGCCGACGCGCCTACTCCGAGGTGATGCGGGCCCGCGTGCCGGAGGTCGGCCCGCAGGTGGAAGGTCCCGAGCACCTGGACCGGGCACAGGCCCACCTGATCTCCCAGGTCCTCCGCGGGGAAGGACCCACGGCCGTCTTCACCCAGAACGACCGGATCGCGGCGGAGCTGATGGGGCGCTGCCTGGACGCCGGGATCCGTCTGCCCGACCAGCTGAGCGTAGTGGGCTACGACAGCTCCAGCCTGTGCTCGGTGCTGCGCCCCCGACTGACCAGCATCGACCAGCCCCGGCTCACGATGGGGTCGTTGGCTCTGCGGATGGCCGTCGAACGGATCGCGGGGAAGCTGGGCGCGCGGGCGCCGGATCCGGCGCCCCGGTGGACCAGGCCCCGCGCAGCGCCGCCCTGGCGCCTCGCTGATGATGCGGGAGTCCACCTGCGCGCCTCCGGAGGCGGCGGACCGGTGAGTCCGTCCCACCGGTGGGGACGGGCCTGATTCCGGGACGAGGGGCGGCCGCTCACACGATCCGGCGCTGCTCCGCCCAGCGGGTCAACTCATGCCGGGACGAGAGCTGCAGCTTCCGTAAGACCTTCGAGACGTGGGACTCCACGGTCTTGACGGAGATGAACAGGTCCGAGGCGATCTCCCGGTAGGTGTAGCCCCGCGCGATGAGCCGCATGACCTCCACCTCCCGGGCGGAGAGCAGATCCAGCTCCTCGTCCCGGACGTCCTGGGCCACCGAGGAGGTGCCGAAGGCGTCCAGCACAAACCCGGCCAGCCGTGGGGAGAAGACCGCGTCTCCCCCGGCGACGGCCGCGACGGCGTCGACCAGGTCATCCGAGCTGATGGTCTTGGTGATGTACCCGCGGGCGCCGGCGCGGATGACCGAAACCACGTCCTCGGCCTGGTCCGAGACGCTGATCGCCAGGAACCGCACGTCCTCCAGCAGGTCACGGCAGCCCGCCACCACCTCCGCTCCCCCGCCGCCGGTCCCACCCGGCAGGTGTACGTCCAGGAGCACCACCTCGGGCAGGTGCTCGCGCACCGCCAGCACCGCGGAGTCGACGTCGTGGGCCTCCCCGACGACGGCGACCCGACCGTCCAGCTCGGCGCGCAGCCCGGCGCGGAAGATGGCGTGGTCGTCCACGATCACCACCCGATGCAGCTCAGTCATGGCCGTTCTCCTCCTCGACGGCGGCGTCGACCGGCATGAACAGCTGCACCTCGGTGCCTCGGCCGTTCGAACGGATGCGCGCCTCGCCGCCGGCCCGACGCATCCTGCCGATGATGGACTCCCGGACTCCGAGGCGGTCCTCCTCGATCCCCTCGAGGTCGAACCCTGGGCCCCGGTCACGGACGAAGACCGCGTCCTGGGCGGCGTCGGACTCCACATACACCGACGCCGGCCCGGCGTGCTTCAGCGCGTTGACGATCGCCTCCCGGACGGCGGCCACCAGCACACGGTGGTCCTGACGCCGGGACTCGCCGACGGCGACGACCTCCACCGTGCCGTCATGCATCTCCTCCAGTTCGGCTGCGGCCGCGGTGAGCTGGTCCTTCAGCGTGCCGGACTCGTGCTCCTGCTGGCGGTACAGCCAGCCTCGCAGCTGCCGCTCCTGGCTGCGGGCGAGCCGCTCCACGGCCGCAGGGTCGTGACGCTGCTTCTGGATCATCGCCAGCGTCTGCAGCACCGAGTCGTGCAGGTGGGCGGCGATGTCCGCCCGCTCGGCCTCCGCGGCCGCGCGGGCCCGCTCAGTGGTTGCGGTGCGGTACAGACGGATCAGCCACGGGGCGATCACCAGGGCGATCCCGGCCAGCAGCATCATGGCCACGATGAGTCCCAGCAGCAGGTCCCCGCCCGGTACGAAGCCGCCGGCGATGACCAGCAGCGAGACCACCACGAGCCCTGCCCCACCGGCGATCTGCCACAGCGTGCTGTGGTCGGCGCCGCCACGGCCGGTCTTGTCGACCTGGGACCAGGCCAGGAGGATCCCGACCAGGATCACCGCGGGCGGCCCGAAGAGCCGCCAGTTCATCTCGACCCCGGCCAGGGACAGCGCCAGCAGGGCGGCCGCACCGAGCAGCAGGCCGCCCAGCAGCACCTCCGGCGAGCTGGTCAACGAGTCCAGGACCCGGCGGATGCGTTCCCCCGGGTCGGCGGCTCCCTGGGTCCCGTCACGCGCCGCGCCGTCGGACGCGGGCTCCGCACCGGGCGGCCCTTCGCCGTCCACGGCCGGGCCGGAGAGGCCGCGCACCCCGGCGGTGGCCTCCGGCGCGTCCTCGACGGCACGAAGATCCACAGCCAGCAGTACAGGAGGATCCCTACGCCTCCCGCGATGGCCAGGCCGATCATCACCGCGCGGACCACCGGCAGGGAGACTCCGAGGTGCCGGGAGACGCCCAGGCACACGCCGGCCACGGGGGTGCCGGTGCCCCGGCGCAGCGGGGGCCGTTCGGTGTCCGTGACCATGGTTCCATCCTGCCACGGCGGGAGACCCTGAGACCCGTCGTCGCCCGGAATTCCGGGCTTCTGAGGGAAGGATCAGGGTCGGATCAGGGTGGACCCCCATAGCGGAGACCCCCGGGGGCGGAGGAAGCTGGAGGCATGGATGACTCGACCACTCCCCACGATGAGGGCGCCCGGCCACGGCCGGAGGCGCCGGACCCCCGGCCTGAGGCCGGCCACCAGTTCTTCGACTGGATCCGCTCCACCGGCCTGACCCGTCCGGACACCGGGTGGGCCGGCGGCGTCATGGCGCTGCTGGCGCAGAAGCTCCGCTGGGACGCCACCCTGGTGCGTGGCCTCGGCGTCGTGGCCCTCGTGCTGTTCTTCTCCCCGGTGATCCTGCTCTACGGCCTGGCGTGGATCCTGATCCCGGACTCCAAGGGCCGGATCCCGACGCAGCAGGCGCTGCGCGGAGACTTCACCGGCGGACTCGTCGGCGGCGCCGCCCTAGCGATCATCGGCGCGCTCAACGTCTTCACCCCGCTGAGCCTGGCCGGGCCGTTCGCGATCCTGCTGAACCTGGTGATCATCGGTGTGGTCGCCTGGGTGGTCTACACCCTGATGCGTCGGCACACCGCGGAGGACGGCGGCCCGCACTGCGCCCCGGCGGGCTCCTCGTCCGGGCCGGGCGGATACGGAGGACGACGCCGCATTCCGCCGTGAGGCGCAGCGGGAGGCGGACCGGGAGGCCCGCCGGGAGACTCGCCGGGCCTCCCGTCACGCCCGTCATGAGGCGCGCCGCGCCGCGCGGGAGGCCTCCGCGCAGGTGAAGGAGGACGACGCCCAGGGAAAAGCGCAGGCCGGGAGCTCATCATCCGTCCGTGATGACGGGCGCCCGGCCTGGTACCCGAAGGAGACGGCCTCCGACGCCGACAGCGGCTCCGGAGGCGGCTCCGGAAGCGTCCGGGCAGCACCTCCGGCGCCGCCGGGACGTCCGCCCCCCGCAGTCCGCACCAGGACGCGCCTGCCGGCGCCGCCGTGGCCTGGGACCCCCGAGTCCTGGAAGAGGCCCGGCGTCGGCGCATGATCGCCTTCGGTCTGTTGCTGGCCGCAGCCTCCGGCGTGCTGGCCGCGATGTGGGTCCTGGGCGTCTCCGGCACCTCCGCGGTGCTGGCCGGACTGGTGGGCCTGGTCTCCGTGCTGGCTCTGCTGCACCTGCTGGGGGCACTGCGCGGCAGGCGCGGGCACGGCTTCCTGCTGACGGTGGCCACCGTGGCGATGCTGCTGACCTTCTTCGTCCACCAGAATCCCGGCAGCGCACCCTCTGTGAGCGGCTCGAACGTGGCGTTCGGCAGCTACACCAGCGACGCCGAGTCGCTGAACTCAGCTTTCGCGAACACCACCATGGACCTGCGCCACCTCGCCGGACGTGGCGAGCCTGGCGTCACCGAGGTGGTCCACGCCGAGCTGAACTCCGCCTTCGCCCGCACCACCGTGGTCATCCCCGACGACTCCACGCTGATCGTCCAGTCCCGTCAGGCGCTGGGTCGGCTCGACATCCATACCCAGGACGAGCAGCGCAGCTCCCGCGGAGCCGAGGTCACCGAGCACCGGATCGGTGACGAGGATGCGGATCTGCAGATCCTGCTGACGGCCAACACCGCCTTCAACAGCGTGGAGATCTACGACGCGACCACCTATGCGGAGCAGGTCGAAGGTGACATCGGCGGGCAGCACGACGACAGCGACGCCGCCGGAGCCGGTGCAGGTGCCGGAGCTGGTGCAGGTGCCGGTGCCGGAGACCTGACCGATGCGGCGGCGTTCGAGACCTATCCCGTCCCGGGCGGCATGACGCAGGCCGAGACCGCCGCAGACCTGGAAGGAGCCGACCGATGACCCACGACCACGACGAGCCCCGCACCACTTCCCCCGACCGCCGCGCGTCCCCAGAGCCCCCTGACTCCCCGCAGTCCGCCGGATCACCGGCCGACTCACCGACGGGCGCCGCATCCGCTACCGCGTCCCCGACCCGACCGACCATCCCCCTGCCGCCGGAGCCCGAGGACGTCGACGCCCTGCTGGCCGACTCCCTGAGGGCCCAGAGCGAGCAGGAGTTCACCTGGAAGGAGCCCGAGCGTCGCCCCCGCTGGTACGAGCGGGCCGAGATGCAGCAGACGGCCTCCGCCGAGTCTCCCTCCGCCCCGGCCGCTGCGACCGCACCCGGGAAGTCCCCCGGACGCCGGCGCGGCGGACCCCGGATCGGGCAGGCGGTCTTCGCCCTGATCTGCCTGATGCTGGCACTGTGGGTGTTGGCCGCCGTGGTGCTCAACGTCATGATCGACCCGCTGATGGTGGCCCTGGGCATCTGCGCGGTGGCCGGACTGGCCCTGGTCGTCGGAGGCCTGCGCCCCCGCCCCGGCGCCAGGCTCTGAACCGGGCCATGGTTCGGAGCGCTCGCGGAGACGTCCCGGCCTGCGATCCTTGACAGCCCGCGAAGCGTCCGGCCTACCCTCAGAGCCCGCCGATGCCATGGAGTGACATGGGGTCAGCGGGGTGAGCGTCGCCGTCGAACGCAGGGAGCGCATCATGGACAGGGCCATGCCGCCGGTGGTGGACCAGCAGATCTGGGAGCAGGAGCTGGAGCGACTGCGCACCCGGGAGAAGGCGGTCACCCGCGAGCTGGACGCCGTCGCCGCGCAGCGTCGTCGCCTCCCGATGGTGAAGATGCCCGACTACACGCTCGCCGGTGAGCATGGCCCCGTGCGGCTCGCGGAGATCTTCGACGGGGCCTCCCAGCTGATCACCTACCACCACATGTGGACTCCGGGCGCCGAGTGGCAGTGCGGCGGCTGCACCGGCTACACCTCCCAGTTCACCCGCCTCGACTTTCTCCGGCACTACGACGCCCGGTTCGTGATCGTCACCCAGGGTGAGATCCATGATGCCCTGGCGTATCGGGAGAAGGTCGGCAACCGGATGACCTGGTACTCCACCGCCGACAGCAGCTTCGGCGCGACGTCGGCGCCCCGCCGGGCGGAGGCTTCGCCCTCAACGTCTTCCTCCGCGACGGCGACGACGTCTACCGCACCTGGCACTCCTCCGGACGCGGGACCGAGCAGCTCAGCCACACCTTCGCGCTGGTGGACGTGCTGCCCTACGGACGGCAGGAACGGTGGCAGGACTCTCCGGAGGGATGGCCCCAGGACCCCACCTACAGCGGATGGTTGGGCTCCGAGGAGGTCGCCCGGCTCTATGGGAGCGGCCGCGAGGACGACGGGCCGCAGGAGGATGAGCGGCAGGAGGATGAGCGGCCATGAGACGGCGGCGGGCCCACGGAGCCTCGGAGGAGGCCCTGCACAGGGACCGGCTGATCGAGGCCCCGGCCGCCAGGATCTTCGCCGTGCTCACCGACCCCGACCAGCACCAGTACACCGAGCCCTCCGACTGGGTCAGGGAGGCGATCTCCTCCGAACCGCTGACCCGTGTGGGACAGATCTTCGGGATGGCCATGCACCACGTCAATGCCGGCGGCGACTACGTCATGCACAACAGAGTGGTCCTCTTCGAGCAGGACCGGGCCATCGCCTGGGAGCCCGGCCAGTACGGCGCCGCAGGACAGCTCGACGTCGGCGGCTGGATCTGGCGCTACGACCTCGCACCCCACGGCGCGGGCACCGAGGTCCGGCTGACCTATGACTGGTCGGCCACCCCGGCGCATGTCCGCGCGGAGATCGGAGGCATGCCGCCCTTCGGCGCGGACTTCCTGGAGACCTCGCTGGCCACGCTGGACGTGCACGTCACCTCACGCACCCGGTGATCGCATGCGTCGCTCCTCGCCGTCCTGGCTTGGGGGGGTCTCACCGCGGGCGCCCTCGTGCTGTCGGCCTGCGGACCCTCCCCGCGGGGCACGTCTTCCGGCAGGACGGCTATCGAGACTTCACCGCAGACAGCCCCACCGGGGCGCCGGACGCGATCTGGCTCGAAGATGCCACTGGGGAGACCCTGCTGATGGCCGTCGGTGCGCCCGGCGGTCCCTCGAACACCCGACGAACCAGATCGACGACCGCCCGCGCGTCCTGGGAGGGCTCGCCGAAGAAGACCCACTGACGGGAGGAGCCCCCAGATGCCACGCCCCGGCGCTCTCGGGCCTCCTGGGGGACTCGGTGAGCGCGGACGAGCACTTCTCCGCCACGCGGCTGGACCACACCGCCCGCGGTCACATCCGCATCATCGGGGCTCCAGAGCCAGCCTCCGCCGGTGCTCGGAAGGGCACGGCCGACGGCGAGGACACCGGATTCGAAATCGCCCGTGAGGCGGACGCCAGGGGGTTGCATCGGCGCCCGGTGGGCAGCCGATGGGGTCGGCTCCGCCGTGAGGTGCTGCTGCCGGTGACCACCAGCCGCTTCGCGGAACTGTTCGTCCTGGTCTACGTGCCGTTCGCGCTGCCGCTGCTCGGCTCGTGGATCCCGGGACGCAGCGCCGAGGGCACCGCGCTCCATGGCCAGGTCGACGGCTTCCGCGAGGCACTGGCGGAGATCACAGCCCAGGAGCTGGCTGGTGCCGCTGAGCTCAGCACTCTGGCGGCCTCCTCCGAACCCGGGGGGGGCAGGATGCTCCACCAGCGAGGCCTCGGGCACTCCTTCGGGGCTTCGGTGGGCACCGTGGTCAGGACCTCTGGCGGCTTCGCCGGTGGAGGCGGCGGAGTGAGGTGGGGCGGTCGGTGACCGCCCCACCCGGTCAGGCGTCCGCGCCGTCGTCCTCCGCGCCGGTGTCCTCCCCATCAGACTCTTCAGAGTCATCAGAGAACTCGTAGCCGCTGCGGGAGACCTGCATCCAGTTGTCCCCGGCGATGCAGGTGATGGCGTCCTCGCCGACCGTGCAGGCCAGCCCCTCGACCTCGAGGACCTCGCCGTAGTTCAGCGTCGGCACCTCAGAAGACTCGAACTGGGGGTAGACGGGCCCCTCGTAGCCGTAGAGCCCCACGTCGGACTCCAGCAGGGACGGGTGGCGCTCACGGCCCTGGTCGTCCGGCTCGGGCTGAACGTCCTCGTCGAAACTCATGTAGCAGACCGCGGCCGGAGTCGCGGCCTGACCTGAACGCCCCAGGCTGCACGTGTGCCGGCCACTGGGAGTCTCGAACTGCCAGGCCCGGGCGCCGATGGCCTGGCTCTGCTCGTCCAGCGGCACCTCGAAGGCGTCCGGGTCCACCCGGTCCCCGCTGAGCTCCCCATCGAGGTGCTCATCCGCGGCCTGGTCCTCCTCGGGCTCCTCCTCCGCACCGTCGTCGGCAGCGTCTTCGGCACCGTCGTCGGCGCCGTCCTCGGAGGTGTCGGCGCCGTCGTCGTCGCCGGAGCCGCCGTCTGGGGCGTCCTGGCCGTCGGTCTCCTCCTGTGCGGCGCCGTTCTCCTCGGTCTCGCCCTCGGAGTCATCGGCCACCGCGCAGGAAGCCAGCGCCAGTGCTCCGATGCCCAGCACGCCCACCAGAGCCTGCTTCGTCCTGATCAACGCCATCGCGCCCCCTTGTCCGTTCGATCGGTCCTCGTCAGCCACATGCTACTGCCCTCTGCCGCCCCAGGGGGAGAGGGTGCCGGTGCCGCGTCAGCGCGTCGGCGCCCGCAGACAGACGGATCCCCGGGTGTCAGGCGTGCTGCCTGACTCCCGGGGATCCGTCGTATGAGCAGATCAGGTGACCTGCGAGAAGCGGTCCTCAGACCGCGACCATCACTTGAGGGTGACGGTGGCGCCGGCGCCCTCCAGGGCCTCCTTGGCCTTCTCAGCGGCCTCCTTGTCGACACCCTCGACGACAGCCTTGGGGGCGCCGTCGACCAGCTCCTTGGCCTCCTTCAGGCCGAGGGAGGTGAGACCGCGCACCTCCTTGATGACGCCGATCTTCTTGTCGCCAGCGGCCTCGAGGATGACGTCGAACTCGGTCTGCTCCTCAGCAGCCTCGCCCTCGCCACCACCGGCGGCCGGGGCCGCACCGGCGACGGCCACCGGAGCGGCGGCGGTCACGTCAAAGGTCTCCTCGAACTGCTTCACGAACTCGGAGAGCTCGATGAGGGACATCTCCTTGAACTGCTCGATCAGCTCGTCGTTGCTCAGCTTCGCCATGGTTGGCGCTCCTTCTCTGTCTTGGCGTGCCGCGCCGTCGGTCCGACGACGTCGACACATGCGGATCTTGGTGGTCACCACCGCTCCTGCGGAGCGATGTGGCAAGGCCCCCGGTACGCCTCCGGGACCTCACCGTCGTGTCACTCGGCTCAGGCGGCCTCTTCCTGCTTGGCCCGCAGCGCGTCGGCTGCCCGTGCGATCTTGGAGATCGGGGCCTGGAAGGTGGCAGCAGCCTTGGTCTGGGCGCCGATGAGCGCCCCGGCCAGCTTGCCGAGCAGAACCTCACGGGATTCAAGATCCGCGAGCTTCTTCACACCCTCCTCATCGAGAGCGGCGCCATCCATGTAGCCGCCCTTGACGATGAGCTGAGGGTTGTCCTTGGCAAAGTCACGCAGCGCCTTGGCCACGTCCACGGGGTCCCCGTGGACGAAGGCGATCGCGGACGGACCGGACATCTTGCCCTCAAAGGCGTCGACGCCGGCTTCCTTGGCCGCGATCTCGGTGAGCGTGTTCTTCACCACGGCGTAGTTCGCGTTCTCCCGCACGGACCGCCGCAGAGTCTGCAGCTGGCCCACGGAGAGGCCGCGGTATTCCGTGAGCACTGCGGCGTTGGAGCTGCGGAACTGCTCCGCGAGCTCGGCAACGGCGGCAGCCTTCTCAGGATTCGCCATGGCACTCCTTCCGATCAATCGAGCCGGCCAGGTCCTTCCAGAGGTCCAGGGCATGAAAAAAGCCCCGGTGCGCAGGCACGGGGCTCGGATGACTCCCAGCAGAGACGCCGTGAGAACACGGGCCTCCCGATGGGGAGATCGGCTCGAGGTGCACCTGCGCAGGTCGCCCGGAAGGGTCTTTACAGTTGCGCCGCACATCGAGCATGCTGCTCGACGACCGTGGAGCTCAGCGCCACTGCTCTCCACACGACGACAACGACCGGCGGTCTTTGGTCAGCGCTCATATTACACAGCCGACGGCGCCGGAGCAAAACGGGCCCCGACGGCGCCGCACGCGCGAGGAGCGGTCCCTCTCCGTCGGGAGAGGGACCGCTCCTCAGCAGGTGGGCGGCAGGCGCTCAGCCGCGGCGACGCACCAGGCGTGCCCGGTGGGCGAACGCCATGAGCGCGGCACCCAGTGCCAGGAAGGCCCCGGCGATCGTCCCGGCGGTGCGGGCCTCGACGCCGGTCTCCGCCAGCTTCTCGCCGGAGGACTCGGCCGGGGCCTCGGTCTTCGCCTCGGTCTTCGTGTCAGCCGTCGAGACGACCTCCTCCTCCGTGGAGTCCTCGACGGTGACCGTCACGCCCTCATCGGAGAGTTCGACGTCGATGCCGGCAGCGGTGTCCTCGGCGGCATCGTCGTCGTCATCCTCCTCGGAGACGCCCTCCTCCGCGTCAGAGGTGGACTCGTCCTCGGCGACAGGCTCGTCACCGTCATCCTCGGAGGCAGACTCCTCGTCTCCCTCATCCTCGGACGACGCCGAGTCATCCTCATCCGACGGGGTCGACTCGTCGCCATCCGACGGGGACTCATCCTCGTCCGGCGGGGTGACCTCACCTTCGTCCTCATCGTCCTCGTCATAGATCTCGACGTCCTCGTCGTTCGCGTTGCGCAGGAAGTCGGTGGGGACATAGAAGAGGAAGAAGTCGGTGGTGTCGAGAGCATCCGCGAGCTCAGGGCTCTCGACCATGATCCGCTGCCCGATGAGGTCGGGGTTCCGTCCCTCACCCACATCCTCCGGCGAGTCGGCATGAGCAAAGCGGATCAGCGTCCCGGCCGGGATGTAGGCCAGCACCTCGTCGTTGAGCCCCTCGGTGTAGGAGCCATAGACGGGTGCGCGGTCCGTGACCACCGCAAGGTTCCACAGGTCGCCGTCATACTCCGGGTCGTCCAGATCGACGGTGGGTGCCTCCGATTCCGTCGGCGTCGGCCGCGGGCCGTCGGAGACCGCGCTGTCATCGTCGACGGAGGTGATGTGGTCGGTGCGGATCGAGACAGACTCCACACCGAGCTCGCGCTCGAAGAGGTCGTCGGTGAGGGTGACGAACCCTCCGGCCTCGTCGACCCGCTCGAGGTCGCCGGTGAAGCGGACGATCGAACCCTCCGCGATGTAGGCGATCGGTTCACCCCACTCCCCGCCAGTCTCGAAGACCGGAGCCCGCTCCGTGACGACGAGGACGACCTCGTCCTGGTAGTCAGAGGCATCGCGCGGCGGGAACTCCAGGACCGGCACATCGGCGTCCGGCACGTCCGTCTCAGGAGCGTCCTCATCGGGTGCACCGTCGGCGACAGCGGCGACGTCCGAGGGAGAGAAGTACACGACTCCTACCCCGAAGTGCTCGGCGAAGATGCCGTCAGAGGAGGAGATCCTGGACCAGTCGTCATCCGCGTCGAGGTCACCCGAGGAGTGCTGCAGCACGCCGCCCTGGGCGACGTAGCCGATGACCTCGAGCTCTCCGTCCTCATCGATCACGTGCACGGGCGCAGGGTCAGCCGTGACCTGGAAGAACTCGTCCTCCTGGCCGGTCACGTCACGCGGTCCGACCGTGATGGTCGGCAGCTCGCCGGCATCTTCAGCGTCCGCGTCCTCAGCGTCCGCGTCCTCACCGTCACCCTCTTCGGAGCCCGCACCCTCCTCCTCGGAGACGGGCTCGTCCCCCTCAGAGTCAGCGTCGTCCTCGTCGGAGACCGGTTCGTCGCCGTCTGCGGCGTCCTGGTCCCCACCCTCGGTCGCGTCCTGGCCGTCGTCGACGGTCTCGTCCTGAGTCTCCTCGACGACCTCTGCCGAGTCCGGCTCCTGCTCGGTGTCCGCGGAGACGGGCGCCATGCCCAGTCCCAGCATGCCGGCGGTCACCGCCGGGCCAGCGATCAGCGCCGCGGCCAGTCGCCCCTTCTTCGTGGTCAGTTCCTCGGTCATGAACCCCTCATGTCTCGGCCCGCACGCATGACGGCAGGCCTGTTCATCTGGTTGCTGATGCTGCTCGGCGTGGCCCGCAGGCCGCCGCGCCCTGGGCGCAGGACACCGAGGCGCCTCCATGCGTCGCCCCACCTCTCAGACGACGGAGACTCCTGTGACAGTAGCGAAGCGTTCAGGAGGATTCAAGGTTTTGTCAGGATTCTTTCCAGCGACGCAGGTCAGCGACTGAAGCGCACCACCCCCGAGCACACCTCTCGGGTGGCGGAGCCCCGGCGGAGTCGGCCACCGTCAGTCGTGGTGGCGGATCCGCGTCATGGCACATGTACGCCACACTGTTCCTCTTCTCAACGAGACGTGCGGCGCAGAGCATGGTGATCACCTGTCACTCGACCAGGAGAACATCTGTGATCACTCCATCCATGACCACCCGTGCGGCGGCGATGCTCGCCGCGGGTGCGCTGACTCTGACCCTCGCCCCCGCGGCGAGCGCCGCACCCGGTGCCGGCGACGTCGTCGTCCCCGCATCCCCCCACGCCGCCCACCCCCGACGCCGGAGAGCTGGGCGCCCATCTTCTCGACCAGGACCTCGAGTGGGAAGACTGCACGTTCCCCAGCGTCGCCCCCGAGACGGAGGCCGCACTGCAGGAGATCGAGGGACTCGCCTGCGCCGACGTCACCGTCCCCCGCGACTGGCACGACCCCACCGACGGCGAGACGCTGACCGTTCGCGTGTCGGTCACCGACACCGCCGACCCCGACCTCTCCCAGGGAATCGCCCTCGTCAACCCGGGCGGACCCGGCGGCTCGGGCCTGCCCTGGGGAGCCGCGATGGCCATGCGCTCACCCGAGCTGGCCGAGCAGTTCAACTTCGTCGGCTTCGACCCGCGCGGAGTCGGCGAATCCACACAGCTCATCTGCGAGTATCAGCCGGACGCCTCCCATGACGCCTGGGAGGACTCCGCCGCCGCAGTGGACGGCTGCCTGGAGAATCCGCTGACCCCGTTCATCACCACCGAGCAGACCGCCTATGACATGGACTTCATCCGAGCCCTGCTCGGTGAGGACCAGATCAGCTACGTGGGCTACTCGTACGGCACCTGGCTGGGCAGTTGGTACCAGACGCTCTTCCCCAGCCACTCCCACAGGTTCCTGCTCGACTCCGCCACGGACCTGACCCGGAAGTCCCTGCAGGAGACCTGGGACCTGCAGCCGCGCAGCCGGGACCGGCAGTTCCAGGACATGCTGCTGCCCTACATGGCCCGCAACCACGACACCTACCAGCTCGGCGAGGACCCGATGGAGATCCGCCGCGCCTGGGAGAACGCCGGCGGCACCCGTGACCCGCTGGGTGCGCTGATCACCGCGCAGATCGTCATCCCGGCCATGTACTCCACCGCCGGATACCCTGGTGCGGCAGACGCGATCGCCACGTTCATCGCGCTCGACGCCCCGGAGGCCGACGGCGCCGAGGAGCTCTCCGCGCAGCTGGAGGACTTCATCGCCTCCTCCGGCGGTGTGGCCGTCGACGAGGCAGAGGCCTCCGTCGTGCAGGCCCAGCTCTTCGAGAAGGCCCGCGAGGAGGTCCAGCGCCTGGTCGAGGTCGAACAGGCCGCCGTGACCGGGGAGACCGTCGCGTTCTCCGGAACGTTCAACGCGATCCGGTGCCAGGACGGCCAGTGGAACCAGTCCCAAGGCTATTGGAACGCCTGGGTGGCGGACCTGAACAACAAGGCTCCCTACATCGGCCCGCTCATGGGCGCCCCGCTGTGCGCCCACTGGCCGGCGGTCACTGAGAAGCCGAAGCCGCATCAGCGCACCCACCCGGACACGCTGATCCTCCAGGCCGAGTTCGACGCCGCCACCCCCTACGAGGCCGGTGAGCGCTCGGCGAAGATCATGCCCAACACCACGCTGATCAGCGTGAACAACGAGGGGACCCACGGGATCTTCCCCTATGGCACCACCTGCGTGGACGACCCGGTGGAGGCCTTCTTCCTGGAGGGCACCATGCCTCAGAACGTGGTCTGCGGGGCGCTTCCGCTGCCCGGCGAGGACCAGGCATACCAGGTCGGCGGGGACATCCATGAGGCCCAGCAGTCGGTGAAGGTCAAGATGCGCACCGACGCGGTCAAGGAGGCCAACCGGATGGTCCGCGAGATGCTGCTGGAGCAGCACCACGGCCAGTGACCCGGTGACCCCTCGCGTCGAGCCCCTTCCCGCCGTCGGCGGGGAGGGGCTCGCCCGCGTCTGACCGCTCCACACCGGGGCGGCCGACGTCGGGCCCCGCGAACTCAGGTCCTCAGGGAGAGGTCAGGCAGGGCTCAGACCAGCCAGCCGCGACGCGCGGCCTGCACCCCCAGCTGGAAGCGGGTCCGCGCCCCGGTGCGCTCCAGGAGGTCCTGGACCCTGCGGGAGAGCGTCCGCCGGCTGATCCCCAGCTCCCGGGCCATATGTTCATCGGTCAGTCCGGAGGCCATCAGCCGCAGCAGCTGCCGGGTCTGACCGTCGACGTCGTCCAGATGCGGGATGTCGTCGGCCACCCCGAGGGGCACCGACGTCGCCAGATCGAGTCGAAGAGCCCGATCAGTGCGTCCAGCAGAGGCGAGGGGTGGACCACCACACCGGTGACCCGCTCCTCCTCGTTGAGCACGATGAGCCCGAGATCGTCGTCCATGAGGCGCAGGCGCATCGGCACTGCGGCATGCACTCGGGCCTCCTCCCCCAGATCCACGGACTCCCCGATCGCCCGTCGGATGTCCGGGGCCGCGGCGGCGTCCTCGCCGTACACGGTCCGATACCGGATCCCGCGGGGCAGCATCTGCCGCTGGATGGGACACATCTCCCCCGCCGTCGAGGGCGAGTAGGGTCCACGGTCCAGGGAACGCA
The DNA here is from genome assembly GCF_001758425.2 of Nesterenkonia sp. PF2B19. Lineage (GTDB taxonomy): Bacteria > Actinomycetota > Actinomycetes > Actinomycetales > Micrococcaceae > Nesterenkonia > Nesterenkonia aethiopica. The sequence continues at coordinate 28,585 of NZ_MDSS02000029.1, read as the reverse complement.
CCTCATGCCGGACCGCCAGCTGCGAGGAGTCCGCCACCTGCGTCACCGCACTGCGGCCGTGCAGGACCTCCACGATCTCCGTGCCGGACTCGGTGGGTCGGTCCCACAGGGAGCCGAGCTGGTGCTCCAGGTGCAGCACTGCCTCCGCCTGACGGCGGTGCCTTCGAGCCACTGCCCGCAGGACCTGGCGCGGATCGTTGAGCAGCCAGACGCCGTCGTCCCCCGACTCCCCCAGCAGCCCTGCCGCCGCCAGTTCGGCGCGCACGGGTTCCGGCGGGATGACCCGGCGGCTCCCCTGAGCGAGCAGCGTCAGATAGGCCTCCGCCGCCTCCCCGGAGAGGCCCAGCCGATGCAGCTGGTGAGCGTCCATCGTCGAGGCCACGGCCGGGGACTGGCTGGGCGACGTGCTGGGCGACATGCTGGATTCTGGCGTGGCCGGTGCGGCAGTGTCCATGAGGCGCGCTCCTCTCCGTTCCCCTCGGCGAGCTCCCGGGCCACGTTACCGGAGCGTCAGGGAGATCCTCGTCACAGGGTCAGCACCACGGGAGGTACGCTCGACTCTGACATCGATGGGACGGCCGATCGGCCGCCGCGGAGGAGGAGCGCCTGTGCTCGATGACCTGGAGCGACGCATCGCCGAGGCCCTGCAGATCGACCCGCGGGCCAGCTGGCGACGCATCGCCCGGGTCCTGGGCGAGCACGAACGGCTCATCACCCGCCGGGGCACTGCGCTGCTGGAGTCGCGCGGCGTCGTGGTCGCCGGGGTCCGTCACGAGGGGTCGAGCACCTTGGTCCGCGGCATCTGCCACCCCGGCGCCCGACTCACCGCCGCTGAAGCCCTGGCCCTTCGTCCCGACTCGACCTTCACCTATGTGCTCTCCGGCGCCTTCGACGTCGTCGCCGAGATCCACCGGCGCCCCCGCTCACCGGCGTACTCCCTGGACGCCTCCATCACGCCGGGGCTCGCGCGGGCCGAGACGCTGCCCATCCTGAGGTACTTCCGCACCATCCGCGGGTGGCGGCTGGGAGTCCTGACCGAGGCCGAGTCCCGAGCGCTGACCCGCGGCCCCTCGGAGACGTTCCCCGAAAGCGAGACCCCGGAGCCCGACTCGCCGGTGGACCTGGCGATCATCGACGCACTGGAGGGCGACGCCCGGATGAGCCTGGACGAGATGGCCCGCCGCGCGGGAGTCTCCGAGTCCACGGTCCGCCGGCGTCTGGACCTCCTCCAGGAGAAGAACCAGGTCAGCATCCGCGCCCTGGTGGAGCCGGCGGAAGCCGGGCTGCACACCGAAGCCCTCCTGTGGATGCGCGTGGCGCCGCACCGGATCCACCAGGTGGCCACCGCCGTGGCGGCCGAACGGAGCGCCCGATACGTGGCCGTCGTCGCCGGGAGCTGCCAGCTCATGGCCGATGTGACCGTGCCCGACCCGGCGGCGCTGTACCGGCTCCTCACCGAGAGCACCTGGGCCAGCCATGTGGAGGCCCTCGACGTGTCGATGGTCGCCGGCGCCCGGAAGCGCGGAGGTCAGCTGTTGAGCATGCCAGGGGCCACCGAGGACCAGCCCGTGGCCCGCTCATAGGCCCAGGCGTACTCCAGCAGCCACGGATCCCGCAGGTGGTCCGCACTCAGCTGGATCCCCGTGGGGAGGCCGCCCGGGTCGAAACCGGCCGGCAGGGCGATGGTCGGCACACCGGCCGCGGAGAGGACGGACGCGGAGCGCATCCACTCCAGATAGGTGGACATGGGGCGGCCGTCGACCGTCGAGGGCCACCGCTGGGAGCCCTCAAAGGGCGTCAGCTGGGCCCCGGGGCTGAGCAGCAGGTCCACCTCGCTGAAGCAGGCGCGGGTCGCCCGACGCAGATCGGCCAACAGGCGCGCGCGCCCAGGATCCGCTCGGCGGAGAGCGCCAGGCCCTCCTCCACGTTCCACACCACCTCTGGCTTGATCTGCGCGCGATGCTCGCGCACCAGCCCACCGAGCGCGCCGGCGAAGTCGAGGGCGCGCACCACATGGAAGACCTCGTCGGCGGCGGAGAAGTCATGGCGGGACTCCACGACCTCGGCCCCCAGCTCCTCGAAGACCGCCACGGCACGGTCCAGCGCCTCCCGCATGGCCGGCTCCACCGGGATGTCCGCCCCGTGGTCCACGGTGACGCCGATCCGCACACCGCGCAGGTCCTGGGTGTGCGGCTCCCGACCGGTGAGGGCGAACCGCTCGGGCGTCAGGAAGGGAGTACCGGGAAGCTCCGGGGTGCCGGCGACGGCGGCGCGCATGAACAGCGCGATGTCCTCCACGGTCCTGGCCATCGGTCCGCTGCGGCCCAACCAGGACTCGACGCTGTGGGGCGGGGTGCCGGGCAGCAGGCCGTGAGACGGACGGAAGCCGACGATGTTGCACCAGCAGGCCGGGTTGCGCAGGGAGCCGCCCATGTCGCTGCCTTCGCCCAGCGGCTGGCACCGGGACGCGACGGCGGCGGCCACTCCGCCGGAGGAGCCCCCGGCGCTGCGGGTGGGGTCAAAGGGGTTGCCGGTGGCGCCGAAGACCTCATTGAAGGTGTGGGAGCCGGCGGCGAACTCGGGCACGTTGCTCTTGCCGGAGGAGACCACGCCGGCCGCACGGAGACGCGCGACGAGCGGGTCGTCACGCTCGGGGACGTTCTCGGCGAACAGCGGCGACCCATGGGTGGTGCGCATGCCGGCGACGTCGTGAGTGTCCTTATGCGTCATGGGCAGACCGTGGAGCAGGCCGGTCGGCCGTCCTGCCGCCCGCCGCTCGTCGGCGTCCAGGGCCTCCCGCCGCGCTCTCTCCGGGTCCAGGGTGACCACGGCGTTGAGCTGTGGATTCACCGCCTCGATCCGGCGCAGATGCGCCTCGGTCAGCTCGCGGGCGCTCAGCTCCCCCCGCGTGGTCCGGCGGACCAGCTCGGTCGCGGACAGCTCCAGCAGCTCGTCCATGGTTCGTTCCTCCCTCAGCGAGGCGCCCGGCCCGGGACGGGGCTCATGGCGTCGAGTGTGTCCTTGACCACCACGGTGACGCACAACTCCGCCCACGGCGACCCCTGACGGAATGAGACACGACCTGCGTCGCATTCCGTCCACCCTTGCCTGGGCCAGTGATCCTTCTCACACTCGAGGCATACCCCATGGACGGGGCACCGCAGAGTCCGGCACCGACGCCGCCCCGGCACGCACCGTCCGACATCCGAAGGAGGGCCTTCCGTGATCTCCCCGATGCACACCGTGGCCACCGCCGACATCTCCGCGGTGGCGCACTCACCCTGGCTCTGGGGCAGCGCCCTGGTCATCTTCGGCATCATCGCCGTGCAGTCCTGGATCTATCTGCGGGCCGCCAAGACGGCCGGAGACGGCGTGGGCCTCTCTCGGCAGGACCTCAACCGTGCCTTCCGCTCCGGCGCCGCCGCCTCCGTGGGACCGTCGCTGGCCGTAGTGCTCGTGGCGATCGCCCTGCTCACCCTGTTCGGCACTCCCGCCGTGCTGATGAGGATCGGCCTGGTCGGCTCCGCCGCCACGGAGACCGCCTCGGCCACCATCGCCGCCTCCACGATGGGGGCAGACCTCGGCGGCGCGGGCTGGACCCAGGACGTCTTCGTCGTGGCCTTCTTCGTGATGTGCGTCTCCGGCAGCGCCTGGATGCTGTTCACCCTGATCCTCACCCCCGTGCTCTCCCGAGGCAGCAAGAAGCTGAGCTCCATCAGCCCCCGCGCCATGCGGATCATTCCGGGAGCGGCCCTGCTGGGCGCGTTCCTGGCCATCGCCGTCACCGAGGTGCCGAAGTCGTCCATGCACGTCGTCGCCATGGCGGTCTCCGGCGCGGCGATGGCCCTCATGCTGCTGATCGCCCGCCGATGGTCCGTCGGCTGGCTCAAGGAATGGGCCCTCGGCCTGGCCATCCTCGTCGCACTCGGCGTCGTCTACCTCACCCACCACGGCATCCTCGGCTGAGCGCCCCGACTCCGGCCGCCGGCACCCTCCACTTCCCTGACAGAGAGGCCACCATGAGCACTGCAGACCAGTCCATGCTTCACTTCGAGAGGACCACCGCACGGTGGGGTCGGCTCACGATGGGCGCGGGCCTGGTCGTCTCCCTCGCCGCCCCCATGCTGCTGCTCAGCCTGGGCGACTTCTCCATCACCGGCGGCCAGCTGATGACCGCCTACCTGGCCGTCGCCGCCGTGTTCCTGGCCTTCGCGATCATCGAGCCCATCACGTACTTCCCGATCCTCGGTCAGGCCGCCATGTACCAGGCCTTCATGATCGGCAACATCTCCAACAAGCTGCTGCCCGCCGCCGTCGTCGCGCAGAACCGCATCGACGTGCGGCCCGGCAGCAGGCACGGCGACCTCGCGGCCGTGGCCGCCATCTGCGGCGCGGCCAGCGTCCACATCGTCTCTCTGCTGCTGTTCGTCGGGCTCTTCGGCACCTGGTTGCTGCGCGTGATCCCCGAGTCGGTCATGGAGGTCACCCAGCTCTACATCCTGCCCTCGATCCTGGGCGCCGTGGTGGTGCAGGCCGTGGTGACGGTGCGCCAGGCACGCAGCACGGCCTTCGCCCTGATCATCGCCTGCCTGGTCATCCTCGTGGCGGTCCCTCTGGCACCGGCCATCGGACCCTACGGTGTGGCCATCACGGTGCTCCTCACCGTCGTGGCTCCTGGGTCTTCCGAGGAACGGCTCCCGCACAGGAGGATGGACCCGAGCCCGCCGCCGCCGAAGACGGCGAGCTCCCGGAGGATGCCCGCAGCCCGCAGTGACGTCCTCACGGCGCTTCGACACCTGCACCGCGCACCTGACCACCCACCTGACCGCCCTTCCCACCGCCCATCCCAGGAGGACCGCCCCATGACCGAGAACCCCGCCCCCACGCTGGCCGGCTTCGCCCTCGCCGCCGCCGAGCGGACGCAGATGCACCAGCTGTACCGCACGCTGCACGCCGAGCCGGAGCTGAGCATGCAGGAGCACCGCACCGCCGCGCGGATCGAAGGCATCCTCGGCGACCTCGGGGTGGAGCACTTCCGCTGCGGCGGCACCGGTGTGGTGGGCATCCTGCGCAACGGCGCAGGCCCGGTGGTGGCCTTCCGCGCCGACACCGACGGCCTGCCCATCGAGGAGCAGACGGGTCTGGAGTACGCCTCCACGGCACGCGGAGTCCTGCCCGACGGGACGGAGGTGCCGGTGATGCACGGCTGCGGGCACGACACGCACGTCGCCGCGCTGATCACCGCGGCCCGCCTGCTGGTGCGCGAGCGGCAGCGCTGGTCCGGAACCGTGGTGCTGATCTTCCAACCCGGAGAGGAGACCGCCGCCGGGGCCCGGGCGATGGTGGACGACGGACTGTGGGACCGCGCTCCCCGTCCGGAGGTGGTGCTCGGCCAGCACGTCTCACCGGCGAAGGCGGGCACCGTCCTGCTCAGCCGAGGACCGGCCATGGCCATGGCCGACTCGTTGCGAGTGCGGGTGCTGGGCCGGCAGACCCACGGATCCCAGCCGGAGAACGGTCGGGACCCGATCGTCGCGGCGGCCGCCATGGTGACCCGGCTGCAGACCATCGTCTCCCGGGAGCTGGCTCCCCAGGATCCCGCCGTCGTCACCGTGGGCACCTTCCATGCGGGGCTGAAGGAGAACATCATCCCGGCCGAGGCGGAGTTCACGATCAACGTCCGCACGCTCTCCGGAGAGGTCCGTCAGAAGGTGCTGTCGTCGATCCGTCGGATCATCGGTGCCGAGGCGCTGGCTGCCGACCTTGAGGAGCCGGAGATCAGCGAGATCTACGACTTCCCGCTGAACCACAACGACGAAGACCAGGCCACGACTCTGCTGTCCGTGCTGGGCTCGGCTCTGGGCGAGGAGGCCGTGACCGAGACCGGCCCGAAGATGGGCTCCGAAGACTTCGGCTGGCTGGGCGAGTCCATCGGCGTTCCGTCGGTCTTCTGGTTCTTCGGCGGGACCGCCGACGGCGACCCCGAGGGCCCCACCAACCACTCCCCCTTCTTCGGGCCCGTCCTGGAGCCGACCCTGGGCACCGGGGTGACCGCCGCACTGGCCGGGTTGCTCCACTGGGTGGGCGTCAAGGACTGACGGAGCCCCGCGGACACAGGAAGACGCAGCAGACAGACACAGCCCCAGACACAGCCCCAGACACAGCAGAGCCCCGATGCACCGGGTGCATCGGGGCTCTGCTGTGTCAGTGTGCTGCGTGGGTGCTGAACCTCAGCGGCTCAGCGGAGCGACGAAGATGCTCAGGCGTCGACGACGACCTTGGTGACGTTCGGGTCCACCTGGATGCCCGGACCGAAGGTGGTCGAGATGGTGGCCTTCTGGATGTACCGGCCCTTCGACGCCGACGGCTTCAGACGCAGGATCTCGTCCAGCGCGGCGGCGTAGTTCTCGGCCAGCTGCTTCTCGTCGAAGCTGGTCTTGCCGATGATGAAATGCAGGTTGGAGTGCTTGTCGACACGGAAGTCGATCTTGCCGCCCTTGATGTCGGCCACGGCCTTGGCGACGTCGGGGGTGACGGTGCCGGTCTTCGGGTTCGGCATGAGGTTGCGCGGACCCAGGATCTTGCCCAGACGACCGACCTTGCCCATCATGTCGGGCGAGGCGACGGCGGCGTCGAAGTCGGTCCAGCCGTCGGCGACCTTGGCGATGAGCTCGTCGGCGCCGACGTGGTCAGCACCGGCCTCCTCGGCCTTGGCGGCGTTGTCACCCTGGGTGAAGACCACCACGCGGGCGGTCTTGCCGGTGCCGTGCGGCAGGTTGACGGTGCCGCGCACCATCTGGTCGGCCTTGCGGGGATCGACGCTGAGCCGGAAGACGACCTCCACGGTCGTGTCCTTCTTCGACGGGTTGGTCGACTTGGCCAGGGACACGGCCTCGGCGGGCGAGTAGACGGTGTCCTCGCCGATCTTCTCGAGAGCGGCCTTGTATGCTTTGCTGCGCTGTGCCATCTGCGATGTTCTCCTTAGCAGGTGTGGTGTGACGGGCCGCGCCCGGCCCTTTCCCACGATGTTCTGTTCAGCCGGAAGGCCGGTGTCAGCCGTCGACGGTGATGCCCATGGAACGGGCGGTGCCGGCGACGATCTTGGAGGCGGCCGCCAGGTCGTTGGCGTTGAGGTCCTCCATCTTGGTCTGCGCGATCTCCTCCACCTGAGCCTGGGTCAGCTTGCCGACCTTCTCGGTGTGCGGCACGCCGGAGCCCTTGGCCACACCGGCGGCTTCTTGATCAGCTCGGCGGCCGGCGGAGTCTTGGTGATGAAGGTGAAGGAGCGGTCCTCGTAGACCGTGATCTCCACGGGCACCACATTGCCGCGCTGCGACTCGGTCGCGGCGTTGTAGGCCTTGCAGAACTCCATGATGTTGACACCGTGCTGACCGAGCGCAGGGCCGATCGGCGGGGCCGGGTTGGCGGCGCCTGCCTGGATCTGCAGCTTGATCAGGCCGGCGACTTTCTTCTTCGGGGCCATGTGAAGCGTCCTTACATGTCGTACGTGTCCCTGCCGCCACAGGAGTGTGGACGGAGGGGTTGGTCACCATGGCGGCGATGACCGGCTCGACGCCGCGGACCAAAGCAATCCGCGACGTCGAAAGTCTGTGAAGTTGTGGCGACCCCGCTCGGCGAGGAGCCGGGAACCTCAGTAGATCTTGTCGACCTGGTTGAAGTTCAGGGTCACCGGGGTCTCCCGCTCGAAGATCGAGACGAGGACCACCAGCTGGCGGCTGTCGGGGTGGATCTCGGAGATCGATGCCGGCAGGGTCGCGAACGGACCGTCGTTGACCGTGACGGACTCGCCGATCTCGAAATCGACGGTGACGTTCTGCGCCGGAGCGGCGGCCTCGGCGGCCGAGTCCTCGGAGTCGCCCTCGATCCGCTTCGGGGCGTCCGGCTTGCCGAGGCGGTGCTCGGCCAGCATGTCGAAGACCTCGTCGAGGGTCAGCGGGTGCGGGTCGTGGGCGTTGCCCACGAAGCCGGTCACACCGGGAGTGTGGCGCACCACGCCCCAGGAGGCGTCTGTGAGCTCCATGCGGACCACCACGTAGCCCGGGATGCGGACCCGGTTGACGATCTTGCGCTGGGTGCCCTTGATCTCGACGACCTCCTCCATGGGGACGTCGATCTCGTAGATGAAGTCCTCCATGTCCTGGGTCTGGATGCGGGTCTCCAGGTTGGACTTCACACGCTTCTCGTAGCCGGCGTAGGTGTGCACGACGTACCAGTCGCCCAGCTGACGACGCAGCTTGCCACGCAGCTCGTCGGCGCGCTCCTCGTAGGACTTCTCCTCCTCGGGAGCGTCCTCCGCCGGAGCCTCGTCAGCCGCAGCTCCTCAGCCGGAGCCTCAGCGTCGGCCTCCTCAGCCTCTGCGGCAGGAGCCTCGGCGTCAGCCTCCTCGACGGCGACGTCGTCGTCAGCCTCGACGGCCTCGACCGCCGCCTCCTCGGCCTCAGCTCGGTGTGCTGCGAAAGTTCCTGGTCAGACACTGTTCTCCTGCTTTCCGTGGTGCTCGCCGCGGCCCGTCCTGGCGACGGATGCCTCGGTCGCTTCGTCTCTCACGTCATCGCTCGCCCGGCCGACGTCGGCGACGTCAGCTCATTCGCCGGCGCCGTCACCCTCGACCGGGACGTCTGCGGGAAGCTCCGTGGAGCCGTCACCGAAGATCCACTCCGCGCCGTTGCTGAACACCCAGTCCAGCCCGGAGACGATCAGGATCACGATGATCACGAAGACCAGGACGACCAGCGTGTAGTTGGTCAGTTCGCGACGAGTCGGGACGACGACCTTCTTGAGCTCGTCGACGACCTGCCGCAGGAACAGCCACACCTTCCCGAAGGACCCTTCGGATCGCCTCCGTCAGGCGTCGACCCCTGCACATCAGTGGAAGGCGTCTGGGTCACGGAGGGCTCCATCTGGTCGAAGGGACGCGTGTGATCGATGCTGTATGCCTGAGCGGCCGTGTCGACGACGCTCAGCGCAGGGCAGACAGGACTCGAACCTGCAACCTACGGTTTTGGAGACCGTTGCGCTACCAATTGCGCCACTGCCCTTCGGGTCACGGCGGACCTGACCTGACCATTCTCCCATCGAACCACCGGGCCGCAAACTGCGGAACAGGGGACCTCGACGGGCACGGCCGTGCCAGGTGCACAAGACACCGATGGACAAGTTTACGGGCATACCGCCTGCCACGGCAAACCGGGCGCTTCCGCCCTGACCCGCGGCGGCGCGCTGCCGGTAGTGTGGTGACCCGCAGGCGCCCTGCCTGCCCGTCAGTGTCGACACCGTCCACGCTCGCGACAGACAAGGAAACCCGATGACCGCTCCGTCCTCCCGCGTCTCCGACCGCATCGGCTCGATCGCCGAGTCCGCCACTCTTGCCGTCGACGCCAAGGCGAAGGCCCTCAAGGCAGCCGGAGAGGATGTGATCGGGTTCGGCGCCGGGGAGCCGGACTTCCCGACTCCAGGCTACATCGTGGACGCCGCCGTCCAGGCGGCCTCCGAGCCGCGGTTCCACCGGTACTCCCCGGCCGCCGGGCTGCCGGAGCTGCGCCAGGCGCTGGCGGAGAAGACCACCCGGGACTCCGGCTTCGCCGTGGAGCCCGGCCAGGTGCTGGTGACCAACGGCGGCAAGCAGGCCGTCTACAACACCTTCGCCACGCTGCTGAACCCCGGCGACGAGGTCATCGTGCCGACGCCGTACTGGACCACCTACCCAGAAGCCATCAGGCTCGCCGGCGGCGTGCCCCGCGAGGTCTTCGCGGGCCCCGAGCAGGGCTACCAGGTGACCGTCGAGCAGCTGGAGGCCGCGCTGACCGAACGCACCAAGGTGCTGCTGTTCGTCTCGCCGTCGAACCCCACCGGTGCCGTCCACTCCCCCGAGGCCACCGAGGAGATCGGCCGCTGGGCCGCGCAGAAGGGCCTGTGGGTCGTCACCGACGAGATCTACGAGCACCTCACCTACGACGGCGTCCCCTTCACCTCCATCGCCTCCCTGCCCGAGCTGGCCGACCAGGTGGTCGTGCTCAACGGCGTCGCCAAGACCTATGCGATGACCGGCTGGCGCGTCGGATGGATGGTCGGCCCCGCCGACGTCATCAAGGCCGCGGCGAACCTGCAGTCGCATGCCACCTCCAACGTCGCCAACGTCTCCCAGATGGCCGCCCTCGCCGCGGTGACCGGGCCTCTGGACGCCGTGGAGGAGATGAAGGTCGCCTTCGACCGGCGCCGCCGCGCCATGGTGGAGGGCCTCAACGCGGTGGCCGGCTTCTCCTGCCCGACCCCGCAGGGCGCCTTCTACGCCTATGTGGACGTCCGGGACGCGCTGGCGGACGGTGCACGGCCGGCGGAGGTCGCCGGACGCACCCCCACGACCTCTGCCGAGCTGGCCGAGCTGATCCTCGAGGAGGCGAAGGTCGCCGTCGTGCCGGGCGAGGCCTTCGGGCCCAGTGGGTACCTGCGCCTGTCCTACGCCCTGGGCGACGACGACCTCGCCCGCGGCCTGGAGCGGATCCAGCGCCTGCTCGGCACCGCTTGAGCACCCCCCGGTCCTGTGCCAGCGGCGCCAGCGGTGCCGGTGGAACGCACAGGACGCCCGCGGGGCTCACCGCCGTCGCCGCCGCATGTGAGCGTCGCGGGCATCACACCATAGACTGGAGACATCCACCTGCCGAGGGCGCCAGGTCATTCACCACTGATCACACCAGGAAAGGGATGAGCTGAACCATGCGCATCGGACTCCTCACCTCAGGCGGAGACTGCCCCGGCCTCAACGCCGTCATCCGGTCAGCCGTGCTGCACGGCATCAAGAGCTACGGCGACGAGTTCGTCGGCTTCCGCGGCGGCTGGCGCGGGCTCATCGAGGGTGACTACATGGAGCTGGGCCGCCAGGACGTCCGGGGCCTGGCGCGCGACGGCGGCACGATCCTGGGCACCTCCCGCACCCACCCGTACAACCACCCGCAGGGCGGCCCGGAGAACATCCGGAAGATGATGCGCCGCCATGACATCGACGCGGTCATCGCGATCGGCGGCGAGGGCACCCTGGCCGGCGCGCGCCGACTGGCCGCCGACGGTCTCCCGGTGGTGGGCGTGCCCAAGACCATCGACAACGACCTGAAGGCCACCGACTACACCTTCGGCTTCGACACCGCGATCTCCATCGCCACCGACGCGATGGACCGACTGCGCACCACCGGCGAGTCCCACCACCGCTGCATGGTGGCCGAGGTCATGGGTCGCCACGTCGGCTGGATCGCACTGCATTCGGGCATGGCCGCCGGTGCGCACGCGATCCTCATCCCGGAGCAGAAGGTCAGCCTGGACCAGGTCAACGAATGGGTCGAGCAGGTCCACTCGCGGGGACGCTCGCCGCTGGTCGTCGTCGCCGAGGGCTTCATCCCCGAAGGCGCCGAGGAAGCCTTGGCCGGCAAGGGCCAGGAGGCCGACGGGCGCCCGCGCCTGGGCGGCATCGGAGAGTGGCTCACCCATCAGATCGAGGAGACCACCGGCATCGAGACCCGCAACACCACGCTGGGACACATCCAGCGCGGCGGGAACCCCACCGGCTACGACCGGGTGCTCGCCACCCGCTTCGGCATGAAGGCCCTGGACCTCGTCCACGAGGAGGCCTGGGGACATATGGCCGCGCTGCGGGGCACCGAGATCGTGAAGGTGGACCTCGCCGACGCCCTCGACGGACTCAAGGAGGTCCCGCAGTCCCGCTACGAGGAGGCGAAGATCCTCTTCGGCCGCTGAGCCGGCCGGCGAGCACCGGCTGACGAGCACCGGTCCTGATCAGCGTCCGCCCGGGCGGCGCGTAGAGTGGCCTGCATGTCCCTGACCGAGCAGACCCGGCAGATCGTCAAGCTGGCCTGGTGCCGCATGCTGGACCTCGAGGACACCGACCTCGACCTCGGCGACCCCCGGGTACGGGTGGAGGCCGTGGCCGAGGACGCCGCGGCGGTGACGTTCGTCCGGCTGTTCGACCGCACCGTGATCTTCGGACCCGCCGAGGTCATCGGCGAGGCCCGCCGGTACAGCGATGCGGAGCTGGCCCGGGAACGCACACTGCTGTCTCTGGTGCGCGCACATCATTCCGGCGCCCGAGCGCTGGGTGCCGCCCACCTGCTCTACTGCGAGGAGCCTCCGCAGATCAGACCGCGCGCCGACGTCGCCGTCTCCTTCGAACCGGAGCATGTCACCGGGCTCATGGCCGCCTCCCCGGCCGACGACGTCGCCGCCTCTGGGCTCGCGGAGGCCGGCTGGGCGGCCGCCCTGGTGGAGGAGCGGCCTTCGTCCGCTCCCGGTGCACCGGGACACAGCGAGGGCTCTGCCGGGGCCGATTCCCGGGAGCAGGTGCTGGCCGCCGCAGGCCGGGAGGTCTGGCAGCAGATGATCGCTCAGCTGGGTGTGCTCACCCATCCGGCCCACCGCGGGTCTGGCCACGGACGCTACATCGCCTCCGTGGCGGTGGAGGAGGCGTTCGTCGACGGCCTCGTCCCGCAGTGGCGCGCCGCCATGGACACGGAGGCCTCACATCGGGCCGCCATCCGGCTCGGCTTCAGCGAGGCCGGCTCCCAGACCACAGTCCTGCTGGACTGAGGCGACGCGCAGACTGGGTCCTGCCCGGACCCGGCCGCCGCCCGCGGTGTGTGGGGCTCAGCGGGGGCCGCGCAGGAAGTCGCCCTGCGGACGCCCGACCGTCTTGCCGGCGTCGGGCCGCACGATGAGCTCCTGGGCGGCGGCGTAGAAGGTCTGCACGGGTGCGGCGGCATCGCCGGCGCCCTCGGCCTCAACCTTGCCCTCGGCCTCAACCTCCGCCTCGGCCTGCGACGTGTCACGCACCACCAGGCGGGCTTCGGGATCCACCCGGCGCTTGAGCAGCGCCAGAGCGATCGGACCCATCTCGTGGTGCCGGGCCACCGAGGTCACGGTGCCCACGGACCGCTCGGAGGACAGGCTCTCCGCGGTGGCGGCGTCCACGTCGGCCGGCGCCAGGACGGCGGATCCGGCCGCGGGCAGCGTGTGCTCGCTGCCGTCCAGGTGCAGGAACACCAGACGGCGCGGCGGGTGCCCCAGATTGTGCACCCGGGCGACCGTCTCCTGCCCCCGGTAGCAGCCCTTCTCCAGATGCACTGCGGTGCGGATCAGGTCGAGTTCGTGCGGGATGGCCTTCTCATCCACCTCGGTGGCCAGTCGAGGCCGCCAGGAGGCGATGCGCAGCGCCTCGGCGGCGAGCACTCCGGCCAGGCGCAGGCCCTGGACCTCCAGCGCGTCGACGGCGTCGGTCAGCCGGGGGCGCTCCACCAGGGTCAGGTGCCAGGACCAGTCGGAGCCCGGGTGGTCGGCCTCGTCGACGGCGGCGTAGCTGGCCGCACCGGGCCCCAGTCGCGGCCACGGATCCTCCCAGCGCACCGGCAGCTCCCCGGGGAGGTCCTGCGGCAGCGCCGTAGTGGAGCCGAGCACCGCCACCTCGCCGGTGCGGTCGGCGATCTCCACGCGCAGCATGAACTTCATGGACTCCAGCCAGGAGGCCAGCTGGGCGCCGTGGCCGCCCTCGGTGATCAGCCAGGCGGTCTCACCGTCGTCGATCACCGCGGCGTCATGCTCGATGCGCCCGGAGACGTCGAGCAGCAGCAGCTCGGTGGACTGCCCGGCAGGCAGCGACGCCACCTGCTGGGAGGACAGCGTGGTCAGCCAGGAGAGCCGGTCCGGCCCGGTGACGGTGACCACCGCTCGATGGGAGAGGTCCACGACGGCGCGGCCCTGGTCCAGGGCGCGCTGCTCGCCGGTCGGGTCGCCGTAGTGGGCGGCGACGGCGGCGTCCACGCCTCCTGCGGCGACCGCGCTCACGGGCCAACAGCGGACTGGTGCTCTCGGTGCTCACGGGGATGCTCCTTCGGCGGGGTGATCAGTCGGCCGACTCGGCCGCCGTCGCCCGGCGATCCAGGATCGCGGAGGCGTGGGGCTCCATCTCGCCGTCGACGCCGCGGGTGTCCCAGCGCCAGAACAGCTGGCCGTTCACCAGGCCGAACATGCGAGTGGCCCCGCCGTATTCCGCAGCGTGCTCGCCGCGCATGACCGCGTCGGTCGCGATCTGCAGCTGCGGACCCTTGATCTGGCCGTAGTACAGCTCCGTGAGGCTGCCAGGGTGGGAGATCGTCGCCGTGATCGGGTAGGAGCCGTCGTCATTGACGAGGTCCTCCACCTCGGAGGCCGTCTTGTAGGCCGGCACCACGTCGGCAGGGCTCAGCCCGGGGCCGACGTCGGCGTCGGCGCGCGGACGGTCCAGGGACCAGAAGCCGGTCTCCACGCTCAGCGGGCGCAGCCGGGCGCCGGACTCATCGGTGAGCCAGGACACGGCACGGTACTCCACGAACTCCAGCCCCGAGTCCCGGAATGTGACGTGCTGGGTGAAGGTCGGGTCGGACTCCTCCCCTGAGCCGAGGCGGCCCTGCCCCTCCCAGCTGCCGAGCAGCCAGTACAGGGGAGCCAGCTCAGGGGTGAGGTCAGTGGGCAGCTCCATAGGTGCCAAGGGTCAGCGCTGCCCCTTGTACAGGCGAGACACGACGGTCCAGGAGATGCCGGCGATGACCAGCGTCGCCAGGATCAGCAGCCCGATGAAGAAGATCTCCAGGGCCAGCAGCGAGACGTTCTGCAGTGCGAATTCCATGCCGCAGAGTCTACCTCCGACGCCGGCCCCGTGCGCCGCGCCCGACCGCAGATGACCTGCGCCCCGTCCGACGCTCGTGGAGCCCGTGGAGCCCGTGGAGCCCGTGGAGCCCGTGGAGCCCGTGGAGCCCGTGGAGCCCGTGGAGCCCGTGGCGGCTTCAGACGAACAGCAGACGCTCGGTGAAGTAGACCAGAGCTCCCATGCCGGCGATCGGAGCCGCCCCCACCGCCATCGCGGACAGCGTGGCGCCGGCGCCCCCTGAATGATCAGGAAACGGCGCATCGCCGCGATGAGCGCCCCCGCGACCAGACCCAGCAGTCCGGAGAACAGCAGGGTCAGCTCGCCCCAGAGCAGCGCCGTGCCCAGAGATCCTGCGAAACCGCCGAGGAGCACCAGCGGCAGGGCGACGGCGTCTCGCACCGGCAGGCAGGCCATCAGCACGGACACGGCCAGGCTGATCCCCGCCAGCCCGACCACCGACAGGTCGCCCCCCGCGCCGGTGACGTCCAACAGGGCCCAGTCCTCGAACAGCGCCAGCCCGGGCACCGCCAGCACGCCGAGGGCGTCCTCACCATCAGCGAGGCCGACCAGCTCGGCGGGATAGCGCAGGCCGGCCACCCATCCGGCCGCCGTCGTGGAGATCACCACACCCGCACTCGCCCCCAGGGTGGACTCCAACCGGTGGGGCCGGCCGGTGCCGCGCAGCACCTGGATGACGAACACCGCCATGACCCCGAAGGCCAACGCCACCGAGGACCAGAAGAACAGGGACTCCACCTCGTTGACGATGGCCGCACCCAGGGCGGCGACGACGCCTGCCAGCAGGATGACCGCCGACAGCGAGCGCCGCGCCGTCACCCCCATGAGCTGGGGCCAGCCGAGGGCCAGGATCACGCAGATGGCGCAGACGACCGCGGTGAGCGCGGCGGTGCCCGCCCAGGAACCCGCCACCAGGGCGATCGCCGAGAGCAGGGCCGAGGCGGCCACCGGGAAGTACTTCACATCACGCCATCTTGCCAGAGGTGGCCCGCGGTCCTTCCGTGACGCGGCCCGCGGGCCGCTGACCAGCGGTGCCGATATACTCGTCGTCGTGCGGTCCCAGGCGCACGAGACGGCGACGTCATAGTCGGCGCCGACGACGCGCCGGCGGTCACACTGGGAGACGACTCACGCGAGGGAGGGACCCGGATGGCTCAGGTGCTGCTGCTCTCTGACGCCCCCGACGACGCCCTGCCCTCCCTGGAGCTGCTGACCCACCGGGTCCGCGTCTTCCCCGCCGAAGCCTCCTCCATCGTGCGGGCGCCGAACGCCGACATCACCCTGGTGGACGCCCGTCGCCAACTGGCCCACGCCCGCTCGCTGTGCCAGCTGGTGAAGTCCTCGATGCTGACCCCGATCATCGTCATCGTCTCCGAGGCCGGGCTGGCCACCCTCAACGAGTCCTGGCAGATCGACGACTTCGTGCTGGCCGACGCGAACCCCGGCGAGGTCGACGCCCGGATCCGGCTGGCCGCCGTCGAAGTCGAGGAGGAGGCCCCCACCGGAGAGATCCGCGCCGGGGGAATCACCATCGACGAGACCACCTATATGGCCACCATCGACGGGCGACTCCTGAACCTCACCTATAAGGAGTTCGAGCTGCTCAAGCACCTGGCGCTGCACCCCGGCCAGGTCTTCACCCGCGACCGGCTGCTCCACGACGTCTGGGGCTATGACTACTTCGGCGGCACCCGGACCGTGGACGTCCACATCCGTCGCCTGCGCGCCAAGCTCGGCCCGGACCACGAGTCGCTGATCGGCACGGTGCGCAACGTCGGCTACCGGCTGGTGGTCGCCGACGCCGGCAAGGACAGCGACGACGACGCCGACGCCTGACCACAGACCACCAGTCCCCGTCCGCCCACGTCCAGGAGGATCTCCCCCATGAGCACTGCCCAGCCCGTCGTCGTCACCGCCTCCTTCCACCCCGCCGAAGGTCGGCGCGACGAGGTCATCGCCGCCCTCGAGAAGGCGATCCCCCGCGTCCACGAGGAGCCCGGCTGCAACCTGTACTGCATCCAGGACGCCCCGGACGGCACGCTGCTGATGATCGAGCACTGGGACTCCGCGGAGGCGCTCGACGCCCACGGAGCCGGCGAGCCCGTGGCGGAGCTGAACCGGGACCTGGAGGGGTCCCTCGCCCGCCCGGTGGAGGTCACTCGGCTGACCCCTCGGCCGATCGGCCAGCCTGCCAAGGGCGCCCTCCTCGGCTGAGACCCCGGCACCCGTCCTCCGATACGGCGCCCGTCCTCGGATACAGTGGAGACATGAGGCCCCAGGAGACCCAGACCGCCCCTGAGACGACCGTCGAACTGTGCGGAGGCGCCCCCACCGCAGACCAGGTGGACGCCCTGGTCGAACTGGCCCGCGCCGCAGAGGAGGCGGACGCCAATCCGCCGTTCTCGGAGCAGACCCTGGTGGAGCTGCACCAGGCCGCCGACTCCGGCGACCCCCAGGCCCCGCTGCGCATCGCCTACGCCTGGGCCGCCCCGGACGAGCACCGCACCGATCATCAGCATCTGCTCACCGGCGCCGGCGTCGTCGTCCTCGGTGCCGAGGACGCCCCCGACGTCCTCGAGCTGGTGGTCCGCCCCAACTGCCGCCAGCACGGCATCGGCGGGCAGCTCACCGCAGCCCTGGCCGACGACGTCCTCGCTCCGCAGCCCGGACGCGTCCAGCGGGCTTGGGCCCACGGTGAGCACGACGCCGCCGCCCGCCTGGCCACCCGCTACGGCTGGGCCCCGGTCCGCGAACTGTGGCGGATGCGCCTGACCTCGCTGGACGAGGTCCCCTCCCCCCGCCTGCCGGAGAGCGTCACCATCCGGGCCTTCGAGCCCGGCCGTGACGAGGAGGACTGGCTGCGGGCCAACGCCGCCGCCTTCGCCACCCACCCCGAGCAGGGCCGCCTCACCCGGGCGGACCTCGATGCCCGCATGGCCGAGGACTGGTTCGATCCGTCCGGCTTCCTGCTCGCCGAGGAGGACGGTCAGCTGCTGGGCTTCCACTGGACCAAGGTCCACCCCGGCGAGGACGGCGGAGCCGAACCGCTGGGCGAGGTCTACGTGGTCGGCGTCGTCCCGGATGCGCAGGGCCGCGGACTCGGGTACTCTCTGACGCTGGCCGGCATCGAGCATCTGCGCTCGCAGGGGCTGGGCGCGATCATGCTCTACGTGGACGCGGACAACACCGCCGCCGTGGAGCTCTACCGCAAGCTCGGGTTCACCCGCTGGGACGTGGACACCATGTACGCCCCGGTGACCGAGCCCGGTGCGGAGCCCGCCTGACCCATCCCGACTGCGTGAGACAGCGAGCATCCATCCGATGAACCCCCGGCCGAGCGCCCGCGCCGAGAGCACCGGCACCACCTCCGGTGACGTCCCTGCCAGCCTCACCGACTCCGACGAGACGCCCGCCGCCGCAGGAGGTCCCTTGCGCCGAGTCCCCCGCCGCCGCACGCCGGCCCACGCCGACGACGGCACCGACGCCCAGATCCTCGCCGCCGGAGCCCTCTGCTGGCGCCTGCACCGCGGGGAGCTGGAGGTGCTGCTCATCCACCGGCCCCGCTATGACGACTGGTCCTTCCCCAAGGGGAAGCTCGACCCCGGCGAGACCCTGCCCGAATGTGCCGTGCGGGAGGTCGCCGAGGAGATCGGGCTCAAAGTCCGCCTGGGCGTGCCGCTGCCGATCACCCGCTACGACGTGAGGAAGAACGGGCGCGCCAAGCCCAAGGAGGTCTGGTACTGGGCGGCCCGGATCATGGAGGGCACCCCGACGCCGGACGGCTCCGAGACCGACGAGGTCCGGTGGGTCTCGGTGGACACCGCCCGCGAGATGCTCACCAATGTCACGGACCGTGAGCCGCTGGACGAGCTCGAGCGGCTGCATGCGGACCTGCGGCTGCACACCAGCCCGTTCGTGGTGCTGCGCCACGCCAAGGCCAAGCCTCGGGCCAGCTGGTCCCGCGCCGAGGGCGAACGCCCCCTGGCGGCCACCGGGAAGCGCCAGGCCAAGGCCGTGGAGCGGCTGCTGACCGCCTGGCGGCCGCGGCTGATCGAGACCTCCCCGTGGCGTCGCTGCGTGGAGACCGTGGCGCCCTATGTGAAGCGTCACCGTCACAAGCTCAAGCACCGCAAGTCCCTCACGGAGAAGCGTGCCGAAGAGGATCCGCGCAAGACCCTCCACCGCACCCGCAAGTGCCTGGAGGTCCTGCAGCCCACGGTGCTGTGCACCCACCGTCCGGTGCTGCCGATCGTGCTCGGGGAGGTCCGCAGCTGGATCCACGACGAGCGCCTGCTCCAGGCCATGCCGGAGGCCGACCCCTTCCTGAAGCCAGGCGCGGTGCTGGTCGCCCAGCAGGCGGTGGACCGCAGCGGCGAGATCGTCTCCGTGGAGGTCTACGAGCCGTTCGAGGACTGACAGCCGGTCGAACGTGACGGTAGTCTCACCGTATGAGCGTTGAGAAGAACGTCCACCCCACTGCGGTGCTTCGTCGGGATGAGGACCGCGGCCGTGCCGAGCTGTGGGACACCCTGGACGGCGTCGAGACCTTCATCGGGTTCATCGGCTACACCGAGGAGACCATCGGCGGCCGGCAGGTGAAGCGCCTGCAGCACACGATCATCGATCCGCAGTTCGGCCGTCGCGGCTATGCCCGCTGCCTGGTCACGCTGCTGCTGGACGAGCTCGTCGCCGAAGGGTGGGCGTTCCTCTCCGAGTGCAGCTACATCGATCAGTACCTGCACCGCTATCCGGAGTACCGGAAGCACCAGGCGCCGGTGAGCTGAGCGGGACGGTCGACGTCGGCCCGTCCGCACCCGGCGCGCCTCCGGCGTCGGCCGGTATGCTGGGCACCGTGAGCGACGCGATCCCCACCCCGTATGAGGACCTGCTGGCCGAGGTGCTGGCCGAGGGCACGCCCAAGTCGGACCGCACCGGCACCGGAACGCGCAGCGTCTTCGGCCGGCAGCTGCGCTTCGACCTGCATGACTCGTTCCCCCTGATCACCACCAAGCGTGTGCACTTCAAGTCGGTCGCGCTGGAGCTGCTGTGGTTCCTGCGCGGAGACTCCAACGTGCGCTGGCTCCAGGAGCGCGGTGTGCGGATCTGGAACGAGTGGGCCGACGAGGACGGCGAGCTGGGCCCGGTCTACGGCGTGCAGTGGCGCAGCTGGCCCACTCCCGACGGCGGCTCCATCGATCAGATCGCGCAGGTGGTCGACTCGCTGCGCACGAATCCGGACTCGCGCCGCCACGTGGTCACTGCCTGGAATCCGGCCGAGGTGGAGAAGATGGCCCTTCCGCCCTGCCATGTGATGTTCCAGTTCCATGTGGCCGAGGGTCGGCTGTCCTGCCAGCTGTACCAGCGCAGCGCGGACCTGTTCCTAGGTGTGCCGTTCAACATCGCCTCCTATGCCCTGCTGACCCTGATGGTCGCCCAGCAGACCGGCCTGGAGCCTGGAGAGTTCATCTGGACCGGTGGGGACTGCCACATCTACGACAACCACGTGGAGCAGGTCACCGAGCAGCTCTCCCGGGCCCCCTACCCGTATCCGCGCCTGCGGATCGGCCGCACTCCGGAGTCGATCTTCGCCTACGAGTATGAGGACTTCGAGGTCCTCGACTACCAGCACCACCCCACCATCTCCGCACCGGTGGCCGTATGACGACGCCCGAGTCCGCCGCCCGCCCCTGGGTCGGGATGATCTGGGCGCAGACCCGCGACGGCGTGATCGGCCGCGACGGCGACATGCCGTGGCACCTTCCGGAGGACTTCGCGCACTTCCGCGCCCAGACGCGCGGCCGCCCGGTGGTGATGGGGCGTCGTACCTGGGAGTCGCTGCCGGAGTCCGTCCGTCCCCTGCCGGGACGGCGCAACATCGTCATCACCGGTGACGCCGACCGGGCCGCGACGATCACCGCCGCCGGCGCCGAGACGGCGTCCTCCCTGGACGCCGCCCTCGATCTGGCCTGCTCGCCGGGTGCCGACGGGCAGCCGCCTGCGAAGGTCTGGATCCTCGGTGGAGGGCGCATCTACGCGGAGACCGTGGAGCAGGACCTCGCCGACGCCGCGGTGGTGACGGTCATCGACCTCGACGTCGACGGCGACACCTACGCCCCGCAGCTGCCGCCGTCGCGCTGGGAGCTCTGCGCCGCAGACCCCGCAGAGGGCTGGCACACCGCCGCCGACGGGCAGCGCTACCGCTTCGAGACTCTCTGCCGCCACGACGGCGAAGAGGATCCCGACAGCGACTGAGCCTTCCGGCGCCGGACCGGCGGCCGGGGAACCGTGACACTGACCCACCGGCGGCCTACCGTCGTGTCATGAGCACGATGCCAGGGCTGGGCGAGGCGGAGGACTGGAGCGCCGACGCGCCCCACCGCAAGCTGTGGAAGCTGCTGCTCGGCGTCCTTCTGCTGCTCGTCGCCGTCGGTGTGGTGATCGGCGCCGCGGCGCAGTACATCGGCGACACCTCCTCAGGATTCGCCGCAGGCGACCCCCTCGGGGTCTACCTGATCGGCATGCTGCTGGGCGGGTTCCTGTTCGTGGTGGTGCCCGCCGTCGTCGCCGCCTGGCTGATCTGGAGCTGGCGCCGCGGCCTCTGACTCGAGCCGGGGTCGGCCCGGATGATGACGCCGCATGAGCCGGACGTGATGCTCACCACTCGGTCTCACGGACCGAGTTCGTTACCCTGGTAGGCATGGCTTCTACGACATCCCCCGCAGTCTCGGCCCTCTCCGACGCCACCGGCGCGACCCCGTCCGTCGGCATCGTCGGCTGGCGCGGCATGGTCGGCTCCGTGCTCATCCAGCGCATGCTCGACGAGGGGGACTTCGACCACATCTCCCCGGTGTTCTTCTCCACCTCCAACGCCGGCGGGCCCGCCCCGAGCTTCGACGGCGTGCAGCCGGCCGAGGACACGCTCCAGGACGCCTATGACCTGGACACCTTGGCGAAGCTGCCGATCATCGTCACCGCGCAGGGCGGCGACTTCACGAAGGCCGTCCACCCGAAGCTGCGCGCGGCCGGATGGGACGGCATCTGGATCGACGCCGCCTCGACGCTGCGCATGGCCGAGGACTCCATCATCACCCTCGACCCCATCAACCGGGACGTCATCGACGCCGGCCTGGCCGCCGGCGTGAAGGAGTTCATCGGCGGCAACTGCACCGTCTCCTGCATGCTGATGGGCTTGGGCGGACTGTTTTCCGAGGGCCTGGTCGAGTGGGGCACGGCGATGACCTACCAGGCGGCCTCCGGCGGCGGCGCCAAGCACATGCGCGAGCTGCTGACCCAGTTCGGCGACCTGCACAGCGCCGTGGGCGAGGAGCTCGCCGATCCGGCCTCCGCGATCCTGGAGATCGACCGCAAGGTCCTCGAGTCCCAGCGCGGCGGCCTGGACGCCTCCCAGTTCGGAGTGCCGCTGGCCGGCTCGCTCATCCCCTGGATCGACGCGGACCTCGGCAACGGCGTCGCCAAGGAGGAGTGGAAGGCCGGGGTGGAGACCAACAAGATCCTGGGCCGCGGCGACTCACTGGCCCCCGGGGTGGAGCGCCGCGGGGAGAGGATCCCGTTCGACTCCCTGTGCGTGCGGGTGGGCGCCCTGCGCTCCCACTCCCAGGCACTGACCCTGAAGCTGCGCGAGGACCTCGAGGTCTCTGAGATCGAGTCGATCATCGCCGCCGGCTCCGACTGGGCGAAGGTGGTCCCCAACGAGAAGGAGGCCACCATGGAGCAGCTCACCCCGGTGGCCGCCACCGGCGAGCTGACCATCCCGGTGGGCCGCATCCGCAAGCTGGAGATGGGCCCGGAGTACATCTCCGCCTTCACCGTGGGCGACCAGCTCCTCTGGGGTGCGGCCGAGCCGCTGCGCCGCATGCTGCTGATCGCGGTCGGCAAGCTCTGAGGACGCCCCACTCCCGCTGACGCCTCGGCGCTTTCTCCGGCACCCCGCGCCACCACACGACGACGGCGCCCTGCCTCCTCAGCGAAGCAGGCGCCGTGTCGTGTGGTCGGGCAGTGACGACCGCGCTCCGAGAGCCGCAGCCAGGAGCCCTGCTCAGAACTCTCCTCGAAGCGCTGCTCAGAGCTCGCAGCCGATGAGCACCGGCTCGGGGTGCAGTTCGATGCCGAAGGTCTCCCGGACCCGGTCGCGGACCGCTCCAGCCACCGCCAGCAGGTCCGCTGTGGAGGCCTCACCACGGTTGGTGACGGCCAGCGTGTGCTTGGTGGACAGTGACGCACGGCCCTCCACCAGCTCCGCCCCGAAGCCCTTCTGGCAGCCGGCGCGGTCGATGAGCCAGGCCGCGGAGAGCTTCACCCGCGGGGATCCGTCCACATCCGGCAGGGCAGGGAAGCGCGGCGCCCCCTCGGGCAGGGTGGCCAGCACATCCTCCCCCACGATCGGGTTGGTGAAGAACGAACCGGTGGACCAGGTGTCGTGGTCCTCGGGGTCCAGGACCATGCCCTTGCCGGCCCGCAGGGCCAGCACCGTGGTGCGCACGTCGGCCAGCGGCGCACGCCGCTGATCCTCCGCCGCGTTGACGTCCAGGCCCAGGGAGCGCGCCAGCTCCGCATAGCGGACCGGCGACGACCGCGTGGCCTCACCTCGGTGCGTCAGACGGAACCGCACCGAGAGCACCACGTAACGCGGCGAACCGTGCAGCGTGGTGCGCTTGAGCACCGAGTCCCGGTACCCGAAGTCCAGCTCCTCGTTGCTCAGCGTCACGACCTCGCCCAGCAGCCGGTCCCAGGCGCGGACGTCCACCAGCGTCTGGGACACCTCGGCCCCATAGGCGCCCACGTTCTGCACCGGGGTCGCCCCGGCGGCCCCGGGGATCCCGGAGAGGGCCTCCAGGCCCGCATACCGGCGCTGCACGGTCCAGGCGACGACGTCGTCCCATTCATGTCCGGCCGCGACGGTGACCAGCACGTCGCCGTCGTCGTCGTTCACCGGTGCCGCGGTGATGCCGGTGAAGGCCAGCTGCAGCACAGTGCCGGCGAAGCCGTCGTCGGCCACCAGCAGGTTGGAGCCGCCTCCGAGCACCAGCAGGGTGTCCCCGCCGGCGGCGCGGTCCTCCTCGGACGGCAGCGGATGGCGGGAGAGCGTCTGCAGGGCCTCGAACTCGGTGCCGGCGATCGACCCACTCCCCTGCGGTGCCGCCCACTCGGGCGGTGGTGTGGTCGCTGAACCGGCGCATGACGGTCTGCCGCATCAGTCCCGGATGTCCACGTCGGTCGGGTTCAGCACTCGGCGCAGGAAGTCCTGGGTGCGGGGCTGCTGCGGGTCGCCGATGACCTCGGCGGCGGGGCCCTCCTCGACCACACGTCCCTGGTCCATGAACACGACCCGGTCAGCGACCTCCCGGGCGAAGGCCATCTCATGGGTCACCACGATCATGGTCATCCCGGCCTCGGCGAGCTGCCGCATGATCGCCAGCACATCCCCGACCGTCTCCGGGTCCAGGGCGGAGGTCGGCTCGTCGAAGAGCATCAGCGCCGGGCGCATGGTCAGCGCGCGGGCGATCGCCACCCGCTGCTGCTGGCCTCCGGAGAGCTGGTCCGGACGGCGCTGGGCGAGCTCCTCGAGCCCGACCCGGCGCAGCTGGGTCATGGCCTCCGCCTCGGCGTCCTCCTTCGGCTGTTTGAGCACCCGGCGCGGGGTGATCGTGCAGTTCTCCAGCACCGACAGGTGCGGGAAGAGGTTGAACTGCTGGAAGACCATGCCGATGTGTCGGCGCATGGCGTCCAGGTCGACGTCGGGATCGGTGGCCTCGAAGGAGCCCACCGTGATGGTCCCCGCGTTGGGGTCCTCCAGCCGGTTCACGCAGCGCAGCAGCGTGGACTTCCCGGACCCGGAGGCCCCGATGAGGCAGACCACCTCCCCGGGGCGCACCGACATGTCGATGCCCTTGAGCACCTCGTTGTCTCCGTAGGCCTTGTGAAGGCCCGTGATGGTCACCCCGGCGGGGCCGTCCTCCGCAGAGGAATGTTCGGCCAGTTCAGGCTCGGTCATGCGGATCGGGCCTCCCTATTTCTTCCTCGGCGAGCGGTGCTCCATGCGGCGCGCCAGGATGGACAGCGGCACAGTGATGATCAGATAGCAGGCGCCGGCGGCCACCAGCGGGGTCAGACCCGCCTGGTAGATGTTGATGCCGTCGCGTCCGAACTTGGTCAGCTCGGCCGCGCCCGCGGTCAGCCCGACCACGAAGATCAGCGAAGAGTCCTTGGTGAGCAGGATCGCCTCATTCGTCAGCGGCGGCAGCACGATGCGGAAGGCCTGCGGGATCTGGATGGAGACCATCGCCCGCCAGGCCGGCATGCCCAGGGCCCGTGCGGCCTCCACCTGGCCCTTCGGCACCGCCTGCAGACCGGCGCGCAGGGTCTCGGCGATGTAGGCGCTGGCGACCAGGCCGAGCGCCGAGCCGGCGATCTGCAGGGAGGTCAGGTTCCAGCCGAAGGCGATCGAGACGCCGAAGCCCAGGGCCAGGAACACCAGGATCGCAGGGATCCCGCGGAAGAACTCGATATAGGCGGTCGCCAGCCACCGGTAGACCGGGAAGCTGGAGAGCTTCATCAGGGCCAGCACCGTGCCGCCCAGCAGGCCGAGCACGAAGCCGACCGCCGTGTACTGCAGGGTGTTGACCAGCCCGACGGTGATGATGTCGGGGAACATCGGGCCGATGCGCTCGATGTCGAAGAAGCTGCGGTGGATCGCACTCCAGTCCATGATGAACAGGAGAGCGATCAGCACCGCGACGAAGAGGCCGGCCTGGATCCCGAGGCTCAGCCGTGCTCGGTCACGGGTCGTCAGTGCCATGCGGGTCAGTCGTCGTCCTCGTCGGCGTCAGCGTCATCGGCGTCGTCAGCGTCGTCCGCGTCATCGATCTCGTCGTCAGCGTCGTCAGCCTCCTCGGCGTCCTCCTCGTCGACGTCACCCTCCTCGGGAGTCTCGCCGCCGCCGAACCACAGGTCCTCGGCCTCGGCCATGAAGCCGCTGGACTCCATCTCCGCGAGGATCTCGTCCACCGCGTCGATGAGGTCCTGGTTGTCCGACTGGGCGGCGATGCCCAGCTGCTCGCCGGTGTCGATCTCCTCGACGAACTCGGAGCCCTCGTGCTCACCGGCCTGGTAGCCGAGGATGGAGATGTTGCCGATGGCGGCCTCCACCTGGCCGGACTCCAGCCCCTGGATGAGCAGCCCGGAATCGGGGTAGGAGCGGATCTGGTACCCCTGCTCCTCCGCGTAGGTCTCTCCGGTGGTGTCCGCCTGCACGCCCACCGTGATGGAGTCGTCGATGTCCTCCAGGGAGCCGATGCCCGCGTCGGAGGCGGCCAGCAGACCCAGGTTGTCGTCCAGATACGGCTCGGAGAAGAGCATGTTGCCGGCGCGCTGCTCGGTGATCGTCATCCCAGAGATGGCCAGGTCGCAGGACGCCGCGTTGAGCGCCACACCGGACTGGATGCCCTCGAAGCTGGTCTGCACCACCTCGAGCTCGACGTCGAGCACCTCCGCGATGCCCTCGGCGATGTCGATGTCGAAGCCGACGACCGCGCCGTCGGCGTCGTAGTACTCGAACGGCGGGTAGGGCACGTCCGAGCAGACGGTCAAGGTGCCCTCGGAGATCAGCTCAACCTCACCGACCTCGAGGTCGAGCTCGGTCTCCACCTGCGGCTCGGCCTCGACGTCGCCCTCTCCCTCATCCTCGCCGCCGCAGGCGGTCAGGGCCAGGGCGGCGATCGCCGTCACGCCGAGCCCTCTGGCCACGTGGGTGCGCCGCGGGGCGGCAGGGCGTGCGACGGGCGCGACGGCGCCCTCCGCGGTCTCGATCTCCGTGGTGCTGGGCATGAGAGGTCCCCTGTTCGCTGGTGCTCGTGGGCCGCGCCGGTGCGGGCGCGGCGAATCCGTGTGGCGATTATACGGTGCTGACCGGCCCGCGGACGGGATCCTCGGGCCCGTGATCAGGCGTGATCCTCAGAGCCGGACGCTGACCTGGGACTTCGCCAGGACCTTGGCGCCCTCCAGGCTCACCGTCAGATCGACGCGCGCCGTGGCGGCCCCGACGTCGACCGCTCCGACCTTCCCGCTGATCAGCAGCGTGGCGGTGGGTGTGTCCGGGGGTCCGGCCTCGGCATCCGGGACAGGAACCGGCTTGGTGAAGCGGGCCTGGTAGTCGACCACCCGGCCGGGGTCGCCCACCCAGTCGGTGGCCAGGTCCACGGCCAGGCCCATGGTGAGCATGCCGTGGGCGATGACACCGTCGAGGCCGACCTCCCGGGCGAAGCGCTCGTTCCAGTGGATGGGGTTGTGGTCGCCGGAGGCGGCCGCGTAGCGGAGCAGGTCCGCACGGGAGAGCCGGACCTCCCGGCTGCCGATCTCCTGGCCCTTCTCCAGCGTGTTGATGTCCGGGGTGGTGGTGTCCGGGGTGCTCATGCGTCCTCCTCCTCGGCACGCACCAGCAGGGAGGAGGTCACGGTGCTGCGCGCCTCGCCCTCGGCGGTGGTGATCTCGACCTTGGTGGTGACCATCGCCCCGGCACCCATGACCCGGATCCGGTCCAGGGTTGCCTGGGCGTGCAGCGTGTCGCCGGCCAGGATGGGGCTGTGGTGGGTGAAGCGCTCGTCGGCGTGCACCACGCGGGAGAAGTCGATGCCGACCTCATCGTCGGCCACCACGGCGGCCTCCGCGCGCTGGGCGACGACGACGGCGAAGGTCGGCGGGGCGACCAGGTCACGGTGACCCAGGACCGCGGCGGCGTCGACGTCATGGTGGGCGGGGTGCTCGGCCTTGACCGCGACGGCGAACTCGCGGATCGCCTCCCGGCTGACCTGATACGGCGCGGCCGCGGGTAGACCCGGCCCTCCGCCTCGGTGGTGATGCTCAACGCGTCAGCGCCCTCTCTTCTTCGACTGGTCCGCCCGGGCCTGGATGATCTGCTTGGCCTGCCGTTTGCGCAGCAGGATGGCGATCAGGTGGCTGATGATGCCCAGGCCGATGAGCCCGAGCCCGAGCCCGCGCAGGGTCGGCTCGAGGTCCGGCCCGACGGCGACGGCCGCCAGCACCACGCACACGACGCCGAGGAAGGTGGAGACCATCCCCAGCAGCAGCGTGCGTCGGTAGGCGGGCGTCCCGTTGGTCCACGGGTCCAGAGGCGGTGTGGTCATCGGGGCAATCCTACCGGGGACGGCGGCTCTGCCGGGCAGCTCCTCGCGCATGGGCCTGCGATGTGAGCCGGTTGTGAGGACCTCCGGCTAGGGTCCGGGGACACGCTGCACGCACGACTCCCCGAGGAGAAGCCGATGACCGACCAGCCGCACCGCCGGCCGCCGGAGCACCCGGCAGCCCCGGCGCCCGACAATCTCGGATTCGGCGCCGGACCGGCCCCCGGCTCCCTGCCGCCGCGCCTCGGATCTGCCCCGATGCTGCTGTGGCAGCGGATCGGTCTGGCCCTGCTGGCTGCCACGGTCGACACCGTCATCTTGGCGGTCAGTCTCCACGCGGCGGCACCCTCCTCCTTCCGCTGGCTGACCTTCCATCTGGAGGGCTGGCTGACCCTGAGCCTCATCGCTGTGCTGGCGGCGGGTATCGCCGCTCTGATCCGCGCGCTCACGGGCAGTGCGCTGCTCGCCGCCCTCGGCGTCGTGGGCTTCCTGCTGCTGGACTCGCTGCGTTTTGTGGTCACCGTCCTGACGTCGCCGGATGTCCACACACCCGACTCTCTCTGGCACTACGTCCAGTTCTGGGCGCTCGTCCTGCTGGCCTGTGGGCTGCCAGACCTGCTCCCGTCCGGCCGTCGCGGACCCCGCGCCATGCCTCGCTTCCCCGCGGGTCGGCGCCCCGCTGCGCGTCCGGCCGCTCGGCTGGTCG
>NZ_MDSS02000028.1 GCF_001758425.2 Nesterenkonia sp. PF2B19 | reverse complement strand
CGCTGCGACGCCACGTGACCCTGCACCGGGACCAGCAGCACCTGCGCGACCAGCTCGCCGGGGCCGGCTGGTGGCCTTCGTGGGCGACGTGGCGCCTGCTGCCCCGCCGGGCCGGAGACTCGGACCTGCCTCTGGACTCCTCGGCCGCCACGCCGTTCCGCTCTCCGGACTCCCTGCGCGTGAGCTTCGACCTGCCCAGCGGAGTCCAGGTCACGGGCATGGGGATCCCGGAGGGGATCACAGTGATCATCGGCGGCGGCTATCACGGGAAGTCCACCCTGCTGCGGGCGATCGAACGCGGCGTGCACCCGCATGTGGGCGCGACGGCCGCGAATGGGTGATCACCCGACCCGACGCCGTCGCCATCCGTGCCGAGGACGGCCGCGCGGTGACCGGTGTGGACATCTCCCCGTTCATCGGGGACCTGCCCTCCGGCACCGACACCCGCCGCTTCTCCACCACCAACGCCTCCGGCTCCACCTCCCAGGCCGCCTCCCTGGTGGAGGCCGTCCAGGCGCAGGCCGACGTGCTGCTGATCGACGAGGACACCTCGGCGACGAACTTCATGATCCGGGACGAGCGCATGCGCCAGCTCATCCCGGCCGACCGGGAGCCGATCACCCCGTTCGTGGAGCGCATCCGCCCCCTGCACACCGAACAGGGCGTCTCCACGGTCCTGGTGGCCGGCGGCTCCGGCGCCTTCTTCGACGTCGCCGACCACGTGATCGCCCTCGACTCCTATGTGCCGACCGACGTGACCGAGCAGGCGAAGGCACTGGCCGAGCCGACCTCGTCGGTCGGCAGCGGGGAAGGGGCCACGGAGACGCTGTTCGCGGCGGCCTCGCCACGAGTTCCCGAGCTCGGATCCCCGCGGAGCGACAGCGAACCGGGCGCGACGCGGCCGAGGCGGCCGCCCCAAGCCCGCGCGGGCGCGCGGCCGGGCGGTGATCCAGCAGGGCGGTAACGACGTCGACCTCTCGCGGTCTCCCAACTGATGGACCCCCTGCAGACGGCCGCCCTGGCCCACGCGCTGGATCGCGCCGCCGAACTGGCCGACGGACGACGCACGGTGGCCGAGATCGTCGAGGAGCTGCTGCACCGGATGGACGCCCAGGGCCTGGACGCCCTGTCCCCGCACCAGGGCCATCCGGGGGCGATGGCGCGGCCGCGGAGGCACGAGCTGCACGCCGCCCTGAACCGCCACCGGGGCCTGCGGCTGCGCTGAACCCCAGGCAGGCACCTCATCCAGGGGTCACAATCCCGTACATCTCCCGACACTGATGCGCTTCACGACGGCTGAGATGCACGCGAAAGTGACCTCTCAACAGAGACCCCAGGCGCCCGACGTCGGCGGCCCGCCCTACCATGGAACAGATGACTGCACTCCGGGCCGCCCTGACCACACGGCGCCTCGCCGACCACAGCACCGCCTGGGCACTGCTGCGCGCGGCGAACGCCCCGGTGGCCGTCACCGTGCTCGGGGCCCACCTCGCTGACCCGCGCCGGGAGATACCGTCCGCCGTCCTGATCGACGCGGTCGAGGCCGATCTCGACGAACTCCGCGCCCACGGCTTCGACCTGCCGCAGACCGCCCTGCAGTACTGCAAGGCGTGGCTGGAGGCCGGATTCCTCATCCGGCGGCCCACTGAGTCCCGGGAGGAGCTCTACTCCCTCTCGGACGGCGCACTCGCGGCCATCCGCTTCGTCCAGGAGCTCTCCGAGCCGCGCAGCTCCGTCACCGAGTCGCGGCTGACCACCATCGTGGAGCGCATCCGTCAGCTCAGCATCGAGACCGATCCGGATGTGAGCCGGCGCATCGAGATGCTCCGCGCCGAGCGCGACCGACTGGATGAGGAGATCTCTCGCCTCGCGTCCGGGGATGTCGAGATCCTGGAGACGGATCGCGCCGCAGAACAGGCCGGCGACGTCCTCGCCCTGGCCGCGGAGCTCCCGGAGGACTTCGCCCGCCTGCGGGCCTCGCTGGAAGCACTGAACTCCCGCCTGCGCAGGCAGCTCATCGACGAACCGCAGTCCCGCGGCTCCGTCCTGGACGACATCTTCCGGGGTGTGGACCTGCTGCAGGAGTCCGAGGCCGGCCGCTCCTTCGCGGCGTTCTACGCCCTCGTGCTCGACCCGGAACGCACCTCGGCGCTGGACGACGACATCGACGCGCTGCTGGAGCGTCCGTTCGCGCGAAGTCTGACTCCGGAGCAGCGCACGCAGCTGCGTCGGCTGCTGCCCGCCATGCAGGACTCCTCCAGCGAGATCCATCAGGTGATGACCTCGCTGTCCCGCAGCCTGCGGCGTTTCGTCCAGTCGGAAGAGCTGGCCGAGGAACGACAGGTCAACCAGCTGCTGCGTGCGGCCACCTCGGAGGCGCACACGCTCTTCGAGCAGGGCTGCCGCCCGTTCCGCGAGATCGGCTTCGTGCTGAACCTGACACGCGTCCCGGTGTCTTCCGTCTCCGCGCTGACTCTGCACGACCCGCAGGATGCGGCCGTCACGGAGGAGGTCGTCGAGTCCGAGGCTCCTCCGGTGGACGTGGCGGAGCTGCGACGCAGCGTCCGGGAGTCCGAGATCGACACAGCCGAGCTGATCGACGCCGTCAACGCCGTGCTGCGGGACCACGGCCCCTGCACCATCGCTGAGGTATTCTCCCACCGGCCCGCCAGCCAGGGCGTGGCCTCAGTCGTCGGCCTCCTCGACCTCGCTGAACGGCACGCCGTGATGGTCCCTGACCGGCATGAAGAGGTCCGCTGGGAGCCTGCCGACTCCGTGGCGGCTGCTCGCGCCGCCGTGCTGCCCGTCCACCTGTTCAAGGAGCCCCTGCGATGACTGAGACCGATCAGGACGCGCCGACGGCGGCACAGCTGTGGGACGGCGACACGGGCACGTTGCGCGCCGACTCCCGCCGGGCCCTGGCCGCGCTGATCGCCGGGCCTTATATCTCCGCTGAGCGCCAGTCGCAGAACTGGCGAGCCCTGCTGGCCGACACGGACGCCGTGCGTTCCAGGTTGGCAGACCTGTTCCTCGAGCTGGTGATCGACACCGAGCGCGGGGTCGCGTTCGTGCGCAATGCGGAGGCCGACGACGGCTCCGCGCCCCAGGTGGTGCGCACCCGATCGCTGACGCTGATGGACACCGCGATGCTGCTGCATCTGCGGCGAGAGCTGGTCAGCGCCCCCGCGGGCCAGCGGGTGATCGTCGGCCAGGAGGAGATCTTCGAGCAGCTCTCCGGGTACCGAGCGGCCACGTCCACCGACGCGGCCCTGTTCACCAAGCGCATCCGGTCCTCCTGGAAGACCATGAGGGACCTGGGGATCCTGCAGCGGACCCCAGCGACGGCCACCGAAGGTCGCTACGAAGTCTCACCGGTGCTGCGCCTGATCTTCGGCCCTGAGGAGATCAGCCAGCTCCGCGCGGTCTATGCCCGGATGGCCGAGGGCGGCATGTCTGAGGAGGGTGAGACGCTGGAGGAAGACAGCGACACCGCTGAAGGAACGACTGCTGAAGGGACGACCGCTCCAGACCCGGCGGCCGACGACCTGACGGACAAGGACCTGACGGACGAGAACCCGGAGGACACCCCATGACGCAGCACCCCGGCCAGTGGCGGCTGGAAGAACTCCAGCTGGTCAACTGGGGCACCTTCCACGGCCTGCACAGGATCCACGTTCCGCGGGGAGGGTTCATGCTGACCGGCCGGTCCGGATCCGGGAAGTCGTCGGTGGTCGATGCCATCACGGCCGTGCTGACTCCCACAGGGAAGGCCAGCTTCAACGCCGCGGCCGCTGACGGCTCCTCCCGCGGCTCGGACCGCAGCAAGCTCACCTACGTCCGGGGAGCGTATGCGCGCGGCGCTGACGAGGACACCGGGGAGGTCACCACACGCTATCTGCGCACCGGAGCCACCTGGAGCGGCATCCTGTTGCGCTATCGGAACGGTCTGGGCAGGACCTGCTCCCTGGTGAAGCTCTTCCATGCGCGCAGGACTGCGGCCCGGCCCGCCGACCTCTCCGAACTGCACGTGCTCGTCCATGAGGAGGTGCAGCTGGGCGACTTCGATCAGTTCATGACCCGCGGCATCTCGGAGCGCGCACTGAAGCAGGCGATGCCCAAGGCCTTCGTCCACAAGCAGCACAGCCGGTTCGCCGCACGGTTCACCCGGGAGCTCGGCATCGGGGGTGAACGTGCGGTGCTGCTGCTGCACAAGACCCAGTCCGCGAAGAACCTCGGCAGCCTGGACGACCTGTTCCGCGGCTTCATGTTGGACGAGCCGGAGACGTTCGCTCTGGCCGACCGAGCGGTGGAGCAGTTCGCCGAACTCTCTGAAGCCCATCATGCGGTCGTGACCGCTCGACGCCAGATCGAGCACCTCACGCCGCTGGAGCAGCAGTCCCGCCGCTACGACGACGCCGAGTCCGAGCTGGCCCAGATCGAACAGCTGAGCCTCTCCCGCGAGCTCTTCACCCGTCGGCGCAAGGTGCAGCTGCTGGAGGAGGCCCGCCATACCGCCGTCGCCGGCGCCGCGGCTGCCGCCGAGGAGCACGCACGGGCCGACTTGGCGCTGGAGTCCGCCGAGGAGCGCCGCGCAGCGCCCAGGGCGCCCTGGATGCCCGCGGCGGCGCCCAGCTGGAGGCGTTGGCCGCCAAGATCGTTTCCCGTCAGGAGCGGTTGCGGGACACCCAACTCCGTCAGGAGCGGGTGCGGACGCGGCTGGAGGCCGCCGGCCTGCAGTGCCCCCAGAGCCATGCGGAGCTGACCGCCATGCAGGACCTGGCCGGCCGCAGCCTCGCCGAGGACGATGCCACGCAGGACACTGCTGCACAACGGGTCAGCGAGCTCCACGAGGAACGGTCCCGCGCGGTGTTCCGGAAGCAGGAGCTGCAGGATGAGCTCCACGCGATGCGGGGCCGCCGCTCCAACATCGACCGCCGTCTGCTGCGCGCCCGGGAGACGGTGCTGCGCATCACCGACCTGCCGGAGAGCACTCTGCCCTATGCGGCCGAGCTGATGCAGGTCCGGCAGGAGCACTCCGAGTGGACAGGTGCGCTGGAGCGCGTGCTGCGCCCCTTGGCCACCGTCATGCTGGTCCCTGCCGCCCATGAGGACGCGGTCCGAGCCGCCGTCGACGCCGCCCACCTGGGCACGCGCCTCCGCTATCAGGTGGTGCCCGCCGCGGTGGAGCCGCCGCGTCCGGCTGCTGCGCCGTCGTCGCTGCTCCACCGTGTGGAGGTGGCGGAGGGGCGGTTCGCCCCCTGGCTGCACGCGGAGCTCTCCTCCCGCTTCGACTACGCCTGTGTCGACGCTCCGGAGGATCTGGCCGGGGTCACCCGCGGAGTCAGCCGTTCCGGGCAGGTCAAACGTGGCGCCCGCAGCTATGAGAAGGACGACCGCCGGGCGGTGGACGACCGGAGCAGCTGGATCCTCGGCTTCGACAACGAGCAGAAGGTGGAGCACTATCTCGGCCTCCTGCGTGAGGTCGAACAGCAGGTCTCCCGGGCGGAGGACGCCCTGGGCGCCGCCGAACGGGAGCGCTCCAGAGCCCAGCGACGTCGGGAGGCCCTCGAGGAGGTACGCGGACTCCAGTGGGCCGAACTGGACGTCGCCGCCCGCCGTCGCGAACTGCGCCAGGCCGAGCAGGAGCAGGCGACGCTGCTGACCGAGGACGGCGACCTCAAGGCCGCCCAGCACCGGCTGGACCGGGCCGAGCGCGAGATCCGTGACGCACGGGCGGCCTCCCAGTCGGCACTGAAGGCCCATATGCAGGCTCAGGCGCAGCTCGAGGGCATCGATGAGGAGCTGGCCCGGCTCTCCACGGAGCCTCAGCCGGAGATCTCCCCGGAGATCGCCGACCAGCTCGCTCAGGAGTTCGCCCGGGTCCGTTCGGAACGCCGGGTCACCCATCTGAGCATCGATGCTGAGTCGGCGAAGGTCGCCGACGCCTGAGCCGACGGGGCCGCGACTCTGCCGAAGCGCTGCGACAGGCCGCCTCACAGATCGAGAAGATCGCCTACTCCTTCCGTGTGGAATGGCCCGCGGAGGCCTCCGAGGCGACCGCCGACGTCGGAGGTCGCGGTGAGTATCTTCGGATCCTCGAGCGTCTCCGGGCGGATCGCCTCCCGGACTTCGAACAGCGGTTCTTCGACATGCTGCGTGAGCAGTCCCAGCAGAACGTGGGCCTGCTGGCCGAACGGATCCGCAGCGCACCCCGGGAGGTGAAGAACCGTGTGGCCCCCATCAACGACTCCCTGCGCCGCAGCCCGTTCTCTCCCGGCCGGCACCTCGAGATCCGGGTGGACCCGAGCCGCCCTGCCGTAGCCCAGGACTTCCTGAACGACCTGCAGTCCATCACGGCCGATGTGCTGGCTTTCGAGGACGACCGGGAGGAGGCCGAGCGACGCTTCCAAGTGCTGCATCGGGTGATGACGCAACTGGGCTCCTCGGAGGCTGCGGACCGCAGCTGGCGCACCCAGTGCCTCGACACCCGCCGGCACGTGAAGTTCCTGGGGTTGGAACGGGATGTCGACGGTGTCGTTGTGGACTGGCACGAATCCGGGCAGGGCCGCTCCGGCGGGCAGAAGCAGAAGCTGGTGGTCTTCTGCCTGGCGGCAGCCCTGCGCTACCAGCTGGCCCGGGAGTCCGAAGAGGTGCCCACCTACGGCTCCATCGTCATGGATGAGGCGTTCGACAAGTCCGATGTCACGTTCACCCGCATGGCGTTGGACATCTTCGCCGAGTTCGGGTTCCACATGATCCTGGCGACCCCCTTGAAGATGCTGCAGGTGCTGGAGGACTACGTGGGTGGCGTGGCGCTGGTGACCTGCCAGGACGGGCAGGACTCCCACGCCACGCCCGTCACCTGGGAGGAGGCTCGTCGGCACGACGGCGGGGCCGACCCGAAGGACGCCCCGGACACCTCGGCCGAGACGCTGTTCGAGGTCACCACATGAACGTCTCCCCTCGGCGAAAGACATCACGGTGATCGGGGTCGAGGCGGCGCGGAAGAAGACGGAGAACCGCTACCGACGACGATTCTCCCAGTGGGCCGTGGACGGGGAGACGGAGACTGCAGCTTCGTTGCCCCTGCACCCTCCCACCGAGGCGGTGGTGCTGCAGCGCGGGGAGGAGGTGCAGACCTGGGTGCGGGACTGGCGGGCCGCCGAGCGTGGCCTCAGCCGCGACGCGCGGCTCCACTGGGAGACCCGACGCTGGGCGAATGCCGGGACGAACCGGGTTCCGGTGCGCCTGGAGCTGCCGAGCCCCGACGACGTCGCCCACTTCGCGGGGCGCGGCGCCCACTGGGCAGCCGCCCGGGATCGTGCCGCCGAACTGTTGGACCTGTTGGGCGCAGGGTCCTCCCGGGACGCGGTACGGCGTCGGCTGGCCGAGGTCGCGGGCCTGGATCAGGACGAACACGGCAGACTCCGCGAGGTGCTGGCATGGTTGCTGGCACATCCGGACTCGGGCCTGTTCCCCCGTCAGATCCCGGTGCGGGGCGTCCACAGCAAGTGGCTCGAGTCCCACCGCAGACTCGTGCTGCCCCTGGCGTCCTCCGTGACGGGCCGGACGGATCTCGGCCTGCGGGGGCTGCCCCAGACACTCCGCATCCGAGTGCTGGACCCGGCTCTGGCACCGGCGGGACTGCGGGACCTCACCGTACCGGTGGAGGAGCTCTCGCGGTGGCAGACCGCTCCCCGCCGCGCCATCGTCGTCGAGAATCTGCAGACTCTGCTGGGCCTGCCGGAGATGGACGGGGTGATCGCAGTGCACAATCCTGGAAGCACCGGGGCGCCGCTGCTGGACCGGTTGCCGTGGTTGCACGCCGCTGACCTGATCTACTGGGGAGACCTCGACGTCGAGGGGCTCCGCATTCTGAGCCGGGTCCGGGGTCGGCTCCCCCACACCCGCTCGGTGCTGACCGACCGATCCACGCTCACCGCGAATCTGGACCTCACGGTCCCGGACCACCGGAACGCCCCGCGGGGTCTGCCGGAGCATCTCACCGGCGTCGAACGTGACCTCTTCAGCGCCCTCCATGAACTCGGCGACGTGCGCCTCGAGCAGGAACGCATCCCCTGGGATCACGCCGTGCAGGCGCTTCGGCGAGCGGCATCCGAGGAACCGTGAGCGGGTCCGGGAGCTTCAGCCGTTCAGGGGTCACTTTTCCACGCATCTTCCGAGGCTGACGCGCGGCGGGGTCTATCGGTGGTTGCACCGGCCTGTTCATCAGGAGCCGCAGTGGAGCCCACTGAACCTAGTCCTCGAGTCTTTCGTCATGGCGATGATGTCTTCGACAGAGTCATCGCTCTGCTCAAGCAGGGCATGAGCCTCCGTTGTGCGGCGGTTGCATGCGGGGTCTCACTTTCGACCGTGAAGCGTTGGGTACGGAAATCCCGTACTGGAGATCGGCATGGACCCCATGGCGCACCCCGACATCCCGGTCGGGAACAGTTTCATCAGCTGCGCCAACAAGGCCGCTCTGTACGTGCAGCGGCGATAGCTGTGGGAGCCTCTGCGACCAGCGGGTACACCTGGGATCGAGAGATCCGTGGTGGCGCCGGCGCGCTGCCCGCCCCTGGTGGTACCCGGGCGTATAACCGGAGAATGCGTGCTCATCAGCTGCTTGCCGGCACCGATACTAATCCCCGGTTCCTCAGCCTTGCCGAGCGGGAGAAGATCCGTGATCTGCGGGCCCTGGGGACCTCGATGCGGGAGATCGCTTCCCAGCTGGGCAGGCCACATTCGACGATCAGTCGCGAGATCGCTCGTAACAGTGATAGTGCTGGCAGGTACATGCCCTACGGTGCTCAGCGAATGGCTGCACAGCGCCGTGCCCGACCGAAGAGAGCCAAGCTCATCGGGGACTCGCCACTACGTTTGTGGGTGACCCGGAAGCTTTCGCTGCAATGGTCACCGGCTCAGATCAGTGCCACCCTGGTCACAGAGTTCCCCGATGCCCCGGAGATGCGCGTGTGCCCTGAGACGATCTACCAGGCCCTCTACCTGCAAGCCCGCGGCGGGCTGAAGAAGGAAGTCCAGACCGCGTTACGGACTGGACGTACCCGTCGGAAGCCGCAGGGCCAGCAGCGCAGGCCCCGCTCTCTGGGGCAGAACATGATCATGATCAGCGACCGGCCCGCTGAGATCGAGGACCGGTCCGTTCCTGGCCACTGGGAGGGAGACCTGATCATGGGGGCAGGCAACCGCTCGGCCATTGCGACTCTCGTTGAACGCCAGAGCCGCTATGTCATGCTCTGCCATCTGCCTGGGGATCACACCGCTGAGACTGTCGCTGCTGCGGTGACCGCTCAGATTAGCAGATTGCCGCAGCATCTTCGTGGTTCGCTGACCTGGGACCAAGGATCAGAGATGGCACAGCATCACAGGATCACCATCGAAGCTGAACTGCCGGTGTATTTCTGTGATCCCGCCAGCCCCTGGCAACGGGGATCGAACGAGAACACCAACGGCCTGCTGCGTCAATACTTCCCCAAAGGCACAGACCTGGCGGTCCATGGCCCTGAGGACCTTGAACACGTTGCTCACCTGCTCAATGGTCGGCCTCGTAAGACACTTCAGTGGGCCACCCCAGCTGAGAAGATGAGAGACATCATCCTCACCAGCTGACCATCAGCTGGTGCAACGACTCATAGAATCCGCCCGCTTCATGACGATGGAGATGCATGGAAAAGTGACCCCTCGGGCAGCCCGAGCGCAAGGAACGCGTCAGCTCCCGGGCAGCACGACGGCCTTGAGCGCCTGGGGGTCGCGGCCGGCCAGGGTCAGCGCCTCCTCGGTCTGCTCGAGCCCGAAACGGTGGGTGATCACCGGCCGCACATCCACCGCCTCCCGGGAGATCAGCTCCAGGGCGGCCGGGTAGCAGTTGGCGTAGCGGAACACTCCGCTGATGGTGAGTTCACGACCCTGCAGGGCGAAGACCTCCAGCGGCAGGATCTCAGCACCCATACCGACGACCACCGCACGACCGGCGCGGGCGAGAGCGCGCACCCCGGCGGCGAAGGCCGGAGCGGCGCCGGAGCACTCGAAGAGCACGTCATGCTCAGCCTCGATGCCTGCGCCGCCGGGCACGGTCTGGAAGCCGAGGTCGTCGGCGACGGCGAGGCGGTGCGGGTTGAGGTCGGTGAGCGTGACGCTGCGCGCCCCGAAGGCCCGTGCGGCCTGGGCGGCGAAGAGTCCCACGGGGCCCGCCCCGGTGATGAGCACACGGTCGCCGACGCTGACCCCGGCCTTGCGGCAGGCCCAGACCCCCACTGAGACCGGCTCGGCCATGGCGGCCTGCTCGGCGTCGAGGTTCTCCGGGGCGGGGTGGGCGAAGGCGGCGTCCAGGGTGACGAAGCGGGCGATGGAGCCGTCCACCGGCGGAGTGGCGAAGAACTGCACGTCAGGGCACAGGTTGTAGCGCCCCTGGCGACACTGCTCACAGGCCTTGCAGGGGATGCCGGGCTCCAGGGCGACGAGCTCACCCACCCTCCCGGGGTCGACATCCTCACCCACACCGACCACATGCCCAGCCGACTCATGACCGATGACCATGGGACTGGTGAGCACGAAGTCCCCGATGCGGCCGTGCTCGTAGTAGTGGACGTCGGAGCCGCAGATCCCGACCGCGCCGATCTCCACGAGGACTTCGTGAGGCGCCGGCTGGGGCACGGAGCGGTCCTCGATGCGCACATCGTGGACGGCATGCAGGACGGCGGCGGGATTCGAGCCGGAGATGCCGGCGGCGGGCCGGGCGGGGGTGGTGGTCATGACGGATTCCGTTCGTCGAGGGACTCAGGGCGGCACCCCGGGGCGAGGCACACAGGCAGGTCCCCTCATCCTACGACCATTTATGCATCACTGTAAGACTTAAGAGTCGGGGCGGGCACGTCGGCCTGGACGCAGCCCCGCCGGGCATGGGTAGCCTCGAAGGGCGGGACGCATGCACCGGTGAGGCGCGGAGGGGACACCGCCGAGGCTGAGGTCGCGCGATCGACTCAGCCCGGCATGATTCGGCATGGTTCGACATGGTTCGTGGAGAGGACGAGGAGGAACTCACGATGCAGCTCACCCCGATCGCCCAGCTGATCGACCACACCCCGCCCTTCAGCACCGTCTGCCTGCAGGGCAGCTCCCCCTCCGAGGACGCCGAGCACCAGCTGCGGCTGCGCTGGGACGCCCTGCGGAGCCGCCTGGAGGAGGCCGGGGCTCCCGCCGAGGCGCTGGAAGCCCTGGACGCCGCGCTGGTCGGCGGCGAGACGGATCCCACCCAGATCCACACCGAGGGGAGGGTGCTGGTCGCCGACGCCGACACCGTCCTGCTCGACGAGCCCTGGGACGCGACCCGGGGGCAGGGCGATGCGGCCCATGTCGGCGACGCTCCCGCCGTGGGTGACTATGTCCGGGAGCGCGCCGGATCGGCCGTGCTGCTGGTGGCCGTGGCCGACCAGGAGGGCGCGACGCTGCGCCGCGTGACTGTGGCCGAGGGCCTGAGCACCGAGCCTGATGCCGAGCAGCAGGTCGAGGGTGCCGGTGACGGCTCGGTCCACAAGCCGCGCGAGGGCGCTCTGTCCCACCGGCAGATCCAGCGTCGGGCCGACGAGGTCGTCACGCAGAACGCCCGCAGCGTGGCCGAGCGGCTGGAGAGCCTGGCGGCACGATGGCGCCCCGACGCCGTCGTGCTGGCCGGAGAGGTCCAGGGGCGCACCGCCCTGGCCGAAGAGCTCCCCGCTTCCCTGGAGAGCATCACCCACGTCGCCGAACGCGGAGGGATCGGCGACGAGGCCGCCGAGGAGGCGCTGGCCGAGGACCTGCTCCTGATCACCCGGCGGCTCGCCGCGGGCCGATCCCAGGATCAGACCTCACGTTTCGATCAGGCCCGCGCGGAGAACCGCGTGGCGGAGGGCGCCGCCGCCGTCCGCCTGGCCGCCGAGATGGGCGGCGTGGACACCCTGCTGCTCCAGGCGGACCGGTCCGCACCGGAGGAGGACGAGCTGATCGCCGCAGCGGCACGCGTGGACGCCGAGGCCGCGGTGACACGAGCCGAGCTGCCGGACGGCGTCGCGGCGGTCCTGCGCTTCGAGGCGCCGACCGAGGTCACCCGAGCCTGAGACGGCGGGAGACCGCCGACCGAGGGCTCAGGCCAGCAGGTCCCCGGCCACGGTCTCCCGCAGGATCTCGGAGCTGCCGCCGAAGATGGTCATCAGACGCACCGCCAGGTAGGCCTGCGCCACCGGGTACTCGAGGATGTAGCCGTAGCCGCCGTGCAGCTGCAGGCAGGCGTCGATGCTCTCCTTGGCCCGCTCGGTCGCCCACATCTTGGCCTTGGAGGCCTCGACGACGTCGAGCTCACCGGCGTTGAACCGCTCCACGGCGGCGGCCACGTAGCGTTGGGTGGCCTCCAGGGAGACCTGCAGCTCCGCCAGGCGGAACCGGGTGTTCTGATACTCGGCTACCGGGCGGTCGAAGGCCTGGCGCTCCTGGACGTAGGCCACGGTCTGGCGCAGCACCTCCGCGGCGACGACGGCGGCGGAGGTGGCCACCGCCAGCCGCCCCTGCGGCAGGATCGCCTTGGCGATCTGCAGGCCCTGCCCCTCCTCACCGATGAGGTTCGCCGCGGGGGCCCGGACCCCGGAGAAGAACAGCTCGGCAGTGTCGGAGGCCTTGAGCCCCATCTTGTCCAGCTGGGTGCCCACCTGGTAGCCGGGGTTGTCCGCCTTCTCCACCAGGAACAGGCTGAAGGAGCCCGCCCCTCCGCGCTGCTTGACGTCCGAGCCGTCGGTGCGGGCCAGCACGAGGGCGCCGTCGCCGGAGATGCCGTTGCCGATGAAGGTCTTCTGGCCGTCGAGCACCCAGTCCTCGCCGTCGCGGACGGCCTTGGTGCGCACACCGCGCAGGTCGGACCCGGCGCCGGGCTCGGTGAACGCCACGGAGGCGATGAAGCTGGAGTCCATGAACTGCGGGAGCCACCTCTCCTGCTGCTCCGGCGAGCCGAAGCGCAGCAGGGCCGGCAGCACCCAGTCGTCGTGGAGGTGCAGCGCCAGGGCCAGGCCGAGGGCGTCGACCCGGGCGAGCTCCTCATCGACGACCATGCGGAAGCGGTAGTCATCTAGTCCCATGCCGCCGTGGTCCTCCCCCACGGCGAGGCCGAGCAGCCCGTTCTCCGCGGCGGCCTCCCAGACGGCTCGGTCCATCATGTGCTCAGCGTCCCAGCGCCGGTAGTGCGGGGCCACC
The DNA here is from genome assembly GCF_001758425.2 of Nesterenkonia sp. PF2B19. Lineage (GTDB taxonomy): Bacteria > Actinomycetota > Actinomycetes > Actinomycetales > Micrococcaceae > Nesterenkonia > Nesterenkonia aethiopica. Next base: position 32,061 of record NZ_MDSS02000028.1, on the reverse strand, counting down.
TCGCGGGTGACGAACTCACGCACCACCTCGCGGAACTCCTCGTGGATCTCCTCGTAGAAGCCGGGGAACATGGGGGTCCTTTCAGATCAGGAGGTCATCGGCAGATCTGGGCATGATCGCTGGGCTCGCCTGCTGATTCTCTCATTCTCCGGGCTGGTGCACGCGGGTGGCGTCGTATCGCGCCATGATCCGCTGCGCCTGCAGCGCCACCGGGGCGTCGACCATCTGCCCACGGAAGCTGAACGCGCCGACGGTGAGGGGGTCGGCGTCGGCGCCGGCCTCCTGGCGCAGGGCCACCAGCAGGGCCTTGGCCCACTCCACCTCCCCGGCGTCCGGGGTGTAGGCGCGACGCACGGTCTCCACCTGATGCGGGTGGACGCAGGCCTTGGCCACGAAGCCGCTGGCGCAGGCGTCCTCCGCCTCGGCGGCCAGCCGCGGCAGGTCCCGAATGCCGGTGTTGATGGCGTCCAGGGCGGGGACGCCGGCCGCCCCGGCGGCGATGAGCACGCTGTGGCGGATGTGTCGGATCACCGACCGATAGGCTCCGTCGGCGGTGCGGGCGGTGGTCCCGCCGAGTCCGGCGATCATGTCCTCGGTGCCCCAGAACAGGGCCTCGACGGCGGGGTGGGAGGCCAGCGCGGGGGCGTTGAGCACTCCGATGGGGCTCTCGACCTGAGGGATCAGTCGGGCGTCAGGCAGGGCTGCGGCGACGTGGTCGAGCACGCCGAGGTCCTCCGCCTTGGCGACCACCACGTGCCGCACCGGGCTTCCTTCCAGGGCGGCCAGGTCGGCGTCGAGCTCCCCGAAGGAGACGCCGTTGAGACGGACCACGGTGACGGCGGGATCGAGGGCGGGGACGTCATCGTCCCCACCGGTGATGGCTGTGACGGCGGCGGCACGGGCAGCGGGCTTCTCCGCAGTGGTGACCGCGTCCTCCAGGTCCACGATGACGGCGTCCGAGCGCTCGGCGGCCTTGCCGAAGCGGTCGGGGCGGCTGCCGGGGCAGAACAGCAGCGCGGGGCCGAGGGTGAAGCTGGAGACAGGGGCATCCGGACGGGGCATGGTTCTCCTGAGGCAAGATCAGAGGGGCGTACGGCAGGTGGCCTGGCGTCAGGCTCGTCCCACCGTACGCCCCGCAGTGTGACGCATTCCCCAGCGCCGCGCCACACGTTGCGGACTTACCGGCGGGTCGAGTTCCGCCAGATGTCCCGCCCATCCGGACTGACCGGCAGGAGCGAGAGACACTGCTGAGCCATGGCGATCCACGCGCCCCAGGTCACCCCCGGGCCACCTGCCGACAGCAGGATCAATGCGCTCGCGCAGAGACCTCCGGCCAGTGGGCCGGCACAGGCTATCCACCGCGCGTTCTGCGTCGAGACAGGAGGCCGGAGAATACGGAGATGCAGAGGCGAGCGCCACAGCGCCACTGGGGTCCCTCGTCCATGCAGGAGTCGAACTGCTGCCACATGACCCATCTCATGACACGAGGTCACCACGAACAGCGTCGCCAAGCCCACGAGACATTGCCAGGGGAACCACCGTCCGATCGCGAGAATCCAGGCCACGACGCCGCTGCTGATCCCTATGAATGCCATCAGCGGAATGTTGACAGTGACGACGTACCAGAAGATCTGCGCGTAAGCCACCCACCCGCCGCCCAGCGGGAGTCGTGCCGCGTGGAAGTGGCTCAGCGGCCCAGAGACACGGACAGCGACCACCTCCGACCCTAGGGATCGGAGGTCCTTGATATCGTCTGACGTCAATCCACGAAACGGAACGTCGCCTGCCTCCAAGCGTCGGACCAGTTCCCATTGTCTCTGCGTCACGCGCAGCTCTTGAGATCTGATCTGGTCGAGCAACCACCCCGGCGACCCCGTCACGAAACCCCCATGCAGCACCACCTGGATCATGTGTAGGCCAGGGGTCGACGCGTCTCCCGTCGGGCGACGACCAGCCGGACGAAGAGCCAGCTGACCATCCCGAGGGTGAGCACATACAGCGCGTCATAGACCGCGCCGGGGAGTTCGGTGAACACCACGAGCGCCAGGAACGTGGCCGCCGCCGCGATCAGCAGCCCGGCGACGAAAGCCCCCGGCTCGCGGGAGTCGACCGGCAGAAGGCCTCCGACCGAGTACCCCACGGAACACGCCGCCAGCGGAACGAGCAGCGTCTGGATCGACACGTTATCGTGCCCGGCCCAGACGGCGAGCACGGTGGTCGCGGCCACGACGCAGGCGACGATGCTCATCACCGCTGCAGCTTTCGGCGCCTGCCAAGCTGCCCGCCCGAGGTACACGTGGTGCAGCCAGTGGGACCTGCTGGTGGCGCCGTAAGCGGCCAGGGCCGCGATCAGACACACCTGAACGCCCACGTAGGCAGGGACGACGCCCACCTCCGGCATCCATGTGCCCCCACCTGGTCGCAGCAGCGAGACCACCAGGGCCAGGACACCGGTCACCAGCAGGATATTCAGCGCCAGAGAGACGATCGACGCACGGAGCACCTGCCTCACCTCCAGGGACACGGGGCCGCGCAGCCAGCCCGCCGAGAGCCAATCGATGATGCGCACGACGGTGAGACCGGTCCGTCCGATGGGGGATGAGACCGAGGGTGCTGACGACAACGACAGGGACGCGAACCACGCCGCAGCCCCGAGAGCCCGAGCCCCACCAGGCTGACCACAGCCCCCGGAACACCGAGGGCCAGCCCCTGCGACCAGCGGAACAGCAAGGCGCCCTCCGCCATCGCCTCCGGATGCAGAACACCGATCCACACGACGACGCCGGCCCCCGCAAGCACCGCGGACAGCCCCACAGCGTCGGCGGCTTCCCGAGGGAGACGCACCATCTGTCCGAGCCTCGAGACTCCACGGATCACCGCCAACGCCAGCGCCGTGATGATGAGCGCCACGACGCACACTGTGACCGTGGCCCAGACCGCTCGCCCGGCCCCCAGGCTTCCCGACAGTACATAGACGGTCGCCGGAGCGGCGCTCACCACGGTCCCGAGAGAGGAGAGGACCACAGGAATGTCGGACGCCAAGGTGCTCGCACGACGCCCGATGGGGAGCACATGGATGATATACCCCAACGTCACCACTGCGTTCCCCGCCAGGATCGACAGGCACCCGCAGACGGCGGCCGTCAGCGCCACATAGAGCACGATCATCAGGTGGTAGTACGTTCCCGCCAGAGCTTCATGCCCAGCAATGGATCCTGCCGTCCAATGAGCCACGGTGAAGATGACCGCCTGGTATCCGAGCACCAGGGCTCCGACCCCGGCCCATACCCATCTCCGGCGAACAGTATCGCTCGGGCCCGAGCCGAAAAGCTGCCTGACCACCGAGATCCGCAACGCCCGCGTCAGTACCCAGGCCTGACGCACCACGGTCACTGGGACACCTGGAGCCGCCGAGGGACGAGCGCCAGCAGGCCCCAGATGGCGAGGGTCAGCACCAGAGGTGTCAACAGAAGGTGAGCCGGGACACCGACCATGTGCAGATCCCAGAAGAGCCCATCAGCCTCATGATGGATCTCCACGAACCCGGGAATCCCCGAGACGCCACCCTGCCCCTCCGACCGAGTGCTGGCGCTGAAGAGCAGAGCCATTGAGGCCAGGAGGTTCCCCACGGCTGCCACCAGATACGTGAGGACGAATCCCCACGGCCAGAATCGGGACCTACGCTTGTCCAAAGAAACCCTCCATGAATTCCTGAGCCATCAGCACAGGGGCGTCGCCTGGTGCCGTCAATTCCACATAGGCGTCGAGCAGTGAGCCCGTCTGCGTCTGCTCCGTGACCCGGCCCGGTGCGCCCGAGACGATCAGGCCCCCCCGATGCAGCAGGTGCACCTCATCGAAGGCATGCTCAGCAAACCTGAGGTCATGGGTGGAGATCAGCACGGCGCCACCTCCTCGGACGTACTCCTGCAGGAGGGTCCGGAGGACGAGATGAGTCCGCGGATCCAGGCCGCTGAACGGCTCGTCCAGAATGAGTACATCCGGACGGTGCGACAGCGTCACCGCAAGCTGGAGCTTCTTCTTCATCCCGTGGGAGTACTGCCCGATGACGACGTCGGCGGTCAGCTCCAGACGAAGTCCCTCCAGCGCCTCGCGGAAGATCCCCCTGTCACAGCTGCGACGCAGGCTCCTCGTGAACTCGAAGAACTCCTCACCCGTCAGACGCTCCGGAAGTCGCAGCTCATCGGGCACGAAACCGAATCGCTCCTTCGCCGCGGGCTTCCGAGCGTCGACGCCGAGGATGGTGATCTTACCCCGGTCAGGACTCTCGATGCCGCTGAGGCAGTGCAGAAGCGTCGACTTCCCCTCACCGTTGGGGCCCAGCAGCCCGGCCACGCGGCCCCGCTGCACAGAGAAGGAGACTCCCTGCAGCACCGCATGATCGCCGAAACTCTTCTGCACCTGCTCGACGGCGAGCGCGGGGACTCCATCAACCGACGGCACCCCGGGGCCTCTCGTCATTCCCCGAGCCTCAGGCTCAGCGGTAGCATCCGATCCTGATGAACTGTCCGCTCGGGGTGTTCTCCCAGAAGGAGACCCCGGTGAACCCTTGCCGACGGCAGTAGATGAAGACCCCCACGGCCGCAACCACCGCCAACGCAGCGATGATGACGGCTGCGACGACGAAGACGGTCACCAACTCAGAGTTGCCGTCCGCCCGTCGTCGAAGACGTTCTGGAGCCTGAAAGAAGGATTCTACGACGGCACCGAAAGCAAGCATCCCCGAAATCAGGCTTGTACTGACCCGGTCTGCGAGCGAGTTTCCCCCTGAGACTGCATCGACATGATGAGCTGCGACAGTCATATGTTTCACACCTTGTTCTTCAAGATTCCAATGGCCACGAACACCGTACAGACAACTACATCCGCGGATCAATGAATCTCATGTAAGACTGTCCTTTCGGACAGTGTCTGTGATCGCCTCACCGGAGGGTCGCCGCGTAGGCCCGGATCTCGACCTGGGAGGACCGGCTGGCCGCCGACGCCTGCACCACAGACAGCGCCGGGACCGGCCGGTCCCCGAGCCAGTCGTTCCAGGCGCGCGCGAAGTCCTCGGCGTCGTCGATGCTCAGCAGCCACACCTGCGCCATGACGATCTGGCGGGGGTCGCCTCCCACCTCGGCGAGCAGGTCATCGATCGTCTCGAGGATCTGCCGACTCTGGCCTTCGACGTCCAGGGACTTGTCCGGCGCTGTCAGGCAGGCCGAGGCCAGACCGCCATGGGCGGAGGCCAGGTGGATCCCCGGCGCCCCCGGGGCGGTGACACGTCCGGCCTTGGTGATGCTCATCGGCCCTCCGTCCCAGCCGTGCGCGCTGCAGTGGCGACGACCTCCACCAGGATGTCGGGCCGGTGCAGCTCCCCGGAGACACAGGTGCGCGCCGGCGGGTTCTCCTTGTCGATCCAGTGGTTCCAGGCCTTGTTCATCGCCCCGAAGTAGCGCATGTCGCTGAGCCAGATGTGGATCATCAGCACGGAGCCCTGATCCTCGCCCAACTGTTCCAGCAGCTGGTCCAGGCGCTGCAGACACCAGCTGGTCTGATCCGCCGCGCTCAGGGACGTGTCCTTCGCCGTGATCCCCGAGAAGAAGATCAGATCCTCTGTGGCGACGGCCTCCGCCGCTCTGGCCCCGGCGATCTCCCGCGTTCCGATGCGTTCCATTCCTCACCTTTCGTCGTGTTATGTGTCAGCGCCGGGTGGCGCGTCACTGATGTCAGCTCTGTGCCGCCCGCCCCGAAGACCGAGGAGGCCTCAGAGGCCCCGTCCTGGGACGGCCTCCAGCAGAGCAGTCGTGTACTCATCCTGCGGGGCGTCGATGATCTGCCCACGGGTCCCGCCTCCACCACGCGGCCCCGCCGCAGGACCACGACCTCGTCCGCGATCTCCGAGGTGACGCCGAGGTCGTGGGTGATGAACAGGCAGCTCACGCCGATCTCGGACTGCAGGCCGCGCAGCAGGTCCAGGATCTGTTTCTGCACGAGCACGTCGAGGGCCGAGACGGCCTCGTCGCACACCAGCAGCTCGGGCTCGGCGACCAGCGCCCTGGCGATCGCCACGCGCTGCCGCTGCCCGCCGGAGAGCTCCCCGGGATACTTTCCCAGGGCGGACTGCGGCAGCGCGACGTGATCGAGGCACTCCCGGACTCTGCGCCGCTTCTCCGCGCGTCCGAGGTCGCGTCGCGGGACGAGCGACTCCGCGATGAGCCCCGCCACGCTCCAGTACGGATTCAGCGAGGAGAAGGGATCCTGGAACACGGGCTGGGTCAGGCTCCGCAGGTAGCGGATGTCATCGCGGGACTCCGGCCGGATGGCGCGTGCGCCCACCCGCGCCTCACCGCTCGTGGCCTTCTCGAGCCCGAGGGTGATCCTGGCGACCGTCGACTTCCCGGACCCGGACTCTCCGATCACCGCTGTGGTGGTGCCCTTCCTGATGTCGAAGCTGACGTCGTCGACGGCCCGCAGCGGCTCCTTGAAGCCCCGGATCTTGAAGTCCTTCACCAGACCGCGGATGCTCAGGAAGCTGGGGCCCCCGTCGTCCTCCCGCGGCGCCTCCTCCCGGCGCCGGTGGGCGTCCAGCCGCGGGGCGGCGTCCACGAGCCGCTGCGAGTACGGGTGGCTCGGCGCGCGGAGGATCCCCCTCGGGGTGCCCTGCTCGACGACCTCACCGTCGGACATCACCACGACCTCGTCGGCCCGATCGGCGGCCACGCCGAGGTCATGGGTCACCAGGATCCGAGTCAGACCCCTGTCCTCGGCGAGCGTGTCCAGGTGATCCAGGATGCGCTTCTGCACGGTGACGTCCAGGGCCGAGGTCGGCTCGTCGGCGATCAGCAGCTCCGGATCGCCGGAGAGCGCGATCGCGATGAGGATGCGTTGCCTCATCCCTCCCGAGAACTCGTGCGGATACTGCCGGAACCGGCGCGCCGGCTCAGGGATCCCGGCGTCGTCCATGAGCTGCAGGGCCCGACGCCGCCGATCCTCCTTGGATCGCATGCCGTACTGCTTCAGCGCGTCACAGATCTGGTCACCGATGCGCATCGAGGGGTTCAGGCTCGCCATGGGGTCCTGCGGCACCAGCCCGATGCGTGCTCCCCGATAGTGGCGCAGAGTGCCCTCGGAGAGGTCCGCCAGACGCTCGCCGGCGTAGTCGACCTCCCCGCCGACGACGCGGGCGTTCTCCGGGAGCAGGCCCAGCAGCGCCTTGACGGTGGTGGACTTGCCCGATCCGGAGCCGCCCACGATCGCCAGCGAGCGCCCGGGGGCCACCGCGAAGCTGGCTCCTCGCACCGCGTCCTGCCCGTCGTAGGCGACGCGGAGGTCCCGCACCGTGATCAGCGGGTCCGGCCTGATGGGCGAGCTGTCCGTCTCGTGTGCCGTGGTCGTCATCGGGTCACCTCGCATTGGGGTCGAGGGCGTCGCGCAGGGCGTCGCCGAACATGTTGAAGCCCAGGCACATGACGATGATCGTCAGACCCGGCCAGACGGCCGCCCAGGGTGAGCGGTAGATGTACTCCTGGGCGTCGGCGAGCATGATGCCCAGCGACGGCTCGGGCGGCTGGATCCCCAGCCCCAGGAAGGAGAGCATCGCCTCACCGATGATCGCCACCGGGATGATCACCGTGGCCTGGACGATGATCACCGAGGACGCGTTGGGCAGCAGGTGCTGGAACAGGATCCTCGCCTGCGAGATGTTCATGGCGCGGGCGGCCTGGACGAACTCCAGCCCGGAGATCCGCAGCGCCTCCCCGCGGACCACTCGCACGATGATCGGGATGTTCGCGATGCCCAGCGCGATGGCCGCGTTCTCCAGACTCGGCCCGCGGATGGCCGCCAGGCCGACCGCGATGATGAGGAACGGGAAGGCCAGGGCGACGTCGGTGAGTCGCGAGACGACGGCGTCGGCCACCCGGGAGTACCCGGCCAGCAGCCCCAGCGGGGTCCCGACGCCCACGGCGACGGCGACCGAGAGCAGCCCGATCCACAGGGAGGTGCGGACGCCGTAGAGCAGCCGTGAGAGCACGTCCCGGCCCAGGTCGTCGGTGCCCAGCGGATAGCCGGCGGTGCCTGGGGTCTGGAACGGGATCTGGAAGTTGACCGCGGCGAAGTGATGCGGGGCGATCCAGGGGGCGCCGACGGCGGCGATGACGGTGAGCAGCAGCAGGAGGCCGCCGATCACCCCCAGCTTGTTCCGGGCCAGCTGCTGGAGGCCCCGGATGAAGGGACTGCGGCTCGTCTCCGCCGCGGCCGCGGTGGCTGTGGTCTGATACATGGGCACGTCCTCCTCAGGCACTGACCCGGACTCGGGGATTGATGACGGTGTAGAGGATGTCCACCAGAAGGTTGATCACCACGTAGAGCACCGTCACGACCAGCACGACGGCCTGGATCACCGGGAAGTCTCGCGCCAGGATGGCGTCCAGGGTGAGGCTCCCGATGCCGGGCAGGACGAAGATCTGCTCCGTGACGACCGCCCCGGAGAGCAGCGCGCCCAGTTGGAGTCCGGTGATGGTCACCAGGGCGATGAGCGCGTTGCGCAGCCCGTACTTGAACAGCACCCGCGGCTGGGACAGCCCCTTGGCCTTGGCGAATCGGACGTAGTCGGTGCCCATCGTCTCGATCATGGACGCCCGTGTCTGGCGGGTCACCACGGCGGCCAGCGCGGTGGCCAGCACGATCGCCGGCATCGTGAGGTGGTACAGCGCCGCCAAGGGGTTGACGCCCATAGGGACGTACCCGGATGCCGGGAACCATCCGAGGGTGATCGCGAAGAGCATGATCCCCAGCAGGCCGAGCCAGAAGCTCGGCAGGGAGAGCCCCAGCAGGGCGATCCCGTTGCTGAGGAACTCCGGGAACCGTCCCCGGTGCCGTTCGGCGATCATCCCGAGGATGATGCCGCCGACGGTCGCCAGGAACACGGCGTAGAGCGCCAGCCAGAGCGTCACCGGCAGCGTCTGGGAGATCATGGAGGTCACCTCCTGCCCGGTGCGGGTCGACTCCCCGAGGTTCAGGGTGACGACGTTCTTCAGGAAGATGAGGAACTGCTCCACGAGCGGGCGGTCCAGTCCGAGGTCGGCCCGGATCGCGGCGATCTCGGCCGGGCCGGCCTCATCGCCGGCCATCGCCCGCGCCGGGTCACCGGGCAGTGCCCGGATCCCCAGGAAGATGACGACGGCGGAGATCAGCAGCGTGATCAGGGACTGGACGAGTCGGGTCAGGAAGAAGCGGCTCTTGGTCATCGTGACGGCGGCCCTCAGTCGTCGCCGAGGTCGAGCTCGTCGATGTCGATCTCCTCTTCGGCCGCCTCGGTGTCGACGAACGCCGCACCGGAGACCCGCAGGATGCCGTCCGGGGAGAACCAGACGCCGGCGATGGATTCGTGGGCCGCACCCAGGTTGCTCAGCCGGTAGGTGACGATGATGTTGTTCAGCTCGCCGGCCCGTTCCACCGCCTGCCCGTAGAGCTCGACGCGCTCGTCGTGGTCCACGGTGCGGGCGGCCTCGTCGAGGTACTCGTCGATCTCCGGGTCGGAGAGCCCCGAGTAGTTGTTGCCGGCACCGGTGGAGAAGTAGTTGTGCAGGTTGTTGTGCGGGTCGATCATCCCGCCCCAGCCCACGAGGATCGCGTCGAAGTCGCCGCGGTCCTGGGCATCGAGCAGGGCGGTCCACTCCATGGGCCGGATGGTGAACTCGAAGCCCGCGTCCTCCACGGAGGCCTGCAGGGCCTGCGCGTAACGCAGGGAGTCCTGGTCGTTGCGCACGGTGAGGTCGATCTCCACGGGGATGTCCACCCCCGCGTCCTCCAGGAGCTCCATCGCGCGGTCCGGGTCGTGCTCGGGGCAGTCGGTGGCCCGCTCGTCGGCGAACGTGCTGATCGGTGACATCGGTGTGCAGGCGGAGACGTACCAGTTGTTGAACACGACGTCGACGAGGGAGTCCCGGTCGATGGCCAGCGAGAGCGCCTCGCGCACGGCGGGCTCCTGGGCCACCACGGTGTCGATCTCACCGGGCGGCTGGCCGGTGCCGTCCACATTGCCGATGTTCAGCGTCAGCCCCTGGAATCCCAGGGAGTCCAGGACGAGGCCGTTGACCTCACCGGTGGCGTCGTCGACGAGCGCGTCGAACTCCTGGGGCGAGACGGTGTCGGTGAGGTGCACATCCCGAGAACGCAGGTTGGCGGCCCGGATGTTGTGGTCAGGCATGATCACGTAGGTGATGGAGTCCAGGTGGACCTCGTCGGCCCCGTAGTAGTGGGGGTCGGCGACGACGTCGATGCGGGTCTGCGGCACCCGCTCCACCAGCGCGAAGGGCCCCACGCAGCTGGGCGCCTGGGCGAAGTCGTCCCCGAGCTCATCGAGCGCCTGAGGAGACATGATCATCCCGGCGCGGTCGGACAGCGTCGCCACCAGGGGCGCAAAGGGCTCGGCCAGCTCGATCTCGATCTCATGGTCGTCGACCACGCGAATCTCCTCGATCGGCCCCATGTCCGAGCTGCGCGCGGAGGTGGGGTGCTCCAGGTGCCGCTCCAGGCTGGTCCTGACCGCTTCGGCGTCCATGGGGGTGCCGTCGGAGAAGACGGCGTCCTCGCGCAGCGGGATCCGCAGCACGGTCTCGTCCTCGGAGTAGTCCGGCAGCTCGGTGGCGAGCATCGGGATGATCTCGCCCTCGGCGTCGATGTCGTAGAGCTTCTCGCACATGGACTCGAAGACCATGCGCCCGGCCCGGGTGCGGGCCGTGGTGGGGTCGAGTGCGTCCGGCTCCTGGGACAGGGCCATGACGAGGTCGCCGCCCTCGACGGCCTCGTCGGCGGCCAGCGGAACGGACGACTCCCCCTCACGCGCGTCGACCTCCTGCTCTCCGATCTCCTGGACCTCGGAGCAGCCCACCAGGGCGACCAGGGACAGCAGGGCGAGTGATTTCTTCATGGGTCGTGACACCACCGTTTCAGGGAGCGGATTGGACAGCGCGAGTGAGTATCAGGTCACTTGGTCGGACCAAATCTCATGAGTCCTGAGTCTGTGCTCCACATCACATGGATGTCAAGAGTTTCGCGAAAACTCAACGACTGGTAGGCCCTCTGGGCGTTGACTGCCCCGTCCTGTCCATGCCACGGTATGGACACTTGGTCGGACCACCGGTCCACCGGTGGACGATTCACGGGTCGCCAGAGACGCATCCGCCATACTGGGGAGGCACGGAGCGCGGCCGGCAGACGACCGGCCACGGAGCGGAGGACCCATGCGCGAACTCGACGGACTCTCCATCAGCTCGGTCACCGTCGCCGAACAGCTCAGCCGACGCCTGATCAGCATGATCGAGGACGGCGAGCTCAAGGCCGGCGACAAGCTGCCCAACGAGCGCGCCCTGGCGGAGTCGGCGGAGGTCTCCCGCACCACCGTGCGGGAAGCCCTGCGGGACCTGGAGCTGCGGGGGCTGATCACCAGGACGCGCGGCCGCGGCACAGTGGTGCGCGCCGTCCGGCGTCCGGACCTGCACGCCGGGATGCTCGGCTCCATGGAGACCTCCCACCGCGTGCTCCGGGAGGTCATGGACCTCCGCGCCGTGGTCGAGCCCCCGATGGCGGAGCGTGCGGCCGACCGGGCACTGGACTCGGAGCTGCCCGGGCTCCTCCACCGTGTGGAGCAGGCCGAGGAGGAGCTCGCCCGACCGGACCCTTCCGTGCCGCTGCTCTTCCAGCTGGACATGGCCTTCCACAGTGAGATCGCGAAGCTGACCCACAATCCGATGCTCACCCGACTGCTGAACGTCACCCACGACTGGATGACGCCCTCAGAGGCAGGCCTGCACCTGCCCGACGAGAAGCTGAGGACCGCGGTGGAGGCGCACCGCCGGATCTACGAGGCCATCCGCCGGCACGACGCCGACGAGGCCCGCCGCCTCATGGCCGAGCATCTCGAGGAAGTCGCCGCCCACCTGGACCTGCAGCGGTGACGCGATGGCGGCACCGCTGAGCCTGGGCGACACCTGGGCCGCCGACCTGGCGGTCGGCTCCCTCCGCGACTGGGCCCAGTACGGGCTGGGCATCGCCGTGATGGGTGCCGCCACCGTGGTGCTGCTGCGCCGCTCCGGCATCCGCCTCGGCGCACTGCCGCTGGTGGCGCTGGTGCGGGCGGCCGCCCAACTCACGCTCATCGCCCTGCTGCTGCAGGGGGTGCTCACCGCTCCCTGGACCGTGGTGCTGTTCATCCTGCTCATGCTCTCCACCGCCTCGGCCACCTCCTTCCGACGGGCGAAGGAGCTCCCCCGCGGCCCCGCAGGAGCCGTCCTCGGCGTGCTGATCGGCGGCACCATGACCGTGGCGGTCGTGCTGCTGCTGGGCCTGGTCGCGTGGGAGACGGAGAAGATCATCGCCATCGCCGGCATCACCATCGGCAACTGCATGACGGCCTCCACGCTCGCGATGCGACGGTTCGCCTCCAGCCTGCAGCAGCGCTCCGGAGAGGTGGAGGCCTGGCTGTCCTTGGGGGCGCGACCGGCCCAGGCCACGGCCCAGATGCGCCGGGAAGCGGTGCGGGAGGCCCTGCTCCCGAACCTCGACCAGACGAAGAACACCGGACTGGTCACCCTGCCCGGGGCCTTCGTCGGCGCACTCTTCGGCGGCGCCTCGCCTGTCGAGGCCGCGCAGTTCCAGCTCGTCGTGCTGGCCGCGATCGGCCTGGCCGGGTCGGTGACCGCCCTGCTGGGGACCTGGTGGGCGGCGCGCTCACCCCGGATCCCCCTGCAGGCGGCGTCGAGCTGACGCCTCCCAGACCCCCTATCGCACCATGACGCCTGACCATGACACCTGAGGTCGCGCACCTCACCTCCGGACGCGTTTCGTGGCACCATGCTGGGATGCCTGCTGGCGGGAGCCCCGCTCCCGCACCATCGGATCTGTTCGGAATCGCACGGAGAGTGAGGCGAGGTCAGCCCCATGCCTGAATCGGCAGCTGGAACCCCCCTGCACATCATCACCCTGGTCAAATGGGTGCCGGACGCTCAGCTGGAGCGCCGGTTCACCGCGGAGCGACGCATCGACCGCTCGGAGGGCATCCTGGGTGAGCTGGATGAGTACCCGCTCGAGGCCGCCCTGCAGATCAAGGAGGCCGCCTCACGGGACGTGCGGGTCTCCGCCCTGACCATCGGGCCGGCGGGCGCGGCCACCGCCGCGAAGAAGGCCCTGCAGATCGGCGCCGATGACGCCTTCCACCTCAGCGACGACGCGCTGACCGGCGCCGACGTCGTCGCCACCTCTGCCGCGCTGGCCGCGGCGATCGAGCATGTCCTGGCCGACGGCGATGCCGAGGGCGAGCACCTCGTCATCACGGGCATGGCCTCCGAGGACGGCGAGTCCGGCGCGGTGCCGCCGCAGCTGGCCGAACGACTCGGACTCAACCTTGTCACCCAGGCCACCGCCGTGGCGCTGGAGGAGGACCGGCTGGTGGTCACCCGCGCCTCCGCCACGGAGCAGCAGCGGCTGGCGGCCGCCCTGCCGGCCGTGGTCTCCGTGACCGACCAGGCCAATGAGCCCCGGTACCCGAACTTCAAGGCGATCATGGCGGCGAAGAAGAAGCCGATGACCTCCTGGAGTCTGGCCGACGTCGGGCTGGACGCTTCCGCGGTGGCCTCGAAGGCCACCGTGCTGACCGCGGAGGCGCGTCCGCCGCGCACCGCGGGCGAGATCATCACCGATGAGGGTGATGCCGGCGTGAAGATCGTGGAGTTCCTGGCAAAGGAGCGTGTGCTGTGAGTGTTGCCCTGGTGTTCTTCGAGTCGCTGGACGCGCGGCTCTCCTCGGCCCAGCAGGAGCTGCTGACCCTGGCCGCCACGCTCGGCGAGGTCCATGTGGTCACCGGGACCCCGGGTGACCGCGCCGTCGACGCGGTCGCCGTCGAGGGTGTGCAGACCGTCTACACCGGTGACGCGGAGATCCTCACCCCGGACCCCGCCCTGGTGGACCTGCTGGAGACCGCGGTGCAGGAGACCGCCGCCTCGGCGATCCTCGCCCCGGACACGCCGGACTCCACCGACGCGCTCGCCCGCCTGGCGGTCCGCCTGGACACCGGGATCATCACCGACGCCGTGGGCATCGACTCCGAGCGGCGTGTCACGAAGTCCGTGCTGGCCGGCTCCTACACCACCACCGCCGAGGTGGCCGAGGACCGCGCCCTGGTGGCCACGGTGAAGCCGAACTCGGTGGAGGCCGCCGTCGTCGCGGGCCAGGCCCCCGAGGTGGTCGCACTGCCGGTGGGCCCCTCTCTCGCCGAGGGTGCCGCCGCCTCCGGCGGTGTCGAGGTCCTTCAGCGCACTCCGCTCGAGGTCTCGGAGCGCCCGGCCCTGACGGAGGCCCGCGTCGTCGTCGCCGGCGGCCGCGGGGTGGACGGGAACTTCGGTCCGCTGGAGGAGCTGGCCGATGAGCTGGGTGCGGCGATCGGCGCCTCCCGCGCGGCCACCGACGCCGGGTGGATCGACCACGCCGCCCAGGTGGGCCAGACCGGCGTGACGGTGTCCCCGCAGCTCTACATATCCGCCGGCATCTCCGGGGCGATCCAGCAGCGCGCCGGCATGCAGACCGCCCAGACGATCGTGGCGATCAACAAGGACGAGGACGCCCCGGTGTTCGAGATCGCCGACTTCGGCGTGGTGGGCGACCTGTTCGAGGTCGTGCCGCAGATGGTGGAGGAGCTGCGCCGCCGCAAGGGCTGACCCCCGGGCCAGCGGCATGTGGCCTGCCTCACATACCATGAGGGGGTCATGCGGGCAGGACCGCCGCACCCAGGGATGAGGGAGACCCGAACCATGAGCCAGGACGCCGCCGCCGATCGCCGTGAGATGGAGCAGCATCCCGATGTCCGGGGCCTGCGCATCCTGCGCTTCCTCGGACCCGGCCTGCTGGTGGCCATGGCCGGCGTGGGGACCAGCCACCTGGTCACCGCACCGCTGGCCGGTGCGCACTTCGAGTTCGCGCTCCTGTGGGTCCTGCCGGTGGCGTTCCTGTTCAAATGGCAGGGCTTCGAGCTGGCTATGCGATACACCGCCGCCACCGGCGAGTCCATCCTCTCCGCCTACACCCGCATCCCGGGGCCGAAGAAGTGGGCGGTCTGGGCCGTGCTGGCAGCCACGATCGTCATCGGCTGCACCGCCGTCGGGGCGATCGTCGCGGCCGCGGCGGCCGTGCTGTGGGCGAGCTTCGGCGTCGGATCCCTGCTGGCCTACGGCGTGGTGCTGTCCCTGCTGGCCGTCGGACTGCTCCTGGCCGGGAAGTACCGGGGCTTGGAATGGGTCAACAAGGTGCTGGCCATCGTGCTGGTGATCGGCACCGTCGTCGCCTTCGTGGTCGGCGGAGTCCAGGGCGAGGCCTGGGGTCACCTGCTGCTGCCGGCCATCCCCGCTGGGTCCGCGCTGCTCGTCGCCGGGCTCATGGGCTGGATGCCCACCGACCTGAGCGTCGGCGTGTGGGCCTCGCTGTGGATGACGAGCAAGCGCCGCGGCATGGTGCGCGTCCGGGAGGTCTTCGGGCCGCAGGCGGTGGAGCATACGCCCGCTGAGGTGCGTCCCTACGCCGACGCCTGGTTCAAGGCCGCGCTCTACGACTTCCGGATCGGGCACATCGTCTCCTGGATCATCGCGACCATGTACCTGGTGCTGGGGGCGATGATCCTCTTCGCCCGCGAGGACAAGCCGGAGGGTGCGGGCACCATCCTCGCCATCTCCCACATCTTCACCGACACCGTGGGCGTGTGGATGTTCCCGATCTTCATCGCCGGGGCCTCCGCCGCGCTGTTCTCCACCGTGCTGATCATCTTCGACGGATTCCCTCGGACCTTCGCGGCCTGCCTGACCGAGCTGGTGGCGCCGCACGCCGACCGCCCGTGGTGGACCGAGCGGACCCTGATGCGAGTGATGATGGGCGTGATGGTGGTGTGCGCGATCATCGCGCTGACGTTGTTCCCGAATCCGGCGATGCTGGTGCCCGCCGCCGGCGCGGTCTCGTTCGCGATCAGCCCGGTGCTCTTCGCGGTGAACCTCTATGTGGCGGTGAAGTTCATCCCGGCGCGGTACCGCCCCGGCAGATTCGTGGTCATCTGGAGCTGGATCAGCATCGTGGTCCTGTCCCTGCTCACCCTGTGGGTCATCCCCCAGACGCTGGGCTGGCTCTGAGGCTGCGGAACGGAGCGAGGGTGGCGCGCACGACGTCGGCGGCACCCCAGTCGGTGTCGAACTGGGCGATCACCGCCAGGTGCTGGCGCAGCTGGAGGATCGGCATGCGGTCCCCCCAGTGCCGGTCGAGCCCGGTCAGGTCGGCATAGAGCTCGAAGAACGTCTCGGCCTCCGGGGGCGGAGCCGTCGTCCACAGATGGGCCAGGTCGATCTCCGCCCAGGTGTAGGACACCGCCGGATCGATCAGTGCCGGCCGGCCCTCCCGGGTGGCCAGCAGGTTCTGCGCCCACAGGTCACCGTGGACCAGGCATGCCGGCGCCGCCGGAAGCAGCTCAGGCAGTCGGTCGCACAGCCGCTCCAGGGCGGCTCGGTCCGCGACCCCGAGCACGTCGTGCACGCGGGGCTCGTCGAGCCACCGCAGCAGTCGGTGCTGGGCGAAGAACTCGAAGCCGTCGTCCTCCCAGGTGTTGATCTGCTGTCGCCGACCCAGCCAGTTGTGGCGGTGCCACCCGAAGCGGGGGTGCCGGGTGGAGGTGTGCAGATGGGCCAGCTCATGGGCGAGCCGCTCCCAGAAGACCTCGGCGTCCGGCCGGGGATGCAGCGTCGAGAGGACGAGCAGATCGTGGTCGGCGAGGACGACCTCGGGGGTGACGACTCCGCCCGCCTCAGCCAGCACCGTGAGCCCCTCAGCCTCCGCGGCGAAGGCATCGTCGCCCGGCGGCCCGCCGAAGGTCTTCACGAACACCGTGGTGCCGTCGCGGCGGTGAGCCAGACCGGCGGTCGCCGCCAGACCCCCGGCGACCGGCTCCACGCGCACCACGTCGTCCAGGCCTGCCTGCTGCAGGCGTGGGAGCAGCATGGACGATGCAGCTGTCACCCGGTGGCTCCTCTCCGCGACGTGCCTGGGTCTCAGAGACGTCGTATCACGCGCCGCAGGGCCCGGTGAAGGTCTGGACGCTGATCCGCATCACACGCCGAGCAGCCAGGCGGCCAGCAGCACCACCGGTAGGCTCAGCAGCGAGCTGGCGAAGGTGACGTCCTTGGCCACGGTGACCGGCATCCAGTGGTGAAGGCCGAAGACGAACACGTTCTGTGCGGTGGGCAGCGCCGCCATCGCCACTACTCCCAGCAGCTCGGCACCGGTCAGCCCGAAGACCGGGCCGGCGAGCGCCCATGCGACCACCGGCATGACCACCACCTTGCACACCGTGCCCACCACGGCGTCGACGCGGCGCTCCCGCACCGCGAAGGGTCGCTCCTGCCACAGCGCCATGCCGAAGATCAGCAGCATCAGCGGGATGGAGGCCTCCCCCAGCATCCGGACCGGCTCCCAGATCACCTCGGGCGGCCGCCGGTCCAGCAGAGAGAGGACCGCCCCGATCAGCACCCCCACCGTGACGGGGTTCAGCATGGAGCCCAGGATGGTCCGTGCGCGGGAGGGCCCGCCGGAACGCCCGAGCAGCCCGAAGAGCGTGAGGAACAGCGGGGCGAGAACCAGCAGCTGGGCCAGCAGCACCGAGACCACCGGAGCGGTGGTGCCCACCATGTAGAGCGCGATCGGCACCCCGATGTTGCCGGCGTTCACGTAGCAGGAGGCCATCGCTCCCACCGCGACGTCGGCACCGGTGGCGGCACCCGACGCGCCACCGTCACGGGCGCTGGCTCTGGCGCCGTCGCCGTCGGGCATCGGCCGACGTCGGCGTCGTCGCAGCGCCAGCAGGCCATAGGCGGAGAAGACGACGGCGGTGATCCCGGCGATGCCGAGCGCCAGCGGCGCGTACAGTCCGGCCACCATGCGGACATCCGTCTGGGAGACCAGCACCACCATCAGGCACGGGTTGGTGATGTAGTAGACCAACGGCGTGACCCCGCGCTGCGCAGAGCGGGCCTTCTGCGGGGCGATCGCCGCGGTGCCGGCGCCGATGAGCACGAGCACCGCCACCACGCTGAAACCGAGGAGAACGCCCTCCACTCACCCTCCTTCGCTGGCCGTGCCCGCCGGCGGCGGAGCATCCACCCGCACCCTACAGCGCGCCACCTCTGCAGGTCAGCTCAGCAGGAAGGTCAGCGCAGCAGGCAGGGACGCTTGGGATCGAACTCCCAGCCCGGGACGAGATACTGCATGGCCACCGCGTCGTCGCGGGCACCGAGCCCTTCCCGCAGGTAGAGCTCATGGGCCTCCTCCAGGCGATTCCGGTCCAGGTCCACGCCGAGCCCGGGCCGCTGCGGCACGGCGATGCGCCGTCGCGGATCTGCTGGCGGTGCCCGGCGAGGAGCCCGCCCGGGAGCCCTCCGACGCCGGGCGCTGATCCCTGGGCCCTCCCCTCCAGGCCCTCCCCAGTCGCGTTTTCCACAGGCTGCCGGTGGGGGCCTGCCAGGCCCCTCGGATCTGGCTACCGTGGAGGCATGAGCCAGCCACCGCATGTGACTCCAGGTCAGATCCCGATGCCCGCCCCTCCGCAGGGGGCGCTGCCCGCCCCTCCACCGGCCGGACCGCCCATGCCTCCGCCGCCGAACCCGCAGGCTCAGAATGCCGAGCGTGATGCGTCGGTCTCCCTGGCGCTGGGCATCGTGGGGCTGTTCTTCCTGCACATCGTGCTGGGGCCGGTCGCCATCGGATTCGCCGTCCGGGCGCGGCGGAACGGCCACCGCGCTCTGCCCGGCCTGGTGCTCGGGTGGATATCCCTGGCGATCGGTGTGCTGACGCTGATCCCGGTGGTGTTGGGGCTCATCATCCTGGCCACCGGCGGACTGTGAGGAGGGCAGCTCCATGACCTGCTCGCCGCAGCACAGCGCGCTCGCACCGCCTGCCCCTCCGGTCCACCGCTTCACCGCCGCTCAGCGGGCGGCGGACCGCGCCGTCGTGACCGTCCTGGTGGGGCTGGTGCTCCTGCCGATGCTTCTGGGTCCGATGGCGCTGATCCTGGTGCGCAGGACCCGGCGCCTGGGAGGCGAGCCCCTCCGCTGGGTGGTCGTGGTGGCGTGGATCGAGATCGTCGTCGGCATCCTCATCCTGGCGGTCATCGCCATGACGCTGTTCAGCCTGCTGACGATGGCCGCCCACGGCTCGGCGTCCTGACCGTCGACGCCTCCCGCAGCACCAGGCGCTGCAGCTGGGTGACGTGCTTCGGCTCGAGCTCTTCGACCGTGGAGACCTCCAGCAACCGCATGGTCCGCTCCACCTGCTCACTGAGGATCTCGATGGTCCGGTCCACTCCGGCACGGCCGCCGGCCATGAGCCCGTACAGGTACGCCCGTCCCACGAAGGTGAACTTCGCCCCCATGGCCAGGGCGGCGACGACGTCGGCGCCGTTCATGATGCCGGTGTCCATGGTGACCTCGAGGTCGTCTCCGACCTCGCGGACCACCTCAGGCAGCAGGTGGAACGGGATCGGCGCCCGGTCCAGCTGACGGCCTCCGTGGTTGGAGAGCACGATGCCGTCGACGCCCAGATCCGCCAGGCTCTTGGCGTCCTCCACGTTCTGGACGCCCTTGACGACGATCTTGCCGGGGAACAGTTCCCGGATGATCGTCAGGTCGTCGAAGCTGATGGACGGGTCCATGGCGGAGTCCAGCAGCTCGCCGACGGTCCCCCCGGTGGAGGACAGCGAGGCGAACTCCAGCGGCGGGGTGGTCAGGAAGTCGATCCACCACCAGGGCCGCGGGATCGCGTTGATCACGGTGCCCAGGCTCAGCTGCGGCGGGATGGAGAACCCGTTGCGCTTGTCCCGCAGCCGGGCCCCGGCCACCGGGGTGTCCACGGTGAAGAACAGGGTGTCGAATCCGGCGGCCGCGGCGCGCTCCACCAGGCCGTAGGAGATCTCCCGCTGCTTCATCACGTACAGCTGGAACCAGTTCCGCCCGTGCGGGTTGGCCTTCTTCACATCCTCGATGGAGGTGGTTCCCAGCGTGGAGAGCGTGAACGGGATCCCCGCCGCGCCGGCGGCCGAGGCCCCGGCAGTCTCGCCTTCGGTCTGCATCAGCCGGGTGAACCCGGTGGGCGCGATCCCGAAGGGCTGGGCCGAGGGCCCGCCGAAGATCGTGGTGGAGGTGTCCACCTCGGAGACGTCCCGCAGGATCGAGGGGTTGAACTGCACGTCCTCGAAGGCCTGCCGCGCCCGGTGCATGGAGAGCTCGCCCTCGGCCGCGCCGTCGGTGTAGTCGAAGGCGGCCTTCGGGGTCCGCCGCTTCGCGATCCGGCGCAGATCCTCGATGGTCAGCGCCGCGTTCAACCGCCGCCGAGACGCATTGACGTCGAACTTCTTGAACTGCATCAGCGGCGCAAGGTCACGGGGTTTGGGGAGGCGACGCTCAACCATGGGGGCTCCTCTGCACGGTTCTCACTCAGTTATGTGGTCTGACCACACAAAGGTTATGCGCGCCACATCGCCGCCGTCAATGCCTCGGCCCACGACTCCATCCCGGTCGTCCGCGCCGATCATCCACGCCGGAGACATTGACGCAGATCACATCTGACCGTATCGTCCTGTGGTCAGACCACATATCTAGCAAGCCACATCGAGCACTTCGTCGAAGGGACACCTCATGGACTCCGTCGCTTGGTACAGCATGCTGGCCCTCACACCGATCCTCACCGTCGGCATCCTGCTCGCCGTCTTCCGATGGCCCGCGAAGTTCGCGATGCCGCTCGGGTATGTCGTGGCCGTCTGCATCGCCTGGCTCACCTGGGACATGGCGCCGACGACGATCGCCGCGGCCTCCCTGGAAGGCCTCATCATCGCCGGCACGATGCTGTACATCGTCTTCGGCGCGCTCCTTCTGCTCGCCACCGTCGTGGGATCCGGCGCGATGGAGACGATCAAGACCGGATTCGACCGCATCTCCCCGGATCGCCGGGTCCAAGCGATCATCATCGGCTGGTGCTTCGGCTCGTTCATCGAGGGCGCCTCCGGCTTCGGCACCACCGCCGCCGTCGTCGCCCCCCTGCTGCTGGCCATGGGCTTCCCCGCCATGGCTGCAGTCATGGTGGGCCTCATCGTCCAGACCACCCCCGTCAGCTTCGGCGCCGTCGGAACCCCCATCCTCATCGGCGTCGGCCACGGGCTGGACGAGAGCTCCAGCTCTCTGCAGACACGCCTGGCGGAGAAGTCCATGACCTACCCGGAGTACGTCGCTGAGATCGGTCTGCAGGTGGCCCTCATCCACGCGGTGGTGGGGCTGCTGATTCCGCTGCTGATCGTCACACTGCTCACAGGCCTGTTCGGACCGCACCGGAGCTTCGCCGACGGCCTGAGGATCGCGCCGTTCGCCATCTATGCCTCGCTGGCGGTCACCATCCCCTCCGTCCTGGTCGCGAGCTTCATGGGACCGGAATTCCCCTCCCTCCTGGGCGGTCTCGCGGGGCTGGTCCTGGTCATGGTGACCTCGTCGAAGGGCTTCCTGATGCCCAAGACGACCTTCGAGTTCGCCCGCCGCAGCGAGTGGGACATCCGCTGGAGCGGCCGCATGACCGCCGATGAGGGCGCCACGACGACCACCCGGCGGATCACGACGCTCCAGGCCTGGACGCCGTACCTGGTGCTCGCGGGCCTCCTCGTCGCCACGCGCATCCTCGACCCGCTCACCGAACTCCTCACCCGCCCCGGACTGACCCGCTTCCCCCTGGAGGACCTGCTCGGCGTCGGCGGCATCAGCCCCACCGTGGACCCGTTCTACCTGCCCGGGTTCATGCTCCTGCTGGCGGTGGCCTGCGGCTACGGGATCTACCGGATGTCCGGCCCCCAGATCCTCCAGACGTGGCGGGTCGCCGGTCGACAGATCGCGGGCACGGCGCTCGCCCTGCTCTTCGCCGTCCCGCTGGTGAGGGTCCTGCTCCAATCCGGGATCAACGACTCCGGCCTGGAGAGCATGCCGGTGATCCTGGCGGAGGGCGCCTCCGCCGTCTCCGGCGGCCTGTGGCCCTTCATGGCACCTTTCCTCGGCGCTCTGGGAGCGTTCGTCGCCGGCTCCAACACGATCTCCAACCTGACCTTCGCTCAGTTCCAGTGGCACACCGGCACGCAGATCGGGGTGAACCCGGAGATCGTCGTGGCAGGACAGGCCGTCGGCGGTGCCGGAGGCAACCCCATCTCAGTCCACAACATCGTCGCAGCCTCCGCCACCGTGGGGCTCCTCGGCAGGGAGGGAGACCTTCTGCGCAAAGTCCTGCCGGTCACCCTCTACTACTGCACGGCGGCGGGAGCCATCAGCTATATCCTGGCCCATGGCGTGGGCTGGAATCTCGGCACCATCGCGCTCGCCGTCCTCGCAGCGGGTCTGCCGGCCGCCGGGTTCTGGCTGACGCGGCGCAGTCGCGTCGACGATGGACAGTAGGCTGCGGCCCGACGGCGGCAGACAGGACGCACGGTGGTAGAAAGGAAGCTATGTCCGACCCCACCTCCGATTCCCCCCGCACGCCGATCACGTGGGACCCGATCACACGCAGCCGAGCACACGAGCAGGTCCTGGACGCCATCGAGGAGCAGGTCATGGCCGGTCGGCTCGCCGTCGGCGACACCCTGCCCCCCGAACGGGACCTGGCTGCACGGCTCCAGGTGAGCCGAGCCAGTGTGCGGGAAGCCATCAGGATCCTGGAGTCCCAGGGGGTGCTGCAGTCCCAAGTGGGGTCGGGCCGGTCAGCGGGCACCACTGTCACCGCCCTGCCGAGCAAGGGCCTGACCCGTCTGCTGCGCATGCACATCGGGCTGTCCAGCTTCCCCCTCGACGACGTCGTCGAGGCCCGCATCGCCTTGGAGCGGGCGAGTGCGAAACTGGCCTCGGAGCAGGCGGACGACACGCAGCAGGCCACGATCACCGAGGCGCTCACCGCACTGGAGGATGCCGAGTCGCTGGAAGCCTTCAACGACGCCGACACGGCCTTCCACGTGGCCATCGCAGAGGCTGCCGGCAATCGACTTGTCGCGGACCTGACCACCGCGATCCGCAGCTCCCTCCGGCTGGCGATTCTGGACGCGTTCCGCGCCGAGGACGGACCGGAGGAGCTTCGGACCTCCCTCCAGGAACAGCACCGCCAGATCCATGATGCGATCCTGGCCCGTGACAGCAGACGGAGCCAAGATCTCGTGGAGGAACACATCCGCTTCGCCGTCGACGCGCTTCCCGCGATGCGTCGCGACCACGGATGATCCCTCTCCGGCACGCCGGGCCGCCGAGGGTCAGGCCTGCGGCCGGTACCTCGTCGGCGAGTGGCTGCGGGTGATCAGCTCGCGCAGGTCCTCCAGCTCGCCGCTGAGCGTCCCGGCGGTGCGCGCCTGGATGAGCAGGTTGCCGATGGCGGTGGCCTCCACCGGGCCGGCGACGACGTCGAGACCGCTGCGGTCCGCCGTGGCCTGGCACAGCAGGGCGTTCAGCGACCCTCCGCCGACCACGTGCACGACGTCGACCCTCCTCTCGGCCAGCCGGGCGGCGTCGTCGAGGGCGCGGGCGAAGCCTGCGGCGATGGACTCCACGATGCAGCGCACCAGGGCGGGCTCGGAGCCGGGGGTCGGCTGGTCGTGCTCGGTGCACCAGTCCGCGATCCGGGCGGGCATGTCGCCGGGGGCGACGAAGCGTTCGTCCTGGACGTCGATGATCACGACGTCGGCGGCGGGCACCTGTTCCGCGGCCTCCAGCAGCGCCCCCAGGTCCTGGGCCCGGCCGGTCTGACGCTCCCAGGTGCGCAGGGTCTCAGAGAGCAGCCAGGTGCCCATCACGTTGGTGAGGAAGCGGAAGCGGCCGTCCACGCCGCCCTCATTGGTGAAGTTCGCCTCCCGGCTGGCCTCGGTGACCACGGCCTGATCCAGCTCGAGCCCCACCAGCCCCCAGGTGCCGCAGGAGATGTAGGCGGCGTGCGGGGAGGACAGCGGGGTGCCGACGATCGCGCTGGCGGTGTCATGGGACCCCACCAGGGTCACCGGCAGCCGCTGTCCGCCCAGGAACGGGGCCAGCTGGTCACGAGTCTCCCCCAGCGTGGTGCCGGGTGCGGCGATGTCCGGGAACAGCCCGGCCGGCAGCCCGAGTGTCGTGATCAGCTCATGGTCCCAGTCCTGGGTGTCCACGTTGACCAGCCCGGTGGTGGAGGCGTTGGTGGCCTCCGCCGTCGCCTCGCCGGTGAGCCACTGGCCCAGCAGGTCGGGCACCAGCAGGGCGCGCTCCACGGCCGCCCCCGCCGGCCCGGCCAGCAGCTCGTCGGCGGCCAGCTGGTAGAGGGTGTTGAACGGGAGGAACTGCAGACCGTTGCGCCGGTACAGCTCGGCGAAGGGGACCCGTCGGTGCACCGCCTCCACACCGGCGGCGGTGCGCTCGTCCCGGTAGTGGAACGGGGCGCCCAGCAGGGCCAGGCCGCCGTCGCCGCCGCGCGGGCCAGCAGACCGTAGTCCACCGCCCAGGAGTCGATGCCCACCGAGGCGAGGCCGCCGTCGTCGTCGGCGACACGGACCGCCTCGCCCAGCCCCGTCAGGGCGTGGTCGAACAGGCCGATGAGGTCCCACCGCAGCCCGTCGGGCAGGTGCACCGGCCCGTTGGAGAAGCGGGACACCTCCGTCAGCTGCAGCGTGTCCGGACCCACCTGACCCAGGACCACGCGCCCGCTGGAGGCGCCGAGGTCCACGGCCGCATGCTGGGTGGTCGGCTGCGTCGTCGTGCTCATCGAGTCTGCCTCTCGCTCGGGCTGCGGCTCAGCGCAGGAAGGCGGCGGCGACGCCGGCGTCGACCGGCACGTGCAGCCCGGTGGTGTGGGACAGGTCCGAGCTGACCAGGGCGAAGGCCGCGTTGGCGACGTTCTCCGGCAGCACCTCGCGCTTGAGGATGGTGCGCTGGGCGTAGAACCTGCCCAGGTCCTTCTCCTCGATGCCGTAGGTCTTGGCTCGGTTGGCGCCCCAGCCGGAGGAGAAGATGCCGGAGCCCTGCACCACGCCGTCGGGGTTGATGCCGTTGACGCGGATCTGGTGCTCTCCCAGCTCGGCGGCCAGCAGCCGCACCTGGTGGGCCTGGTCGGCCTTGGTGGCGGAGTAGGCGATGTTGTTCGGGCCGGCGAACACGGAGTTCTTCGAGGAGATGTAGAGGATGTCTCCGCCCAGGCCCTGGTCGATGAGCGCCTTCGCCGCCGTCTTGGACACCAGGAAGGAGCCCTTGGCCATCACGTTGTGCTGCAGATCCCAGTCCTTGGCGGTGGTCTCCAGCAGGGACTTGCTCAGCGAGAGGCCGGCGTTGTTGACCACGATGTCCAGCCTCCGAACGCCAGCAGGGTCTCATCGACGGCGGCCTGCACGGCGGCCTCGTCGGAGACGTCGGCGGCGACGCCGATGGCCTTGTCCGGGCCGCCCAGCTCGGCGGCGACCGCCTGGGCCTTCTCCAGATCCAGGTCTGCGATGGCGACGACGGCGCCTTCAGCCGCCAGACGGGTGGCGATGGCCTTGCCGATGCCGGAGGCGGCCCCGGTCACCAGCGCGATGCGGGTGGCCAGCGGCTTGGGCTTCGGCATGCACTGCAGCTTGGCCTCCTCCAGCGCCCAGTACTCGATGCGGAACTTCTCCCGCTCGTCGATGGGCGCGTAGCGGGACAGCCCTTCGGCGCCGCGCATCACGTTGATGGCGTTGAGGTAGAACTCGCCGGCCACCCGGGCGGTCTGCTTGTCCTTGCCGAAGGAGAACATGCCCACCCCGGGGATGAGGATGATCGCCGGGTCGGCGCCGCGGATCGCGGGGCTGTCCGCGTCGGCGTGACGGTCGTAGTAGGCCTGGTAGTCCTTCCGGTAGGCCTCGTGCAGCTCCAGCAGACGGGCCTTGGCGTCATCGACGGCGGCGTCTGCGGGCAGGTCCAGCACCAGCGGCTTGACCTTGGTGCGCAGGAAGTGGTCCGGGCACGAGGTGCCCAGCTCCGCGAGTCGCGGGTGCTCGGCGTGGGAGAGGAAGTCCAGGACGACGTCGTCATCGGAGAAGTGGCCGACCTGCGGCTTGTCCGCACTGGCGATGGCGCGGATGGTGGGCATCAGCGCGGCGGCTTGGCGCGGCGCTGATCCGCGGGCAGGGCGCCGTAGCCGTCCAGCGCCGGGCCGAAGGGCTCCGGCCGGGAGTGCTTCTCGATATAGGCGGCGGCGGTGTCGATGATCCACAGGGAGTTCTGCTCGGACTCCTCGGAGGTGTCGCCCCAGGCGGTGATGCCGTGGCCGCCCAGGATGCAGCCGATCGCCTGCGGGTTCTTCTCCTTGATCTCGGCGATGTCGAGGCCCAGCTGGAACCCGGGACGGCGCCACGGCACCCAGACGACCTTGTCCCCGAAGATGGTGCGGGTCAGCTCCTCGCCGTCGGCGGCGGTGGCGATCGCGATGCCCGAGTCCGGGTGCAGGTGGTCCACATGGGCGGCGTCCACCAGCCCGTGCATGGCGGTGTCGATCGACGGCGCGGCCCCGCCCTTGCCGTGCAGGCAGTAGTCGAAGGCGGCGACCATCTCATCTTCGCGTTCCACGCCCGGGTAGGTGCCCACCATGGCGCGCATGCGGTCCAGGCGCAGGGTGGCCAGGCCGGACTCCTTCAGGGTGCCGAGGTCGCCGCCGGAGCCCTTGACCCAGAGCAGCTCGACCTCCTCCCCAGTGACAGGGTCGACGTCGACGCCCTTGGCGGAGGTGTTGCCGCCGGCGTAGTTGGTGTTCTTCGGGTCGGCTCCGAGCCGGTTGGACCGGGTGATGAGGTCAGCGACGGTGGGGTTCGTCATGAGTGATCCTTCTGTGGGTGAGTCAGGGTCTCAGGGCGTGCGGAGCAGCCGCGCGGCGAACTGCTCGATGGTCTGCTGCGCCGCCTGTGCGGCCGCTGGCCCTTCGTGGGGCCGGTTGAGATGGCCGTGCCGGACGCCGGGCACCATCCGGAGGTCCACGTCGACGCCGGCCTGCCGCAGGGACTCCGCGTAGGTCTCGGCGGAGACGCGCAGCTCGTCGACCTCGCCGGTGGCGAGGGTGGTCGGCGGGTGCCCGGCCAGCTGGCCGACGTCGGCGGTCCCGGGCACGGCGGCCACGGGGGCGTCCTCGGCCGGCGGCCAGGTAGTTCTCGTACATGCGGCGCACCGGCTCGGGGCCGAAGCGGTCGGCCTCCGGATCGGCGTCGAGGAGCGCGCGGAGATCCGCAGGCGTAGGTGGCTGGACGGCGTGCAGGGTGGGGTAGGCGAGGAGCAGATGGGCCGGCAGCGGCCGGGCGGGGTGCTCGTCGTCGTCGCCCGTGGTCCGGGCCAGGCGGGTCAGCACGCGCCGGCGGCCAGGTTCGCGCCGGCGCTCGCTCCACCGAGGCTGATCCGCTCCGGGTCCGCCCCGATCTCGACGGCCTGCGCGCGGTCCAGTCGAAGGCCGCCGCCAGCTCCTCCCCCGGCACAGGGAAGCGCACTCCAGTCTCGGGCTCGCCCTGGTGCAGGTCAGCGGCGTCGAGAGCCTCGAACGGCGGAGCCAGCCGGTAGTCGACGGAGACGACGGGAATCCCGCGGGCGGCCAGGGATCGGGCCACCCAGTCGGCCTCGGCCATCTCCAGGTCGCCGTAGGCGAAGCCGCCGCCGTGGGCCCACACCAGCGCCGGTCCCGGCTGCGCCGCCGCAGGGGGCTGCCTGCGGTAGAGACGCACCGGCAGCGACCCGTGCGGGCCGGCCAGCGTGTGGTCCTGCGCCTCGACGGCGTCCAGAGCCCCGACGGCGGCGCGCATCAGGCGCCCCAGCCCACCTGGGTGCCGCCGACGCGCTCGGCCTCGATCTGCTCCTGGTGGCCGGACTCGGCGTAGGCTCGCATCGGGTTCGCCGGCAGCCCGCGGGACTCCCGCCAGGCGGCGAGGTCAGCGCGGACGTCGGTGTAGAAGGCGTCCATGAAGACCTCGTGGGCGCCCAGCACGTCTCCGGCCTGCTGAGCCTGCCCGAGCACCTCACGGTCCACCAGCAGTGCGCGGGCCGTCATCTCCTGGACGTTGAGCACGCTGCGGATCTGGCCCGGGATCTTCTTCTCCACGTTGTGGCACTGGTCCAGCATGAAGGCGACCTCGGAGCCCGGGCCGTAGCCGCCGCCGCGGATGACCTCGAAGAGGATGCGGAAGAGCTGGAAGGGGTCGGCCGCGCCGACGATCAGGTCGTCGTCGGCGTAGAACCGGGAGTTGAAGTCGAAGGCGCCGAGCTTCCCGAGCCGCAGCAGCTGGGCGACGATGAACTCGATGTTGGTGCCCGGGGCGTGATGCCCGGTGTCCAGGCAGACGGTGGCGTTGTCCCCGAGGGCCTGCACGTGCGCCAGTGCAGTGCCCCAGTCCGGGACGTCGGTGTGGTAGAACGCCGGCTCGAAGAACTTGTACTCCAGCACCAGGCGCTGGTCGCCGCTGAGCTGGGCATAGATGGTCTGCAGGGACTCGGCCAGCCGGTCCTGGCGACCGCGGATGTCCGCCTGTCCCGGATAATTGGAACCGTCGGCCAGCCAGATCTTCAGATCCCGCGATCCGGTGGCGTTCATGACCTCGAGGCACTGCAGGTGGTGGTCGATCGCCTTCTGCCGGATGGCGGGGTCGTGGTGGGTCAGACCGCCGAACTTGTAGTCGTCGTCCTGGAAGGTGTTGGAGTTGATGGTGCCCAGCTCCACGCCCAGGTCCTCGGCATAGCGGCGCAGCGCGGCGAAGTCGTCCACCAGGTCCCACGGAATGTGCAGCGCGACCTTCGGCGCCAGACCGGTGAAGCGGTTCACCGTGGCGGCGTCGGCGATCTTCTCCTCCACCGTGCGCGGGGTGCCGGCCGTGCCGAAGACCTTGAACCGCGTCCCGGAGTTGCCGTAGGCCCAGGAGGGCACCTCGATCGCCTGGCCCTCCAGCTGCGGAGCGATCTCTGCGAATGTCGTCATGGTCCTCAGTCCTGCCGGTAGTAAATCGTTTCAAAACCTGCGAGCATCGTATGATGATGGTCACAGGCGTGTCAACCGGCGGGCCCGTCCTGCACCTCAGGCAGGCGCACCACCTCCAACGGTCCGCCCTGCGGGTGATCCGCATAGGGCCGGTCCCGGTTCTCCGGCAGGCTTTCCCAGCGCAGCACGTACCGCCCTCCGCCGGAGCCGACTCCCCGGCCGTGCAGCATATTCACCTGCAGCCCCGGGAAGTCGCCGCGCACCACGTCGAGCCCGTCCGGCCAGGGGGACGTGGGCCCCTCCCCCAGAGCTCGCAGCTCCTGATCCATGACGATGCTGCGTCGCTCTCCGAAGGCCCGGAGGTCGACGCGCACGCGACCATCCGGCTGGGCCTCCGAGCCGAACACCTCGACCTCGAAGTCGAGCGTCCCGTGACCGCCGAAGTCCCACCGCCTCTCCCACTCGGTGAGCCGCCGGATCTCCCAGGAGGGCGCGGCCCCGGAGGAGACGCTGCTGGCCACCGGCCAGGTCGCGATGACCATCGACTGGAGCAATTTCCTCTCCACGTTCTCCCAGTCCGTGGGCGAGGACCTCGAGCTGTGGCCGCTGCCCGGTGAGTCGTCGACCCCCGGCGTCTGGCAGCAGTCCTCACAGTTCTATGCGATCGCCGCCGACACCCCGGACCCCGACGCCGCAGCGCAGCTCGTCGACTTCCTGGTCAACTCCGAGCAGGCCGTGGAGATCCTGGGACTGGAACGCGGAGTCCCGGACAGTCCCGCCATGCGCGAGACCCTCGAGGCTCCCTGGACGAGAACCAGCAGGCCGAGGTGGACTATGTGGAGGAGGTCGCGGAGCGTGACCCTGCTCCCCGCTGGATCGGCCCGGCCGGCTCCACGGCGATCGAGGACATCACCCCGCGGGTCATCGACCAGCTGCTGCACCACGGCGCCTCACCGGAGGACGCGGCGGAACAGTGGCTGACGGAAGCACGGGCCGCCGTCGGCGAGTGAGCACGAGCACCCCTGCCCTTCGGCGGCGGCGTCAGCGGGCGCCGTCGTCGTCGGCGTCGGTGAGCTGGTCCTCCAGATGGAAGACCTCCCTCAGCTCCAGGAATCCGGTGTCCGGACGGGCTCCGTCGAGCTCGACGAAGAACTCGGACATCTCCGCCTGCCACCGGGCATTGACCTCTTCGGCCTCCATGGCCGCCTGAGCGGCCTCCAGAGACTCCACCTCGACGTAGCCGATGAGCAGACCGTCCTCCCGCAGGAACAGGGAGTAGTTGTGCCAGCCGGAGCGCTTGAGCGCGCGCAGCATCTCTGGCCAGACGGCGGCATGACGCTCCGTATACTCCTCGATCCGGTCCGGCCTGACCTGCAGCTGGAAACAGACGCGACGCATGGGTCCTCCTCAGGTGAGCTTCACGTGACGTGAATCGTTTCACTTCTGAGGCGGAAACTCCAGAGGCGGAACGAGCGGCCCCTGAAAGACTCAGGCCCTTGCCGCGACGAGCTCCAGGAAGGCGCGGTTGAAGGCGTCGAGATCCTTCGGAGTGCGGGAGGTGACCACGCCGCCGTCGACGACGACCTCCTCGTCCACCCACTGCGCCCCGGCATTGCTCAGGTCTGTACGCAGCGCTGCGTAGCTGGTCATCCGCCGGCCGGAAACCTGGCCGACCTCGGTGAGGATCCAGGGACCGTGACAGATCGCCGCCACCGGCTTGGATTCGCTGAAGAAGCCGGAGACGAACTCCTGGGCCTTCTCATCGATGCGCAGGGAGTCAGCATTGAGCGTGCCGCCGGGCAGCACCAGCGCGTCGAAGTCGGAGGCACTGACGGTGCCGAGCTGATGGTCGACATCGAAGTGGTCCGCGTGCTCCCAGTCTCCCTTCATAGCCTGAAGGGAGCTCTCCTTCGGAGACACGATCTTCGGGGTACCTCCCGCCCCACGGATTGCCGCCAGCGGCTCCGTGAGCTCCGGCAGCTCCACGCCGTCCGTCACCAGCAGTGCGATGGTCTTGCCGTCGATCGAGATGCCCTCGGGGGCGACTGACTCGGTGTGGTGGGTCATCAGTGAACTCCTCTCGTCGGAACCGCCGTCCGCGGTGAGGGCCACGGTGCGGCGGGATCACGGGTTCCATCCGTACAGAACGCGCGGGCCCAGGAGACTGTTCCCAGATTCACGCAATTCGCAGAAGCTGTTCATCTGCTGTGCAGGGCGGGGAACGACGGCGCGGGGGGACGTGGCCATTTCCGGCTGCGTCAGTGCCTGGTCGTAGGGTCTGGAGCACACCGGAGGAGATCGGAACGCGCCGGAGGCACAGCCGAGGCGGGGCGCGATCTGGAGGTCAGATTCAGCCGCTCCGGGACGCGTCAGAGGAGGTGGATAGCGTGGGAGACATGGAGGACCAGGACGGGGTGAACCAGCACCCAGACCAGCACGGCCAGCACAGCCAGCACAGCCAGCACGGCGACGACTTTCGTGCCGATCACGCTGCTGCTGGTTCTGGTGATGCTGGCTCCGTGTTCTGGCCCGCCCGGGCCGCGCACCTGGCCCAAGAACCAGAACTCTCCCACGCCCGAGCACTGATCATCACCACCCGACAGACCGAAGCCCAAGCGCTGACCGGACTGCTGGACTACCAAGACCGCAGAGCCCGAGAAGCTGACGCCGCCGGAGTTGACCATCACACCCGCCGCGCCCTGCGGGAGGCCGCCACCGGTGACACCGCCCACATCCTCGGAGTCAGCGAACAGGTCGCCTCCGGGATGCTGACCGCCGCCCGCACCGCCCGGACCACCCTGCCGGTCACTTGGAAGATCTATCTGGCCGGGATCATCGACACCGCCCGACTGCGCGCGATCACCACCACCGCCACCACCCTGATCCGGGCTGCGCACTGTGAGGCCTTCGATGCTGCGGCCGCCGCAGCGGCAGCGAGAATGACTCTCGGTGAGCTGCGGGCCTGGCTGCGTCGCTACACCGCCACCCTGGACCCCGCCCAATACCAGGCCGACTGCGACCGTGCCCGGGCGGATCGATGGGTAC
>NZ_MDSS02000027.1 GCF_001758425.2 Nesterenkonia sp. PF2B19 | reverse complement strand
CCCGTCGAGGTGCTGCGAGGTGCGCGCCTTCGCCGCCGAGCACGGCCTGCCCGGTGTCAGCAGCGCCCACGGCGGCGGCGGGCGCGGCATGCGCGTGGTGCGGGAGACCGACGAGATCGACGACGCCTACGCCTCCGCGGTCCGCGAGGCTGAAGGGGCCTTCGGCCGCGGGGAGTGCTTCGTGGAGCGGTTCCTGGACCGCCCCCGCCATGTGGAGGCCCAGGTGGTGGCCGATGCGCAGGGTGAGGTCGCCGTCGTCGGGATCCGCGACTGCTCCCTGCAGCGCCGGAACCAGAAGCTGGTGGAGGAGGCTCCGGCGCCGTTCCTGTCCGCCGAGCATCGGCTCGCGGTGATCGACTCTGCCGGAGCGATCTGCGCGGCCGCCGGCTATATGGGCGCCGGCACCGTGGAGTACCTGCTCAGTCCGGACGGGGTGCTCAGCTTCCTGGAGGTCAACACCCGCCTGCAGGTGGAGCACCCGGTCACCGAGGAGACCTCCGGAGTGGACCTGGTGGCCGAGCAGCTCCGCATCGCCGCCGGGGAGCCGCTGAGCGCGGCGGCCCGCGACGCCGCCACGGCGCTGCACGAGACCGGGGTGCCCTCCGGGGCCACGCGATCGAGTTCCGCCTCAACGCCGAAGAGCCTGCCCACGGCTTCCTGCCCACCCCCGGGCCCGTGGATCTGCTGCAGCCGCCCACCGGGCCGGGCATCCGCCTGGACACCGGGGTCCGCAGCGGTGACGAGGTCTCCGGGGCCTTCGACTCCCTGATCGCCAAGCTCATCGTGACCGGGTCGGACCGTGCGACCGCGCTGCGTCGGGCCCGCACCGCGCTGGCCGAGATGCGGATCGAAGGCCTGCCCACCGTGCTGCCGTTCCACCGGGCAGTGCTGGAGGCGGATGACTTCCTCGCCGCCGACGGCGCCGAGAGCTTCCGGGTGCACACCCGGTGGATCGAGACCGAGTTCGAGGCCGAGCTGGCCGAATCCGAGCACCTGGCAGCCGCCGTGCGGCACCGGGAGCAGGGCATGCGCCGGGCCACCGTGGAGATCGACGGCCGTGCGGTCAACCTGGGGCTTCCCGCCGCCCTGCTGGGCCTGTTCGGCTCCGCCGGCGGCACCGCGTCGGGAGCCGCGGATTCGCACAGCTCCTCGGGTGGGAATGCCGACGACGGCGCGATCACCTCCCGGTGGCCGGCACCCTGGTCAGCTGGGCGGCCGAGGACGGGGCGGACGTGGAGGAGGGTGCCGCCGTCGCCGTCGTGGAGGCCATGAAGATGGAGTCCACGGTGCGCGCCCCCCGGGCCGGCACGCTGCGCCGTGAGGAGCTGGACGCCGGAGCCTCCCTGACGGCGGGGCAGGTGCTGGCGCGGCTGGGCTGACGGCCGGGGCACTGGGTCCACCTGAGCTGTGTTCACCTGGACGGGGCTCATGCCCGGCAGCGCTTACACCGCGCAGCAGGACAGCGTGGTGACGTCCGTGCTGAACGCCTGACAGGTGAGCTTCAGGCCCTCCGCCATGGTCAAGTACGGCGCCCAGGCGCCGGCCACCTGCTCCACGGTGCGCTCCGCGTCGAGGAGGTGCACCGCGGAGGCGGCCAGTTCGCCCGCATCCCGAGCGACGGCGGACACGCCCAGGATGCGGCCGGACTGCCGCTGCGCCACCACGGTGATCAGCCCCCGGGTGTCGCGCTGCACGCGCGCGCGGGGGACCTGGGACATCGGCACCGTCCGGGACTCATGGTCGATGTCGCCGCCTCAGCCATGGCCCGGGTCATCCCGGCCCGGGCGATGGCCGGGCTCGTGAAGGTGACCGAGGGCAGGTGAACATCGTCCAGGGCACGGCCCGCGGAGTGGAAGGCATTGGCGACCATGAGCGCCCCCTGGGCGGCGGCCACATAGACGAACTCCCGCCCGCCGGTGACGTCGCCGGCGGCCCATATCCGAGGATTGCTGGAGACCAGCTGCTCGGTGACCAGCACCTCACCACGCTGTCCCGTCCGGACGCCCACCTGCTCCAGCCCCAGGTCCTCGGTGTTCGGGGTGCGGCCCACCGCCACCAGCAGCCTCTCTGCCGAGACGACCTGACCGCCGTCGGGAGTCCGGACCTCCGCTGTCACCGACGAGGTGACCGGGTCCGCGCGGAGCCGGTCGACGGCGGCCTGAAGGACCACGTGGATGCCGTCCTCCCGGAGCGCCTCGGTGAGGGCGTGTGAGGCCTCGGGCTCCTCCCGGGAGACCAGCCGCGAGCGGACCAGCAGCGTCACCTGAGAACCGAGTCGGGCGAAGAGCTGCGCCTGCTCCAGGGCGACCGGGCCGCCGCCGAGGACCAGCAGAGAGCCAGGGAGAGTCTCCTGCTGCATCGCCGAGGTCGAGGTCAGCGGTGTGACGTCCTCGAGGCCGGGGACCGGGGGCAACGTGGGGCGGGAGCCGGTGGCGATCAGGTGATGCTGCGCCTCGACGGCGGTGACGGTGCCGTCCTGGGCGGTCACTGTGAGCACAGGATCCTCCGGAGCCCCGGCGAAGCGGGCATGCCCGGGGAGGATCTCCCACCCGTGAGCAGCGGCGATGTCCTGGTACTTCTCGGCCCGGAGCTGGGCGACGAGACGCTGGGTGCCCTCCACCAGGGCGGGCATGTCCACCGGGCTGACCGTCGCAGAGATCCCCGCGAAGCGCCCGACGCCGTCACCGGCGGTGTGGCGAGCCTCCGCTGCGGCCAGCAGAGCCTTCGACGGGACACAGCCGGTGTTCACACAGGTGCCGCCCAGGACTCCCCGCTCGACCATCACCACCCGGAGTCCGTCCTCCCGCGCCCTGATGGCGGCGGCGAATGCGGCGCCGCCGGAACCGATGATCGCCAGGTCCGCGGTCGTCCCCGGCGATAGGTGGTGGTCCATGGTGTTCTCCCTGCCGATGTGCGCGTGAACGGCGGTCTGCCCCTTGAGCGGTGAGGCGCATAGACCCAGAATGAAGGTTCCAGTGCAGGGGAAGGTCAAGTCCCGGCGGAGCCGGGCCGTGGAAAGGATGCCCGGCACAGCTGGGCTGTGAGGAGGGTGCCATGCGCATCGGAGAGCTGGCGGAGATCACCGGCACCACCCCCAAGACCCTGCGGTTCTATGAGGAGCAGGGACTGCTGCCAGCGGCGGCACGGACTGCCGCCGGGTATCGGGACTATCCCCGCCGGACGGCGGAGCGGATCGGCTTCATACACCGGGGCAAGGCCGCCGGGCTGACCCTGGCACAGATCAGGACCATCCTGGAGGTCCGCGACCGCGGTGAGGCCCCCTGTGGGCACGTGCGGGGCCTGCTCTCCGCGGAGCGTGCAGAGCTGGACCGCCGGATCGCCGAGCTGCAGGACCTGAGGCAGGCCGTGGCGGCGCTGGAGGAGCGGGCGGCCGATGTCGACCCCGCCGCGTGCCGGGCTGACCAGGTCTGTCAGTACCTGTGAGCGCACTCCGGAAGCAGGCGCTGACCGATAGGTTGGTGTCATGCACGGCGCACAGCAGGACGTCCGGGATGTCAGCATAGTCAGGAGGCGGCCCATGAGTGACGCGGCCTTGGAGGAGCTGCTCGCCGACGAGGCGGTGCGCCGGGGCTTGGGCGATCACGCCCATGTGCCGGACCGGGTGGCGGACATCCTGCGTCGGCTGATCGCCTCCGGCGGGATTCTTCCCGGCACGAAGGTGCCTGAGGTCCGCACCACCGAGCTGCTCGGCGTCTCCCGGCACACCCTGCGCACCGCCTTCCAGACGCTTGCCGCCGAAGGGTTGGTGGAGCGGCGGCCCAATCGCGGAGTCTTCGTCCACTCGCCCACGGTGGAGGACATCCGGGAGACCTATCGAGTCCGACGCGTGGTCGAGATCGGCGCGGTGCGGCAGGGGGTCTTCGATCCGCACGCGGTGGAAGCGCTGGAGTCGATCATCGCCGCGGCCCGGACCGCCGTCGCCGCCGACGACCTGCCCGCCGTCGCGCAGGCCAACCAGCAGTTCCACCGGCTGATCATCGCGCAAGTGGGCAGCGACCAGCTGAGCACCTTCATGGAGCAGATCCTGGCCCGCATGCGCCTGGTCTTCCACACGATGCGCGACGAGCCGACCTTCCACACGTTCTACGTGGAGCGCAACGCCCGGCTCACGGAGCTGCTGCGCCACGGAGACCGGGCCGCTGCCGAAGCCTACCTGGCCGACTACTTCGACGCCGCCGAGCAGCAGCTGTTGGAGACCATGGGCTGACTCCGGAGTGGAGCAGCCCAGGAGCATACGATCGCCACAGGAGGCCTCATGCCCGCCCCAGAGGAGCCGTCACCACGCGTCTACACCCGTGACGCCGCCTACAGGTCCCCGCCCGGTGGCGTGCTCGACGTCGACCGGGCTCTCTACGACCGGATCGCCGTGGCCGAGCGGCGCCTGGTCCAGGAGTTCGAGATCCCCGTGCGCTCCGGAGTCGCCTGGGAGGTCCCGGCGGGGCATGTGGTGCGGCTCCATCAGGTGGACGGGCCGCAGGTGGGGGACCTGAACCTATGGAACCGGCATGACCCGAGGGAACGGTTCTGGGCCGCTCGCACGCGGCAGCTGCAACGATCCTCGATGACCACCTATGACCGGTTCTGGTCGACGCTGCCGCATCTTCGGCCGTTGGCGACCGTCGTCACCGACACGCTGGCCGACCACCCGGATGCCGCGGTGATCCATGACCTGCTGGGCACCCGCTGCGACCCGTATGTGAACCGGATGCTCACCGGGGAGGACTTCGACCGCCACTGCCACTCCAACCTCACCCGGGCAGTGCTGCCCTACGGGCTCACGGAGCACGACGTCCACGATGTGCTCAACGTCTTCCAGCTGGCCGGGCTGAACCACGAGCACCGCTACTTCATGGACGCCTGCCCGGCCCGACCGGGAGACGTCTTCGAGTTCTTCGCCGAGGTGGATCTGCTCTGCGCACTGTCCACCTGCCCGGGCGGAGACCTCTCCGTGCACATGTGGGGCCCGGAGGCGGCGTCCACGCAGGAGCAGCTGGAGCACTGCCATCCGCTGGGTGTGCAGGTCTTCGCCGTCGACGACGACGCGCTCGCCGGTTGGGAGCCCCCGGCCCGTGCCTCCTACCGCGGTGCGGACGGGCTCCACGGGCTCCACGGGCTGCGCTGACGTCACGGTTGACTCCGGAGCGGTGGTCGCTGAACCTCGCTTCAGCGCGTGCTTTCC
Source organism: Nesterenkonia sp. PF2B19 (assembly GCF_001758425.2). Lineage (GTDB taxonomy): Bacteria > Actinomycetota > Actinomycetes > Actinomycetales > Micrococcaceae > Nesterenkonia > Nesterenkonia aethiopica. The sequence continues at coordinate 41,350 of NZ_MDSS02000027.1, read as the reverse complement.
GACCACAGCCCCGGGGCCAACGCAGGGGTGTCCGCTCAGGGCACCTGGAGCTCGGCGTCGGGCAGGTCGGTGATGAGCATGTATCCCGGAGCGTGGCTGATGGCCAGCTCGGGCTTCGACTCCATGACGGCGGCCTGCGGGGTCACTCCGCAGGCCCAGAACACCGGGATCCACCCGTCCGGGACGTCGACGGCGTCGCCGAAGTCCGGCTCCGCCAGGTTCGCGATCCCCAGGGCGGAGGGATCACCCACGTGCACCGGGGCGCCGTGGACTCCCGGATAGCGGGAGGTGATGCGCACCGCGTCGGCCACCCGCTCGGCCGGCACGGGGCGCATGGAGACCACCAGTGGCCCGGACAGCGCCCCGGCGGGCTCGCAGCGCCGAGAGGTGCGGAACATGGGCACGTTCACCCCGAGGTCCATGTGGCGGACCGGGATCCCCGCGGCGCGCAGCGGGGCCTCGAAGGTGAAGCTGCAGCCCAGCAGGAAGGTCACCAGGTCCTCGCGCCAGTGCTCGACGGCGTCGTCAGGATCCGCCACCAGCTCGCCCTCGCGGTAGACCCGGTAGGCCGGCACATCGGTGCGGATGTCCCCTCCTGCCAGCAGGGCAGAGGACACCTGCCCGGGCTCCAGCACGCCCAGCACGGGGCAGGACTTCGGGTTCCGCTGGGCGAAGAGCAGCATGTCGAAGGCCAGCTCACGCGGCAGCGCGAGCACATTGGCCTGTGCGAAGCCGGGCGAGAATCCGCTGGTGGGCACGCGCAGCCCGCCGCGGAAGGCCTGACGGGCCTGGGCGGGGGTCAGGGTCTCGGGTGCGGCGGTCATGGGGATCCTTCGTTCAGGGCAGAGGTCGTGCAGGGGCGTTCGGTCACCGTCAGGTTCAGCCGGTCATCCACAGCTCTGCCAGGCCGGTCAGGGAGTTCGCCCCCATGTAGAGGGTCAGCAGCCAGGCCAGCACGCCGATGATCAGCAGCCACCGGGGGTAGCGGTAGCCCTGCAGCAGGTCCCGACGGCGCCACGCCGCGTAGAGCACCACGGTGAAGCCCAGCGGGAGCACGACGCCGTTGAACGCGCCGGCCATGATCAGCAGGGTCTGCGGGGCCTGGCCGAGGGTGAGGAACACCGAGCAGGTCAGCACCAGGAAGCCGGAGAAGTACAGGTTCTTGGTCCGCTCCGAAGTCTTCGGCGTCGTCAGGAAGGAGACCGTGGTGAAGGTGGCGCCGAGGATCGAGGTGATCGCGGCGACCCAGAACACCAGGCCGAAGACCCGCAGTCCGATCTCTCCCAGCGCGGCGCCGAAGGCCTCGGCGGCCACATTGTCCTCGGCCAGGCTCACTCCGGTGGTGACGACGCCGAGGATGGCCAGGAACAGCAGGAAGCGGATGATGCTGGCCACCACGATGCCCATCACGGAGGTGCGGGTGATCGCGCGGACGTTCTCCGGGCCGGTGTTTCCCGAGGCGATGAGCCGATGGGCCCCCGCATAGGTGATGTACCCGCCGACGGTCCCGCCCACCAGGGTGGTGATGACGAAGAAGTCCACCTGTTCAGGCAGGACGGTCTGCTTCAGCGCCTCGCCCACCGGGGGAGCGGTGGTGATGGACATGTAGATCATCAGCAGGATCAGCAGCGCCCCGCAGGCGACGACGACGCGGTCCAGGGCGATGCCGGCGCGCTTGGAGAGGAAGATCAGCAGGGCTATGGCCACCGAGAGGGCGCCGCCGATGCGGGCGTCCAGCCCGGCCAGCGCGTTGAGCCCCATGCCGGCCCCGGCGATGTTGCCGATGTTGAACACCACGCCGCCGAAGAAGATCAGCACGGCAAGCGCCCAACCCACTCCGGGGAGGATCCTGTTGCCCAGGTGCTGGGCGTAGAGCCCGGAGACGCCGATGACGCGCCACACGTTGAGCTGCACGGCGATGTCGATCAGCACCGAGACCAGGATGGCGAAGGCGAAGGCGGCGCCCAGCTGGTGGGTGAAGGTCGCCGTCTGGGTGATGAATCCGGGGCCGACGGCACTGGTGGCCATGAGGAACATGGCGCCCAGCAGGGCTGTGCGTCGGGTGCGCCGACGCTTGGCGGCGGCTGCCGAGGTCTCGGCGGTGGTCTCAGCCATGGGCTCGCTCTCCGGGTGGGGGCAGGGGGTAGTCGGCACGGCCCGAGCGTGAGCTGCTGCGGGGTCGGGCTCCGATGTGACGTGGGTCTGTGACGCGCGTCTCCCAGAGTAGTGGTTGTTCAACAATCCGGCAAGAGATTGTCCAACAATATTGACCGGACCGGATTGCTCCTCCTACCGTCGGCAGTCCCTTCCCGGCCCGGCAACCCTTGCCGTCGCATGCGGTTCCGTTGAGGATGGCCGCATGTCAGAGCCGCGCAGCTGTGTCATCGCCGGAGGCGGACCGGCCGGCATGATCGCCGGGCTGCTGCTCGCCCGTGCCGGAGTCGACGTCGTCGTGCTGGAGAAGCACGAGGACTTCCTCCGTGATTTCCGCGGTGACACCATCCACCCCAGCACTCTGCTGCTCCTGGACGAGCTGGGGCTCATGCCCCGCTTCCAGGCGAGCGTGCCGCACCAGCGCGTCCAAGCGGCCCGTCTTCCCGTTGCCGACGGAGGCCGCGTCACCATGGTGGACTTCTCCCGCCTGCGCCATCCCTATCCCTATATCGCCATGGCCCCGCAGTGGGACTTCCTGGACCTGCTGGCCGAGGCTGCCGCCGAGGAGCCGAGCTTCGAGCTGCGCCTGGGCACCGAGGTCACGGGGCTGCTCTGGGACGGCCCAGCGGCTGAGGGTGCAGCGGCCGAGAGCACTGCGGCTGGCCGCTCTCAGCCGGACGACGGCGCCGCCCAGGTCACCGGCGTGACGGTGCGCGGCCCCGACGGGGAGGACCAGATCCCGTCCCTGCTGACGCTGGCCGCAGACGGCAGGACCTCACGGGTGCGTGAGCAGGCCGGACTCCCGGCGGTCTCCTTCTCGGCGCCGCTGGACGTCTGGTGGTTCCGGCTCGAGTCGAGCAGCCGTCTCGGGATGGCGGAGACGATCCTGCCGAGCTTCACCGGCGCCCATCCGATCCTGCCCATTCCACGCGGGGGCTACGTCCAGGCGGCCATGCTCATCCCGAAGGGCGCAGATGCACGGCTGCGCGCCCGCGGGGTGGAGGCCCTGCGTGAGGAGGTCGCGTCCGCCGTGCCTGACTGTGCGGAGGCCGCCAGGCGGCTCGAGCTGGATGACGTGAAGCTCCTCGACGTGCGCATGGACCGGCTCACCCGATGGTGGCGGCGCGGCATGCTGTGCCTCGGGGACGCCGCCCATGCGATGTCCCCGGCCGGGGGAGTGGGGGTCAACCTCGCGGTGCAGGACGGGGTCGCGGCCGCGACGCTGCTGGCGGAGCCGCTGCTCCGCGGCGTCATCACCGACGCGGACGTCGCCGCCGTGCAGCGCCGCCGTATGCCGCCGACGCGTCTCACCCAGGCGCTGCAGTCCCAGATCCACAGGCAGCTGGAGGCCATGTTCGCCGCGGACGCCCCGCCGGAGGTGCCTGCGTCTGTGGCCCGACTGATGCGCAGGGTACCCCAGCTCAGCGGACTGATGCCCTGGGCGATCGGCGTGGGGGTGCGCCCCGAGCACGCCCCGACATGGGCGCGGCGCTGAGGGCGTCCGCTCCGTGTCCGCGGCCGGGGCGTCAGTCCACCGTCGGCCCGTAGCGTCGTGCGCTGAAGTCGCGGAGCCGGGTCACCAGCCCTTCCAGCGCGTCGGCGGCATGATGCCCCCGCCGCCAGGAGGCGTGCAGCCGGATGTGCAGCGGCCGGCGGCCATCCCCGCCGTCGGTGAGGATGCGCAGCGGCACCAGGGAGAAGTGGGGATCGTCGGTGATGACGGCGGCGACGCGGCCGCGGCGGCCGAGCGCCTGGGCGACCCGGCCGTGCCGGACTTCCAGCAGGCTGCGCGGGGTGAGGTCCGCCAGATCCAGGGCGGCGTCGAGCAGCCGGCGGGCCTTGAAGTCGGCGGCGGTGACCACCAGCTGCTCGTCGACCAGTTCCTCCAGCGGGATCTCCCCACGGTCCGCCCAGCGGTGGTCGCTCGGCACATAGGCCCACACCGGCAGCTGGGCGATGAGCCGGGAGGGGACGTCATCGCCGGGGGACTGGGGTGCGATGACCAGGTCATGGTCGGCCACCAGGCGGTGGGGGCGTTCGTCGCCGCCGATCTCCACCACCGAGGGCACGGGGTCCTGGTGGGTGAAGGTGGCCACGAAGGGGGCGACGACGTCGATGAGCGTGGTCCGCGGCGAGGCCAGAGAGACCTTGCGCAGCTCCCCGGAGGCGAGCCGGTCCGCGAAGTCTCGGGCATGGGCGTGGGCCTGCAGCACGGTGCGGGCGGTCTCCAGGAACTCGCGGCCTGCTGGAGTCAGCCGCAGACGTCCTTCGCCGCGGTCGAAGAGGGTGAGGCCCAGGTCAGCCTCCAGGCCGCGGATCTGCCGGGAGAGCGCGGGCTGGGTGATGTGGAGGGCGTCGGCGGCCGCGGAGACGCCGCCCTCCTCGGCGACGGCGACGAAATAACGGAGCAGACGGGCTTCCATGCCTAGAAAGCATACCCTGCATCAATGACAGGCATTAGACGGCATGAGATGGATGGGGGACGATCACTTCAGGAGAACTATCGCCCCCGGCCGCGCCGACACGGAAGTCGCCCGGCCCGTCCCTCAAGGAGGACCCATGACCGCACTGTCCCAGTCCCGCCACCTGGCCACGGAGATCCCCGGCCCCCGAGCCAGCGAGCTGCTGGAGCGTCAGCGCGCCGCCGTGCCGGCGGGTGTGGCCTCCGTGATGCCCACCTTCGCCGTGCGGGCCGACGGCGGCATCATCGAAGACGTGGACGGCAACCGGCTGATCGACCTCGGCTCCGGCATCGCGGTCACCAACGTCGGCGCCTCCGCCGAGCGCGTGGTCGCCGGCGTCCAGGAGCAGGTCGCCCAGTTCACCCACACCTGCTTCATGGTGACTCCCTATGAGGGGTACGTGCGCGTGGCCGAGAAGCTCGCCGAGCTGACCCCCGTCGACGGCGAGGTCCGCACGGCCCTGTTCAACTCCGGCGCCGAGGCCGTGGAGAACGCGGTCAAGGTCGCCCGCGCCTACACCGGCCGCCAGGCTGTGGCCGCCTTCGACCACGCGTACCACGGCCGGACCACCCTGACCATGGCGCTCACCGCCAAGAACATGCCGTACAAGCACAGCTTCGGGCCCTTCGCCCCGGAGGTCTACCGGGCCGCCGGCTCCTACCCGCTGCGTGACGGACTCGACGGCGCGGCCGCGGCCGAGCGGGCCATCGACCAGTTGGAGAAGCAGGTGGGGGCGGAGAACCTCGCCGCCGTCATCATCGAGCCGATCCAGGGCGAAGGCGGATTCATCGCCCCGGCCCCGGGCTTCCTGCCCGCGATCGTGGACTGGTGCCGCGCGAACGGCATCGTGTTCATCGCCGATGAGATCCAGACCGGCTTCGCCCGCACCGGCCAGTGGTTCGCCTGCGAGGACGAGGGCATCACCCCGGACATCATCACCACCGCCAAGGGCATCGCCGGCGGCCTGCCGCTGTCCGCGGTCACCGGCCGCGCCGAGATCATGGACGCCGCCCACCCCGGCGGCCTCGGCGGCACCTACGGCGGCAACCCGGTGGCCTGCGCGGCAGCCCTGGGCGCCATCGAGACGATCGAGGCCGAGGACCTGACGGCCAAGGCCCGGCGCATCGAGGAGATCGCCGCCGGTCGGCTGCGTGAGGCCCAGCAGAAGGACCCGCGCATCGGCGAGGTCCGCGGCCGCGGGGCGATGCTCGCCGTCGAGCTGGTCGACCCGGAGACCGGGGCCCCCGACGCCGCCCTGACCGGCACCGTGGCCGCCGCCGCCACGGCCGCCGGCGTCATCACCCTGACCTGTGGCACCTACGGCAACGTCATCCGCCTGCTGCCCCCGCTGACCATCGGCGAGGACCTGCTCACCGAGGGCCTGGACATCATCCTCGACGCGCTGGCCGCCGCCTGAGCCAGCTGCCCGCCCACCCGCTTCACATCACCCTCTGGAGGACACCATGACCGAGTTCGAGGTCCGCAATCCCGCCACCGCCGCGGTGATCGACACCGTCCATGACCACACCGCCGAGGAGGCCGCCGCCCAGGTCGACGCCGCTCAGGCCGCCTTCGAGCAGTGGCGCACCGTCGCCCCGCGCAAGCGTGCGGAGATCCTGATGGCCGCCCATCGCGGCATGCTCGACGACGCCGAGCGGCTGCGCGACATCATCGTGGCCGAGAACGGCAAGTCTCAGGCCGACGCGGCCGCGGAGGTGGCCTACGCCGCCGAGTTCTTCCGCTGGTACGCCGAAGAGGCCGTCCGGGCCCCCGGCGAGTACGGCGTCGCCCCCGCCGGCGGCGTGCGCAACGTGGTGACCCGCCGCCCGGTGGGCGTGGCGGTGCTCATCACCCCGTGGAACTTCCCGGCCGCCATGGCCACCCGGAAGATCGCCCCGGCGCTGGCCGCCGGCTGCACCGTGCTGCTCAAGCCCGCCAGCGAGACCCCGCTGACCGCCCTGGCGATCGCCGAGATCCTGCAGCAGGCCGGTGTTCCCGAGGGCACAGTCCAGGTGGCCGCCTCCTCCAGCGCCTCGAAGGTGGTCTCCGCCTGGCTGGCGGACGACCGGGTCCGCAAGCTGTCCTTCACCGGCTCCACCGGTGTGGGACGCCGGCTGCTGGCCCAGTGCGCCGAGCGGGTGGTCAACACCTCCATGGAGCTGGGCGGCAACGCGCCGTTCATCGTGACCGCCGACGCCGACGTCGAGGCCGCCGTCGAGGGCGCGATGGTGGCGAAGTTCCGCAACTCCGGCCAGGCCTGCACTGCGGCCAACCGGTTCTACGTGCACGCTGACGTCGCCGAGGAGTTCGTAGCGGCCTTCGGTCGGCGCATCGAGCAGCTCCAGCTGGGCGACCCCGCCGCCGGGGCGGCCATCGGCCCGGTCATCCACGCCCGGGCGGCCGCGGAGATCCGCGAGCTGATCGACGGTGCGGTGGCGCAGGGTGCGCGGATCGCGCACCAGGCCGCGCTGCCCGAGGGCGAGGGCCTGGACCACGAGGCGTTCGTGGCTCCGACCCTGCTGGCCGACGTGCCGGCCGACGCCGACATCCTGGGCCAGGAGATCTTCGGTCCGGTGGCGCCCGTGGTGGTCTACACCGATGAGGAGGACATGCTCCGCCGCGCCAACGACGCCGAGGTGGGCCTGTCCTCCTACGTCTACGCCGGGAACCTTCAGCACGCGATGCAGATCGGTGAGAAGCTGGAGGCCGGGATGGTCGGCGTCAACCGCGGCATCGTCTCCGACCCGAGCGCACCCTTCGGCGGAGTCAAGCAGGCCGGCATCGGCCGTGAGGGCGGCAGCTTCGGGATCGAGGAGTTCACCGAGGTGCAGTACCTCAGCGTCGACTGGTCCGCCGTCTGATCCACGGCCCGACCCGCGGTCCGGTCATGGGTCTGGCCGCCGCCGTCCGTCCCGCCGTCTGTTCTGCCGTCGACCACGGCGGCACGGACGGCGGGACGATCACTGTCCAGCTGGATGAGCCGTCACCGAAGAGCCGTCACCGAACGGCCGTCACCGAGGAGCCGAGACGATGACTGAGACACACGCCGAGACGAGCACCGATACGAAGGCTGCGAGCGGGACCGGGCGTGGCCCCGCCTACCGGACCCGCGACCCGCGCACCAATGCGGTGCTGGAGACCTTCGACGTCGTCGACGACGACCACCTCGAAGAGGCGCTGGCGGCCGGGCACCTCGCCTACGGACCGTGGAGCGGTCTCGACATCGAGGACCGTGCCGTGTTCGCCCATCGGATCGCAGACCTCTTCGAGGAGCGGCGCACCGAGCTGGCGGTCATCGCCTCCACCGAGATGGGCAAGGCGCTGGACCAGGCCGACGGTGAGATCCAGGAGTGCATCGACATCTTCCGGTACTACGCCGTCAACGGCCCGCACCTGGGCGCGGACGAGGTCATCAAGGAGGAGGCCGGGCGCCGCTCGGTGATCCAGAAGCGGCCGCTGGGTCTGCTGCTGGGCATCATGCCCTGGAACTTCCCCTACTACCAGATCGCCCGCTTCGCCGCCCCGAACCTGCTGCTGGGCAACACGATCCTGCTCAAGCACGCCGAGTCCTGCCCGAGGGCCGCCCTGGCGCTGCAGCGGCTCGTCGACGACGCCGGCCTGCCCGCCGGGGTGTATCAGAACCTGTTCGTCACCCACGAGCAGGTGGAGCGCATCATCGGCGATCCTCGGGTCCAGGGGGTGTCCCTGACCGGCTCGGAGCGTGCCGGCTCCGCGGTGGCCGCCATCGCCGGACGGCACCTGAAGAAGGTCGTGCTGGAGCTGGGCGGCTCGGATCCGCACATCTACCTCTCCGCCGACGACGTCGCCGCCGCGGCCCGTGAGGCGGTGGAGACGCGCCTGGACACCATGGGGCAGGCCTGCACCTCCAATAAGCGGCTGATCGTCGCCGACGACATCTACGACGAGTTCGTGGACACCCTGGTGGAGACCGTCGCCGGGCTGGAGCCGGGGGACCCGGTGGAGCCGCAGCCGGGACGCTACTATCCGCTGTCCTCGGAGGAGGCCGCCGTCGGGCTGCACGGCCAGCTGCGCCGCGCCGCCGAGCAGGGCGCGGTGATCCGCGCCGGCGGCGAGCGGCCGGACCAGCCCGGAGCCTGGCTGCAGCCCACCGTGCTCACCGACGTGACCGAGCAGATGGACGCCTTCCATGAGGAGCTCTTCGGTCCGGTGCTCACGGTCTACCGGGTGCGCGACGAGCAGGAGGCGGTGCGCCTGGCCAACGATTCACCCTACGGTCTCGGCGGCGCGGTGTTCTCCCAGGACCACGCGCAGGCGCTGCGCGTGGCCCAGCAGCTCGAGGTGGGCATGTCGAACGTCAATGTGGCCGGCTCCGAGGCCGCGGACATGCCGTTCGGCGGGGTCAAGCGCTCCGGCTTCGGCCGGGAGCTGGGGCCGCTGGGCATGGACGAGTTCGTCAACAAGCGGCTGCTGACCATCGTGGACCCGGAGATCGCGGGCGGCGAGGGCTGAGTCCCCTCCGCAAGATGATGTCACCGGCGCGAGTTGGTCCGACGTAGTGGATACTCGAGTCGATCGAGTCGAGTATCCGCAACTCCGGACCACCTCACCTCGCGGGGGAGGGCCTCAACTCCGAGGAGGACAGGCTGATGAGTTCGACGCCGACGTCGCCGGCGGGTGCTGGGCTGCTGGACCTGAGCCGGCCCATCCATGACGCGATGATGGTCTACCCCGGGGACCCGGCCGTCGTCGTGGAGCCGGGGCTCACACTGGCCGACGACGGCGTCGCCGTCGCCCGGTTGTCCTGCGGCACCCACACCGGCACGCATCTGGACGCGCCGTCCCACACGGTGGCCGGCGGGCGGACGACCTCAGAGATCTCGCTCGAGGAGCTGGTGGGTCCCACCCTGGTGGTCCACGTCGAAGCCGACGCCGGCCAGCTGGTCACCGGGCAGCAGCTGGAGCCGCTGCTTCCGGGGCGAGTGCCGCCCCGGGTCTTTCTGAGCTTCGGCTGGGACACCTTCTTCGGCACGGACCGCGCGCTGGAGCATCCGGGGCTGAGTGCTGAGGCCGCTGCGCTGCTGTGGGCGCGGGGGATGCGGGTGCTGGGCACGGATGCGCTGAGCCCGGACCTGACGCAGGGAGTCGGCGACGCCGGTGATGACGTTCCAGGCGGCGGCACCGAAGGCGACGACGCCGCGGCCGGCTTCCCGGTCCATGCGGTGGTGCTGGGGCAGGACGGGCTGGTCGTCGAGAATCTCACCGGGCTGCGCGAGCTGCCGGCCGGTGAGCACCACATCGGGATCTTCCCGATGCCGCTGGAGGAGTGCGACGGCGCCCCGGCCCGCGTGGTCGCCTGGAGGTGACGTGCTCCCGAGGCTCAGGCCTGCTGACCCACCTGCGCGGCCAGCAGTGTGAGCTGCTCCGGATCTTCGAGCGCTGAGCCCACGGCCACCACGCGGACGCCGGCGTCGAGGAACTCCTGAGCGTTGTGGGCGTTCAGCCCGCCGGTGGCCACGAAGCTGACCTGGGGGAACGGGCCGCGCATCAGCGAGAACCACGAGGTCCCCAGCCAGGCCGCGGGGAAGGCCTTCACCCAGGTCAGTCCGAGCGTGGTGGCGGCCTGCAGCTCGGTGGGAGTGGTGACACCCGGCAGGAAGGGCATGGACTGTTGCGCGGCGGCGCGGATGAGCGATTCGTCGTAGCCGGGGGAGACCAGGTACTCCGCACCGGCTTCCTGGGCGGCGGAGATCTGCTCCTGTCGGACGATGGTGCCCGCGCCGACGGACGTGCCCCGCTCGGAGGCCAGGCGGGAGACCTCACGCAGGGCCGCATGGTCCTCGTCGGTCTGGAGGGGCAGCTCCACGGAGTCGATGCCGAGGTCCCAGGCCGTGGTGGCGAGCTCCACCGAGCGTTCCACTCCCATGCCGCGGAGGATGGCCATGACCGGGGCGGAGCCGAAGGCGTGATCGAACCAGGTGTTCTCCACCGGTGAGGATGTCGAGGTCATGCGGATGCTCCTTCGTCCAGGAAGTCAGTGGTGGTCTGCAGCGCCAGTGCGGCACGGCGGTGACCTGCCGTGAGACGCGCCGCAGAGGCTTCGCCGTCGAGCATCGCCGCGAGGTATCCGGCGGCGAAGGCGTCACCTGCTCCTACGACTTCGACGACGTCGGTCGGAATGGCAGGTTCGAACACGCGCTGTTCTCCGGTGAACTCCGTGGCGCCGACGTCGCCGTCCTTGATGACCAGGGTGGGGACGTCGTCCAGGAGGTCGCGCACGGCCTCGGCCGTGATCGTTCCCCAGAGCAGCTCCGCCTCGTCACGGCCGACGAAGACGACGTCGGCCTGCCGGGACAGGCGCAGGAGGGCCGCAGCGGCGTCCTCGCGCGGCCAGAGCGGGGAGCGGTAGTTCACATCGAAGCTGATGGGGATGCCGGATTCTGCGGTACGCACCACCAGCTGGTCGATGAATGCCGCTGCCGAGGTGGACAGCGCAGGGGTGATTCCCGAGAGGTGCACCAATCCGATGTCGCCCAGATCCAGCGCATCGGCGTCGGCCGCCGAAAGCCGGGAGGCGGCAGATCCCCTGCGGTAGTAGAGGACGCCGTGGCCGGGGTCTTTGAAGTAGACGCCGGTCGGAGCCTCCGGGTCGAAGATCACCGGGGCGAGGTCCACGCCGCGAGCGGCGAGCACATCCGAGACTCGCCGGCCGAGCTCGTCGTCGCCGAGTCGGCTGAACCAGATGCTGCGGCGTCCGAGCTGGGCGAGGTGAGCGGCCACATTGGACTCGGCCCCGCCGACGTCGAGGGCGAACGCACCGGCCGTGCGCAGCCGGTCCGTGCTGCTGGGGGTGACAAGAGCCATCGTCTCGCCCACGCACAGCACGGGTGAGGGTGTGATCGTCATGGGGTGCCTTCTTCCGGTCTGGGGCTTCCGCGGGCACGGTGTGCCCCACGGAGTCCGCCGGGTGGTTCAGGAGTTGCGGATGGTGTCCAGGTAGCTGTAGGCCGTGACCTTGGAGATGCCCAGGCGTTGGGAGACGCGGTCCACGGCGCGTTTGATATGGAACGCCCCGCGCGCTTCGAGCCTGCGCAGCACCGCGATGCGATCGTCTTTCACCATGACCGGCGGCGGCTTGCCGATCTCGGCGATGGCGGATTCCAGCATCCCGTCGAGGACGGCGTCGATGCTGGGGCCGACGATCTCCTCCGGCTCATCCTGCTGCTGAGTCGGCAGGAGGGAGGAGATGATCGAGCGGACGTTCTCCAGCGCCGTGAGGTCCACATTGATGCACAGCGCCCCGATGACAGAACCTGCGCGGTTCCGGTAGTACACCGAGGAACAGTGCAGCTCCCGGCCGTCGGCGGTGCGACCGCGGTAGCCGAAGGCGTCATGGTCGACTGACTCGTCCTTCAGCAGGGTCAGGCCACGGTCCGTCGAGGGCCCGCCGACGGACCTGCCGCTGACGTGGCCGTTCTCGATCGCGTGGATCGTCTGGTCCATGTCGCGTCGGCTCAGGTCATGGAGAACCACCTCGCAGTGCTCCCCGATGGTGACGGCGACGGCCTTCATCACCGGAGCCAGCACCGCATGGAGCTCCTCGATGCTCTCGAACCGCGGCGGATCTGCCGTCACATCGCTCACTGGATTCCTCTCGGCTGTGCGCTGATTCAGGGTTGTGTGGTCCATACGGTACCCCGTGGACAGGGACTCCGTTCCCGCACTCTCATGTAAAAGTTACATCAAGTGTATAGATTCTCGGTAAACCATGCGTTAGTCTCGATCCCGGCACAGTGTTGCCCACGACACATCGATGGACGACGACAGCACGGGAGGCGATGATGCACGACCGACAGCTCATCCGAGGCGGGGACCTGCTCGACGGCACCGGACGTCCCCGCCGTCGTGCCGATGTCCGGATCGCCGGCGGACGGGTGGTCGAGGTGGGCACCGACCTGTCCCTCACCGAGGGCGAGACGCTGCGGGACACCACGGGACGCCTCCTGCTTCCCGGGTTCATCGACGTCCACTCCCACGACGACGCCGCCCTCCTCCGCCCCCGTGCCCTCGATCCGAAGCTTTCCCAGGGGGTGACGGCCACCATCGTGGGCAACTGCGGCCACGGGTGTGCGCCCTCCGTCGCCGGTGGAGGCCTGGAGGACTACGCGAGGCCCGTGCTCGGCCCGTTCCCGGAGCAGGTGTTTCCCCGATTCACCGACTACCTCGACGTGGTGGAACGTTCCGCCACCGCACTCGACGTCATCGCCCTGGTCCCGCACGCGCCCCTGAGAGCCAGCGTGATGGGTATGGAGCAGAAGCCGGCCGATGCCGTCCAGATCCGTGAGATGGCCGCGCACCTGGACGAGGCGCTCAGCGCCGGAGCGGCGGGTCTCTCCCTGGGACTCATGTACTCCCCGGGGAGCGCGGCCGGGCGCGACGAGCTGCTGGCGCTCGCCCGGGTGGTGGCTCGCCGGGGCAAGGTGCTGGTGGCGCACATCAGGAACGAAGGCGGCAGGTTGGAAGGCTCCCTGGAGGAGTTTCTGGCCCTGGGTCGCGACGCCGGATGCGCGCTGCACATCAGTCATCTCAAGGTCACCGGTGCCGCCAACTTCGGCACGATGCCTCGGATCATCGACCGCCTGGAGGCCGCCCGCGCAGAAGGGATCGACGTCACCGCCGACGTCTACCCCTACACCGCCGGCAGCACCACCGCCTCCACGCTGTTCCCCAGTTGGACCACCGACCGCGGAACAGACTCGCTGCTGGAGGTCCTCACCGATCCGGATGCCCGGTCCCGGGCTCTCGAAGAGATGCGCACTCCGTGGGACGGGCCCCTGGAGAACCAATTCACCTCGGTGGGGCCGGAAGCGATCCTGCTCGCCGGATTCAGCGATCCGCAGGCCCAGGCCTTCGACGGTCGGGCGCTGGCGGACATCGCCGCCGAACGAGGCGAGGATCCCGCCGAGGCGCTGGCTGATCTCCTGCTCGCGGAGGACGGAGTCCTCACCATCATCGTCCACCACTCGGACCCGCAGGGGATGCGGGAGGTGCTCAGCTGGCCCCACGCCTTCCTCGGCTCCGACGGCCTTCCCCGGGAGGAAGGGTATGTCCACCCGCGGCTGTTCGGCACGTTCCCCCGGGCTCTGAGCACGTATGCGTGGGCTGAGGGAGTGGTGCCCGCCGAGGAGGTCGTCCGGAGGATGACCTCGGCTCCGCGTGCGCGCTTCGGAGTCGCCGGCGGCTCCATCGTCCCGGGGGCACCAGCTGACCTGCAGATCATCGACCCTGCCACCTACATGGACCGGGCCGACTATCAGAACCCGCGGCGGGAGACACAGGGGCTCGACGCCGTGCTGCTCGGAGGCCGACCGGTCTGGCCACGGCGTCCCGAGGCGCCAGGCGATGCCGGTTCCGGCTCGGGACAGCTGCACCGCACCGGTCCCGTGGGCAGGTCGCTGCCGTCAGGGCGCACCGGAGACGAGTAGGCCGACACACGTGAGGAGACAGATGATGACGCAGCACGACACCGACACGATCCGAACCGCCGTCCTGGCGGAGCACGAGGCCCCCGGCCCGCGCTCCAAGTCTTCCCTGGGGAGACTCGAGCCCGGGCAGACTCTCCGCATCAGGGACGAACTCCCGACGCCGATGCTGACCGTGGAGACCGAGGCGGTGGTCTCCAACATCGAACGCATGGCGTCCTGGATGGCCGAGCAGGGAGTCCAGCTGGCCCCTCACGGCAAGACGACGATGACCCCGGCTCTGTGGCGCGCCCAGCTGACCGCCGGTGCCGTGGGCATCACGGTGGCGAACTTCCCACAGGCCCGTGTGGCGGTGCAGGAGGGAGTTCCGCTGGTGGTGATCGCCAACGAGTTCCTCACGCCGCCCGGGCTGACCTGGCTGCGTGGCGTCCTGGAGGACGACGGGCCAGAGATCATGTGCTGGGTGGACTCCGTGCGTGCCGTCGAGCAGATGCAGGCAGCATTGGGCCGGACTCCACGTCCGGTGCAGGTGTGCATCGAACTGGGCATCCCGGGGAAACGGGCCGGAGTCCGGCAGGACGATGAGGTCGGCGAGATCGTGGAGGCGATCACGGCATCCGATGCCGTGGCCTTCGCCGGGTTCTCAGGTTTCGAAGGCGTGCTGCCCCCGGAGCGGATCGAGGAGGTCCGGGCGTTCCTTCGGCGCATGGCCCGGCTCTTCGAGCGCTATGCGGACCGGATGGAAGTGGATCATCCCGTACTCACCGCCGGCGGCGGGCTCTACTTCGACCTGGCGGCCGAGATTCTCAGGCCACCGGCAGAGACCGCCGTCGGCGGGCGCGTGGTCCTCCGCCCGGGCTCCTACTTGCTTCATGACCATGGTCATTACGGGCGGCTGACCCCCTACCAGCTGCGTGACTCTGGTCCGCAGCTGCGTGCGGCAGCCACGCTCTGGGCGCGGGTGCTCTCCACGCCAGAACAGGGACTCGCGATCCTCGACGCCGGCAAACGGGACCTGGCCTATGACATCTCCCTGCCCCGACCGCTGCGGATCCACCGGGCTGACGGGCGCATCGAACCGTTCACCCAGGCGGAGCTGGTGGACACCAATGACCAGCACGGTTACCTGGAGCACGCCGACCAGGAGATCGAGATCGGCGACGTCATCGAATTCGGGCAGTCCCATCCCTGCACGATCGCCGACAAATGGCGGGACCTGCTGCTGGTCACGGCCGTCGAGCCGGGCCACCTGCGCTGGGACGCCTCCGTCCGCACCAGATTCTGACGCCGGGCCTTCCCCGCCTGACGTCCCTCACATGTCTCCCGAGACAGTCCCCAACCCGAGCACTGAAAGGACAATGCTATGACTAAGAAGCCGATCATGACCCCCGAGGCCTGCCGTCCCGGAGGGCCGTACGCGCACGCCGTGCGTGCCGGCGATTTCGTGTTCCTCTCCGGAGCCACACCGCACCGGCCGGACGGCAGCCTGGTGGAGGGCGACTTCGCCACCCAGGCCAAGGTCACCTTCGACCATCTGGCCGCCATCGCCGCCTCCGCAGACGCGAGCCTCGATCAGGCCGTCCGCGTGGGTGTCTACCTGTTGGATCTGGGCAACTTCGCCGGCATGAACGAGCTCTTCCCGCAGTACTTCGGGGAGGGGCAGGTGGCTCGCACCACGCTGCAGGCGGATCTCCCCGGGTTCGAGATCGAGGTGGATGCCGTGCTGTACTCGCCCCTCTCAGGTTCCGAGGGGTGATCGCCAGTGGACATCACGCCGCACCCTGTCTACCTGGGTGTCTTCATCGGGTTCGTCGTCCTCATGCTGGTCGTCGGGATCCTGATCGCCCGGAGGACGAAGACCGGTGAGGACTTCCTGCTGGCCGGACGGAATCTGACCACGCCGCTGCTGCTGGCCACCACGTTGGCCACCCTGGTGGGCACCGGCTCCAGCCTGGGCGCCGTCGGCTTCGGCTATGAGAACGGGTGGGCCGGGGCGCTCTACGGCATCGGCGGGGCCACCGGCGTGCTGCTCCTGATGCTGCTCTTCGCCGGTGTCCGGAAGCATGGCTTCATGACCTACTCCGAGGAGGTCAGCTTCTACTACGGAGCGGACCGCAAGGTGAAGGGCCTCGTCGCCGTGGTCCTCCTGCTGGCCAGCGTGGGGTGGCTGGGCGCCCACATCATGGGCGGATCCATCTACCTGACCTACCTGACGGGAATCGACATCACCCTGTCCAAGGTCATCGTCGCCCTCGGCTTCGGCATCTACACCGTCGTCGGCGGCTACCTCGCTGTGGTGATCACCGACGCCATCCAGGGGACGCTGCTCTTCCTGGGCTTCACCGGCCTGGCAGTGCTGGCCGTCGTGACGCTGGGCGGGTTCTCCGGCCTGGATGCTGCCTCTGGCGAAGAGGCCATGGGCTTCCTCGGCCTGGAGGCCATGGGGCCGCTGCCGGCTGTGTCCTTCGCCGCCGTCATCGCCGTCGGAGTGCTGGCCACACCCTCCTTCCGGCAACGCATCTACTCGGCGCGGAACACCCAGGTGGTGCGACGCAGCTTCCTCTGGGTGGCGGGGCTGTTCGCCGCATTCGCGGTGATGCCCGCGCTCGTCGGTATGGCCGCCTACAGCCTCAACCCTGACCTGGCGTCACCGGACATGGCGTTCCCGTATCTCGCCACCGAGGTCTTCCCGCTGGCTGTGGGTGCGTTCCTGCTGGTGGCGGGGCTCTCGGCGACCATGTCCTCCGGGGACTCCGACGCGGTGACGGCCGTGACGATCCTGCTGCGCGATGTCGTGCAGATGGTCACCGGGCGGATGCCGAAGAAGGAGAAGATGGTCCTGTACTCACGGATCTCCCTGGTCTGCGTGCTGACGCTGGCATTGGCCGGGGCGCTGATCGCGGACACTGTCATCGGGTACATCACCACGATGATCTCGACGATCCTCGCAGGGCTCTTCGTGGCCTCCGTGCTGGGGCGCTTCTGGTCGCGTGCCACCTGGCAGGGCGGGATGGCGGCGATCGTGGCGGGCTCCGCCACGTCCCTCACCGTGCAGGCCAACGACACCTGGATCGAGTTCTGGGGCGGTCCGGTGTTCCCCTCCCTGGCCGTGGCCACGGCGGCCTGCGTGCTCGTCAGTCTGATCACTCCCCGGTCCCAGGTCTCCGAACAGGAGGCCCTGGACCAGCTCGCGGCGGAGCGGGCGCAGATCGACGTCGGCACCACGGTGCGGGCGGACGCTTCCTGACCCTGTGGCAGGGCCTGAGATGACGGCCTGACAACCCGCTGAGTTGGTCTGGAGTTGTGGGTACTCGACTCGATCGACTCGAGTATGCACAACTCCAGACCAACTCAGCGCAGGGGCAGGGCCCCAGGGGTGCAGGGGCAGGGCCCCAGGTGCGCCGGGGTCAGCGCTGCAGGAACGCGGCGAACCGGTCGGCGTCGATGTTGCCGCCGGTGGCGACCGTCAGGACCTTCTTCCCGCGCAGATCCTCCAGCAGCCCCTGCTGGAAGGCGGCGACGCCGACCGCCCCGGAACCCTCGATCATCTGCCGGTGATGCCGGGCGAGCCAGGCGACGGCCTCAGCGATGCTGTCCTCGGAGACCGCCACGAAGTCGTCCACATGCTCCAGCACGACCTGCAGGTTCAGCTCTCCGATGTCTCCCGGCAGACCGTCCGCCCAGGAGGATCGGTAGGGGACGTCTACGCAGTGCCCGGCGGCGAAGCTGGCGCCGAACTTCGCCGAGACCTCGGGCTGGACCCCGATGATCCGGATCTGGGGGCTGATGGCCTTGGCCGCCACCGCGATCCCGGAGATGAGTCCGCCGCCGCCCACGGGCACCACGATCGCCTCCAGGTCGGGGTGCTCCAGCAGCGCCTCCAGTGCACGGTGCCCTGTCCGGCGATGATGCGCGGATCGTCATAGGAGTGCACGTAGACCGCACCGCGCTCCTCGGCGAGCGTCCAGGCGTGCGCCTCGGCGTCGTCATAGGAGGAGCCGTGGACGATCAGCTCCGCCCCGAGCGTCCGCGCCCCCGCCTTCTTGGTCTCCGGAGTGGTCTCCGGCACACGATCGTGGCCGGCACCCCTGGGCCGCGGCCGCCCAGCTCAGCCCCTGGGCGTGATTGCCCGAGGAGGCGGTGACGACGCCGCGGGCGCGTTCCGCCTCCGAGAGCGAGTCCACGGTGTTCAGCGCTCCGCGCGCCTTGAACGAGCCGGTGACCTGCTGGTTCTCCCATTTGATGAGCACCTCGGCGCCGGACTCTGCGGAGAGCGGACCGGAGGCCTCCACGGCAGTGGTGCGCACCCGGCCGCGCAGGCGGCGGTGGGCGGTGACGACGTCGAGCAGGCGCGGAGCACGGTTCATGGGACCTCGTTCTCAGGGAGACGGTTCTCTAGCGGTGGGTACTCGGTGGGTACTCGGTGGGTACTCGGTGGGGGGTGCGGATCTGGGGACGATCCGGCCGCCGACGCCCAGCCGCGGGAGGCGGCCGGGGCGTCGGCGGGGCTCAGGCTTTTCAGCCGGAACGATCAGTAGAACAGGTGCGCCAGCCCGATGATGATCGGCAGGGTGATCAGGGTGCGCAGCAGGAAGATCGCCGCCAGGTGGTGGAAGCGGACCGGGATCTTCGAGGCGAGCAGCAGACCACCGACCTCGGACATGAAGATCAGCTGGGTGACCGACAGACACCCGATGATGAACCGGGTCATCTCCGCCTCGATGCCGGTTCCGATCAGGGCCGGCAGCAGCATGTCCGCGAAGCCGATGAACAGGGTCTCAGAGGCCGCCGCGGCCTCCGGGACGCCCATCAGCTCCAGGACCGGCACGAACGGTGCGCCCAGCCAGGAGAACAGCGGCGTGTGCTCGGCGATCAGCACCGCCACGGTGCCCACAGCCATGATGATCGGGATGATGCCGATCCACATCTCCAGCACGTTCGAGCCGCCGCGCCGGGAGATGTCGCTCAGCCGGGAGGACGCCGCCCGATCCAGGGCCGCGCCCCACGCACGCCGGATCATCGGCGGCTGGGAGGTGGAAGAGCGGGAGCCGGAGGACGCCTCGGACCCGGCCGGGGCCTCGGCGGCCGAGGCGGCCACGTCGGCCTGATGCCCAGCGGCCTGGTGCTCGGTGTCCCCGTGCTCGGTGTCCCCGTGCTGATCGGCCTGGTGCTCAGCGGCGACGGCGGCCTCGGTGCCGCCCTGGGGGATCCAGTCGGCGTAACTGTCGCTGAATCGGGAGAGCGGCGGGATGCGGGGCATGATGACCGCGGCGGCCAGGCCGGCCACCACGATGGTCGCGTAGAAGGGGGCGAACATGTGCTGCAGGCTCAGGTAACCCATGATGACGATGGTGAAGGTCAGGGAGACGACGTTGAACGTGGTGCCCAGCACGGCGGCCTCACGCTTGGTGTAGTAGCCCTGCACGTACTGCTGGTTGGTCATCAGCACACCGATGGTGGCGTCGCCCAGCCAGGAGGCGAGGCTGTCGATGGAGGAGCGCCCGGGCACGGTGAACAGCGGACGCATCACCTTGGTCAGCATCACCCCGGCGAATTCCAGCAGCCCGAAGTTCAGCAGCAGCGGCAGCAGGAAGCCGGCGAAGAAGAACACGGTCACCATGAAGGCGGCCAGCCCGAAGATCAGGCCGCCGGTGTCCTCGTGCCACAGCCACTCCGGCCCGACCTGCAGCACGGTCAGCAGCCCGAAGATCAGGCCCAGGATGCGCAGCCCGAACCACACGGGTGTGGTGGAGAACAGTGCGCGCACCAGCGGGCGCTCCCGCAGGTGCTCGGGGAGGGCGCGGAAGAGGGAGGTGCCGAGCACCGAGACCGCCATCACGCCCACGGTCAGCCAGGCCAGGGCGTCGCCCAGCCCGGCCTCGGTGGCGCCGGCCAGCCAGGCCACCGGGATGGTGATGGATCCCTCCCCATCCGGGATGGGCACCACGAAGATCATGATCCCCAGCAGGGATGGGATGAGGAACCAGGGGGCGGCTCGTCGAGTGGTTGTCTGTGTCATGGCAGGTGACCTCACCTTGTGGTGGACAGCTGGGCGGGGGAGTCAGGGTCGGAGGACGCCGAGGCGGCACGTCCCGGGGAACGAGTGTGCCACGACAGCGCCAGGTAGGCGGCGGCGCTGAGCAGGAACGCGGGGATGGAGGCGCCGACGGCCAGGGGCCAGACGTAGGTCCAGCAGTAGATGGACGCGGCTCCGGCGAACCACACCAGGAAGGCCCGCCAGTTCACACCCTGGCGGTACCAGTAGGCGCCTCCGGCGGAATTGAGGATGTCCCGGGTGTAGCGGCCGCGGCGCAGCAGGTAGTAGTCGATCAGCAGGATCGCGAACACCGGGATGAAGAAGGCGCTGATCATGACCAGGAAGTCGGTGAACTGGTCCAGCAGGGCCAGCCAGGTGGAGCCGAGCACGGAGACGCCGCCCAGCACCAGCGCGGTGGGCAGGAAGCGGAAGCGGCGCCCGGGCAGCAGGCCGACCGCCGACGTCGTCATGCCGTAGACGGCCATGGTGTTGGTGGCCATCACGGAGAAGAAGATCACCACGGCCACCGGGGTGTCGAAGCCCTCGACGAACGCCACCGGGTCGAAGGCCTCCGGGCTGGTGCCGGAGGCGATCAGGTAGGAGATTCCGGTCAGGCCCAGCAGCATGGCCAGCACCGTGGAGGTCGTGTAGCCCAGCCCGGAGCCGACGACGCCGGCCCGCGGGGTGCGGGCGAAGCGGTTGAAGTCCGCGGAGAGCACCGTCCAGGAGATCGCGGTGGCGATCACGATGTCCAGGGCGATGATCGAGGTCATTCCGGCCTCGGGGGCCTCAGGAAGGGCCTGGAAGTCCGTGACGGAGAACGCGGAGAGAGCCAGGTAGAACACGTAGCCCATCACCGCCAGGATGAAGACCGCCAGCCAAGGCTCGACCTTGGCGATCCCGGAGTGGCCGAAGATCGCCAGGGAGACCACGATGATCTCGCAGACCACCGACCACAGCACGGGGTTGGACCAACCGGTGAACCCGGCGATCAGGTGGTCCACGGTGATGCCTGCCAGCATGGCCTGCACCCAGCTCCACCCCATCAGGACCGTCACATTGGCGGCCACCGGCAGCATGGAGCCGCGCAGTCCGAAGGGCCCGCGGGTCAGCGCCATGGTGGCCAAACCCGTGCGGGTGCCGATCGCGCCCACCGCGGTGAGCACCGCCGCCCCGACCAGCGTCCCGATCAGGATCGCGGTGGCCGCAGCCCCGTAGCCGATCCCAGGGACGAACAGGGTCCCGGTGAGCATGGTGGTGACCACCAGGTTCGCGGCCAGCCAGATCATGAAGATCCGGCGGCCGGTGAGCTCACCGACGACCGGCTGCCCCGTCTCGGAGTGGGTCTCGAGGTGCTGGTCGAGACGGCGGTAGAGGTTCATGGGCTCAGGCTTCCTGGGTGTTCTCGACCTGGGTGTTCTCGACCGGGGCGTTCTTGGACTGGCCCATCGCGGAGATCAGCTCGTAGACCACGTGGCTGGCCGCCACGGCCGTCAGCTGGGCGTGGTCGTAGGCCGGGGCGACCTCGACGACGTCGGCACCCACCAGGTTCAGGTCCGAGAGTCCGCGGATGATGCGCAGCAGCTCCCGTGAGGTCAGGCCACCGGCCTCCGGGGTGCCGGTGCCCGGCGCGTGGGCCGGGTCCAGGACATCGATGTCCACCGAGATGTACACCGGGCGGTCGCCGAGGCGGGCGCGCAGCCGCTCGATCGCCGCCGGGACGCCGTGCTCCTCGATGAACTCGCTGGTGGTGATCTGGAAGCCCAGGCGGGCGTCGTCGTCGAGGTCGCCCTTGCCGTAGAGCGGACCGCGGATGCCCAGGTGAGCGCTGGCGGTCAGGTCGATGAACCCGTCCTCGGAGGCGCGGCGGAACGGCGTGCCGTGAGTGATGGGGGCGCCGAAGTAGGTGTCCCAGGTGTCCAGGTGGGCGTCGGCGTGCAGCACCGCCACCGGGCCGTGCTTCTCCGCCATGGTGCGCAGCAGCGGGTAGGCGATGGTGTGGTCGCCGCC
Organism: Nesterenkonia sp. PF2B19; assembly: GCF_001758425.2. GTDB lineage: Bacteria > Actinomycetota > Actinomycetes > Actinomycetales > Micrococcaceae > Nesterenkonia > Nesterenkonia aethiopica. Next base: position 19,226 of record NZ_MDSS02000027.1, on the reverse strand, counting down.
GATGACCACCAGCTTCTCGGCCTGGGTGAGCAGGTCGCGGGCGCCGTCGGCCACCTGCTGGATGGCTTCGTCCAGGTTGAACGGGTTGGCCACCAGGTCACCGGCGTCGGCGACCTGCTGCACGGCGAAGGGGGAGATGTCCTGGGCCGGGTTGTAGGGGCGCAGCAGGCGCGAGGCCTCCCGGACGTGGGAGGGACCGAAGCGCGCCCCGGGGCGGTAGCTCACTCCGGTGTCGAAGGGGACCCCGGCCACGGCGATGTCGGCGCGGCCGACCTCGTGCAGCTCCGGGAGCAGGGCGTAGGTGGCCCGGCCGGCGTAGCGCGGGGTCTTGGAGCTGTCGCGGGGGCCGACCGGCGTCGTGGGGGTGTTCTCGGGGGAGGACTGGCTGGTCATGATGTCCTTTCGGGGCGGGGAAGGGCAGGGAAGGGAGGGGAAGGGCGGGAAGGGCAGGAAGCGGGGGTGCCTCAGTCCAGGGCGATGGGCTTGAGCTCGTCCCAGACGTCGCCGGGGCCGGGGTTGTCCGTGGCGGTGGAGCCGCCCAGGTGGTCCATGACGCCCCAGACGGCGTTGAGCGCGGTGGTGACGGCGCCGTCGGCCCAGCCGGCGGTGAAGGAGATGTCGTCGCCGGCCAGGAAGATGCCGCGCTGGTGCTGCGGCAGGTCCTTCTGCACGAAGTGGTTGAACAGCTTCTCCTGGTACCGGTAGTGGCCCGGCAGGTTGTTCTTGAAGGCGCCCATGAAGTTGGGGTCGGCCTCCCAGGAGACGGTGATCGGCTGGCCGATGATGTGGGAGCCGATGTCAAGGGTGGGGTAGATCTTGTGCAGCGAGTGCAGCATGAGCCGGGTGCGCTCGTCGGCGTCCAGCGGCAGCCACTTCAGGGCGTCGTCGTTCCAGGTGTAGGAGAGCAGGATCGCCGCCGGCTTGTCCGGGCCCTCGTCCAGCAGGTAGGTGGCCCGCGGGAGCCGGTCGGTCAGCGTCATGGACATCACCGGGCGGCCGGTCTCCGGGTCGATGTCCCGCCAGAACGGGCGGTCCACCATGACGAAGGTCTTCGAGGAGAGCATGTAGTGGCTCTTCTCGATGGCGTTCCACATCTCCGGGGTGAAGAGGTCTTCGTCGGTGTCGATTCGGGCTGAGAGCAGCCAGGACTGGCAGGTCACGACGGCGGCCGGGTACGTGGTGGTGCGGCCCCACTTCTCGGTGATGGTGACGCCGCCGTCGGGCAGCGAGCCGTCCTGGCCGCGGTGGATGCCGGTGACCGCACCTCGGGGTGCGCCGCCGTGCAGCGACTCCAGCGAGGTGCCGGCCGGCCAGTGGACGATGTCCTCGGGAGCGTGGCGCCACAGCGACTCGGGCAGACGCTGGGCGCCGCCGACGATGCCGCGGTGGTCGTCGTCGGCGTCGGTGAAGACGACTCGCAGGACTTCGAGCACGGAGTTCGGGAAGTCGGTGTCCCAGCCGCCGGAGCCGAAGCCCACCTGCCCGAAGGTCTCGATGTGCTTCCAGCTCAGGGCCTTGAAGGCCTCGGAGCCGGCGACGAAGCCGTAGAAGGACTCGTCGTCGAAGCGGGCCACCAGCTCGTTCCAGAGCCGCTTGAGGGTCTGCGCGTCGCGGTGACGGATGGCGTCCTGCACGGCGTCGAGTTCGGCCTCGTCACGCAGCGCCTGCTTCCATGCCTCGGCGACCTCCCGGTAGAGCGGGGGGAGCTGGTCCTCGGTCTCCGCGTAGGTGGGCTCGGGCTCGTGGGCGAGTCGATCACGGTCGACGGGGTGACGGGCGAGAGCGGGTTGGGGAACGCACGGGTCTCCAGGCCCAGCTTGTCCACGTAGTGGTAGAAGGCGCGGCCCGTGGTGGGGAAGCGCATCCCGCCGAGGTCGACGACGACGTCGGGGGCGCCGTCGAAGACCTGGGACTTCAGGCGCCCGCCGATTCCGGCCGCCTCGTAGACCACGGGCTTCAGGCCCATCTTCATCAGCTCATAGGCGGCCACGATGCCGGCCAGTCCGCCGCCGACGACGGCGACCTCGGTGCCGTGCGCCTGTTCGGGGACCTGACCCAGTCCGGTCGGGCTCGCCAGATAGTGGTCGTAGCTGAAGGGGAAGTCCGGGCTGAGCATGGTCAGGGGCGGGGTGTCGGCGGGCCGCTCGGCGGCGGGGGACTCATCGGGAAGCGGGGTCGAGAGCGTCATGGGCGGTCCTCACGAGACGGGGGTGGGCGTGTCGCCGGTGGCGACGGCGGGCAGGGTGCACCGGTGCGCACGGCGGGGATCTGCTTCCGAATGTACTGAGAGGCGCGTCACATGGCAATGGGGAAAAGTTCAGGACGAGGGTGCTGATGATTCACTTCTGACGGTCGATCCGCCAGAATGTGACGCAGAAGGTGTTCCATGTGCTCTCCATGGTGATGATCTGCCGAGATGGTGTCGCATGTGGGGAAATCGGTGGGTCGGCCTCTGGGGGCCGCCGATGGAAGGAGGAGGCCGATGGCGACGTCGATCGACGACGAGCTCATCGCCGCGCTGCAGGAGGACGGCAGAGCCAGCTTCAGCGCGTTGGCGGAACAGCTGGGGGTCCCGCGTTCCGTGGTGTCCGCGCGTGTGCGGGAGCTCATCGAATCCGGTGCAGTGCGCATCGTGGCGGCCGCGGCGCCGGCGTTCCTGGGGGAGAGCTGCCTGGCCCACGTGTCCATCACCGGGCGTGGTGAGCTCAGCGGGGTGGTCGAGGAGCTCAGCGGCCGCGATGACATCCCCCTGGTCTCGGCGATCTCCGGCTCCCAGGACCTCGTGGTGGAGGTCCGGGCGGCGGACCACGAGGCCCTGTTCGAGGTGCTGGCCCAGGTGCGCAGCTTCCCCGAGGTGGCGCGCATCCGCACAGCCATCTACACCGAGGTGCTGCGCGGATCCTTCGTCTCGGACTACGACGGCGGCGGCCGGGTGGACGAGATCGACAGCGAGCTGGTGGAGCTGCTGCGCCACGACGGACGCATCAGCTACCGGGACCTGGCCCGGCAGGTGCGGCTCTCGCCGACGGCGGTGCGCAGCCGGGTGCGGCGCATGCTCGACGACCGGATCCTGCGGATCAGTGCGGTGGTGACCCACTCCTCCCATGCCCGCCGCGTCAAAGTGGGGGTGGGGCTGCACCTGGGTGGGGAGGACGAGTCCGTGGCCCGGAGGCTCATGGGCTATCCGGAGACGGAGTTCGCGGCGATGAGCTTCGGGCCCTTCGACCTGATCGCCACTCTGGCCTCCTCTGTGCCCGGGGACGTCTTCGCCCGGCTCGACGATCTCAAAGGCCTGCCCGGGGTGACCGGGATGGAGACCTGGTTCCACCTCAAGACGCTCAAGGAGGACTACTCCCGCGCGATCTGAGTCGGTCCTTCTGCGTTGCCTCCGCTGCGTTGCCTCCGCTGCGTTGCCTCCGCGGCTTGGGCCCTTATGAGCTCGGATCCCGCGTCATAAGGGCCCACACCGCGGACTCAACGTGTTGGCCCCGGAGCCGTGGTCGCTACAAGCCGCGTCAGTGCACTCATAGCGACAATGCCTCCGGACTCAACCGGAGGGAGCGTACCGCTCAGTCGGCGTCCGTCTCCGGGCCGTGCGTCAGGCTCCAGACCCGCAGCGCGAGATGCACGTCCAGGCTGCGCGGCGCGTGGTCCCATCCTTCTCCGAGGATCCGGCGGATGGACTGCAGCCGCTGCTTGACGGTGCTGCGGTGCAGGAAGAGCGCTTCGGCGGTGCGGTCGATCCGCCGGTCGGTCTCGAAGAAGGTCGCAGCCGTCCGCACCAGCTCGGTGCCCCGTTCGGCATCGTGGGAGACCAGCGCGGCGATCGGCGCGGTCAGGTCGATCGGATCCCCCTGGGCCTCGGCCTGGCTTGCCGCGTGGAGCACGGCACCGACCACACCCACGTCGGCAGCGTCCACCAGTCCCTGGCGGCCGCCCAGCCGCATCGCCGTGACGGCCAGGCGTGCGATGCGGTGGTGCTTCGGCAGGTGGCGGATCGACGGCATCGGCCCGGACCAGGCGCCCTGGATGCCCAGCCCCTGCTCGGAGGCCTGGCGGCGTGCGGACGCCACCCAGCGCTCGTCGTCGAAGATCACACACAGCTGGTCGCCGAGGGGCGCCGCCAACCGGGTGCCCGGGAGGCCACGCAGCAGCCGGCGCACGGCGTCGGTGTCCTGTGCGGGCAGGATCACCGCGACGTGGATCGGGTCGTGCAGGCCCAGCCGCCAGCGTTGCAGGCGGCGGGCGAGCCGGTGGTCGGAGATCGGCCGTTCGGCCAGCAGATCCTCGATCACGTCCAGCTGCTGGCGGTGCTGAGCGTCCTCCTCCGCCCGGACGAACTGCAGCGCCAGCGCCATGTGCGCCGCCGCGTGATCGAGCAGCTGAAGCTCGGCCGGGTCCTCGACGCCGCAGGTCACCAGGTGCCCCAGGGCGTCATGGCCGGAGCGGATGGGCGCCACGACGACGGCATCAGGGCCCTCGCCGATCCGCAGGGCCCGGCCGGCGGCGCTGGCCGCCTCCAGGGCGGCGAGCCCAGGGGACGGGATCGTGGGTGTGCGGCCTGCCGGGTCATCCGGGTGGCCAGGCCGGGCTGCGGCGACGGCGATCTGCTCGCCGATCTCGGAGAGCAGCGCCACGGGTGCCCCGAGGGTCTGTGCGGTGAGCGTCAGGACGCTGTCTTCGGTGGGGGCGCGGTTGATCTCGTGGAGCAGCTCGGCGTCGAAGTCCATCAGCTGGGTGCGGGAGACGAGCTCCTCCTGGCTGCGCTCATGCTCGCGGCTGAGCTGCTCGGCGTCGTGCAGGGCGCGGGTGTACCGCTCGGCATTGTCCAGGGCCACGGCGGCGTGCGTGCCCAACGAATCCGCGACGTCGATCTCCTCCGGGCTGAAGACCCGGTGGGAGCGTTCAGCGACCATGAGCGCGCCGATGACCTGCCCACCCACCAGCAGGGGCACTCCCATGATGGTCAGCACGCCCTCGCCGGCGACGATCTCATCGATGGAGTCCAGGTGAGGGATCGACTCGTCCCGCAGATAGTCGGTGGTCTGATACGGAGCCACGCCGGTGGCCACCCGACCGAGGATGCCGTAGCCGATCGGCATGCGCAGCGTCCGGTACTCCTGGGTGGTGACGCCGTCGGACTGGCGGATGTAGGTCTCGCCGGCGGCATGGTCGTTGAGGCTGATGTAGGCCATGTCGGAGCGCAGCAGGTGCCGGGTGCGTCGGACGATCGACTGGAGCACCGATTCGACGTCCTGCAGGCTGGACAGCTCGGCCGCGGTGTCCAGCAGCGCCCGCAGCAGCGCTTCCCGGCCGTGACCGGTCTCGTCAGTGCCTGAGCCATCCAAGGTGTCCACCATGGACACATCATAGGAGAATTCTCAGCCACGGCGGCTGTGGCCCAGGGAACAGGGAGCTGATGTCATCAGACACAGCACCACGCCCGCCTCACACCTGCCGAGACGCCCAGGAGAATCATCCGTGAAGATCAGAGGTGCCGTCCTCGAAGAGATCGGCCGCGCCCGCCCCTACGCCTCCACCGAGCCGCTGCGCATCAGCGAGCTGACCCTCGAGGCTCCCGGACCCACAGAGGTCCTGGTCCGCATGGAGGCCGCCGGGGTCTGCCATTCGGACCTCTCGGTGCTCAACGGCCACCGGGAACGCCCCGTGCCCATGCTGCTCGGCCATGAGGCGGCCGGCATCGTGGAGGCCGTCGGCTCCGCCGTCGACGACGTCAGCCCCGGCCAGCGGGTGGTGATGACGTTCCTGCCGCGCTGCGAACAGTGCGAGAACTGCGCGGCCGGGGGACGACTGCCCTGCACCCGCGGCTCCCGGGCCAACAACGCCGGCGAGCTGCTCCACGGCCATCGCCGCCTGAGCCGCGACGGTGCCGAGGTCCATCACCACCTCGGCGTCTCCGGATTCGCGACCCACGCGGTGGTGGACCGGGCCAGCGTGGTGCCGGTCGGCGACGACGTCCCGCCCCATGTGGCCGCCGTCCTCGGCTGTGCCGTGCTCACCGGAGGAGGGGCCCTGCTCAATGCCGCGCAACCCGCGCCGGCGGAGTCGGTGATGATCGTGGGCCTGGGCGGCGTCGGAATGGCCGCGCTCATCACCGCCCTGGCCGAAGGCTGCCAACGGGTGATCGGCGTCGACATGGCCGAGGACAAGCTGACCATGGCCGGCGAGCTCGGAGCCCATGAGACCTGGACCCCCCGGCAGGTCGCCGAGGAGGGCCTCACCGCGGATCACGTGATCGAATGCGCCGGAAGCCCCCGCGCCTTCGAGACCGCCTTCGACGCCACCGCACCGGGAGGCCGCACCGTCACCACCGGGCTGCCCGCCCCCACCGCCACTGCCACGATCTCCCCCTTGCGCATCACCGCAGAGGCCCGCACCGTGATCGGCTCCTATCTGGGCTCCTCGGTGCCCAGCCGGGACATCCCCCGGTACGAACAGCTCTGGCGCGAAGGACGGCTGCCGGTGGAGAAGCTCATCACCTCGCGCATCCGCCTGGAGGACATCAACCAGGCGATGGACGACCTCGAAGACGGACGTGCCGTGCGGCAGATCATCGAGTTCGACGCCGACCCCGCACCCGCCGATGCGGAGCAGCCCGCATCAAGGGCCCTCGACCACCACCTCGCCCACCACCCCGCCCACCGACAGGAGCATGATCATGGCCCAGACCATCGAAGACCACGGGGACAGCCCCGGAGAGCAGGGCGACGGCGCCCCCTCCTCACCCCACTGGAAGGCCGGCCCCTTCGAGATCCGGCTTCCCTTCGTCCACTACCGCCTCGAATGGCCCGACTACACCCAGGGCCTGTTGATGTGCGCGGTGGACCTCGCTGCCATCCCGATGATGATCACCCTGCTGGGCATGCCCTTCGAGGTGGCGCTCGCCGTGATCCTGCTCAACGGGTTCCTCTACCTGACGCACCACCTGCTGGGCGATCCCGTGGTCCCGGGGTGGATCACCCCGGCGATCCCGTTGGTCATGGCCTACTGCATGACGTTCCCGGAAGGCCCCGAGCGCGTCCATGCGCTGATCTCCTTCCAGATCCTGCTGGGACTGTTCTCGATCCTGCTCGGCGTCACCGGGCTGGCCAAGCGGGTGGTGCGCGCCATCCCGCCGGCCATCAAGGCCGGTGTGCTCATGGGCGCGGGCATCGCTGCGGTGCAGACCGTCTTCGGGGAGGGCGGCCAGTTCGAGCAGTTCCCGATCACCATCACCATCGCGATCGGGCTGGTGTTCTTCCTCCTGTTCTCCCGTCACTTCCCCCGCTGGCGGGAGAAGAACCGCCTGGCCATGCAGATCGGCAAGCTCGGTGTGCTGCCGGCGATCCTGGTGGCCGTCCTCATCGCCCCGCTGACCCGCGAGGCGGAGTGGTCGCAGATCGAGTGGGGCATCGTGCAGCCCGACTTTCTCACGCTGTGGCGCGAGTACACGATCTTCGGGCTGGGCCTGCCGCCGCTGATGATGTTCGTGACCGCCATCCCCACCGTGCTGGCCACCTACATCGTGGTCTTCGGAGACACGCTGCAGGCCAACGCCGTGCTGAAGCAGGCGAACAGAGCCCGGCCGGACGAGAACGTGGAGTACAACCCCGACCGCTCCCACCTGATCTTCGGCGGACGCAACGCCCTGATGGGAGTGATCGGCCCCGACGTCGCGATGTGTGGTCCCTCCTGGTCGGCGATGCTGGTGGTGATCACCGAACGGTACAAAGAGGGCCGGAAGGCTATGAAGTCCCTCTACGGAGGAGCCGGGTCCTTCCGCTGGGGCACCAACACGGGCCTGCTGCTGCTTCCCATCGTCACCCTTGTGGAGCCGGTGCTCGGCGTCGCGATGGCCCTGACCCTGCTGGTCCAGGCCTACGTGAGCGTGCGGATCGGCATCATGGAGGCCCGCAGTCAGCGGGATCTGGGGATCGCCGGAGTGACAGCCGGAGCGTTGGCCCTGCTCGGTGCGGCCTGGGGGCTCGGCGTCGGGATCCTGCTCTGCCTGGTCATCTACGGCCGTGACTTCTTCCGCGGGGAGAACGACGGCACGTTCGCCGAGGAGCAGGCCTGAGCCGCGCTGTCCCTCCCCGTTGCCTCGGCGGTTTGGGCCTTATGACGCCGGAGTCGGGCTCAAAAGGGCCCAACGCGGAGACAACGTCATGAATGGGGGAGAGGGCTCACACCCAGTGGCGCACGCGGCCCCCGGTGATCACCCCGGCCACCGGGATGTGTGGCAGGTCGGAGGGCGCGACGGCGAACGGATCCTCGCGCAGCACGGTGAAGTCGGCGAACATCCCGGGGCGGATCTCCCCGGTCAGGTGCCCCATCCCGGCGGCATGTGCGGCTCCGGTGGTGAAGCCGGTGATCGCCTCGCCCACGCTGAGGTGCTCCTGGGGCTGCCAGCCGCCGTCGGGCCTGCCGTCCGGCCTCTGGCGGGTGACCGCCGCGTGGATCCCGCCCAGCGGCGACGGCGGCTCCACCGGCGCGTCCGAGCCGAAGGCGAGCGTGGCTCCGGCGTCGATCAGCGATCGCCAGGCGTAGGAGGCCATCGGCCGGTCACCCATGAGGCGCTCGGCCAGCTCGAAGTCCGCGGTGGCATGCAGCGGCTGCATCGACGGCACCACGCCCAGTGCCGCGAAGCGCCGCACGTCCTCGACCGCGAGGTGCTGGGCGTGCTCGGTCCGGTGCACCAGCGGGGAGGCCGGGAGGACGCCGGAGCTCACCTGCTCCGCCAGCCACTGGTACGCGTCGAGGACCAACTCATTGGCGCGGTCCCCGATCGCGTGGGTGGCCACGGCCAGCCCGGCGCTTGCGGAACGGGCCAGCAGGTCGCGCAGCTCGGCCTCCTCGGTGACCGCGACCCCATGCCCGTGCGTGGAGCCGGCCAGGGGTTCATGCATCAGGCATGTGTGGGAGCCCAGGGCGCCGTCGGAGAAGATCTTCACCGGCCCGGTGTGCAGCCAGGCGTCGCCGGAGCCGGTGTACCGCCCCTCGGCCAGGGCCAGATCCAGGTCCGGGGCGAGGACTGCCTTGGTGACGCGCATCCTCAGCCGCCCCGTCTCGTGCAGGATGAGAATCCGGCGCGAACGTCCTCGCCGTCGAAGTCGTGCACACCGACCAGCCCCTGGGCCCAGAGCTGCCGCTGGGCGTGCTCCAGCTGGGCCGTGAGGTCTCCAGCGGCACCGGAGGCCAGGATCTGGTCCACCGCCCGCCCGGCAGACTCCCGCAGGATGCCGGTGAGCTGCCCGTCGGTGTCGCGGTCGAAGCTTCCGCCCACCGGGTCCGGCGTGGAGGCGTCCAGCCCCAGGGCCTCCAGGGCGGCGGAGTTGACCCACCAGGTATGAGCATCGGTGGAGTGCAGAGCGGTGGGGAAGGAGCCGGTGACGGCGTCGAGCGCTCGGCGGTCCGGCACCTGGGGGACGTCCCAGATGTTGTGGTCCCAGGCCTGTCCGAAGATCCACTGGGGCTGCTGCGGCCAGGTGCCCTCGGCCTTGGCGGCCTCCACCCGGTTCCGCAGGTGGTCGCGACCCGCTGCAGGGCGGCCTCCAGGGAGGTGCAGTCCCGCAGGTCGGCGGAGAAGAGGCCGCGGGCGTAGAGTCCGGTGTGGACGTGGGAGTCCACGAATCCGGGCAGCACCACCGCGCCCTGCAGGTCGATGACCTCCTCGCCGGCGGCGAGATCGGGATGCAGTCGGGTGGCCTGTCCGACGGCGGCCACGCGTTCGCCACGGACCAGCACGGCGTCGCCGCGGGCCTCACCGATGCGGGCTGAGGGGATCACTCGGGCGTTCACGAATAGCGTCACGCGATCACTCTAGCGACAGTGTGCCGGGGGACCGGAGGTCGACACCGTCGGCCACCGGATGGTCAGGTCCCCAGGCATGGGCAGGGCGGCGCCGGTGATCCCGACGCCGCCCGCTCCCGGCTCACACGGCCGAAAGGCTCGGCACGCGTGAGGTGTGGTGCTCCGGTCCGAGGCTCATCTCAGACCGGGCCGTCTCTCAGCAGGGGTTGCCTGCGGTGACCTCTCCTTCTGAGACCTGCTGCTCGCCGGCGGCGATGCTGTAGTCCTGGTGGTCGTTGTTGTCCCACGTGCCGGCGCCGTCGTTGAAGGCGGCCGTGATGCCGTCCGCGTCGTCGAGCTGGATGTCGGCCCGGAACCAGCCCTCGCAGGCCTCGGCCATCGCCACGCCCGGAACGTCCGTCCAGCCGCCGTCGCCCACCTGGTAGTGGATGCGCGGGTTCTCCCAGCCCGTCTCGTAGTACACGGTCAGGTCCGGGTCCTCGCCCGGGGCGGGCTGGGCCTCGCAGGGGTCGCCCTCGGCCAGCTGGCCGTCGGCGAGCTGGATGACGCCGGAGCCGATCGTGTAGTCCGCTCCGGCGTTGTTGTCCCAGGCGTCGCCGCCGTCGTTGAACGCCGCGGTGATGGTGCGGGCGGTGCCGAGGTCGATCTCGGTGTGGGCCCAGCCTTCGCAGACCTCCGTCAGTGCCTCGCCCGGAGCATCGGTCCACTCGCCGTCGCCCACCTGATAGTGGACGTACGGGGTCTCCCAGTCGGTGGCGTAGAACAGGGACAGCTCGCGCTCCTCCGGCGGCGTCGATCCGTCACCGTCGCCGTCTCCGTCGCCGCTGGCCGGGGTGGCGCCCACGTGCAGAGCCACGGCGGAGTCCGGGCCCACGTGGGCGCTGAAGGTGCCGTCGGCCGCCACGGTCACGGTCTCCCCGGAGCAGCCCTCGGAGGTGGCGGAGCCGGTGTAGACGTTGCAGTACTCGCCGGCCGGCAGGGAGGTCTGCCAGGTGTGCTGCACACTGTTCGGTCCGCGGTTGGCCACCAGGAAGCCCTGGTCGCCACGGCCGAAGGCCAGGGCGTGGGAGTCGTTGGTCCACGTGTCGGTCACCGGGGCGTCCCCGACGGCGTTGCGGAACCCGACCATGTTGGCCACCTCGGTCTGGGCGTGGATGCAGGTCCAGTTCTCCTCGCCGCAGACCGCGTCGCGGATCCGACCGTCCTCGTGCTGCACAGGGCCGGCGTCGTAGTCGCTGAACGAGTAGCCGGAGTGCACCGCGGGCATGCCGTACGGCCAGGCCAGTGTGAAGGCCTGGGCCAGGCGGTAGGCGTCTCCGTCCTTGTAGCTCAGGGTCTCGCCGTTGCGTTCGGTGTCGTGGTTGTCCACGAACGTGCCGGCGTGCTCGTCGGCGATGAATCCGTCCCAGGTCTCGCCGATGCCCTCGCCGGAGAGCAGCCAGTGGATGTCGCCGCCGTCGAAGGCCTCCTTGAGCTTCCGGCCCCAGGTGAACTCGTGGACGTCGCCCAGGTGCTGGTACTCCTCGGGCTGGATGGGTTCGCCGCCGCCGCGGATGACCTCGGAGACCACGTAGATGTCGGTCAGGTCCACGCGGTCCAGGATGCCGGTGAGGTCGTCGGCGGAGATGTGCTTGACCGCATCGATGCGGAAGCCCTCGACGCCGAGGTCGATGAGGTCCTCGAGGTGTTCGGCGATCCTCGACTGGACGTAGTCGGAGCTGGTCTTCAGATCGGCGAGTCCGAGCAGGTCGCATTCCTGGACCTGCCAGCGGTCGGTGTAGTCCTCCACCTCGCAGCCGTGGTTGTGGAAGTCATCGGGCGAGTAGGTGCCGGGGTAGTCCGTGTGGGTGAACTCGCTGCCGGCCCAGCCCACGCCTTCCTGCTGGCCGGTCATGTGATTGATCACGACGTCGGCGATGACCTTCACACCGGCGTCGTTGCACTCGGCGACCATGTCCGCGAACTCCTCGCGGGTGCCGAGCCGGGATTCGATCTGATAGCTCACCGGCTGGTAGTGGGTCCACCACTGTTCGCCCTGGATGTGCTCCTGGGTGGGGGAGGTCTGCACGTAGCCGTAGCCGGCCGGGCCGAGCGTCTCACGGCATTCGCGGGCGATGCTGTTCCACGTCCACTGGAACATCACGGCGGTGGTGTCCTTCGGGCCTTCCGCGCTCTGCGCCGCGGTGCGGAACTCCGGGAGCCGGTCGGTGTGGTGGGCGGAGTTCTGCGAGGCATTCTCCGCGCCGCGGGCACCGGCATGATCGGCCGCGTTGTCGGAGGCCGGGGGCCCGCCGTCGAAGGCGGTGGCCGCAGGCATGGTGGCGGGTGCCAGCATGGCCCCGGCCAGTCCGAGGGCCCCTGCCGTCCGCACCGCATGTTTCCGCAAGCGCTTCCAAGGTGAGTGCGGCACAGGCTCCGCCGTACTCTGTGTCGTCGTCATCAGTGCTGTCTCCAAGGTGATGGCATCTCAGTCCGCCGGGAATCGGATGAGAGGCGTCGTCGCCGTAGCATCGGCGACCGCGTCGAGTCGACGTCTCCTGACTGAAGATAGCGTGAATGTGATCCAGATCGCAAGGATTCGTGGAAGCGCTTGCAGATGCATTCTGTCGAGATGCGGCCTCGCAGGGACGCAGGCGACCCCTCCTTCTGGCCGCGTGGGCGGGCGGCTGAAGGAGGGGTCGTCTGCCTCAGGGCGGTGAGGTGGCCGGGTCGGGGCCGGCGGTGTCAGCTGATGCGCCAGTCCGAGATGCCGGTGCGCAGTCCGGTGTCCGGGCTGGGGTTGACGAACTGCTCGTAGCGCTCGTCGTCATCCAGGTGGAGCTTCAGCCAGGCGATGCTGTACTTCGCGATCGTGGTGTTCGACCGGTTGGGGGCGAAGTGGCTGGCCCCGCGCAGTTCCAGGTAGGCCCGCTGTCCGGCGTTGGTCAGGGACTCGTAGAACGGGATGGAGTGGCTGCGCACCGGGGCGGTGCGGTCGTTCTCCGCCCCGATGATCAGGGTGGGAGCATCCATGGAGCTCCAGTTCTTCTTGGCGTTCCACGGGGTCAGCGGCACCACGGCCTGGATCTCGTCGCGATCCTCGGCGGCCTGCAGCGCCCCGCCGCCGCCCATCGAGTGGCCCATCACGGCCTGACGGCCCTCGTCGATGAGTGGGCCGACCACGCTGTCGTCGATGGCGTGGTCGAGCGCGCTGAGGAGCTGTGTGGCGCGCTGGCGCGGCTGGTCGTAGCGCGAGTTGGTGTCGAAGGTGACCACGACGAAGCCGAAGGAGGCCAGGCGCGGTCCCAGCCAGGAGATGGAGGACTCGCTGGCCGTGTATCCCGGGGAGATCGCGACGACACCGAAGGTCTCGTCGGTGCCGGTGGGGTAGTGCATGGTGCCGCCGTTGAAGCCGTCTGCGGCGAAGCGCGAGATGCTGCGCTCTCCGACGCTGCAGCTGCCCCGAGTCTGCTCGATGGAGGACTCGGTGGGATCGGGGCCGCGGCTGGTGTCCGCCTCGGCCTGGGCGGCCGGTGCCATCAGGCCGAGCAGTGCGATGAGGGTCAGCAGCAGTGTGCCGACGCGACGCAGGTGTGTCATGGATTCCTCTGGTGTCAGGCCTCCGGCGGGGGAGGCGGCTGACGGGTGCTCCTCGATGAAGCGCGTCAGCACAGTACCCTCCAGTGTCGTGGAGCTGGTGTCAAGGGTTTGTGTCACGATAGTTCATAAATTCACACAGTGTTCGGATGGCAAGGCGGGTGCCCAGCGGCGGGACAGCGGGGCAGAACGGCGGCAGGGAGTGGGCACAGCGTCCGGGCACAGCGAGGGCCCGGGGAGGCGCCTGTCGCCTCACCCGGGCACTGGAGGGGTTTCCGCCGCTGTGGTGGTCAGCTCACCGCTGACCTGCAGCCATCTCTGAGGCGGGGTCCGTCCACCGTCCTGCGCGCACACCGCGGTGGTAGATCATGCCGGCGGTGATCGCCGCGACGAACAGCACCGCCATCGGGATCAGCACGATGTAGACGCTGCCGGTGGCGTACATGATCGGAATCGAGATCGCCGTGATCAGTCCACCGCCGAAGAAGGGCTCGAAGGCCAGCTGCTTGTAGCCGAAGGCCTCCAGGGCGGGGGACTGGTCGTCAGGGTCGGCCACGCGGAGCAGCGCGAGGCCCGTGGCCGTGACGCCCATGGACTGGCCGAAGTCGGCGATGCCGCGCTCCAGCCAGAACTCCGGGACGATCCGCGGGGTGAAGTACAGCAGCATGAACGTGCAGAACGCGACGCCGGCCACCGAGAGGATCAGGAACGTCTGCCAGAAGTCGGCGATCACGGTCAGCGAGATCGTGGACAGAGCGGCGACGATGAGGATGTCCAGGGCGAGCCCCTGGATGCGCTTCATCATCTCGTGGTCCAGCAGGTTCGTGTTGCCGGTGCGGTCCAGCACCACCTGGATGATGACCCCGCCGATCATCGCCAGCGGGAACAGCGGCACATAGCCCAGCAGCGTGGTGCCGTCCTCGCCGGCGGGAGTCCACAGGGAGTCCGGCTGGCCCCACAGCAGATCCTCCACCCAGACGATGCCCTCCAGCAGGATCCAGCCCAGGATGATCGCCAGGCCGACGACGGCCACGTGCAGGGTGAGCGGCTCGATGGAGCCCGGGCGGGCCGTCATCCGGCCGGCGTAGACGGTCTCGTCGTCCGAGTAGAGTCCGCGCAGCTCGGCGGTGGACTGCTCGGAGACCTGCTTGAGCACCCGGGTGCGGCCGGTGCGCACGCCCCAGTTCACCACGGCGACACCGATGACGATGGCCGAGACGAGCCCGACGGTGGCCATGGCCAGGGCGAGGTCGGCGGCCTCGGGGATGTCCATGTCTTGGAAGGCGGGGCGCATGCCGCCGGCGGTGCCGTGGCCGCCCTCGAAGGCGATCTCGATCAGCGCACCCATCATGGGGCTGACGCCGAACAGGGGGGCGAGCACCAGCAGGGCCAGCAGCAGCCCCACCACGTACTGGCCGGAGCCGTAGGCCACGCCGATGGACAGCTGGGGACCGGCCAGCTTGGCCACGCGCTTCGGCGAGGGGATGCGGGAGCCGAGGAACAGGGTCGCGAAGACCACGGAGATCAGCAGCCCGGGCAGGGTGCCCCAGACCTCGTAGATGTCGGCGGTGAAGACGCCGCCCTCGGCCAGCCAGCCGAGGTTCAGCGGCTCGGCGAGGCGCCCGATCACCTCCGGGCCGAGGATCAGGCCGAGGAATCCGGCGATGATGCAGCTGGGAAGCAGCAGCTTCTGGATGAACGGGACCTTCACGCGAAGGTACTTGCCGAGCAGCATGATCGCCGCCAGCAGGACGATCGCGAATCCGATGGCCTGGGGACTCATCGTCGTCTCCCCTTCCTCCCGTGTCACGGGTGGCTTGAGCACCGCGGTTCTCCGGTGGTGCGCAGGTGGTCATGGTGGCAGGGAGACGCCAGGACGACGACGTAGACTGAGGCCGCCGTCCGCTCCGGGCGTGACAGACAGCCCGCCGTCGCGGCGCTTCCCAGGGTGCCCTGGTCGGACAGAGTCCGGCCGGAGCGCCTCATGGTGGTGTGATCCGTGTCTCGTGACCTGTCTGACAGGCCCGGAGACCTCAGTGTAAGGCGTGAAAGGCGAGTGCGCTATGCCAGCATCATCCTCTGCCGGAGACCTCTCCCAGCAGACCCCTGACGACGCCGCGGGCGCGCCCGAGCAGCGCCGCACCAGCGTGGTCGGAGACCTGGTCCGTGGTGCCCTCATCGGCACGGTGGAGACCGTCCCGGGCGTCTCCGGCGGGACCGTGGCCCTGGTGGTGGGCATCTACACCCAGCTCATCGACTCGGCCTCGCATGTGGTCTCGGCCGGGCGGCGGCTGGTGACCGGCCCGGAGCGGGCGGCGGGGATGCGCGAGCACCTCGCCGCGGTGCGGTGGAAGCTGGTCATCCCCGTGCTGATCGGCATGGCGCTGGCCGTGTTCACCATCGCCGGTCCCATGGCCGACGCCGTGGAATCCCATCCGGAAGCCACGCGGGCGGCGTTCTTCGGCATGGTGCTGGCCTCCATCGCGGTGCCGTTGCGCATGGCCATGCACGTCGGCCCGGAGCAGACGGGCAGGGACGCCCGCACCTGGGGTCTGCGGGTGCTCAGGCTGCGGCACGTGCTGGCCGGACTGGCCGCGGCCGCGGTGACGTTCTGGCTGGTCTCCCTGCCGCCCACGGATGTGGAGGCGACCCCGGTGACCATCATCCCGGCGGCCGCCGTCGCCGTCTCCGCCCTGCTGCTGCCCGGCCTCTCCGGCTCCTTCCTGCTGCTGACCTTCGGCCTCTACGAGCCCACGCTGCGCGCGGTGGACGAGCGCGACGTCGGCTACCTGGGGCTGTTCGCCGTCGGGATGGTGCTGGGGGTGATCCTGCTGGTCAAGCTGCTGCAGTGGCTGCTGGAGCACCACCACCGGATCACCATGGTGGTGCTGGCCGGGGTGATGCTGGGAGCCTTGCGCACGCTGTGGCCCTGGCAGGACGAGGCGCGCAGCCTGCTGGCCCCGACCGGGGATCTGCTGCCGATCCTCGGGCTGGCGGCGGCCGGATTCGCCGTCGTCACGGTGCTGGTGATCCTCGACGCCCGACTCGTGGCCAAGCAGGAGCGCGAGGCCCGTTCCGTCTGATCCGCTGCCCCCTGATCCGGCGCCGTCTGATCCGTCAGTGCGGCTCCGCCGCCGGGGTGTGATCCCCCTCCGGCAGTGCAGGTAAGATGGGCCACAGGTCAACTGAATACGCCACGTCCCCTGTGTGGGAGAGCCCGGAGTGCACGCCGTCATGGCGGGTGAGCCCCGGCGCCGAAGGAGCAACATCCTCCCCAGGAATCTCTCAGGCACCCGTACCGTGCAGGGGTGGCGACTCTGGAAAGCAGGACCCCGACGCCCGGCCGCAGGATCCGGCCCGCGACGGCGGCTCCTCACCCACGGTGCAAGCCCGCGTCCGACGGCGACTCCTCGCCTCAGCAGCCGGGTCAAACTCTCAGGTTCCCTACAGAGTTCGGGGAGGGACACGAGCATGTCCACCCCTCTGCGCTCCGGAAGGAAACCTCCCCGATGACCAGCACTCTCAGCCCCGACGCCAGCACCCCCTCGGGCGTCCCCGACGGCGGCGTCAGCCCCGCCTTCTCCGTGCCGGAGGGCTTTGCCTCCCGCCACATCGGACCCACCTCCGAGGCCGCCGAGACCATGCTTCACACCCTGGGCCACCGGTCCCTGGCCGACCTGGTGGACGCCGCCGTCCCGGACTCGATCCGGCAGGCCCGTCCGCTGCAGCTGCCCGCCGCCCTCTCCGAGGCCGAGGCTCTGGAGGCGCTGCGCGGCTACGCCCGGCGCAACACGGTGAAGACCCAGATGATCGGTCAGGGCTTCTACGGCACCCACACTCCGCAGGTGATCCTGCGCAACGTCCTGGAGAACCCGGCCTGGTACACCGCGTACACGCCGTATCAGCCGGAGATCTCCCAGGGCCGCCTGGAGGCGCTGCTGAACTTCCAGACCATGGTGGCGGACCTGACCGGCCTGGACATCGCCAACGCCTCTCTGCTGGACGAGGCCTCCGCCGTCGCCGAGGCGATCCTGCTCATGCGCCGGGCCAACAAGAAGAAGGCCTCCGGGACCATCGTCCTCGACGCCGACACGTTCCCGCAGACCCGTGAGGTCGTCACCGGCCGCGCCGAGGCGCTGGGCATCGACGTGCAGATCATCGACCTGGCCGCCGAGGGCCTGCCCTCCGGTGAGCTGTGCGGCGTGGTGGTCCAGCAGCCGGGCGACTCCGGCGCCGTCGTCGACCACACCGCGCTGATCAGCGAGGCCAAGGAGCGCGGGGCCATGGTCACCGTCGCCGCCGACCTGCTGGCCCTGACCCTGATCACTCCGCCTGGTGAGCTGGGCGCCGACATCGCCGTCGGCAGCTCGCAGCGCTTCGGGGTGCCGCTGTTCTTCGGCGGGCCGCACGCCGCCTACATGGCCGTCCGTTCCGGCCTGCAGCGTCAGCTGCCCGGCCGCCTGGTCGGCGTCTCCCACGACGCCGAGGGCCGCCCGGCCTACCGGCTGGCCCTGCAGACCCGGGAGCAGCACATCCGCCGCGAGAAGGCGACCTCCAACATCTGCACCGCCCAGGCGCTGCTGGCCGTGGCGGCCTCCATGTACGGCGTCTACCACGGGCCCGAGGGGCTCCGCCGCATCGCCGAGCGCGTCCACCGGCACGCCCGGACCCTGGCCGCCGGGCTGCAGGCCGGCCGACGCCGGCTGGTCAGTGAGTCCTTCTTCGACACCGTGCAGGTCCGCCTGGACCTCGACGCCGAGGCCGAGCACGTGCTCTTCGCCGCGGAGGAGGCCGGCATCAACCTGCGCCGGGTGGACGAGACCACCGTGGGCATCAGCGTGGACGAGACCACCACTGCCGCGCATGTGGACGCGGTGCTGCGGGCCTTCGGCGCTCCGACCGAGACCCCAGCGGGCACGCCTGCCGACTCTGGTGACTCTTCCGACTCCGCCGCGGCCGGCCACGGCACGGCATTCCCCGAGGCGCTGCGCCGCACCAGCGAGTTCATGACCCACCCGATCTTCCACGAGGTCCGCTCGGAGACGCAGATGATGCGGTACCTGCGGAAGCTCGCCGACCGGGACCTGGCCCTGGACCGCACTATGATCCCGCTGGGCTCCTGCACCATGAAGCTCAACGCCGCCACGGAGATGGAGGCCATCTCCTGGCCCGAGTTCGCCGGCATCCACCCCTACGCCCCGGCCGAGCAGACCGCCGGGTGGCGGGCGCTCATCGAGGACCTGGAGGCGAAGCTGACCGCGGTGACCGGCTATGCCGCCGTCTCCATCCAGCCCAACGCGGGCTCCCAGGGGGAGTACGCCGGGCTGCTGGCCATCCGGCAGTACCACCTGGCCCAGGGCGACGCCGACCGGGACATCTGCCTGATCCCCGCCTCCGCACACGGGACCAACGCCTCCTCGGCCGTGCTGGCCGGACTGCAGGTGGCCGTCGTCGCCACCGCGGAGGACGGCACCATCGAGATGTCCGACCTGCAGGCGAAGATCGCCCAGCATCCGGACCGGATCGCCGCGATCATGCTCACCTACCCCTCCACCCACGGGGTCTATGAGGCCGATGTCCGCGAGGTCTGCCGCACCGTGCACGAGGCCGGCGGCCAGGTCTACGTGGACGGCGCCAACCTCAACGCGCTGGTCGGCCTCGCCGAGCCGGGGGAGTTCGGCGGCGACGTCAGCCACCTGAACCTGCACAAGACCTTCTGCATCCCGCACGGCGGCGGTGGGCCCGGCGTCGGACCGGTGGCCGTGGCCGAGCACCTCAAGCCGTTCCTGCCCAGCACCTCGGTGGGCGGGGCCGGCGGCAACGGGGCCGGCACCGACGCG
>NZ_MDSS02000026.1 GCF_001758425.2 Nesterenkonia sp. PF2B19 | reverse complement strand
GTACCCATCGATCCGCCCGGGCACGGTCGCAGTCGGCCTGGTATTGGGCGGGGTCCAGGGTGGCGGTGTAGCGACGCAGCCAGGCCCGCAGCTCACCGACGGTCATCCTCGCTGCCGCACCAGCAGCAGCAGAGTCGAAGGCCTCACAGTGCGCAGCCCGGATCAGGGTGGTGGCGGTGGTGGTGATCGCGCGCAGTCGGGCGGTGTCGATGATCCCGGCTAGATAGGTCTTCCAAGTGACCGGCAGGGTGGTCCGGGCGGTGCGGGCGGCGGTCAGCATCCCGGAGGCGACCTGTTCGCTGACTCCGAGGATGTGGGCGGTGTCTGTGGTGGCGGCCTCCCGCAGGGCGCGGCGGGTGTGATGGTCGACTTCGGCGGCGTGAGCTTCTCGGGCTCTGCGGTCTTGGTAGTCCAGCAGTCCGGTGAGGGCTTGGGCTTCGGTCTGGCGGGTGGTGATGATCAGTGCTCGGGCGTGGGAGAGTTCTGGTTCTTGGGCCAGGTGCGCGGCCCGGGCGGGCCAGAACACGGAGCCAGCCGCACCGTCGTCGCTGTGCTGGCCGTGCTGGCCGTGCTGGCCGTGCTGGTCTGGGTGCTGGTTCACCCCGTCCTGGTCCTCCATGTCTCCCACGCTATCCACCTCCTCTGACGTCTCTGCCGGGGTGCCCGTCTCTGCCGCCCCTGCGGGGGAGCCCGTCCCGGCTGCCCTGTCGCGGGGGTCCTTCCCCGGCTCCTCCTGGTGTTGCTCAGTCTTCCGGCAACCTCTGACACATCCCGGAGAGACAGGATCCGACCTCCGAGCGCACCCTCCGAGCCGATTCTGTCCGCGCGCCAGTACCCTACGACCTACTTGTGACACATCCATCGAGCCCAGGCACCGAACCGTGCCATGCTTCTTCCCATGCGAGCAGTCGTCATCGAGGAGATCCGCGCCCACCCTCAGGTGCGAGAGGTGCCCGCCCCCGACGCGCCGGAGGACGGCGTCGTCGTGAGTGTGGAGGCCACCGGCCTGTGCCGCAGCGACTGGCATGCTTGGGCAGGACATGAGGACATCGCGTGGCCGCATGTGCCGGGTCATGAGCTGGCGGGGATCATCCAGGCGGTCGGCGCCGGGGTCAAGAACTGGCGGCCCGGGGACCGTGTCACGGCGCCGTTCGTGTGCGGCTGCGGTCGGTGCCGCTGGTGCCTTCAGGGGGAGCCGCAGGTCTGCCCCCACCAGCAGCAGCCGGGATTCACGCACTGGGGCTCCTTCGCCGAACGGGTCGTCCTGCACGCCGCGGACGCCAACCTCGTCGCCATCCCGGACGGCGTGAGCTCACAGGCCGCGGCGAGTCTCGGCTGTCGATTCGCCACCGCGTATCGAGGGCTCGTCGGCAGGGCCCGGATCAGCGGGGGAGAGACGCTGGCGGTGATCGGTGCCGGCGGGGTCGGGCTCAGTGCGGTGATGATCGGACGCGCGCTCGGCGCGGAGG
Organism: Nesterenkonia sp. PF2B19; assembly: GCF_001758425.2. Taxonomy (GTDB): domain Bacteria; phylum Actinomycetota; class Actinomycetes; order Actinomycetales; family Micrococcaceae; genus Nesterenkonia; species Nesterenkonia aethiopica. The sequence continues at coordinate 47,294 of NZ_MDSS02000026.1, read as the reverse complement.
TGATCGCGGTGGATCGCAGTCAATCGGCGCTCGACCTGGCCCGTGGCCTGGGTGCTGCGCATACCATCCTCGCCCCGCAGGGCCCGGGGACGCCAGGGCAGGACGAGGGCGTCCCAGCTAGGGTCTCGGAGCTCACCGACGGCGGGGCCGACGTCGCCGTCGACGCCGTGGGCTCCGAGCAGACCTGCGCGGATGCGATCCACAGTCTTCGGCGTCAGGGCCGGCACGTGCAGATCGGACTGCTGCCCGCGGTGTCCGGGCACCCACGGGTGCCCATAGACCGGGTGATCGCCTGGGAGCTGGACGTCCTGGGAAGCCATGGAATGGCTGCTGGCGCCTACCCGGAGATGCTGGCGATGATCGCCGACGGCCGCCTGGACCCGGAGCGGCTCATCGCTCGGACCATCGGCCTCGATCAGGCCGCCGCCGCGCTGCCCCTCATGGACCGTGCGCCACAGGCGGGCATGACCATGATCGACCCTCGGCGCTGAGCGGTCACAGGTGCATGCCCACGTTGACCACCGTGCCGGAGCTGTCGCGGTAGAAGAAGCGGCGCACGCCCCAGGCCTCGACCGTCAGCGGATGGACGATCTCGAGTCCCGCCTCCTGAGCCAGCCTGTAGGCATCCTCCACGTCGTCGACGAACACCGACGCCTGCGGATTCACCGGCGCGGAGGCGTCCTGCGTCATCAGCCGATCTGGGCCCCGGCGCTGTCGGCGAGGAACGCGATCCAGCCCAGGTCCATCACCAGCTCCAGTCCCAGCACCGCCCGGTGCTCCTGCACGGCCGACGGCAGGTCGTCCACCGTGAAGATGGGTGTCACTCTCTGCACTGTCATGGATCCATGCAACGACGACGTCCCGCAGCTGGCAAGGTGCGCCGTCCCGACCCCGGCCGGCGGCGCATTAGGCTGTCACGGTGATCGACCTCGACCTTCTCGGGTGGGCGATGCTCGCCGTCGGCGCGCTCATCGTCGGCCTGTCCAAGACGGCAGTGCCGGGTGCCGCCACCCTGGCGGTGGCGATCTTCGCCGCCACGATGCCGGCCCGTGAGTCCACCGCGGCCCTGCTGGTCCTGCTGTTGGTGGGTGACCTCTTCGCGGTCTGGATGTATCGGCGCGACGTCGACTGGGCCACCCTGCGGCGCCTGGTCCCCGCCGTGCTGGTGGGCCTGCTGGTGGGCGCCGTGTTCCTGGGGCTGGCCTCTGACGCCGTCGTCCGGCGAGTGATCGGTGCCATCCTGCTGGCGCTGCTGGCCTTCACCCTGTGGCGGCGTCGATCGGCCGCCGACGCCGCAGAGCTGGGCAGGACGGCCGCCTACGGCTACGGCTGGCTGGGCGGGTTCACCACCATGGTCGCCAACGCCGGGGGACCGGTGATGAGCATGTACCTGCTCGCCATGCGACTGCCGGTGAAGACCTTCCTCGGCACCACCGCCTACTTCTTCTTCGCGGTCAACCTGTCGAAGCTGCCGTTCCAGGTGGGCCTGGGCCTGCTGAACCTGCAGGTGCTGGCGATCGCGGGGATGCTGGTGCCGCTGGTCGTCATCGGGGCCTTCATCGGACGGTGGATCGCCGTGCGCATCTCCCAGCGGCTCTTCGACCGGCTGGTGCTGGTGCTCACCGCCGTCGGTGCGGTGAACCTGCTCCTCTGACCACCCCTTGTGCCCCGGCGGCAGGCATGGTCTGGTGGAAGACCACCTTGAATGACCACACAGCGTGCTGAGACAGCACAGCACCGCCGGATCGAAGGTGGACCCCGTGCACATCGCCGTCGTGGGAGCCACCGGGAACGTAGGCTCGGCCGTGCTCCGAGAGCTGCATCTCCGTCAGGAGGTCACCTCCGTGGTCGGCATCGCCCGCCGCCTTCCTGACACCGACGTCGAGCCTTATGCCTCTCCCGAATGGGCCACGATCGACGTCCAGTTCCGCGAGTCGGTGGCCGCCCTGACCGATGCCTTCGCCGGCATCGACGCCGTCGTCCATCTGGCATGGCTCGTCCAGCCGAACACGGAGCGGGAGCTGCTGCGCCGGGTCAACGTCGACGGCACCCGTCACGTGCTGGAGGCGGCCGCCGCGGCGGGGGTCCGGCGTGTCGCCGTGGCCTCGTCGGTGGGTGCCTACTCGCCGGTGGAGGACGACGATCCCCGGGCCGAGGACTGGCCGACCGACGGCATCCCCGGCTCGCACTACAGCGAGGACAAATGCGCTCAGGAACGCGTCATGGACGAATTCGAGAGGGCACATCCTGACGTATCGCTCGCCCGCCTGCGTCCGGGCCTGGTCTTCCAGGGCTGCGCAGGCTCGGAGATCCAGCGGTACTTCGCCGGACGATGGGCGCCGGTGCAGGTGCTCGGGGCGGTCCGTCCGCCGTTGGTCCCCCTTCCGGCCGGTCTGCGGGTCCACGCCGTGCATGCCGCCGACGTGGCGTCAGCCTTCGCCGAGGCGGTGACCCGTGGTGCCGAGGGGCCCTTCAACATCGCTGCCGACGACCTGCTGGACGCGCACCAGCTGGCGAAGGTGTTCTCCGGAGGACGGGGCAGGGCTGTGACGGTCCCGGTCAAGCCTGTGCGCTCGGCCCTGCGCGCCGCCCATCGTGCGGGGATGGTGCCCGCTGACGAAGGCTGGTTGGACCTGAGCCTGCGCGCCCCGGTGCTGGACACGACGCGCGCCCGGCAGGAACTGGGCTGGCGTCCGCTGCGCAGCGCGGCCGAGGCTGTGGAGAGCGTCCTAGAGGGCATGATCTCCGGCGACGGCGTGGCCTCGCCTCCCCTGAGGCCCCGCTCCGGCCCGGAGCCGGAGAGTCCCGATCTGCCGAACGCCGGTCACCGGCTCACCGGGTCGGTCGACGCCGGGCTGCTGCGCCAGTACCTGGCTGATCACCTCACGGGCGCCACGGCAGGGGTCAAGCGGATCGAGGCGATGGCGGAGGCGTATCAGGACACGCCCGTCTTCCCACAGATCTCCGAGGTGGCGGGTGCGATCCGTCGTGAGCACGCCTTTCTGCAGGGCCTCATGCTGCGCCAGGGCTTCCCGCGTCCGGGCCCCTCGGCCTCACTGGCCTGGATGGGGGCGAAGGCCGCCCGGCTCAAGCCCTATGGGCGGGCCCCGCTGCGCCGCTCGCCCACGGCGCTGCTGCTCGAGTGCGAACTGATGTCCAGCGCGGTGACCGGCAAGCTCCACGGGTGGCTGGTCTGCCGGGAGCATGCCGAGGAGCTGGGCGTGGAGGCGGCCGTGTTCACCGAGCTGATCGAGGATGCCCACGCGCAGCTGGAGACGCTGCGTGAGGCGCATCGACACACCCGGCAGACCGCCTTCCGCGACGGCATGCCGGAGGACCCTGCGCGTCTGTGACCCGCTGACCAGGGGCCGCGATAGGGTTGTGACCATGCGCACACAGCAGATCGCACAGACCGACATTACCGCCCCCAGCGTCACACTCGGCCTGATGAGGATCGCGGAGAAGACCGATGAGGAGATCCGCGAGCTCGTCACCGCGGCGCGTGAGGCCGGCGTCGACTTCTTCGACCACGCGGACATCTACAGCACAGGGCTGACCACCCACGGGTGCGAGCGCCGGTTCGCGGAGGCGATGCGGCTGAGCCAGGCTGAACGGGAAGAGATCACCCTCCAGACCAAGGCCGGGATCGTCAAGGACGGCCCGTACTACGACTTCTCCTATGAGCACATCGTCAGCTCGGCAGAGGAGTCGCTGCGTTCCCTGCAGACCGACTACATCGACATCCTCCTGCTGCACCGCCCGGACATCCTCGTGGAGCCGGAGGAGGTGGCCCGCGCCTTCGACCACCTGGCCTCCACCGGGAAGGTGCGGCACTTCGGGGTCTCCAACCACACACCCGCGCAGATCGAGCTGCTGCGCACCGCCGTGAACCAGCCCCTGGTGGTCAATCAGGTGCAGCTGTCCATCTCGCACGCTGCCATCCTGGCCGAAGGGATCATGGCCAACACCGTCGGCCAGACCTCGGCCGTCTCACCCAACGGGGAAGGGATCGTGGAGTACTGCCGGATCAACGGCATCACGCTGCAGGCATGGTCCCCGTATCAGTCGCCGCACGGCGTGTTCATCGGCTCCACGCAGTACCCGGAGCTCAATGCCGTGCTGGACCGGCTGGCGCACAAGTACGCGGTGACCCCGACGGCGATCGCCACCGCCTGGATCACCCGTCACCCCGCACGCATGCAGGTGGTGCTGGGCACCACCCGGGCGGACCGAGTCGCTGAGGCCGCGTCGGGCTCCGAGATCCCGCTGACCCGCCCGGAGTGGTACGAGCTGCTGCGCGCCGCAGGCCACCGGGTCCCCTGAGTCGGGACCGATCAGCCCTCGAACGAGTCCGGGTGCCCTCCGCGGCGCCCGGACTGGCCCTTGTCCAGACCGGTGATCGCCGCCATCTCCTGCTCCGAGAGGGCGAACCCGAAGAGGTCGGCATTGTCCCGCATCCGCTCGGGGCTGTCGGTCTTGGGGATCACCACGTCGCCGCGCTGCACGTGCCAGCGCAGGATGGCCCGTGCCGGGGACACTCCGTGGCGGCGGCGACGTCGGCGATCACCGGGTCCGCGAACTCGTCCCCGCGGCCCAGCGGGCTCCAGGCCTGCACCGCCGTGCCCAGCTCGGCGCAGTGGGCGCGGACGGCGTCGTTGGTGAAGTAGGGGTGGACCTCGATCTGGTTCACCGCGGGCACCACGCCGGTGTCCTCGACGAGCCGGTCCAGGTGGTGCGGCTGGAAGTTGGAGACTCCGATCTCACGGGTCAGCCCCGCCTCGGCCAGTTCGATCATCGCCTCCCAGGTGGAGACGAAGTCGCCGCCGTAGAGGGTGGGCAGCGGCCAGTGGATGAGGAACAGGTCCACCTGCTCCAGGCCGAGCTCCTGCAGCGAGCCCTCCAGGCTGGGACGGACATCCTCGGGACGGTGGCGATCGTTGCGCAGCTTCGTGGTGACGAACACCTCCTCGCGCGGCAGACCGGAGGCCCGCAGCCCTGCGCCGACGCCGGCCTCGTTGGCGTACATCTGCGCGGTGTCCACGTGGCGGTAGCCGCGCGCAGCGCCTCGGTGACTGCGGCTGCCGTGTCACGGGTCTTGTACGTGCCGAAGCCGAGCCGAGGGATGGTGGAGCCGGAGGGAAGACTGATGCTGGTCATGCCTCGATCCTAGGACCTACGGCAGGCGGCCCGCAGGGACGTATCATGAGGACACCATGGCAGAGCCGTACTCACCTGACGCCGTCGCCCGCGCGATGGACGAGGTGCCACGCGTCGATTTCCTCCCGTGGCCGCAGCGGCGGTTCGCCGCCGCCGACGAGCCGCTGTCCATCGGGCACGGCCAGACCAACTCCCAGCCCAGCACCGTGGCCCGCATGCTGCGGCTCCTCGACGTGCGCGCGGGTCAGCGCGTGCTCGACGTCGGCTCCGGTTCCGGCTGGACGGCGGCCCTGCTGGGTCACCTGGTGGGCCCCGGCGGTCGGGTCTTCGGGGTGGAGCTGATCCCCGAGCTCGCCGCCCGGGCGCGCCAGGCGGTGGAGCTGCAGGCGATGCCCTGGGTGCAGGTGCGTCCCGCCGAGAAGGACGTCCTCGGCCTGCCCGACGTCGCACCCTTCGACCGGATCCTGGTCTCAGCGGATGCGGCGCAGACCCCGTACGAGCTGATCGACCAGCTGTCACCGGACGGGGTCATGGTGGCCCCCGTGGTGGGGGAGATGCACCGGATCCGCCGCACCGAGGACGGCGTCCACACCACTCGACACGGGCAGTATCGGTTCGTGCCGCTGCACTGAGCGCCGAGCCGAGCGGGGCGGGACGTCGTCGGGGATCCCCACCCGGAAGTACGCCACCGGGTGCTCAAGACCCAGCCGCCCCACCGTGGCTGGGCAGTCGATGACCTCCGAGGCCGGGGAGACCGCAAGCCCCTGCCGGTGCAGGCCCGCAGCACCAGGCGCTGCAGCCGCCGCCCCGCCTCCACCAGGCCGGCCGGCGAGCGATCCGGGCAGGACATCACCACCGGCACGCCCGTGCCTGCGTCGGCCAGCGGAGGGGAGATCCGCCCCAGCAGCGCGGGGAGGGCCGGCCGGAGACCTGTGAGCAGCCGCTGCACGGGTCGGGACTGCACCGCCCGGGGCAGCTGCAGACACTCGGCGGAGAGCCCGTCCTCATGCCAGCGGGGATCCTGAGGGTCCAGGCGCAGCCAGTCCAGCAACTCGGCGGCCAACTCCGGAGTGGCCGCCAAGTGGCGACCGGCGCGGCGCTCCAGCGGGTCGGCGTCGAGGGCGTCCAGGATGTGGAAGCCCTCCGGGAGGTCCAGCGGCCCGGGAGGCAGCAGGCGCCCCCGGTGGACCCGCCGGTCCAGGACGTCCTGGACGGTGGCGGCTGCCGCACCGACGGCGGGCCGGGTGGCGTCCTCCGGGCTCCAGCTCAGGCGGATCCTGATGTCGGGGCCGACCCCGGTGACCTCCTCGAGGCTGACGTGCTGGCCTTCGGAGGCGGCCGCGACGGCGAAGGATTCGATCCACGCGCCGAGGCTCAGATGCAGGTCGCGATGGGTCGGGTCTCCCACCGGCAGGGTGCACGAGGGGTCCACGGTCAGGCGCAGCGCCGACGCTGCGGCCTCCGGCTGGGGCGCCCATGGTTGGGTGTTGTGTGCGCTGGGCGCCCGCTCCGCCACCTGGCACCACCACTGAGGCCCCTGCAACGTCGCGCCGTCGCCCGGGCCGACCCGGCGGTGGAAGAAGCTCAGCCGGTGCAGCGGATGCCCGCCTGCGTGGGCGAAGACCCGGGACGAGCCGGGATTGTCCTCGCCGATGCTGGTCACCCGCAGATGCTCCCAGCCTCCGTCATGCAGCTCCGCGAACAGTTCCCGCGACACCAGGGACAGCAGGCCTTCTCCCTGGCGGTCCGGTCGGGTGCCCTGGACGATCAGCACCGCATCCCGGTTCTCGCCCAGCAGCCTCGGCAGCTCCCGGAGCCCGAGCTCGCCGCGGGACCGGCGCAGCATCGGGGCCGGGTCGGGAACCACCAGGGCGAAGCTCACGATCCGCCCGGACTCATCGGTCAGCAGCACCACCAGCCGGGGGTCCATCAGCAGCTCCAGGCCAGCAGTCTGGCGGGCCATCTGGCGACGGGAGATCGGGGTGAAGTACGGCAGCTGGGCGAAGGAGTCGTTCAGTGCCTCCCGCAGCCGCTCCACCTGGCCGCCGCGGCCGCGCAGCCGCAGACGCGAGGCGGGCTCGCGGCGCACCCCGGAGGCCTCCAGCTCGGTGGGGTCGGGACGACGACGGCGCGCGGGCGGGATGTCCCGCACCGCCACCTCCCAGGTCGACGCCGGATGCCAGGGGGAGAACCCCGCGGCGCGGAGCCCGTCGGCCAGCTCGGGCGGGGTCCAGGGGGAGTCGAAGAACGCGTCTGCGGCGAACCCGGAGGTCAGGGCGCCACCCTGCTGATTGGGCAGCAGCTCCATCGGGCCCAGCAGACCGGTCGCGCCGGCGCGGAGCGCGCGGTTCTCGACGGCGCCCAGCAGCGTCTGCAGCACGGCAGGTGAGGGCGCCTCCACGGCGCCGAAGAGCTGGGAGGGGCCGGGGCCGAGCGGGGCGCTCAGCACGGAGTCGAGCTCGGCGGAGCAGTGGGTGACGCAGCGGCCCACCGGGACGCCGTCGTCGTCGCGGACCAGCAGCAGGGAGAGCTCGTCGACATGGGGGTGGTCGCCGCGGAACCAGGCCCGGACGTCATCGGCGAGCAGCGGCACTGCCTGGGCCGTGCGGGAACCCAGAGCGAGGAACTCTTCGCAGGCCGTGCGGGTGCGGACCTCCTCAACGGTCAGCCGTGACGCCGGCATCAGCGTCTCCGGCGCAGCGGATTGAGCGCCCGGGCGAGAGCTCTCACCCGCCCGGCACCGGTGATGGTGGCGCGGAGGTCCTCGGGCAGGTCGCCGGGCCGACGGGCACCTGGCGAGCGATCCTGCCAGTTCTCCACCATGCGCAGCTCGTTGCCCTCGGCCCGCCAGGTGCCGTTGACGTAGCCGACCTCCTCAGCCTCCAGGATCCGAATGAACCCGCCGACCACCGGCGCCTTCGACGGGTCGGCCGATCCGGTGCCCGTCTCCGGGGAGGTGCCCACCAGCCAGTGCATGATCGCATGGTGCTCCGGGGCCTTGGCGAAGGCCATCAGCGACTCTCGCGATTCGAAGCACACCACTAGGCCGATGCGCAGCGGGAACTCGTAGTAGCTGCGATGCCACAGGTAGCCCGGCGCGTTCTTCAGCGCCTTCGCCAGAGGGCCCCAGGTCACCAGCTGTTCCAGGAACGCTCGGGGAGAGCGGTACTCGTTGCAGCCGAGGAACAGCGCCCCGGTGCGGGCCTGCGGGGCGCGGCAGGCGGAGAAGTCACGGGTGCGCATCCTCATCCCTCGCTGCGCCGGAGGTACACGTTCTTGATCTTCCGTCGGGAGACGTCGTCGGTGAAGGGGCCCGAACGCCAGGGGTGGACATGCACGAGCAGTTCCGCGGCGCTGGGGTCCTCCTCGAGAGACTCGGCGACATCCCGCGAGACGGAGGCCAGATGCTCCAGCACGCCGGTGGCGATGGTCTCCGCCAGGCGCTCGCGGGCGCCGTCGGCGAGGGCGGCGTCGGGAAAGAACTCCGGGTCCCGCAGCTGGACGTGCAATGCAGGCCGGTGCTCCAGGTCCCCGGTCTGCTGCAGCTCGATCTGGAAGGACTCGATGAGCCGGGCGACCTCAGGGTCCCGATACAGGCCGTTCTGCACGTCCACCGGGTAGATGTTCGCCCCCATGTAGGAGATCGTCGAGTCGCTGCGGCCGAACAGCAGCAGGAAGGGCAGCTTCATCCGTTGGTGCCGGTACGCGCGTTTGAGGCGTGGGACCAGGTCGGGGAAGTCGGCGGTGAGCTGCACCATCTTAGGGAAGGTGAGCAGGCGGGCCTCGTCGCCGATGTTGTAGCGGAGCCGCGGGCTCATCACCGCTGCCGAGTTGATGGTGACCACCAGCTCGTCGTCCTCGGTGGTCTCCAGGAAGGTCTCCAACGGGTTGTACTGGAAGACCATCGGAATGCGGGTCTCCTCCTCCCCGAGGACCCGCTCGCGGAAGTCCGGGTTGCTGATCAGCTCGCGGCGCAGCGTCACCGAGAGATCAGTCTCCCCACCCATGCCGATGGTCAGGTCCGAGGCGCCGTAGCCGGCGTAGACCCGGTGGAAGCGACGTTCCAGGTGATCCCGGAGACCCTCCGTCATGGCCTCGCCGCCGACGAACCCGTTGAGCCGGAAGTCGGCGAACTCCTCCCCGGCGGCGTCGAGCCGGTCCGCCAGATGCTTCAGGAACGGCGGGTAGGCGGTGATCAGGTAGGTGAAGCCGGGACCGAAGTGGCGCAGCGTGTCGAGGATCTTCTCCAGATCCGGACCCGTGTTCTTCACCATGGCGATCTTCGCCATCGCCTGACCGGTGTTGGTGCCGGTGGCCCAGGCCCCCATGGAGAACGCGTTGATGCAGAACAGGTTCTCCTCGCCGAAGAGCATGGTCACATAGCCGGCCACGTTCTTGTGCACGGTGTCGAGCTCCTGCTTGGAGCGCATCCAGTTGAACGGGGTGCCCGAGGAACCGGAGGACTCGTCCACCACGGTCCCGGCGACGTCGATGCGTCCCCGCCAGCAGCGGGGCGCCTCCTCGTAGCAGCGGACGTACTCGTCCTTGGACGTCGGGGTGTAGGAGGTCAGGTCCCACCAGCTGAACCGGTAGCCGGTGCGGGCCAGATAGTCCTGGTATGCGGGCACGTCGAGGGAGGCGTGCTGGCAGATCATCCAGGCGTTGAGCTGGGCGAAGCGTTCCAGGGCGGGGTGGTAGTTCCGGGCGGTGAACCGCCACAGCAGCGGGTCGGCGCGGTAGAGGCGGTAGGCCGCCGTCAGGCCCAGGTTCGCCGAGCGCAGCATCACCTGGCGGGCGATGTTGACCGGGCCGCGACGGATGGGCAGGCGCCGCAGATGGGCCTGCGCCTCATCAGGCACCACGGGGCGCAGACGGAGGGCCTTGAGCGAGGACAGCAGGGTGGAGGGCGCCATGAGGGTCAGTCTATGATGCGTGCCACGTCAGGGTCAGCCGCGGTGCGTACCGAGATCAGATCGTGGCCGAGCCGATGGATGGCTTCCAGCACTTCCGGAGGATCGACCACCTGCATCGGCAGCCTCAGCTCCGCCAGGTGCACGGCCACCCATTCGGCTTCGTGGGCTCCCACGGTCATCAGGCAGCGGTCCGGCCCGGCGGGGACGACGTCGGCGGCATGCGGCGAGATCCGGGCGCGCACCTGGTCCGCGGGCGCCTCCACGATCACTCGCGCCACCAGGGCGTAGGGGGAACGGAGCACTGCCTCCTTCACGGTGGCTACGGGGTCCGGGGACGGGATCGCCGTGTAGCGCAGCGTGGTCACATGCAGGTCGCTGATCCGGTCGACCCGGAAGGTGCGCCAGTCTCGGCGCAGGTGACACCAGGCGAACAGGTACCAGCGTCCGGCGAAGGAGACCACGCGGTAGGGGTCCACCCGTCGGGCGGCGGGACGCCCGTCCCGGCGGTGCGTGAAGGTGACGGTGCGGCGTTCCGCCGAGGCCTCGGCCAGCCGCGCCACATGCTCCACCGGGGTCCCGGCGTCGCGGTTCCCGATCACAGCGGTTCCCCGCCGCACCTTCTCCGCGGTCGCGGACACCTGCGGGGGCATCGTGCGGCTGACTTTGGCCAGGGCGGACAGTGCGGCATCCTCCAGGCCGGAGAGGCCGAGGTCCGTCAGGTGGGCCAGGCCGAGCACGACGGCGGAGGCCTCCTCCGGCTCCAGGACCAGCAACGGCCGGTCGGATCCCGCCACGAGCCGGTAGCCGCCGCCCTGTCCGGCCGTCGACTCGATCCCGTACCCCAGGTCCCTCAGCCGCTGGACGTCCCGCCGCACCGTGCGAGTGGTCACACCCAGTCGCTCCGCGATCTCCTCGGCGCTGGCCGAGGATCGTGCCTGCATGAAGGCGAGGATCTGCAGGGCGCGGCGGGTGGGGTCGGTGGTGTCGCGGGGCATGGTTCTACCGTACCGCCGGACGCGGACCGAATCTGTCCGCAATGGTGTGGACACTGAATCACAACAACCCCGAGAGGAGACCGTCATGCCCTTCCTGACCCCCGAGGTGACCGATGAGCGGGACGCCTGCGCCACCTACGCCGTCCAGCAGCTGGAGCAGCTGCGCATCGCCGCGCTGGATCTTGACGACGCCCAACTCCGTGCGGCCCCCACCGCCGGCACTCTGAGCATGGGCGGGCTGATCGCCCATGTGGCACAGGCCGTTGTCCGCTGGCTGCATCATGTCTACGTCCACGGAGTCGCCGTGCAGGACAGGGGGCTTGCCGAGGAGGCCTTCGTCCTGGGCTTCGACGGATTCTGGACCGGAGAAGAGGTCCCGGAGGAGACCGGCACGCAGCTGCGTGACCGCCTGGCGACGGCGCGGGATCTGGTCCGTCCCGTGCTGGCGGACGCGGACTTCGATGCGCGGGTGCCGATCCCGGATGCTCCTTGGTTCCCGAAGGAGCTCGAGTCCTGGAACGTCCGATGGGTGGCCCATCATCTGGTGGCCGAAGTCGCGCGGCATGCGGGACATGCGGACATCATCCGTGAGCACCTGGACGGACAGATCGCCTATGCGCTCAACGCCCGGGACGTCGGGGAGAGCTTCGACTGGGCCGAGTACGCGGGGTGATCTTCCGCTGCGGCCTGTGATCACGCGCAGAGGTCGGAGAGGTGCTCGCGGAAGGCTGCGGCCACAGGTGCGGAGAACAGGACGAATCGGACCTCCACGAGTCCCGCCCAGTGGGTCGGCTCCTCGGTCAGGGCACGGCGGGCGGCGCGGGCGACGTCGTCGGCCGCCCACCCGTAGACGCCTGCGCCGATGGCTGGGAAAGCGACGCTGTCGGCGCCCAGGCGCACGGCCTCCAGCAGAGACTCCCGGAAGCACGAGACCAGCACGGACGGGTCGGTCTCGTCGGCGTGACGGTTCGGACCCACGGTGTGGATGACCCAGTCCGCCGGGAGTCGGGCTCCCGGTGTGGACGCCGCGCGGCCGGGCGGCAGGCCTTCGGGCCAGCGCGTGGCGCGCAGCGCGCGGCAATGCTCCAACAACCCCGGGCCGGCCGCGCGATGGATGGCGCCGTCCACGCCGCCGCCGCCCATCAGGGAGGAGTTCGCCGCGTTGACGATCGCGCTCACGTCCTGCTCGGTGATGTCGCCTTCAACCACGGTGATGCGCATAGGGCCAGGGTAGTCAGTTCTCTCGGGGACGACGTTGCACCGTCGGCGAACACCACGTCGTCCGGTGGTGGGGCAGTTCATGCCTGTGCCGTCCCCACGGCCGGGCGTGGCGCTCGGCCGTGGGGACGGCACAGTGCAGCTGATCGAAGGGCTCAGAGTCCCAGGCCGGCCAGCAGGTCGAGAATCGTGTCGGTCAGTCCGCCGGCGATGGCCAGGACAGTGTCGAGCAGGCCAGAGATCATGGTGGAGCACCTTTCGTCGGGTGTCGATATTGTGTCGGTCACCGCGGTTGCGGTGACAGAGCCATCCTGGCAAAAGTGCTTAAGTAGTTCGCTACAATCATGTTTCATTCGTGTTAATCATCATCCTGCCTCCGGAAGGAACTGGATCATCACGGAGTCGACCCCAGGTCAGCACATCCACGCGGGCTCCGGCAATCAGGAATTTCTCCCTCTCCACGCCCTCCTGGACGAAACCGGCCGCGCGGGCGACCCCACCGGAGCTCGGATTGTTGCGCCGGTGGCCCAGCTCCAGGCGGTGCAGACCGCCGCCGCTCTGGTCTGTGGGCGCCAGGGCCCAGTCGGCCGCGGTACGGGCCGCCGTCGTCATCAGGCCACGCCCCCGGTGCTCCCGGTGCATCCAGTAGAAGAACCAACCCACCCGATTCGCCCGGTCGATGCTCAGGCCCACCAGCCCGACGGAGGAGCCGCCGACATCGACGGCGAAGGCCAACCGTCCTGCTCCGGTGTCTGTGACGGCACGGATGTAGGCCTCTGCCGTGGACAGGTCGGACACCTCGCCCTGGCGGGGCATGGCCGGGTCGGAGTGGAAGGCGGCGAGCACGTGTGGGGCGTCGTCGGTGACCAGCGGTCGGAGCTCAGGCATCGGCGGTCATCCTTCCGTCGTCGATGTTCCTGCCGGCCACCAGGATCCTGCGGTCGAGGTCGAGCTGCTCGAGAAAGTGCTCATCATGGCTGACCACGAGCAGGGCCCCTTGGTAGGACCGCAGGGCCTGCACCAGGTGCCGCACGCTGGCGAAGTCCAGGTTGTTGGTCGGCTCGTCGAGGATCAGCAGCTGGGGTGCGGGCTCGGCCAGCAGCAGACTGGCCAGTGTCGCCCGCCATCGTTCGCCGCCGGAGAGGCTGCCTGCCGACTGATGGACGGCGTCGCCCCGCAGGAGGAAGTGCGCCAACTGATGCCGGATCCGAGTGAGGTCGGCCTCCGGTGCGTGGCGATGCACGTTCTCCAGCACGCTCAGCCCGGGGTCCAGCACCTGGAGGTCCTGCGGAAGCAGGCGGTGCGGCACCAGCAGCTCGCCCTCGCCGTCGACGGGGTCCTCCTGTTCGGAGAGGCACCGCAGCAGGGACGTCTTGCCCACGCCGTTGGGCCCGGTCAGCGCCACGCGCTCAGGCCCGCGCAGCATCAGATCCAGCACAGCGGAGCCGTAGGCCGGACGCAGCGACCGTGCTCTCAGGACGTCCCGACTGGCGGGAACGGCGGTGTCCGGCAGGTCGATGCGGATCTCTGCGTCGTCCCGGACCCGGCGCTCTGCCGACTGGAGGGTCTCCCTGGCTTCACCGAGCCGGCCCTCGTGCAGGGCCTTGAGCCGACCCGCCGACTCTTCGGCGCGACGCCGGTAGGCGTGGGCGACGATGGGCGGCAGGCTGTCCGCCTTCTTCCGTCCCTGGCGGTCCCGACGGGCCTGCTTGGTGTGCTGGGCGGTCAGGTCGCGCTGCTGTCGCCGAACGTCGGACTGCGCGGTCGCCACGGCCTGGGCGGCCGCCTCCTGTTCGGCTGCCACTGCCGCCTCGAACAACGACAGGCCTCCTCCGTACCAGTGGACGCCGCCGTCGCGAACCTCTGCGATGCTGTCCACGCGCTCGAGCAGGTCACGGTCATGGCTGACCACCACCAGGGTGCCGGGGAAGTCCAGAATGAGGTCATGGACGCGGCTCCGAGTCGCGGAGTCGAGGCTGTTCGTCGGCTCATCGAGCAGCAGCACGTCGGGGCGCCGCAGCAGCTGCGCAGTGAGGCTCAGCAGCATCAGCTCCCCGCCGGAGAGCGATCCGACGGGCCGGTCCAGGTCGATGGCGTCGAGACCGATCCGAGACAGGGCCGCGGTGAGTCGCTGATCGATGTCCCAGTCCTCGCCGACGAGGTCGAAGTCTCGGACCTCCACCGAACCGGCCTCGATCCGGCGCAGCGCCGACTGGGTCGTCTCCACACCGAGCAGGGCCGCGACCCGACGTCGAGGGTCGATGGCCGGGTCCTGGGGGAGGCTCGCGAGCTCACCGGAGAACCGGACGTGGCCCCCGGTGGGGGCGAGCTCCCCCGTGATGATCTTCAGCAGCGTCGATTTTCCGGCGCCGTTGTCGCCGACGATCCCGTGGCGCCCAGGGCCGAGGCTGAATGTGACACCGTCGAGGACCGTGTGGCCGTCAGGCAGGCGAAAAGTGAGATCGGTGCAGGTCAGAGCACCAGTGATGTGCAACATGAGGAGTCTCCGGGGTGCGCAGGGGCGGGGGATGCGTGGAGACGCTGCACAGCGAGGCGGCTGTCGGGCCGAAGGCGTCGTGCCGCAGATGGGGCCGAACGCAGGCGAAGCACCGAACCGTCAGAGAGCACAGTGACCCTGCCGCGCGACGGCGGACGGGCTGTGCAGGTCTCAGACGTCAGTTCTTCACCGGTCACCTCGTGGTCGACGACAGGGCCGAGTTCAGAATAGCCCCGGATCAGGACGAAGGCCAGGCCCGGTACTCGGACTCCATCAGCCCCATGGAGACCTCGTCGTAGAATCGTCCGCGGTGGAGGACGGACTCCCGACGTCGACCCTCCACGCCGAAGCCGAGCCTCTCGTAGAGGCTCATAGCACGGGCATTGAAGGAGAAGACCGTGAGCTCCACCTTCCGGGCCCCCATCTCGTCGAAGGCCAGCCGCAGCATCAGCCGCACCGCCTCCTCTCCGAGGCCCTGGCCCTGGGCGGGCGGACCGAGCACGACGCCCAGGGTCGCAATGCGCGCCGGCACGGTGAGTCCGTGCAGGGAGATGTGCCCGGCCACCGTGCCGTCGTCGACCCGGGTGACCGTGTAGCCGACGGCCCCGGGGGAGTCGTTCCGTGCCCAGGCGGAGATCAGCTCCCGCACGTGGGTCTGAGGCTGCTGGACGATCCGTGTCTGCTGGAACAGCGCGACGTCCGGCTCGTTCCACCACTCGGCCAGCACCGGCAGGTCGTCTTCGATCGTGGCGCGCAGCGCCACCTTGTCTCCGGTGAGCAGGTTCGCAGCCCAGCTCCTCAGCTCGTCAAATTCACCCATGGCTCCTGACCCTACCGGCGGGTTCGCGTAGGCTGGAGCGTATGAGCGCAGAGCAGCGGGGATCCCACCATCAGGGCGCCGGTCAGGCGCCGCGCGAGTGTGCCGCCTATGGCGAGAACGGTGCGCAGGACCTGGGCTACGACCCAGACCACTGCGGCCGTGTGGTCACCGCGCATGACGTCGTCCGCGCGGATGCCGCGGCCATCTTCGAGCTCATTGCGGACCCCTCCCAGCAGTCCGCATGGGACGGCAATGAGAACCTCGCGCACGCGGAGCCCGGGCAGCGGGTCAGGGCGGTCGGTGACGTCTTTCGGATGACACTGACCAACGGCAAGACTCGGGAGAACCACGTGGTGGAATTCCTCGAGGGAGAACTGATCGCCTGGCGGCCCGCCACCATGGGTGAGCCGCCGGCGGGACACCTGTGGCGGTGGTCGCTGGCGGAGCTGTCCTCCGGCGGAGTGGAGGTCACCCACACCTATGACTGGTCGCAGCTGACCGACGAGGCCCGTGTGGAGCGGGCGCGCACCACGACCGCAGAGATGCTTGCGGCCTCGGTCAGCCGCCTGAAGGCACTCGCCGAGTCCGCGTGACGGGCCCCATCACCACTGTCGTCGCCGCCGCGGTCCTCCGCCAGGCGGCCCAGGGGCCGCCCGAGCTTCTCATGGCCCGCCGCACCAGACCTGAGGCGATGCGTCGGCTCTGGGAGTTCCCCGGAGGGAAGCTGGAGCCGGGAGAGAACGCCCGCGACGGCGTGCACCGGGAGCTGGCCGAGGAGCTGGGCATCCAGGTGGCCCTCGGTGAGGAGATCTGCGCATTGGGAGAGAATGGCGTGCCCGGACTCGGCTGGCGGCTCTCCGGCACCGCGGTGATGCGCCTGTTCCAGGGGGAGCTCATCGAGGGTGTCCCGTGGCCCCTGCAGGATCATGATCGTCTGGACTGGGTACCGGTGAACCCTCAGCTGCTCGATCACCCGTGGATTCCGGCGGACCGGCCCATCGTGGAGGAGCTGCTGCGGCGTTACGCCTGACGCTGCCGGGATCCGCGCTCTGACACGCCCGGCAGTCCTGTCACGCAGCCCCCAGACATGGGAGACGCGCGCAGAAGCAGTGAGGAGGGCTTCTGCGCGCGTCGCGCTTCCCATCGCGCACAGCCATTAGAACACGTATTCTACACGCCCCGCAAGCCTTCGGTGCGCTTCATCGAAGATGTGTTCGACTCGGGGAGTCTGTGAGAAAACTGTCAGAACACGGGTTCGAGACGGCGTCGTGACTCGACTCGGCAGCCTGGCGGGCCAGCGCATAAACTGACCGGGATCGTCCCCATTTCGCTCACAGTTGGAGAAGCATGTCCAGGACTGACACCAGCCCCGAGGTCCAGGAGCAGGAGGCCGCGTCCGCCGCTGACCGCGCGGCACCGCATCCGCTCGACGAGAACGCCGTCGAGACCTGCGTCCAGAATGCCCTCGCCGCCTTCGACGAGGCTGCAGACCTCGACCAGCTCAAGGAGGCGCGACTGGCCCACACGGGTGAGAAGTCCCCGATCGTGCTGGCCAACCGGCAGATCAAGGACCTCGCCAAAGACGAGAAGAAGGACGCCGGCAAGCTTCTCGGCGGCGCCCGCGGCCGCATCCAGAAGGCGCTCGCCGTCCGGACCGAGGTGCTGGAGGCCGAGCATGCCGAGCGGATCCTCGTGGAGGAAGCCGTCGACGTCACCGCCGCGCCCCGACGTCACCCCCTCGGAGCCCGCCACCCGCTGACCGTTCTGCAGGAGCGGGTCTGTGACGTCTTCGTCGGCATGGGCTGGGAGATCGCTGAAGGGCCTGAGGTGGAGTCCGAGTGGTTCAACTTCGATGCGCTGAACTTCGACCCGGACCACCCGGCCCGAGAGATGCAGGACACCTTCTTCGTGGAGCCCAAGGACTCCCATCTGGTGCTGCGCACCCACACCTCTCCGGTGCAGGTCCGCTCCCTCCTCGAACGGGAGCTGCCGGTCTACGTGCTGTGCCCCGGCAAGACGTTCCGCACGGACGAGCTGGACGCCACCCACACTCCGGTGTTCCACCAGTTCGAGGGCCTCGCCGTGGACAAGGGTCTCACCATGGCCGACCTGCGCGGCACCCTGGAGCACTTCGCCCGCCAGATGTTCGGACCGGAGGCGGCCATCCGCCTGCGCCCGTCCTACTTCCCGTTCACCGAGCCGAGCGCGGAGATGGACATCTGGCACCCCGGGGCCACAGGTGGCCCGCAGTGGATCGAATGGGGAGGCTGCGGCATGGTCAACCCCAACGTCCTGCGGGCGGCCGGTGTGGACCCGGAGGTCTACACCGGGTTCGCCTTCGGCATGGGTGTGGAACGCACGCTCATGTTCCGCAACGACGTCTCCGACATGCGCGACATGATCGAAGGCGATGTCCGTTTCAGCCAGCACTTCGGAATGGAGGTCTGAGGGCATGCGCATCCCCCTGTCCTGGCTTCGTGAACTCACCCAGCTCCCGGCGGACGCCACGCCGGAGGACCTCATGGCCGACCTGGTCCGCGTCGGACTCGAGGAGGAGGACGTCCACCGTCCTTCCGACGAGATCTCCGGGCCCATCGTCGTCGGGGAGGTCCTGGAGAAGACCCCCGAGCCGCAGAGCAACGGCAAGACCATCAACTGGTGTCGGGTCCGCGTGGTCCCGGAGGACCAGGAGCAGGCCCTCACCGGGGACGGCATCTCGCCCGACGGCGTCCAGGGCGTGGTCTGCGGCGCCCACAACTTCGAGGTCGGGGACAAGGTCGTGGTGACCCTGCCCGGCGCCGTGCTGCCCGGCGACTTCCGGATCAGCGCGCGGAAGACCTACGGACACGTCTCGGCCGGTATGATCGCCTCGGTCCGTGAGCTCGGCATCGGCGAGGACCACGACGGCATCCTCGTGCTCTCCACCCTCGGACTGGACCCGGAGATCGGCTCCGATGCTCTGGAGCTGCTCGGGCTGGACGATTCCGCCGCGGAGATCAACGTGACCCCGGACCGCGGCTACGCGTTCTCCATGCGCGGTGTGGCCCGCGAATACGCCCACGCCACGGGGACCTCCTTCACGGATCCGGCCTCCACTGTCGAGGTCCGCACCGACGGCACCCCGGGGCACGAGGTGCTGCTGGAGGACGAGGCGCCCATCTACGGCGTCGCCGGCTGTGACCGTTTCGTCGCGCGCAAGGTCGAGGATGTCGACGTCGATGCGCCCACCCCGCCGTGGATGGCAGCCCGGCTCCGACTGGCCGGGATGCGGCCGATCTCCCTGCCGGTGGACATCTCCAACTACGTGATGTGGGAGCTCGGCCAGCCGCTGCACTTCTACGATGCCGAGACGCTGCGCGGCCCGATCCGGGTCCGCCGCGCTCAGGCCGGCGAGACGCTGACCACCCTGGACGAGAAAGCCCGTCAGCTCCATGCCGAGGACCTGGTGATCGCCGACGACCGCGGCGCGATCGGCATCGCCGGGGTCATGGGCGGCGCGGAGACCGAAGTGGGGGAGGGCACCACCAGCATCCTCATCGAGGCGGCACACTTCGACCCGGTCAGCGTCAGCCGCAGCAAGCGCCGCCACAAGCTGCCCTCCGAGGCGTCGAAGCGCAACGAACGCGGCGTGGACCCGCTGCTGCCGGCGGTCGCCGCTCAGCGGGCGGTGGACCTGCTGGTCCAGCTGGCAGGCGGGACGGACACCGGTGAGGTCACCGCAGTCGGAGCTCCCCGGCTGCCCGAGCCCATCGCGCTGGATCCGGCGCTGCCCGCCCGGGTCGTCGGCGTGGACTACACCCGAGACCAGGTCGTGGCCACGCTGGAGGAGATCGGCGCCCAGGTGGAGGACGCCGGGGAGACGCTGCGGGTCACCCCGCCCAGCTGGCGTCCCGACCTCACGATCCCGGAGGCGCTGGTCGAGGAGATCGCACGCCTGATCGGCTACGACCAGATCCCCTCCCGGCTTCCGGTCGCCCCGGCCGGCCGGGGCCTGACCCGCGAGCAGCAGCGGCGCCGCCAGGTGCTCAGCGGCATGGCGGCGGCAGGCTTCACCGAGACGCTGAGCTATCCGTTCTACTCGGAGGAGGCCAACACCCTCTTCGGTCGCGCCGACGAGGGCGAGCTGGACATGCTGCGCCTGGCCAACCCGATCGCCGCCCAGCACGGCACCCTGCGCACCACGGTGCTCCCGGGGCTGCTGGACACGCTGCGTCGCAACGTCTCCCGCGGATTCGCCGACCTCGCGCTCTATGAGGCGGGGCTGGTGTATCTGCCGGGCGAGACCGTGGGCAGTCCGAGCATCCCGCCGCTGGGCGCCCGCCCGGGTGACGACGCGCTGGCCGGGCTGGAGGCGGGGATCCCCCGCCAGCCGTGGCATCTGGCCGTCGCGGTGGCCGGCTCGGAGCCGGCACCCACCCCCGGGCAGCCGGGGCGTGTCCGAGACTGGGCCGACGCTGTGGACGCCGCCCGCACCGCCGCAGAGCTTCTCGGCGTGGACCTCACGGTGCGGCAGGGGCATCACCAGGCTTTCCACCCCGGGCGCACCGCGGAGCTGGTGGTTGACGGCGCCGTCGTCGGTCACGCGGGCGAGCTGCACCCGAAGGTGGCCGAGGGCTGGGACCTTCCGGCGCGCACTGCCGTGATGGAGCTGGACCTCAGTGCCCTGCTGGCGGCCGCACCGGAGAAGGTGGTGGCGGAGCAGATCTCCACGTTCCCGCCGTCCACGCAGGACGTCTCGCTCATCGTGGAGGAGTCCCTGCCCGCCGGCGAGCTGCAGTCCACGCTGGCATCGGGCGCCGGCGAGCTGCTCGAGGAGATCCGGCTCTTCGACGTCTACTCCGGAGAGGGGATCGAGCCCGGTAGGAAGTCACTGGCCTATGCCCTGCGATTCCGGGCCGAGGACCGCACCCTGACCGCCGAAGAGGCCTCCGAGGCCCGGGAGGCGGCCGTGGCGCTGGCGACCACACGCCACGGCGCCGTCCAGCGCTGAGACCCAGCCCAGACGACTCGCCCTCGCCCTGGTGATCCAGGGAGAGGGGCCGACGTCGTCTGCGGGGTATGTGTGGGAAGGCGGGGTCAGGGGACCAGCAGCAGTTTGCCCGTGGTCCTGCGGTTCTCGAGGTCGTCATGGGCGCGGCCGGCCTCGGCCAGGGGGTAGCTTCCGCCGATGCTCAGGGTCAGGTCCCCGGAGGTCAGCGCCTTGAAGAGCTCGGAGAACCGCCAGGCGCGCTCCTCGGCATTGCGGAGGTACCACTGCAGTGACGGGCGGGTCACGAACAGCCCTCCGCGGCGGTTGAGCTCCTGGAGGTCGAAGGGCGGGACCTGGCCGGAGGCCCCGCCGAAGAGCACCAGGGTGCCGCGCACGCCCAGGCTCTCCAGGGAGCCGGTGAAGGTGTCGCGGCCGACGCCGTCGTAGACCACCGAGACGCCTTCGCCCTTGGTGATCTCGCGGACCTCGTCGGCGAAGGTGTCGTAGCTCAGCACGTAGTCCGCGCCGGCGGCCTGGGCGATCTCCGCCTTCTCGGCAGTGGAGGTGGTGGTGATCACCCGGGCGCCCTTGGCCTTGAGCAGCTGGGTGAGGATCTGGCCGACGCCGCCGGCGCCGGCGTGGGTCAGCACGGTCTCGCCCGGTGCCACCCGGTAGGTGGAGTTGATCAGGTAGTGGGCGGTCGCGCCCTGCAGGGGGAGGGCGGCGGCCTGCTCGTCGGTGACCTCGTCGGGGACCGGGACGGCCTTGGCGGCGTCGATCAGGAAATGGGTGGCGTAGGTGCCGGTGGCCGCCTCGCTGGTGGTGACCCGTCGGCCGATCTCCAGGCCCTCGACGGCCTCTCCGGCGGCGATGATGGTGCCGGTGCCCTCGCCGCCGGGGACGAAGGGGTGCTCCACGGGATAGACCCCGCTGCGCTGGTAGGTCTCGATGAAGTTGACTCCCGCGGCCGCGGTCTCCACCAGGACCTGGCCGGGGCCGGGCTCGGGCAGGGAGACCTCCACCGTGCTGAACACTTCAGTTCCGCCGGCCTGCTCGGTGCGCGTCACGCGTGCGGCACTGGGCAGGTCCTCGGGGAAGACGCTCTGTTCGTTCATGCGGGTCAGACTATCGAAGTCGGCTGGACATGAAGAACGAGATCCCGCCCGCGCCCCCTATGCATAAATATTGATATGTCTGCATACATGTGCGTAGACTGGCAGGCATGACGTACTCGATCGCTGTCTCCGGCGCCTCCGGCTATGCCGGAGGCGAAGTGCTCCGCCTGCTCGCCGGGCATCCCGAGGTTGAGATCGGCGCGGTCACCGCGCACTCCTCGGCCGGGGAGGCCCTCGGCTCCCTCCAGCCCCATCTGCGACCGCTGGCGGAGAAGACCATCCTGGAGACCACGGCCGAGAACCTCGCCGGCCACGACGTCGTCTTCCTCGCCCTGCCGCACGGGGCCAGCGGCGAGATCGCGGCCCAGCTGCCCGAGGACGTCCTCGTCATCGACGCCGCAGCCGACCATCGACTGGAGTCCGCTGAGGCCTGGGAGGCGTTCTACGGCTCCGCGCACCAGGGGACCTGGCCGTACGGACTGCCGGAGCTGCCCGGGCAGCGCGAGAAGCTCACCGGGGCCCGACGCATCGCCGTACCCGGCTGCTATCCCACCACGATCCTGCTCGGCCTGGCGCCGGCCTTCGCCGCAGGCCTGGTCGAGCCCACCGACGTCGTCATCGTGGCCGCCACCGGGACCTCCGGAGCTGGGAAGTCGCTGAAGCCCCATCTGCTGGGATCCGAGGTGATGGGCGGGATGAGCCCCTACGGCGTGGGCGGGGTGCACCGTCACACCCCGGAGATCGAGCAGGGACTCAGCACCGTGGCCGGCACCGGGGTGCAGATCTCGTTCACCCCGACGCTGGCGCCTATGGCCCGCGGCATCCTGGCCACCTCCACCGCCCGGCTCGCCGAGGGCGCCACGGCCTCCGCCCTGCGGGAGGCCTATGCCGCCCGGTACGACGACGAGCCCTTCGTCCATCTGCTGCCGGAGGGACAGTGGCCCGCCACCAAGCACGTGATCGGGTCCAACCACGTCACCGTCCAGCTCGCCGTCGACGAACGCGCAGGACGGCTGATCGTGGTCTCGGCCAGCGACAACCTCACCAAGGGCACCGCCGGCGGTGCCGTCCAGTCCATGAACCTCGCCCTGGGCCTCGACGAGACCCTCGGGCTGAACCTGTTGGGAGTCTCCCCATGAGCGTCACCGCAGCCGCCGGCTTCACCGCCGCAGGCGTCACCGCCGGTCTGAAGAGCGCCGGACGCGACCTTGCCCTGGTGGTCAACATCGGTCCGCAGCGCCACGCCGCGGCTGTGTTCACGAGCAACCGGGTCGCCGCCGCGCCCGTGCTGTGGTCCCGACAGGCCGTCAGTGACGGCCGAGCTGACGCCGTCGTGCTCAACTCCGGAGGCGCCAACGCCTGCACCGGGCCGGAGGGCTTCGCCGATACCCACCACACCGCTGAACGCGTGGCTCAGGCCTTGGACATCTCCGCCCAGGACGTGCTCGTCTGCTCCACCGGGCTGATCGGGGAGCGGCTGGACATGGGCGCCCTGCTGCCCGCCGTGGATGCGGCCGCCGCGGCCCTGACCGATGACGACGGCGCGGCCGCCGCCGCTGCCGAGGCGATCCGCACCACCGACACCGTCTCCAAGACGGCCCAGTCCGGCGGGACCGGCTTCGTCGTCGGCGGCATGGCCAAAGGGGCCGGCATGCTCGCCCCCGGCATGGCCACCATGCTCGCGGTGCTCACCACCGACGCGTGATCACCCAGCCGGATCTGGACGCCGCACTGCGCGAGGCAGTGCGGGTCAGCTTCAACCGGGCCGACTCGGACGGCTGCATGTCCACCAACGACACCGTGGTCGCCCTGGCCTCCGGCGCACACCCTGAGGCTGACGCCTCCGGCGTGGACCTCAGAGAGTTCCAAGCGGCGCTCACCGAGGTCTGCCGTGACCTCGCCGCGCAGCTCATCGCCGATGCCGAGGGCGCGCATCACGAGATCGCCATCACCACGATCCATGCCGCCAACGAGGACGAGGCTGAGACCGCCGGACGCGCGGTGGCCCGGTCCAACCTCTTCAAGACCGCGATCTTCGGCCGGGACCCCAACTGGGGGCGCATCCTCTCCGCCGTGGGCACCACCGATGTGGCCTTCGACCCGGCCACAATCGACGTCGCCGTCAACGGCGTGTGGATCTGCCGCGGCGGCGGGATCGGGGAGGACCGCTCCCTGGTGGACCTCAGCGGACGCCAGGTGGAGATCACCATCGACCTGAAGTCCGGGGACGCCGAGGCCACCATCCTCACCAACGACCTCACGCACGACTACGTCCACGAGAACAGCGCCTACTCCAGCTGAGCCGATCCACCTGAGGGGAACCCGTGATCGAGAAGACCACCAGCCTGCAGCCCCGCGAGCGGGACCCGCGGGCCGACGCCGGCGCCAAGGCCGCCACGCTCATCGAGCGCTGCCCTGGATCCAGAAGTTCGCCGGCGAGACCATCGTGATCAAGTACGGCGGCAACGCCATGGTCGACGATGAGCTGCGTCGTGCCTTCGCCGAGGACGTGGTCTTCCTGCGCCACGTGGGGGTCAACCCGGTGGTGGTCCACGGCGGCGGCCCGCAGATCAACGCCATGCTGGAGACCGTCGGCGTGGAGTCCGAGTTCCGGGCCGGCTACCGGGTCACGACGCCGGAGGCCATGGATGTGGTGCGCATGGTGCTGACCGGCCAGGTGGGCCGGGAGCTGATCGGCCTGATCAACAGCCACGGCCCCTATGCGGTGGGCCTCTCGGGGGAGGACGCCGCCCTGCTGCGCGCCCGGCGCAAGACCGCCCACCTCGGCGGGGAGGAGATCGACCTCGGCCTGGTCGGCGAGGTCACCGGGGTCAATCCCGCCGCCGTGGAGGATCTGCTCGCGGCCAAGCGCATCCCGGTGATCTCCACCGTCGCCCCGGAGTTCGACGACGCCGGTCAGCCCACCGGCGAGGTGCTCAACGTCAATGCGGATCTGGCGGCCGCCGCCGTGGCCTCCGCCCTGGGAGCCGCCAAGCTGGTCATGCTCACCGATGTGGAGGGCCTCTACGCTGACTGGCCGGACCGGTCGTCGCTGATCTCCTCGCTGTCCGCCTCCGACCTGCGCGCCATGCTGCCGGAGCTGCAGTCCGGGATGATCCCGAAGATGACCGCCGCACTCACCGCCGTGGACGGCGGGGTCCCGAGGGCTCACATCGTCGACGGCCGCGCCCCCCATTCGATGCTGCTGGAGATCGTCACCACCGAGGGCGTCGGCACCCAGGTGGTCCCGGACGAGGAGGTCACCCCATGACCGCGCCGCATCAGCCGAGCAGCCACCAGCCGAGCGCTCACCGTCCGACCACGGAGGAGCTCACCACCTCCGCCCTGGCCGAGGCGCAGCCCGACCAGGCCCTGCTGGAGCGCTACCAAGAGTCCCTGCTGGGCGTCTTCGGGACCCCGCAGCGGGTCCTGGTGCGCGGCTCCGGAGCCACCGTGTGGGACGCGGACGGACGAGAGTACCTGGACCTGCTGGCCGGGATCGCGGTCAACGCGCTGGGCCACGCCCACCCGCTGATCACCTCCGTGGTGGCCAGCCAGTCGGCCACCCTGGGGCACATCTCCAACTTCTTCACCAGTCCCACCCAGGTCGCCCTGGCCGAGAAGCTTCTGCAGCTGTCTGCGGCACCCGAGGGCTCCAAGGTGTTCTTCACCAACTCCGGCACCGAGTCCAACGAGGCCGCCTTCAAGCTCGCCCGACGGCATGGCGGGGCGGACCGTCCGCGCATCATCGCGCTGGAGGACGGCTTCCACGGTCGCTCCATGGGAGCCCTGGCGCTGACCTGGAAGCCCGCCCATCGGGAACCCTTCGAACCGCTGCCGGACGGCGTCGAGTGGGTGCCCGCCGGTGACGTGGAGGCGCTGCGCCAGGCGGTCGACCCCACGGTGGCCGCCGTCGTCGTCGAAGCCGTCCAGGGAGAGGCCGGGGTCCGCGGGATGCCGGAGGGGTACCTCCAGGCCGTCCGGGAGATCACCCGGGAGGCCGGCGCGCTGATGATCGTCGACGAAGTCCAGACCGGGGTGGGCCGCACCGGGGAGTGGTTCGCGTCCACCGACGCGCGGCCCGACGCCATGACGCTGGCCAAGGGCCTCGGCGGCGGATTCCCCATCGGTGCCATGATCACCTTCGGCGAGCAGGTCAGCGGGCTGCTCTCCGCCGGACAGCACGGCACCACCTTCGGTGGGAACCCGGTGGCGACGGCGGCGGCGCTGGCGACCATCCACGCCCTGGAGTCCGGGGACGTCCTGCAGAACGTGCGTCGGGTCGGCGCGGCGACGGCGGCGGCTCTGGAGCAGCTGGAGCTGGTCACCGAGGTCCGGGCCCATGGCCTGCTGATCGGCTTCGACGTCGACGGCGGCGATCGTGGGGACGACGGCGGCCCCGCCCTCGCCCCGGCGATGGTGTCGGCCGCGCTGGAAGCCGGCTTCATCATCAACGCCCCGGGACCGCACACGCTGCGGCTCGCCCCGCCGCTGACCATCACCGAGACCCAGATGATGCGCTTCGTGGACGCCTTGCCCGGGATCCACCGCGCTGCGAAGGAGACCCTATGACCCGCCACTTCCTCACCGACCTGGACCTCAGCCCCGAGGAGCTGGGCCGGGTCCTGACCCTGGCAGCGGCCATGAAGGCCGCCCCCTACGCGATCACGCCGCTGGCGGGACCGCAGACCGCGGCCGTCTACTTCGACAAGACGTCCACCCGGACCCGGATCTCCTTCGCCGCAGGCATCTCCGCCCTCGGTGGGGCGCCGCTGATCATCAATCCGGGGGAGTCCCAGCTGGGCCACAAGGAGTCGATCAGCGACACCGCGAAGGTCCTGGAGCGCATGGTCTCGCTGATCATCTGGCGCACCTATGAGCAGTCCGGTCTGGAGGAGATGGCCGCCCACAGCCGCGTGCCGGTCATCAACGCGCTCTCCGACGACTACCACCCCTGCCAGCTGGTGGCGGACCTGCTCACGGTCCGAGAGCATCTGGGCGAGCTGACGGGGCGCTCCCTGGCGTATCTCGGGGATGCGGCGAACAACATGGCCAACTCGTACCTGCTGGCCGGAGTCAACGCCGGCATGGACGTGCGCATCGCCGGACCCGAGGGATACCTGCCGGCCGAGGAGATCGTCTCCGCCGCCCGCGTGCGGGCCGCGGAGACCGGCGGCTCGGTGACCATCACCACCGAGGCCTCCGAGGCGCTGGCCGGGGCCGACGTCGTGGCCACCGACACCTGGATCTCCATGGGGCAGGAGGACGAGAAGGAGCAGCGGCTGCAGCTCTTCGGGGACTATCGGGTCGATGCGGCCGCGCTGGCGCAGGCGGCCGAGGGCGCGATCGTGCTGCACTGCCTGCCGGCGTATCGGGAGGCGGAGATCAGCGCCGAGGTCATCGACGGCCCGCAGTCGGTGGTCTGGGACGAGGCGGAGAACCGGCTGCACGCGCAGAAGGCCCTCATGGCCTGGCTGCTGGTGGAGTCAGGCCTGGCCGACGAGGAGACGGTGGCGCTGGTGCGTGCCGGCGAACGTGGCGAGGAGCTGCCGCGACGATGAGCACGCAGAGCACCCCCACCACCAAGACCGCCCGGCATGCCAAGATCCGGGAGCTGATCACTCGTGGCACCGTCCGGTCGCAGGGCGAGCTGGTGGAGCAGCTCGCCGAGGAGGGGGTGCGGGTGACCCAGGGGACGCTGTCCCGGGACCTGGTGGAGATCGGCGCCGCAAGGGTGCGGGGAGCCGACGGGGCGCTCATCTACGCCGTCCCCGCCGAAGGCCATGAGCGTGAGTTCCAGGCGGATCAGACGGAGGCCACCACGCTGGCCCGTCTGGTGGGCCTGTGTCGGGACCTGCTGGTCTCGGCGGAGGCCAGCGCCAACCTGGTCATCCTCAGGACGCCGCCGGGGGCCGCGCAGTTCCTGGCCAGCGCGGTCGACCATGCCGGTCTCCGGGACGTGCTGGGCACCATCGCCGGGGATGACACCATCATGCTGGTCACCGCCGGGCCGCAGAGCGGTCCGGCGCTCGCGGAACGCTTCCGCGCCTTCGCGGAAGGACGGGACCCTGAAGCGGACGAGGCGTCCTGACCCGCGACACTGCATCTCCGCATCGCGGAATATGCTCTCCGTTCTGGATCGTCACGTGTGATACTGGTCTCGTCGGTCGCTCCGCAGACCCTGGCGGGGGCTCGGCCGACGACCTCGACCAGGAGCACAGGATGACGACGAACCCGATCCGGATCACCGTCAACGCTCGTGAGCGGGTGCAGGCGGCGCCCCCTCGGATGAGCCTGCTGGACTGGCTGCGCGGGCTCGGACTGACCGGCGCGAAGGAGGGCTGCGCCGAGGGAGAGTGCGGCGCCTGCGCCGTGTTGGTGGCCCGCCCCGACGGCGGCGCTCCGTCCGGTGGACTGCGGTCAACTCCTGCCTGCCGCCGGCGGCGGCTCTCGACGGCCAAGAGATCGTCACCGCGGAAGGCCTCGCCGACGGCGCGGACGGCCTCCACCCCGTCCAGCAGGAGATGGCGCAGCGCGGGGGATCCCAATGCGGATACTGCACCCCCGGATTCATCTGCTCGATGGCCGCCGAGTTCTACCGGCCCGAACGGCGGGCCACCGGCGACGACGATGCTGACGAGGGTGTTGACGGCTCGTCCGGCGTCTCCGCGCCCTGCGGCGACTCGCACGGCCCGAACGGCTTCGACCTGCACGCCCTGAGCGGCAACCTGTGCCGCTGCACCGGCTACCGGCCCATCCGGGACGCCGCCTATGCGCTGGGTCGGCCGCACCCTGAAGACCCGCTGGTGCGCCGCTGTGCCTCCGCCGCACCTGCGGCCGCGACGACGTCGGTGGCCGCCGAGGACGGCTGGTTCCTCCGTCCGGCGACCCTGGCGGAGGCTCTGGACCGGCTCGCCCAGGACCCTGAGACGGTGGTGATCGCCGGCGCCACCGACCTCGGAGTGGGGCGGAACATCCGGCACGCCCGCCCTCGCAGCCTGCTGGCGATCGACCATCTGCCCGAACTGCAGGCGATCACCTGGGCGGATGACGCCGTCGAGATCGGCGCGGCCGCGACCCTCTCAGAGATCGAGCGCACCGTCTCCGGCCGCGTCCCGCTGGTGGCCCAGCTGCTCCCGCAGTTCGCCTCGCGGCTGATCAGGAACAGCGCCACCCTCGGCGGCAATCTGGGCACGGCCTCGCCCATCGGCGACGCCGCCCCGGCACTGCTCGCCTTGGATGCGGAGCTGGACCTGGTCTCCGCCGACGGGCGGCGGACGGTCCCGCTGAAGGACTTCTTCACCGGGTATCGGCAGACCGTGCGGACGGCCGGGGAGCTCATCCGGGCGGTGCGGATCCCCCTGCCTCTGCAGCCGCACACCGCATTCCACAAGATCGCCAAGCGGCGGTTCGACGACATCTCCTCGGTGGCCGTGGCCTACGCCGTGACGCTGCGCGACGGGCACGTCGACGATGTCCGCATCGGACTCGGCGGGGTGGCCGCCACGCCGCTGCGTGCGCTGGCCGCGGAGGACGCCCTGCGCGGCCGGGAGTGGACGCCCGCGACCGTCGACGAGGCGGCGTCGGTCCTGCGGGCCGAGGGCACGCCGATGGACGATCTGCGGGCCAGTGCGGACTACCGCGCCGAGATGCTCGCCCAGAGCCTGCACCGGTTCCTCGCCGAGCGGGAGGACCGCGAGGATCGTCCCGAGGAGCCCGTGAAGGAGGAGACGAGGCCATGACGTCGCAGACCGACCCTCAGATCCGGCCTGAGTCCCCGTCCGAGCACCGCGGCGTCGGCGCCGCCGAACCGCATGAGAGCGCGGCCCTGCACGTGACGGGAGCAGCCCAGTACACCGACGACATCGCCGTCCGCGACCCGCGGACCCTGCACGCCTGGCCCGTCCAGGCTCCGCATGCCCATGCTCGCGTGCTGGCCCTGGACACTGCGGGTGCCCGCGCGTCGACGGCGCGTGGAGGTGCTCACCGCCGAGCACGTCCCCGGCATCAACGACGCCGGGGTGAAGGGTGACGAACCGCTCTTTCCACGGGTGGTGATGTTCCACGGGCACGCCGTGTGCTGGGTGCTGGGGGAGACCCAGGAGGCCGCCCGGCGGGGTGCCGAGGCCGTCGTCGTAGACTACGAACCCCTGGACGCGCTGATCACCCTGGACGAGGCGATCGCCGCGGAGAGCTTCCAGGGCCGGCAGCCGGTGCTGCGCCGCGGCGATGTCGGCGCCGGTCTCGCGGAGGCGCCCCACCGCTTCTCGGGGACGTTCTCCTTCGGCGGCCAGGAGCACTTCTACCTGGAGACCCACGCCTCCCTCGCCCTGGTGGACGAGGCCGGGCAGGTGATGGTCCACAGCTCCACCCAGCACCCCACCGAGACGCAGGAGATCGTGGCCCACGTGCTGGGGGTCGCCTCCCATGAGGTGACGGTCCAGGCGCTGAGGATGGGCGGAGGCTTCGGCGGCAAGGAGATGCAGCCCCATGGTCTGGCCGCGGTCGCCGCGCTCGGAGCGGTGCGTACGGGCCGCCCGGTCCGCGTGCGCCTGACCCGCACCCAGGACATCACGATGACCGGCAAGCGCCACCCCTTCGCCGCGCAATGGGAGGTGGGCTTCGACGACGCCGGCCGCCTCCGGGCGCTGAAGGCGGTCATCACCTCGGACGGCGGGTGGTCCCTGGACCTCTCCGAGCCGGTGCTCTCGCGGGCCCTGTGCCACATCGACAACGCTTATCTCATCCCGGCCGTGGAGGTCCTGGGCCGGATCGCGAAGACGCATAAGACCTCGCAGACCGCCTTCCGCGGATTCGGAGGGCCGCAGGGGATGCTCATCATCGAGGACATCCTGGGGCGGTGCGCGCCGCTGCTGGGGCTGGCCCCGGACGAGCTGCGGCGCCGGAACCTCTACCGCCCCGGAGACGTCACACCCTATGGGCAGCCCGTGCGGCACGCCGAACGTCTCGGAGACATCTGGGACCAGCTGGAGGATCGCGCCGACGTCGTGTCCCGACGTCGGCAGGTGGAGGAGTTCAACGCCCGGCATGGCCACCGGAAGCGCGGACTGGCACTGACCCCGGTGAAGTTCGGGATCTCCTTCAACTTCACCGCCTTCAACCAGGCCGGCGCCCTGGTGCACGTCTACAAGGACGGCTCGGTGCTCATCAACCACGGCGGCACGGAGATGGGCCAGGGGCTGCACACCAAGATGCGGCAGGTGGCGGCCACGGCTCTGGGCCTGCCGCTGGAGCAGGTGCGTCTGGCCCCGACCCGCACGGACAAGGTGCCCAACACCTCCGCCACGGCGGCCAGCTCGGGCGCGGACCTCAACGGCGGAGCCGTGAGGAACGCCTGCGAGCAGATTCGCCAGAGGCTGGCGGAGGTGGCCTCTCGGCGGCTCGGGGTCCACTCCCATGACGTCCGATTCTCCGACGGCGAGGTTCGGGGGCTGGGGACCGAGCCGGTGAGTTTCGCCGACGTCGTGCGGGACGCCTATCTGCAGCGGGTCCAGCTCTTCGCCGCCGGCTACCACCGCACCGAGGGCATCCACTGGGACCCGGTGGCGATGCGAGGCGAACCGTTCAAGTACTTCGCCTACGGTGCGGCCGTCAGCGAGGTCGAGGTGGACGGCTTCACCGGAGCCCACCGGCTGCTCCGCACCGACATCCTCCACGACGTCGGCGACTCGCTGTCCCCGCTGATCGATGTGGGCCAGATCGAGGGCGGCTTCGTCCAGGGCGTCGGGTGGCTGACCCTGGAGGACCTCCGCTGGGACGAAGGCGACTCGCCGGGACGCGGCCGGGTGCTCTCCCAGGCGGCGAGCACCTATAAGCTCCCCAGCTTCTCGGAGACGCCGGAGGACTTCACGGTGCATCTCTACGAACGCGCCACCGAGCCCGGGGTGGTGTACGGATCCAAGGCGGTGGGGGAGCCTCCCCTCATGCTGGCCTTCAGCGTCCGGGAGGCGCTGCGGGCCGCGGTGGCCGCCTTCGGCCCCGGCGGATCCTCGGTGGAGCTGCCCAGTCCGGCCACCCCGGAGGCGGTGTTCTGGGCGCTGCGGCGTGCCCGGGAGGCGGCAGGGGACGAGGCGGCGCGGGATGAGGCCGCAGAGCTGGTGTGCGGCGGCTGACGGTGGAGCTGACGGGTGACTGGCATGAGGCGCTGGGCCGGCTGCGGGCTCGGGGCCGGGCGGGCGTGCTCGTCACCGTGCTGAGCACCCGCGGTCACGCCCCGCGGGAGGCGGGGGCCAAGATGGTCGTCGCCGCGGACGGCTCCTGGGACAGCATCGGGGGAGGGAACCTCGAGCAGACCGCCATCGAGCATGCCCGATCCCTGCTGGCCCCGGGGTCGGAGAGCCCCCAGACCCTGGAGCTGTCCCTGACCGAGCATGCGCCTGCCGTCCACGGTCGTCAGTGCTGCGGTGGGCAGGTCTCGCTGCTCTTCGAACGGATCGGTGCGCCGCCGGTCGTGGCGATCTTCGGCGTCGGCCACGTAGGCCTGGAGACGGCGCGGATGTTCTCTCGCCTGTCCGTGACCCTGCACCTGGTGGACAGCCGCGAGGAACAGGCGGGCCGGGCCCGCGCCCTGGACCTGACGGAGTCTCGGGCCCAGGTGGAGGTCCACCACGCCCCGGCCCCGGAGACGGTGATGGCGCAGCTGCCAGCGGGGGCCCACGTGCTGATCATGACCCATGACCACGCCGAGGACCTGTTCCTGTGTGAGGCCGCCCTGGGGCGGGAGGATCTCGGCTACGCGGGGCTCATCGGGTCACGGGCGAAATGGGCCCGGTTCCGTCGTCGGCTGCAGGAGAGCGGGCACCCCGAGGAGCACCTCGACCGCATCACCTGCCCCATCGGGCTCTCTGAGGTGCCCGGCAAGGACCCGGTGAGCATCGCGGTCAGCGTCGTGGCGGACTATCTGCGCCGTGGGTCCGTCGGAGCTCCTGGGGGAGCGAGCGCATGACGATCTATCGGGCGCAGGTGTTGGACACTCCAGGGGAGCTGGGAGACCCTGACGCGTTGCGGGCGGACCACGACTGCGCCCTGGTCGTCGAGGACGGGGTGATCGTCGCCCGGACCGGGCTCGACGCCGCCGTCGCCGGCCATCCCGGTCACGAGGTCGTGGATCTTCGCGACGGCGTTCTGCTGCCCGGCCTGGTGGACACCCACGTCCACTTCCCCCAGATCCGCGTCATCGGCGGGCTCGGGATGCCCTTGTTGGAGTGGCTCGACCAGTGCGCGCTGCCCGAGGAGGAGAGGTTGGCCGAGGCGACGCATGCCCAGGCGGTGGCCGAGGACTTCCTCTCCTCCGTGGTGCGGTCCGGGACGACGTCGGCGCTGGTCTTCGGCTCCCACTTCCCGGCGGCGATGGACGCGCTCTTCACGCAGGCGGAGCGGATCGGACTGCGGATGACCTCCGGCCTGGTGGTCAGCGACCGCCTCCTCCCGGAGAGCCTGCTGGTCACCCCGGAGCGGGCTCTGGAGGCCGGCCGGACCCTGGCGGGGCGATGGCATGGCCGAGGACGGCTGCGCTATGCGGTCACTCCGCGGTTCTCGCTCTCGGCGAGCCAGGAGATGCTGCGGTCGTGCGGTGAGCTGCTCGCCGCGGGAGCGGGCACGGGGCCGGGCGACGAGGGTCTCTGGTTCACCTCGCATGTCAATGAGAACCCGGCGGAGATCGCCGCCGTGCGCGAGCTGTTTCCAGAGGCCCGGGACTACGTGGACACCTATGACCGGGCCGGGCTGCTGAGCTCACGTGCGGTGCTGGCCCATGATGTGCATCCCACGGAGGAGGAGCTGGTCATCCTGGGGGAGCGGGGTGCAGCGGTGGCCCACTGCCCGACGTCGAACTTCTCCCTCGGCAGCGGGCTGTTCCCCTGGCGGCGCCATCGGGACGCGGGCGTGCCGGTCGCGCTGGGCACCGATGTCGGCGCCGGGGCGGGGTTCTTCCTGGTGGCGGAAGGCCTGCAGGCCTATTTCGGGCAGCGTCTGCTCGGTGCTGAGGGCTTGGACCTGCGCCCCTCGGACCTGCTGCATCTGGCGACACGTTCCGGCGCTCAGGTGCTGGGACTGGCCGAGGAGATCGGGGATCTGTCGGTGGGACGTCAGTTCGACGCGGTGCTGGTGCGGCCCCAGACGGGCGGGACGCTGGAGCAGGTCCTGCCTTACGCCCGTGATGCGCAGGATGTGGTGGCGAAGATCTTCTCGCTGGGCTCAGCGGCGGATGTGGCCGGTGTCTGGATCGGCGGGGCTCCCGTGGGATGACGGGGCCTCGTCACTTCCCGGAGCGGTTCCCCTGGTGCTCGTCGAGCACGGCACGCATCGCGTCGAGGCCGAACATCTCGATGGCCGCATAGGCGTTCTGGCCCTCGTGGCGGGGGTCCGCGCCGGCGTCGAGGAGCAGGCGCACCGTCTCCTCGTTCTGCAGGAACACCGCACAGGTCAGGGCGGACTGGCCGCGGTCGTTGAGCCGGTCGACGTCGGCGTCCCGGTCGAGCAGGCCCTTCACCAGGGAGACGTGGTTGTTGTAGGTGGCCAGGATCAGCAGCGTGTCGCCCTTGGCGTTGGCCAGGTTGACCGGGATCCCCTGGTCGATGAGGCCCAGCAGCTCTTCGCCACGGCCCTGCCGCGCGAGGTCGAACATGGAGTTGAGGAACTCCAGCTGTTCGTCGGTCAGCTCGGGGACGTCGCCGGTGTCCTGGGGCTGTCCGGCGGCGGGGGAGGAGTCGTGTGGCATGGCCCCGAGTGTATCGGAGGCCGAGCCGGCGACGGCGGCGTGTCATGTCGTCCGAGGTCATCGACGCCGTCGCGTATGCTGGGTTATTGAAAGTCATTCTCAATAACTAGGAAGGTCGCTCCATGACCCCCTCTCCAGCGCAGGCCCTCGACGCCCTCGTGGTCGGGGCGGGCCCCGCCGGCATCGGGTGCGCCCTCGCCCTCGACGCCGTCGACGGACTGACCGTCGGCGTCGTCGACCGCGGCCAGATCGGCGAGACCTTCCGGCGATGGCCGCAGGAGCAGCGATTCCTCACCCCGTCCTTCACCGGCAACGGCTACGGGTCCACGGACCTGAACTCCGTGCACCCGGAGACCTCTCCCGCCTTCAGCCTCGGTGTGGACTATCCCGACGGGCGCGGCTACGCGAAGTACCTGCGCGGTGTCGCCCGGGTCTTCGAGGTGCCGGTCGCTCCGGAGTGTGAGGTCACCTCGCTGCGGCAGGACGACGCCGGCTTCGTCGCCACCACCCCGCACGGGCCCATCCCAGCGCGGACGGTGGTCTGGGCCGGCGGGGAGTTCCAAGACCCCGCCGTGCCACAGATGGCGGGGAAGGGCGCGCTGGTCCACACCTCCCGCCAGGAGGCCTGGGGGCCGCGGCAGGGTCGCCTCGTGGTGCTCGGCGGCTACGAGTCCGGCCTCGACGTCGCCTGCCACCATGTCGAGGCCGGCGCGGAGGTCACTGTGCTCGATGCCGACCATCCCTGGGACGCCGGCGAAGGGTCCGATCCGTCCTTCCGCCTGGCGCCGCGCACCAGGATGCGGCTGGCTCGCGCCCAGCAGACCGGCAGGCTCCGCCTGCTGGCTCGGCATGCCTCGTCGGTGGCCCGCGACGGAGACCGCTGGTCGGTCTCTCTCAGTGACGGCACCGTGCTGGAGGCCGACTCGGCACCTGTGGCGGGCACCGGGTTCGGGCCTGGTCTCGGACCCGCGGCGCATCTGTTCGACCGCAGGGAGGACGGCTGGCCCCTGGTGGACGCCGACGATCAGTCCACCCGAGCCCCCGGGCTCTTCCTCGCCGGAGCGGCGCTGCGTCACGGGTCGCAGCGCTTCTGCTTCGTCTACAAGTTCCGGCAGCGCTTCGCCCATGTCGCCCGCGTGGTCGGCGAGTCCCTCGGGAAGGACTGCACGGCGCTCGAGGCCTGGCGTCAGGCCGGCATGCTCGCCGAGGACGTCGAGTCCTGCGGGGCCGAATGCGCGTGCTGAGTCCTTCGCCGCCTTGGCTGTTCCTGCTGGCGATCGCCGTCGGCCTGCTGCTGGGACTGACCGGCTCGGACGCCGCCTGGGCGGAGCATGCGACGGATCCGCTGATCATGCTGCTGCTCGGGCTCGTGTTCCTGGAGCTGCGAGTCGGTGGGGCGCGGGAGCTGCTGCGCTCGCGCCGCGCCGCCGTCGTGGCGCTGGTGCTCAACATGCTCGTGCTGCCGGCGGCCGCCCTGGGGCTGGTGACGCTGCTGGTTCCCGACAGCGAGGCCGTGCGTCTGGGGCTGCTGATCTATCTGCTGTTCCCCTGCACGGACTGGTTCCTCGGATTCACCCGGGTGGCCGGTGGGAACGCTGTGCTGGGGGCGGCGCTGATCCCGGTCTCCCTGGTGCTGCAGCTGCTCCTCTACCCGGTGTGGATCTCGCTGGTCACCGGGCGCAGCCTCCCTGGAGTGATGGAGGCGCTGTGGCCGGCTGTCACAGAAGGCCTGCTGATTCCGGCCGCAGCGGCGGTGCTGGTGCGCCTGCTGGTCGGTCGGGCGGCCGGCCGTGACGCGCTCGCCGCCGTTCAGCGGGCCGGAGGCGCGGCCCTGCCCTGGGTGATCGCCGCGCTGATCCTGGTGCTCTTCGCCGCCGGGGCGTCGGAGGCGGTCCTGGCGCCGTGGGTCTTCGTCCAGGTGCTGATCGTGGTCGCCCTGTTCTTCGCGCTCAGCATGGGGCTCGCTGTGGCCGTGTCGCGGCGTGCCGCGTTGGCCGAGCCGGATCTGATCCTGGTCATCTTCACGACGGCGGCTCGGAATGCGCCGCTGATGCTGGCCGTCACGGCCCTGGTGCTGGGCGAGGATCCCGTGGTGACTGCGGTGATCGTGCTCGGCATGCTGCTGGAGTTCCCGCATCTGGCGGCGGTGTCATGGTGGATGCGCCGGCGTCGTCGCAGGGATCGTCGTCGGAGTCGGAGGCTCGGTGTCGCGGAGCCGCTGACGGCGGCGTCCTGAGGCGATAGCCTGCCAGGGAGACGGCGGTTCCCCGAGCCCCACTGCGTGAGTATGCAATGGACTGAATATTTATGTAGACTCCTCGGTGAGCCGACCACCACACCTCCCTGGCCGCCCAGGGACGACATGCAAGGAGCTGGACCCGTGACCGATCGCATCGTTCTCGCCTACTCGGGCGGCCTCGACACCTCAGTGGCCATCGGCTGGATCGCCGAGGCGACCGGCTCCGAGGTCGTCGCCGTCGCCGTCGACGTCGGACAGGGCGGAGAGTCCCTGGAGACCGTCCGCCAGCGCGCCCTGGACTGCGGCGCCGTCGAGGCCTACGTGGCCGACGCTCGCGACGAGTTCGCCGAGCAGTACTGCATGCCCACGCTGAAGGCCAACGGGCTGTACATGGACGCCTACCCGCTGGTCTCGGCCATCTCGCGACCGGTGATCTCGAAGCACCTCGTCGCCGCCGCTCAGCAGTTCGGGGCCTCCACTGTCGCCCACGGCTGCACCGGCAAGGGGAACGACCAGGTGCGCTTCGAGGTCTCCATCCAGACGCTCGGCCCGGAGCTGAAGTGCATCGCCCCAGTCCGCGACCTCGCCCTGACCCGGGAGAAGGCCATCGAGTACGCGGAGAAGAACGACCTGCCGATCGAGACGACGAAGAAGAACCCCTTCTCCATCGACCAGAACGTCTGGGGACGGGCCGTGGAGACGGGCTTCCTGGAGGACATCTGGAACGGCCCCACCAAGGACGTCTACGACTACACCGAAGACCCGGCCTTCCCGCCGGCGGCCGACGTCGTGACCATCACCTTCGATCAGGGCGTGCCGGTGGCCCTCGACGGACGCAGCGTGACGCCGCTGGAGACCATCGAGGAGCTCAACCGCCGCGCCGGCGCCCAGGGCATCGGGCGGATCGACATCGTGGAGGACCGACTGGTGGGCATCAAGTCGAGGGAGATCTATGAGGCGCCGGGCGCGATGGCCCTGATGGCCGCCCACCGGGAGCTGGAGAACATCACCCTGGAGCGCGAGCAGGCGCGGTTCAAGAAGACGGTCGATCAGCGGTGGACCGAGCTGGTCTATGACGGCCAGTGGTTCTCGCCGTTGAAGAACAACCTCGACGTCTTCATCGACGAGACCCAGAAGTACGTCTCCGGGGAGATCCGCCTGGAGCTCCACGGCGGCCGCGCCACGGTGCAGGGCCGGCGCTCCGAGACCTCACTGTACGACTTCAACCTCGCCACCTACGACGAAGGCGACTCCTTCGATCAGTCGTCGGCGCCCGGATTCATCGACATCTTCGGGCTGTCCGCCCGGACGGCCTCGCAGCGCGAGGAGCGGATCCACGGCAAGCCCGACCTCTCCGGCGCCGGCGTCGAGAAGTGAGCGCAGCCGGCATGGGAACGGAGTCGACCAGCCAGACGCACGGCACCAACGAGGGCTCCCTGTGGGGTGGGCGCTTCGCCTCCGGGCCGGCCGATGTGATGGCGGCGCTGAGCAAGTCCACGCATTTCGACTGGAAGCTCGCCCCCTATGACATCGCCGGATCCCGGGCGCACGCCCGAGTGCTGCACCGGGCGGGGCTGCTGACGGAGTCCGAGCTGGAGGGGATGCTCTCGGCGCTGGACGCCCTCGCCGAGGACGTCCGCTCCGGGGCCTTCACTCCCGCGGAGTCCGACGAGGACGTCCACGGGGCGCTGGAGCGCGGGCTGCTGGAGCGGGCGGGCCAGGAGCTCGGCGGCAAGCTGCGCGCCGGACGGTCGAGGAATGATCAGATCGCCACGATGGTGCGCATGTACCTTCGGGATCAGGTCGCGGTCATCTCATCCGGCGTCCTCGACGTCGTCGAGGCCCTGGTCTCCCAGGCGCGGCGGCACCCGACGGCGCCGATGCCGGGCCGCACCCATCTGCAGCATGCGCAGCCGGTGCTGCTGGCCCATCATCTGCTCGCCCATGCGTGGCCGCTGCTGCGCGACGTCGACCGTCTGGCGGACCTGGACCGTCGTCTGGCGCGTTCCCCGTACGGCTCCGGAGCGCTGGCCGGCTCCTCGCTGGGTCTGGACCCGGCGCAGGTGGCCGCCGAGCTGGGCTTCGACGGGCCGACGGAGAACTCCATCGACGGCACCGCCTCGCGGGACCTGGTGGCGGAGTTCACCTGGGTGACCGCGATGATCGGGGTGGACCTCTCCCGGATCAGCGAGGAGGTCATCTTCTGGGCCACCAAGGAGTTCGGCTTCGTCACGCTCGACGACGCGTACTCCACGGGCAGCTCGATCATGCCGCAGAAGAAGAACCCGGACATCGCGGAGCTGGCCCGCGGCAAGGCCGGCCGGCTCATCGGTGACCTCACCGGTCTGCTGGCGACGCTCAAGGCGCTGCCGCTGGCCTACAACCGGGATCTGCAGGAGGACAAGGAGCCGGCCTTCGACGCCGTCGACACCCTCGAGCTGCTCCTTCCGGCGGTCTCCGGGATGATCGCCACGCTCGAGTTCCACCCCGAGCGACTCGCCGAGTTGGCCCCGCAGGGGTTCTCCCTGGCCACGGACGTCGCGGAGTGGCTGGTCCGGCAGGGTGTGCCGTTCCGGGTGGCCCATGAGGTGGCCGGAGAATGTGTGCGGGCCTGTGAGCAGCATGCGCCCGTCAAGGAGCTGCACGAGCTCACCGATGAGGAGCTGGCCGCCATCCACCCGGCTCTCACGCCCGAGGTGCGTCACGTGCTCAGCGTGGAGGGCTCCCTGGCCTCCCGTGACGCCGTTGGCGGCACCGCTCCGGTGCGGGTCGCCGAGCAGCTCGAGGCGCCGCCGCCGAGTCGGCACGGCGCCGCGCGGCGCTGGGAGGCTGAGCATCGGCGGTCGGCGCGACGCAGATGACTGAGATGGCCTCCGGACGCTCGATCTCAGATCCCACGACGCAGCGCAGGCGGCGGCCCCGACTCCTCGGGGCGGCCGCCTGCGTCGTCGTGCTCCTGACCTCCTGCGGGGGAGCTCCGGAGGAGCCTGACGATCAGACGTCCGCCGAGCTGCCGGAGGCTCCGGTCCAGCGGCAGGCCCCGTTCTCCGCGCAGGCGCGTGAGGCGGCCTCGCTGGCGGATCTTCCCGTGCGCGAGATCGCCGACCCGGACTGGGTCGCCGCGACGGCCGAGTCGGAGGAGATTCCGCCGCGCGCGCTGGAGGCCTATGCGGGTGCCGCCCTGCGGCAGCGTGCCGAGAGGCCCGGATGCGGTCTGGGCTGGAACACCCTGGCGGGGATCGGGCAGGTGGAGTCCCTGCACGGCACCTACGCAGGCTCGAGCCTGGAGGCAGACGGCACGGCCTCACCGCCGATCATCGGCATCGCCCTGGACGGCGGTGAGGGTGTGGCGGAGATCCGGGACACCGACGGCGGCGAGCTCGACGGCGACGATGAGTGGGACAGAGCCGTCGGACCGATGCAGTTCATCCCGACCACCTGGGGGCTCTACGCTCAGGACGGCTCTGCCGGGGCACGCGAAGAGGGCCCGGACCCGCAGAACATCGATGACGCCGCGCTGACCGCCGCGGTCTATCTGTGTGAGCGTGGTGGGCCGCTGACGCAGGATGAGGGTTTCGCCACCGCGGTGGGGGCCTACAACCGCTCAATGCCCTACATCAATGACGTCGCCCGGTGGGCTGAGCGGTACGCGGGGGCGTTCTGAACGGGCTCCTTCTGAGGGTGGCGAGCCCGTCGCCCCGGCTCACCAGCTCGAAGCCGGCCGGCGCCGCCTCAGCGGCGAGCGCGGCCTGTGTGACGGGCTGCCATCGGCTCACAGCCTCCACGCTGCGCAGCACCGTGCCGCCGTCGCGGACCTCGTAGCGCTGCACTAGGCCGTCCGGCTGGGGGAGGAAGCGCGCCACGTAGTCCAGTCCGCCGAGGCGCCGATGCTGCTCCACGGACCGACCCGACGGCGGTGCGAGGTGCCGGTCGGCGGTGACGAGTCCGGACGCTCCGGGCGCCATACGCTGTTCCAGCTGCGCGAACATCTCCCGGCGCTGGTGGCCGCTGAGGTGGCCCAGCATATGCGTGCAGAGGAAGCCGTCGATGGGCCCGGTGAGCTGGGCGAAGGCCGCGGGTGCAGGTTCGGCGATGATGCGGACGCGCCCGGCCAGGTCCTCGTCGGTCGAGATCCTGGTCAGCAGGCCGGCCCGCATCATGGCCGAAGGCTCGACGGCGGCGATGCGGCCGTCGAACACCCGGGACAGGGCGTCGACTCCCAGCCCCGTGCCGGCGCCGATGTCCATCACCACGGCGCTGTCTCCCAGCTCTCCGAAGAGCTCCTGGAGAACAGGCCTGATGGGGCTCCACGTCTCCTCGCTCAGGAAGAGATCATGGAGCTCACCGATGAGCTCGTACTCGTCGAGTTGGGACCTAGGCATGCTGTCAGCCCTGGCGGGCCTTGAGGCGGGGGTTCTTCTTGTTGATGACGTAGGTCTTGCCGCGGCGGCGCACCACCTGGGAGCCGGGCTTGTTCTTCAGCGAGCGCAGGGACTTTCGGACCTTCATGGCATCCTCCTAGTGATAATGAGTAGCATTAGCAGTGATCATACGCTTCAACCCTGGAAGGACGCGAATGGAGATCACGCCGGAGGACGAGCCGCAGGGAGCGAGCATCGGAGGGCGGGTGGACGTCGTCGCCGTCGTCGGAGCCTGCGCACCGGAGCGGCAGGAGCTCGCGGCGCGCCTGGCCCGCGCCGAGAACCGGGTGCTGCTGCCCGCGCGCAGGATGCGCGCCGAGCCGGAGGTGCTCGATCAGGCGGTGACGCTCCTGGGCCGGATGCGTGCGGCGCAGGGCCTGGTGGTCGAGCACCCGCTGGAGACGCCGGCCATGGAGATCATCGGCCTTCTGGCCGACCCCACCATGGCCACTCGGCTCTCCGCCGTGGTCTGCGTGGTGGACGCCGCGCATCTGCTCGACGATCTGGAGGCGGAGGACTTCGTGCCGCTGCAGGACGGGGCCCACCACGCGGCCCGGGCGGAACTGATGGTCCAGCAGATCGAATACGCCTCGGACATCGTGCTGGTCAACACCTCCGGCCTTCCGGCTCACCGGCTCCGCACGCTCGAGGCGCTGCTGAGCGCGCTGAGTCCGCGGGCCACGGTGCGACGCGACGGTGGCGTCTCGAACGGATGGCCTCGGCGGAGCACGGAGTACTCCCAGGAGCAGACGAGGGCCGGGTGGATCTGCCAGCTCAACGGGGACTTCGCCCCGGAGGTGACCACCGAGGACGTCACGGTGATGCGGTACGACCAGCTGCGACCTTTCCACCCGGGCCGGCTGCATGCAGTCCTGGAGACCTTCTTCTTCGAACGCGGCGCCGGGCAGGTGCTGCGCTCCGCCGGGTTCTGCCGACTGGCGACCCGGCCACATGTCACCGCCCAGTGGGACCATGTGGGGGCCGGATTCGCCCTGGAACCGGTGAGCTTCGACCACCAGATGCGGGAGGAGGACGAAGTGCTGGCCTTCGGGCAGGACGTCGCCGTCGTCGGGCTCGGTCTGGACACCCGGAGGCTCACCGCGGCCCTGGACGAGGCGGCTCTGGACGACGACGAGCTCGCGGCCGGTCCCATGGCCTGGTCCACCTTCCCCGATCCCTTCCCGGACTGGCGCACCGCACCGAATCTGTGAGCACGGTGAGTCCCACAGGTGCGGGATGGAAGAATGGTCGGCCGTGGACCTTCATCAGCTTGACACGCTCTTCGACGGGCACGCCACGGCGCTCGCTCCGGCCCTGCTGGGCTGCCGCCTGACCGTGGTGACCGTACAGGGTGCTGTCACCGTCCGGCTGACTGAGGTCGAGGCCTACGGTGACCAGGGCGAGGACCCCGGAGCGCACAGCTTCCGCGGCCGCACGGCCCGCAATGACTCCCTGTTCGGGCCTCCGCGGCGCACCTACGTCTACCTGAACTACGGGATCCATCGCTGTCTGAACCTGGCCTGCGGACCCGAGGGCACGGCCGGGGGAGTGCTGCTGCGCGCCGGCGAGGTGCTCGCCGGACGCGGCCTCGCAGTCGAGCGCCGGGGGCGGGACACCGGGGTGAAGCTGCTCTCGGGGCCTGGGCGTCTGGGTCAAGGGCTGGGCATCA
Source organism: Nesterenkonia sp. PF2B19 (assembly GCF_001758425.2). Classification (GTDB taxonomy): domain Bacteria; phylum Actinomycetota; class Actinomycetes; order Actinomycetales; family Micrococcaceae; genus Nesterenkonia; species Nesterenkonia aethiopica. The sequence goes on along the minus strand of NZ_MDSS02000026.1, from coordinate 4,542 downwards.
CGCTCACCATGGACGCCGCGCCGGTGACACTGGTGCCGCCCGAGGCGCCGCAGCCTGCGGATCCGGACCCCGAAGACGTCGCTTTCCTCCTCTCGCCGCCCGGGGAGCCGGTCGGCGAGAGGCTCTGGGGCCCGCGGGTGGGCGTCTCCGGTGTCGGCGGAGGCCCGGAGTTCCCCTGGCGCTGCTGGCTGGCCGGTGAAGCCAGTGTCTCGGCCTACCGGCCGGGTCGGGATGTGCCCGCTCGGGAGGTGCTGGAGCGTCGGCAGAGCTGACGGCGACGCCGTCATGTCCTGTTCACCCTCTTGCGGGTAGGATAGGTGGTCATCTGTTTCAGACATGAGAGCCGTACTGCTTGATGAGTGACACGACCAGCTCGAGCGCATCCGAGGTCATCCCGGATCGTCCGGCCGCGCGCAACGGCCGTTCCGGAGGGCCTCCGGAGACATGCCCACCGACGGTGAGGTCCCCGTCCCGGCGCTCGACGCCGCCGTCGAGGAGGAGCGGGAGTACGTGGGCCTGCTGTACCGCAGGCTCGACGAGCTCCGCGAGGAGAAGGAGACCCAGCTCTCCGAGGTGCGCAGCACCGGGGCGGTGGGCACCATGCAGAACGTCTCGGAGCGCGACGCCTTCGCCACCATGTATGAGGATCGGCTGGCTCAGCTCAACGCCGTGGACGATCGGCTCGTCTTCGGGCGCCTGGATCTCGACGGCGGCGACTGTCGGTACATCGGCCGCATCGGGCTGACCACCGCCGAGCGGCAGCGGCTCATGCTGGATTGGCGAGCCCCGGAGTCCGGCGTCTTCTACCAGGCCACCGCCTTCGATCGGCAGGGCGTGCGACGACGCCGGCACCTGATGCTGCGGCGTCGGGACGTCCAGGGCGTGGAGGATGAGGTCCTGGACCCAGACCTGCTCGAGGAGACGGCGGAGAACCACGGGGACGGGGCTCTGCTCGCGGCGCTCAACGCCCGGCGCACCGGTCAGATGGGCGACATCGTCGCCACCATCCAGGCGGAGCAGGACCGAGTGATCCGCTCGGACCTGCCGGGAGTCCTGGTGGTCCAGGGTGGGCCGGGGACGGGGAAGACTGCGGTGGCCCTCCATCGGGCCGCCTATCTGCTGTACAGCCATCGGGAGCGGCTGAAGTCCGCCGGGGTGCTGATCGTGGGGCCGAACTCCACCTTCATGTCCTACATCGACCGTGTCCTGCCCTCGCTGGGCGAGACCGGCGTGGTGATGTCGTCGGTGGCTGAGCTGTACCCCGGGGTGCGCGGCGTCGAGGAGCAGGACTCCCGGGTCGCTGAGATCAAGGGGCGGCTGCAGATGGCGGAGGTCATCGGTGCGGCCGTGGCCCAGCGTCAACGCACCATGCGGAGCCGCGAGAGGTGGACGTCGACGGCGTCAAGGTCTCGGTCACCCCGGCGATGATCAACCGCGCCCGGGAACGGGCCCGGGCTACCGGCAAGCCCTACAACGAGGCGCGGACGACCTTCGTGAAGGTCGTGGTGAAGGACATCGCGGAGAAGCTCGAGCGCATCCTGGCCAAGCGGTCCGAGGGCAACGAGGCGGACCGCTCCTATCTGGTGGAGGACGTCCGCACCGCCCGCGACGTGCGCGTGCTGCTGAACCTCTGCTGGCTGCCGCGGACGCCGCAGAATCTGCTGGAGGACCTGTGGAGCCGGCCGGCCTATCTGGAGGCGGCCGCACCGATGCTGACCCGGACCGAGCGGGACCTGCTGCGGCGGGAACCCGGGGAGCCGTTCACCGTCGCCGACGTCCCGCTGCTCGACGAGGCCGCCGAGCTGCTGGGCGACCTCGACGAGTCCGCCGGACGGGAGGAGGCTCGGCAGAAGGCCGCCCGGGAGCGGCAGCTCGAGGACGCCCGCAAGGCCGTGGAGAACGCCACCCCCGCGATGGCCGAGATGGGCATCGAAGGCTTCCTGAGCGCGGAGGACGTGGTGAGCCTCAACGAGGAGACCGCCGCCCGCCTCAGTGCTGCTGAGCGCGCCCAGGTGGACCGCACCTGGACCTACGGCCATGTCGTGGTCGATGAGGCCCAGGAGCTCTCACCCATGCAGTGGCATGTGCTCATGCGGCGGTGCCCCCTGAAATCCTTCACCGTGGTCGGCGACATCGCCCAGGGTTCCTCGGCGTCGGCGGCGACGAGTTGGCAGGCCGCCATGGAGCCTTTCGTCGGCGAGCGGATGCGCGTCGAGGAGCTCACGGTCAACTACCGGACCCCGCGCCGGATCGTGGATCTGGCCGAGGCCGTGGCCCGCTCCGAAGGACTGGACATCACCTCGCTGCGCACGGTCCGCGAGGGCGACCATGCTCCCGCAGTGGACCAGGTGGCGGACGATGCCGTGGTGCCGGCGGTGGTGGAGGCCGTCGACGCCGAGTTCGGCAAGGTCGGAGACGGCCTGGTGGCGGCCATCGTCCCGGAGCGGCTCCACGCGTCCGCCCGGCGCGCCCTGCGGGAACGCTTCGGCGAACGGGTCGGCGACGGCGCGGGCTCACTGAGCCAGGACATCGTGGTCCTCACCGCCGATGACGCCAAGGGTCTGGAGTTCGACGCCGTGGTGGTGGTCGAGCCCGCCGAGCTGCGCGAGGAGGCCGCGGGCAGGATCGGCAGCCTGTATGTGGCGCTCACCCGTCCCACCCAGTCGCTGCACGTCGTGCACTCGGGCGAGCTCCCGGCGGGGTTCGACGCGCGGTGAGACGAGACCGGGCCCCGGACCAGGGCCCGACACTGCTACCGTACGAGTTGTGATGGAGAAGAACCTCGTGGAGAACCCAGCGGCGCTGGAGACCCAGCGCAACGATGACAGCTTCGAGAACATCTGGCAGGAGCTGAAGTGGCGCGGCCTGGTGCACGTGTCGACGGAGGAGTCAGCACTGGAGGAGGCCCTCGCGGGGGACCCCATCACCTATTACTGCGGATTCGATCCGACGGCGGCTTCTCTGCACCTGGGTCACCTGGTGCAGCTGCTCACGATGCGACGCATCCAGCTGGCCGGTCACCGGCCCCTGGCGCTCGTCGGCGGCTCCACCGGCCTCATCGGCGACCCCCGCGAGTCGGGGGAGCGGGTGCTCAACACTCCGGAGACTGTGGCCGGCTGGGTGCGCAGCATCCAGGACCAGGTGCGCCCCTACATCTCCTTCGAGGGGGAGAACGCTGCGCAGATGGTGAACAACCTGGACTGGACCCAGGGGATCACCGCCATCGAGTTCCTGCGGGACATCGGCAAGTACTTCCGTGTGGGCACCATGATCAAGAAGGACCTGGTGGCCAAGCGGCTGAACTCTGATGAGGGAATCTCCTACACGGAGTTCAGCTACCAGATCCTCCAGGGTCTGGACTACCTGCAGCTGTACCGAGACTACGACTGCACGCTCCAGTTCGGGGGTTCCGACCAGTGGGGGAACATCACCGCTGGAACGGAGCTTGTCCGGCGAGTGGAGAATGCCCAGGTGCACGCCCTCGGCACGCCGCTGATCACGAACTCGGACGGCACCAAGTTCGGCAAGTCGGAGGGCAACGCGATCTGGCTCGACGCCGAGCTGTGCTCGCCGTACACCTTCTACCAGTTCTGGCTCAACCAGGCCGACGCCGATGTGATCGAGCGGCTGAAGGTGTTCACCTTCCGCAGTCGGGAAGAGATCGACGCCCTGGCTCGCGAGGTGGAGGAGCGCCCCTTCTCCCGGGAGGCGCAGCGGACTCTGGCATGGGATGTGACCACGCTGGTCCATGGGGAGGAGGCGACCCGAAAGGTCATTGCAGCCTCTGAGGCGCTCTTCGGCAAGGGGGAGATCGCCGAGATCGACGAACCGACCCTGCGCGCGGCCTCCGCTGAGCTGCCGGTCGCAGACCTCGACCCGCAGTCAGCCTCCGTGGTGGAGGCGCTGGTCTCCACCGGTCTGGTCAGCTCGAAGTCCGAGGCACGGCGCACCGTCAAGGACGGCGGCGCCTATGTGAACAACACCAAGGTCGACGACGGCGAGACCCCGGCCGGTTCGGAGCTCTGGCTCCATGGCCGGTACCTGGTGGTGCGTCGCGGCAAGAAGAATCTGGCCATCGTGCGCCGGAACGGCGACTGATCACCGAGACCCAGACCGGCACGGCAGCCGCGGCCCGGACGTCCCTTGGGACGCCGGCGCCGCGGCTGTTCTCGTCTGAGACGCACATCACCCCCGATCCGGTTTGCGCGGGGGCGAGGTGCTGTGTAAAGTTTCTACTCGTGCTCAGGGCACAGGGAAGACAGCCGAAAGGCAGAAACCCGGTGCAGAGCACACTGTGGCGGTCACGTCACAGGGCTTCTTGACGCTCATCCTTGAGGATGGCCCAGAGAATTCGGTGAGACACCGAGTTTGCACGGGTCAGACGGATAGGGTAGGATGGAGAAGTTGCTGTCCGGAGGGCGGCTCGGGACCGGGTTTGACAGCCGGAAACGAGATGTTCTAGGATAGAAAAGTTGCTTCGGAGCGATCCGGAAAGCGAAAATTGACAACAGAGAATATGATATGATATTCTAGGTTGGCGGC